>NZ_QUMK01000100.1 GCF_010907035.1 Rhodopseudomonas sp. BR0M22
GCCCCCAGACCAACGGCAAAATCGAGCGCTTCTGGCGGACGCTCGACGAGGACGTGATCGAAGGTGCCACCTTCGACAACCTCGACCACTTCGCCAACGAGTTGTTCGAATACATGGTCTATTACAATAACTTCCGGCCTCACCAGGCCCTCGGCGGCAAAACCCCGAAGGACTTTGCCGCCGACAAAACCATGCGATCAACGAATTAGTGAACTCGCACAATTGCGAGGAGCGCAGCGACGAAGCAATCCAGCTCCCGTGCGCCGGACGATGGATTGCTTCGCTTCGCTCGCAATGACGGGGAGAGGCCGTCGGCAAACTCCCGACCGCATATAATGAGTGTTCATTACCCTCCCAGCGCCGCGCTGATCGCCTTGGCGGCGCGGGCGAGCGCCGGGCCGTGGTGTTCGATCAGTTGCTGCTGCGACACCAGGTAGGCCGGGCCGCCGAAGCTCAGAGCATACACCGGGCCGCCGTTCGGTGGCACGATCGCGGCGCCGACCGCGTTGATGTCCTTCCGCCACTCGCCGGTCGAGACGCAAAAGCCTTGCCGGGCCATCTCGCGCATCGACTTGGTGATCGACTTTTCGATCTTCGGCCATTCGGCGCCGTGATGGTCGCGCAATTCGGCGAGCAGCGCGCGGCGTTCATCTTCGCCGATCATCGCCAGATAGGCCTTGCCGAGCGACGTCGTGGCGAGCGGCACGCGCGACCCCGGCGGCAGCCGCAGGCCGATCAGCGCGTCGCTCTCGCAACTCTCGATGTTCAGCATCATCAGCCGTTCGCGGGTGCCGAGGCCGACGTGCAGCTGGCTGTCTTCGGCGAGCTTGGTCATGAACGGCAATGCGGCCTTGCGGACGTCGAGATTGGCGAGCGCCGCGTAGCTCAGCGCCAGTGCCCGTGCGCCGAGCTGATAGGTCGCCGAGCGCGCCTCGTAGGTGAGATAGCCGAGCTGGATCAGCGTGTGCGTCATCCGCGAGATCGTCGGCTTCGGCAGGCCGGTGCGCTCCGCAAGTTCCTGATTGCCGAGCGCGCGGTCGCCGGCGCGAAAGGCGCCGAGCACTTCGAGGCCGCGCGCCAGCGCCGAGACGAACAGCCGGCCCCCGGCATCGTCGCGGTCGGCGGCATCCGCGCGCGGCCTGCGTGCGGCCCGCTGCAGCGATTGACGTTCCACCCGGCGCTGTGCGCGATCTTCAGCACCGGCCGACGCGGATTGTTTCGCGGCCCTCGCGGGTGTGGGGGGCTTGGCGGTTGTGGTCCGGTGCGTGGTTGTCTTTGCCGCCATGAGGGTGTGTTCCGTGCGGCGTGGCCGCGGGTAGCCAGTGCGAAAATCGATTTCGCATATTGTGCGACCGTCGCCGGGGTGGCAAGCTGCACAAAAACAAGAGGAAGTGGAAGGATGCCCATCGACCCCGCGCGCTTGCGCAACTGGCCCATTCCCGAGATTGAGCAGAGCTACACCGAGCGCGACACCATGCTGTACGCGCTGGGCGTCGGCTATGGCGACGCGCCGCTCGATGCGTGCCAGCTTCGCTACGTCTACGAGCAGAATCTGCAGGTGCTGCCGTCGATGTCGGTGGTGCTGGGCTATCCGGGATTCTGGCTCGGCAACGAAGAGACCGGCGTCGACTGGCGCAAGGTGCTGCACGGTGAACAGGGCTTCGAGATCTTCAAGCCGCTGCCGCCGAAAGCGACGGTGGTGGGCCGCTCGCGCGTCACCGGCCTGTTCGACAAGGGCGCCGGCAAGGGCGCTGTGCTGTTGTCGGAACGTGATGTCGTCGACAAGGCGACCGGCGAACTGCTGTGCCGCCTGAGTGCGACCACGATGTTGCGCGGCGACGGTGGTTTCGGTGGCCCGTCCGGACCGCTGCCGGTGCCGCACGCGCTGCCGGAACGCGCGCCCGATCGATCGCTGCGGATTGCGACCTCGCCGCGCGCCGCGCTGCTGTATCGGCTCTCCGGCGATTACAACCCGCTGCACGCCGATCCCGAAGTGGCGCGCAAGGCCGGCTTCGACAAGCCGATTCTGCACGGGCTGTGCAGCTTCGGCGTGGTGTGCCGCGCGCTGGTCGAGTTGTGTTGCGACGGCGATCCGACCCGTTTGACCAAGATGCAGGCAAGGTTCTCTTCGCCGGTCTATCCCGGTGAGACCATCGTCACAGAAGTCTGGAGCGATGCGGAGGCGCAAGTGTCGTTCCGCGCCAAAGTGGCCGAGCGCGATGTCGTCGTCATCAACAACGGCTGCGCGACCGTTCGATGATGCAGTCGAGTTTATTCCGCATTCAGGAAAATGCCGGAGATCGTCTTCGGGCGTCGCGCGCTCGCCGACGCGCGAAAACCGCGTCGCCACAACGCTGGCTGGTCGTCCTGTCGAATATGTAGTTCGCCGGAGTTTAGAGATGACTTTCGTCGAGCATTGCGTATAAGTCCGCCGAATTCGCAGCAGTAACGAACAACAAAGAGGAACGCCCGTGTCCATTTCCCGACGTTCATTTGGAATCGGTGCGACTGGTCTGATGCTCGGAACGGTCGCAGCGCCTTGGGTTCGCAACGCCAGCGCCGAGCCGGCGCCGATCAAGATCGGTGTGATCAATTCGATGAGCGGCGGGCTGTCCGCCTACGCGCAGGAAGGCAAGCCGGCGTTCGATTATATCATCGATCAGATCAACAAGAACGGCGGCATCAAGAGCAAGGACGGCGCCAAGATCCAGTTGCTGCAGGCCGACGATGCCAGCCAGCCGGCGCGGACCGCGACCGAAGCGCGCCGACTGATCACTGAAGAGAAAGTGCCGCTGCTCACCGGCACCATCCTCAGCGCACAGATGCTGGCGCTGACGCCGGTGCTCGACGAGCTGAAGGTTCCGACGCTGTCGATCTGGGCCGGTGGCGCCAAGTCGACCTACATGTATTCGCTCGGCTATCCGTATGATCGCGGCTACGCCCAGTCGATGCACGACTTCATCGTGTCGTTGCGAGACAACGACAAGTTCGCGATCAAGACCGCGGTGATGTGCTACTCGAACTACGAGGCCGGCCAGCAGGTCAACAAGTTCCTGGTCGAGAAGCTGAAGGCGAGCGGCATCGAGGTGATCGGCGAGGCGCCGCTCGACACCAAGGCGCAGGACCAGACCTCGGCGATGATCCGCATCCGCTCGCTGAAGCCTGACGTCGTCACCGGGCTGGTGACGCCGCGCGACGGCATTCTGATGCATCAAGCTCGCTACAACCTCAACTACCAGGGCAGCCTGTTCGTCGGCGGCACCGGCGGCTATTCGGACCTGTCGCTGTGGAAGGATCTCGGGCCTGAGATCGGCAAGGCGGTGCTGACCCGCAATCTGTTCGGCATGACCGGCTTCAGCGCCGGCGCCAAGATGGATTCGATGCAGAAGATCATCGCCGAGCTGCGCGATGTCGCCAAGCTCGATCGCATCGGCCAGGGCGCGGTCCAATACGCCCAGGGCGCGCGCGTGCTGCAGCAGGTGCTGGAGAACGCCAAGTCGCTCGAACCCGACGCGCTGCTCGAAGCCTTCAAGAGCTTCAAGATTCCGTTCGGCGACCCGCATCTCTACATCGCCAAGCCGAAGGGACTGCAGTTCGCAGACGATCGGCTGCTCACCGACGGTTCGGCGATGATGATCCAGTGGATGCCGGATCAGAGCCAGGAAGTCGTGTTCCCGAAGGAGTTCGCCCAGGCAGCTCCGCGTCCCAAGAGCTGATCCGGCCGTGGCCCTTCTCGAAGTCGACAATATCAGCAAGCGCTTCGGCGGCCTGCTCGCGCTGAACGACGTGTCGTTCAGCGTCGAGAAGGGCGAGATCCTGGGCATCATCGGGCCGAACGGCGCCGGCAAGACGACGCTGTTCAGCGTGATTTCCGGCTTCGCGCCGCCGTCGAGCGGTGAGGTGCGGTTCGACGGTCAGCGCATCACCGGCATTTCGCCGGACCGGCTGACGCGGCGCGGCCTGGTGCGCAGTTTCCAGCTCGTTCAGACCTTCGCCGACATGACGACGCTCGAAGTCGTCACCACCGCGGCACTGACCCGCCGGCCGATCCGCGAGGCGATCGACTACGCGGCCGCCGTGCTGACCCGCGTCGGGCTCGGCGGAAAGCTCGACGAGACGCCGGCGACGCTGTCGCTGCAGGACAAGAAGCTGCTCGAAGTCGCCAAATGCGTCGCGACCGATCCGCAGTGCATCCTGCTCGACGAGGTGATGGCCGGCCTCACCATGGCCGAGACCGAAGCGCCGATGCAGATCATCCGCGAACTCAACCAGTCCGGCGTCACCATCGTGATGGTCGAGCACGTCATGCCGGTGATCATGCGGATGGCGACCCGGATGGTGGTGATCAATTTCGGCGAGAAGATCGGCGAAGGCACGCCGGACGAGATCATCAAGGACCAACGAGTCATCGACGCATATTTCGGAGAGCACCTCGATGCTTGAGGTCGAAGGGCTGGTCGCCGGCTATGGCGGCACGCCGATGCTGCGCGACGTCTCGGTGCGGCTCGCGGCCGGCGAGATCGTCGGCCTGCTCGGCGCCAACAATGCCGGCAAGACCACGCTGATCAACTGTCTGTCGGGGATTGTGCAGCCGATGGCTGGCCGCATCGTGTTCGACGGCCAGGACGTCACCCGCGCCACCGCGCGCGAACGCGTCGAGCTCGGCATCATCCAGGTGCCGGAAGGGCGGCTGGTGTTCCCGGAGATGAGCATCCGCGAGAACCTGCTGCTCGGCGGTTTCTGCGATCGCGCACGGCCGCATCGGCCGGCGCAGATGGAAAAGGTGCTCGAACTGTTTCCGCGGCTGAAGGAGCGGTTGACGCAGGCTGCCGGCACGCTGTCCGGCGGCGAGCAGCAGATGCTGGCGATCGGCCGCGGGCTGATGGCGGAAGCGCGCATCCTGATGCTGGACGAACCGTCGCTCGGCCTGTCGCCGCTGTTCGTGCAGTACATTTTCGAGATCATCGACAAGCTGCACAAGGATGGTCTGACCATGCTGCTGGTCGAGCAGAATCTCAATCTGACGCTACGCCACGCCCAGCGCTGCTACGTGCTCGAGCGCGGGCAGATCGCGGTCGAAGGCGACGCAGACATTGTAAAGAACGACCCGCGCACGCGGCAGGCCTATCTGGGGCTGTGAGGAGAATGATGTGAGCGAGTTCTGGCAGGCCTTGGCGCAAGGCGTTCTGATCGGCAGCACCTACGGGCTGCTGGCGCTGGGCATGGGGCTGGTGTACGGCGTGTCCGGCATCGTCAACTTCGCCCATGGCGACTTCATCTCGCTGGCGATGTTCATGTCGCTGGCACTGTTCTCGGCATTCGCGCTCGATCCTTACGTGTCGGCGCTGATCACTATTCCGGTGATGGCGCTGATCGGCGGCCTGGTCTACCGCTATCTGTTACGGCCGATGGCCGGGCACCAGTTCCTGATGATCGTGCAGCTCACGCTCGGCCTCAGCCTGGTGATTCAGAACGGCATCCTGATGGTGTTCGGCGGACAGCCGGCGCGGACGCCGTCGATCGTCGAATCCAAGCTGATCATCCTTGGCGATGTCGTGTTGCGGCTGCCGCATCTGATCGCGTTCGTCGTCGCTTTCGCGATGGCGATCGGGTTGTACGTGATGCTGCGCTCGACCGATTTCGGCCGCTCGATCCGCGCGGTGCACCAGAATGCCCGCGCCGCGGCGCTGATGGGCGTCGATGTCGGCCGTGTCCAGGTCGTCACCTTCGCGATCGGCGTCGGGATTCTCGCGGTCGCCGCGGCGCTGCTGCTGCCGGGCACGCCGATCACGCCGACGCAGGGCCTGCAGTACACGGTGATCACGCTGCTGGTCGTGGTGCTCGGCGGCATGACCAATTTCGTCAGCATCATGCTGAGCGGGTTGGTGATCGGCCTCTCTGAAGCGTTCGGCCAGATCTACGTGTCGGATACGCTCGGGCGGTTGGTGCCCTATGCGATCTTCGTGCTGATCATGCTGTTCCGGCCGCAGGGCCTGACCTGGAGGACGTCATGATCGGCAAGGGCTTCTACCAGACCTTGGCGTCGCCTTGGCTATGGGGCGTGCTGGCCGTCGCGGCCTGCCTGCCACTGGTACTGAACAGCTACCATCTGCATCTTCTGACCCTGGCGCTGGTCTATGTGGCGCTGGCGTCCGCGTGGAACATCGTCGGCGGCATGGCCGGCCAGATCTCGCTGGCGCACAGCCTGTTCATCGGCACCGGCGCGATGCTGTCGACGGCGCTGCTGCTCAAGTTCGGCATCAACATGTGGGCGGGGCTGGTGATTGCCGCCGCGATCTCCGGCGCGCTCGGCGCGATGATCGCCTGGATCGATTTCCGGTTCCAGCTCGGCCATTTGTCGTTCGTGCTGATCACGCTGGCGTTCGCCGAGATGGGGGCGATCATTGTCGAGGGCTGGGAATTCCTCGGTGGCGCCTCGGGCCTGCTGCTGCCGCGTGACACCGGCGACCTCCTGGCGTTCCAGTTCGGTGGCGGCCACGGCGCGTTCTGGGTGATGCTCGGGCTGGCGGCGATCATCGTGCTGGTCAACGTCGCAATCCTCAACGCGCCGCTCGGCTACTATTTGCGCACGATCCGCGATAACGAGAAGGCCGCGCAGGCGATCGGCGTCAACGTGCTGCGCCACAAGATCACCGCGATGACGATCTCAGCGGTGCTGACCTCGATCGTCGGCACCTGCTATGTGCGCTACCTCACTTTCGCCGATCCGTATCTGCTGGCGACGCCGACCATCACCATCGAGATCGTGCTGTTCGCTACCGTGGGTGGGCTCGGCCGGCCCTTCGGTCCGGCGCTCGGTGCGCTGCTGCTGGTGCCGCTCGGCGAGGTGCTGCGCGGCCAGCTCGGCGGCGCGGTGCCGGGGCTGCACTACTTCATCTATGGCGTTGTCGTGATCGTGGTGATCCTCGCCACCCCGCGCGGGTTGTTGCCGCTCGCCGAGCGGGCTTGGCGCGGCCTGCGCCGCCGCGGCCCCGAGCCGCGGCCGGCGTCTGTGTCGTAAAGCCATAGAGACTGCTGCCGGGAGATTATTCTCCCGGCAGCAGCGCGGCTCCCGCGGTGCGGCGGCTCGCGGTGCGGTTCAGTTTGAACCCTTCGATGAGCCCGTAGATCGCCGGGATCACGATCAGCGTCAGCAGCGTCGACGACACCATGCCGCCGATCATCGGCACTGCGATCCGCTGCATGATCTCCGATCCTGTGCCGCTGCTCCACAGGATCGGCAGCAGGCCGGCCATGATCGCCACCACGGTCATCATCTTCGGCCGGACGCGCTCGACCGCGCCCTCCATGATCGCACCCTGCAGATCGCGCTGCGTCAGGCTCCGGCCCTCGGCCACGCATTTCGCCTTGGCGGCGGCGAGCGCATGGTCGAGATAGATCAGCATCACGACGCCGGTCTCGGCGGCGACGCCGGCCAGCGCGATGAAGCCGACCGCCACCGCCACCGAAAGGTCGAAGCCGAGCCCCCACATCAGCCAAAGTCCGCCCACCAGCGCGAACGGTAGCGACAGCATCACGATCAGCGTCTCGGTCAGCGAGCGGAAGTTCAGGTACAGCAACAGGAAGATGATCGCGAGCGTGACCGGCACCACGATCTTCAGCCGTGCGGTGGCACGTTCGAGATACTCGTACTGTCCGCTCCAGGTCACGTAGGTGCCGGGCGGGAAGCTCACGCCCGCCTGCACCGCCTGCTTGGCATCTGCGACGTAGCCGCCCAGATCGCGGTCGCGGATATCGACATAGATGTAGGTCGCGAGCTGACCGTTCTCGGTGCGGATCGCGGTCGGGCCGCGCGCCGGCTTCACCGTCGCCACCTCGCCGAGCGGCACGGCGCCGCCGGCCGGCAGCGGCACCAGCACGTCGCGGGCGATTCCTTGCGGATCGTCCCGCAGCTCGCGCGGATAGCGCATGTTGACGGTGAAGCGCTGCCGGCCTTCCACCGTCGTGGTCACCGTTTGGCCGCCGAGCGCGGTGGCGATGGTGTCCTGCACGTCCTGGATCGCCAGCCCATAGCGCGCCAGAGCCGATCGATCCGGAACGATCTCCAGGTAGTAGCCGCCGATGGTGCGTTCGGCATAGGCCGAGGATGTGCCGGGAACCGTCTTCAGCACCTGTTCGACCTGTTTGGCGAGGCGGTCGATCTCGGCCAGATCGGTGCCCATCACCTTGACGCCGACCGGGGTGCGGATGCCGGTCGACAGCATGTCGATCCGCGCCTTGATCGGCATTGTCCAGGCATTGGAGACGCCGGGGAATTGCAGCGCCTTATCCATCTCGGCGATCAGCTTGTCGGTGGTCAGGCCGTCGCGCCATTGCTCCTTCGGCTTGAGATTGATCACCGTCTCGAACATCTCGGTCGGCGCCGGGTCGGTCGCAGTCGATGCGCGGCCGGCTTTGCCGTACACCGAGGCGACTTCGGGAAATCCGCGGATGATGCGATCCTGCATCTGCAGCAACTCGGCGGCCTTGGTGATCGACAGGCCGGGCAGGGTGGTCGGCATGTAGAGCAGCGTGCCTTCGTCGAGCGCAGGCATGAACTCGGTGCCGAGTTGGCGTGCCGGCCAGATCGAGACGCCGAGCACCACCAATGCCAGCACGATCACCAGCGTCTTGGCGCGCAGCACGCCGCGGATCACCGGACGATAGATCCAGATCAGCGCGCGGTTGATGATGTTGCGGTGCTCCGGCACGATCCTGCCGCGGACGAAGATCACCATCAGCGCCGGCACCAGCGTCACCGACAGCAGCGCCGCCGCCGCCATCGCGAACGTCTTGGTGAAGGCGAGCGGTCCGAACAGCCGCCCCTCCTGCGATTCCAGCGTGAAGATCGGCAGAAACGAAACGGTGATGATCAAGAGACTGAAGAACAGCGCCGGTCCGACCTCGGAGGCTGCCTCGATCAGGATCGCGACGCGCGATTTGCCCAGCTCGGCGCGCTCCAGGTGCTTATGGGCGTTCTCGATCATCACGATCGCGGCGTCGACCATGGCGCCGATCGCGATCGCGATGCCGCCGAGGCTCATGATGTTGGAGCCGAGGCCGAGCAGCTTCATCGCCGCGAACGCCATCAGCACGCCGACCGGCAGCATCAGGATCGCCACCAGCGCGCTGCGGACGTGCAGCAGAAAAACGATGCACACCACGGCGACCACCAGACTCTCTTCCAGCAGCGTGTGCTTCAGCGTATCGATCGCGCTGTAGATCAGTGTCGAGCGATCATACACCGGAACGATTTCGACCGACTTCGGCAGGCTGCTGGCGATCTCCTGGAATCGCTTCTTGACGTGCTCGATGACGTCGAGCGCGTTGACGCCGAAGCGCTGTAGCACGATGCCGCTGGCGACTTCGCCTTCGCCGTTGAGCTCGGCGATGCCGCGGCGCTCGTCGGGGCCGAGCTCGACCCGCGCGACGTCCTTCAGTAGCACCGGCGTGCCGCCGCTGGCCTTCAGCACGATGTTGCCGAGGTCGTTGATGTCCTTGATGTAGCCCTTGCCGCGGATCACGTATTCGAATTCCGACAGCTCGACAGTGCGGCCGCCGACGTCGGCGTTCGAGGCGCGGATCGCTTCGCGCATACGCGCCATCGTGATGCCGCGGTCACGCATCCGCTGCGGATCGAGCACCACATTGTACTGCTTGACGAAGCCGCCGATGCTGGCGACCTCGGCGACGCCTTCGGCCTTGGCCAGCGCAAAGCGCAGATTCCAGTCCTGGATCGAGCGGGTGTCGGCAAGGTTCAGCTGTTTCGACATCACCGCGTACTGATAGACCCAACCGACGCCGGTGGCGTCCGGGCCGATGCTCGGCGCGACGCCGGCCGGCAGGCGTGAGGCGGCGCCGTTGAGGAATTCCAGCACCCGCGACCGCGCCCAGTAGATGTCGGTGCCGTCCTCGAAGATCACATAGACGAACGACACGCCGAAGAACGAGAAGCCGCGCACCACTTTCGACTTCGGCACGGTGAGCATTGCGGTGGTGAGCGGATAGGTGACCTGATCCTCGATCACCTGCGGCGCCTGCCCGGGATATTCAGTGTAGACGACGACTTGAGTATCGGAGAGATCGGGGATCGCGTCGAGCGGCAGATGCAGCAGGGCGTAGAGGCCCGCGGCTGCCGCAAAGCCGGTGCCGAACAGCACCAGCAACAGGTTGCGTGCCGACCAGGCGATGATCCGGGCAATCATGGCTGGGCTCCGGCGTGGTCGTGTGCGCGATTTTGAGACGACGCCTGCGGCTCGGTGGTGGGAGCGTTCGCTCCGTCGGCAAAGCCCTTCAGCGCGGCCTTCAGATTGCTCTCAGCGTCGATCAGGAAGTTGGCGGAGGTGACCACTGCCTCGCCTTCGTCGATGCCGTGTTTGACCTCGACGACGCCTTCACCTCGTCGCCCGAGCGTCACCGTCCGCGGCTCGAACCGGCCGTCGCCCTTGTCCACCAGCACGATGCGGCGGCTGCCATTATCGAGCACGGCGGAAGTGGGGATCGTCAGCGCCGGTGCATTGCCGGCGATGTCGATCTCGGCATCGACATACATGTCCGGCAGCAGCTTCAGGTCCGGGTTTGCCAATTCGACGCGCAGCCGCGTGGTGCGGGTGTCGCGATTGACCTGCGGATAGATCACCGCAATCGTTCCGGACAGCGCGCGATCCGGGAAGGCGCGCGCCCGGATCGTTACCTTCTGGCCGACAGCGAGAGAGCCGAGATCGCGTTCAGCGACGTCGACCAGCGCCCACACCGTTGAGATGTCAGCGATCCGAAACAGCACATCGCCGACATTGGCGCGCATGCCCTCGGTGGCGTTGCGCTCCAGGACGATGCCGTCGCGTGGTGCACGCCACTGCACGCGCACAGGCGCGGTCCGCTTTCGATCCATCTCGGCGATGGTTTCCTCGGGCACGTCGAGATTAACCAGCCGCTGCCGCGATCCTCGGCCGAACGCCTCGATCGTGCCGGTGGTCTTCGAGTTGATGGTCGACAGATATTCGGCGGCAGCCGACGCGATTGCCGAGCTGTAGATCTGCATCAGCGGCTGCCCGGCTTTGACGAAGCTGCCGGTGGTGACGTCGGCGATCTTCTCGATGAAGCTCTCGCTGCGCATCGCGATCACCGAGACGCGGCGCTCGTCGAGCTGGATCACGCCCGGCGCCTTCACCAGCACATGGAGGGCGCGGCGTTCGGCCGGTTCGGATTTCACGCCGCTGCGTTGGATCTTGCCGGGGGAGAGCTTGACCGTGCCGTCCGCACTGTCCTCGCCCTCATAGACCGGGACGTAGTCCATCCCCATCGAGTCTTTCTTCGGCACCTTGGAGATGTCCGGCAACCCCATCGGGTTGCGGTAGTACAGGATCTTGCGGGTTAGATCGGGCGCCGGCTTCGGCGCCGGTTGCACCGAGGGCTCGTCCGCTTCGTAGACCGGCAGAAAAGCGCGGCCTTGGGCGTCGGTCGCCGGCACGGCCGACCAGCGCGGCGCGCCGGATGGATCGCGGTAGTACAGCGGCGACCGCTCGTCAGCCGCGGCAGGCGCCGCGAGACAGAGTCCGATCAGAAGCAGCAGGAATGGTGAGAGCAGTGTAGCCATGACGTGCACCGTCGCGCGCCGCGAGGGCGCAGTTCGATTGTCGGGAGAAGTGAGGGACGACGGCGCCGCGGCTTGCGGCGCCGCTTGCGCCTACTTGAACGCCTTGACGATCACCTTGCCGGTGACGGTCTCGGGCTCGCCCTGGACCTTCGCCGACAGCGTGATCAGGTAGCGGCCCGCCATCGGCAGGTCGGTCTTGAAGGCGTACACGCCGGGCTCCGGCGACGGCAGCGCCGTCACTGGCGACACCATGTCGGCCATGTTGTCCGGTGCCATGTCGACGCGGGTCTTGAAGATCACGGCACCTTCCACCGGCTTGCCGGTGGTCTTGTGGGTGAGGCGGATCGCGACGGTGACGTCGTCGCCTTTCTTCATTTCGGCCTTGGTGGCCTCGAAGGCGTAGTCGCCCGCGCCGGCCATTGCGGCGCTCGCAAACAGAGTGAGCGCGGCGGCGCAGGCCGCGGCGGTGCTGAATTTCGCAGTCATCATATTCTCCAAACGTGTCTGATCTCGTGCCGCGGCCGAACGGCACGCAGCATTTATCGGCGCGGGCGAAACGCTCGCGCGGCGGTCAGCGAGAGATCAGACGCGAGGAGGCCGGAACGGCGGGCTGCCGGCGTGGTCCGGCACGAACAGGTCGGCCGGGGGGAACACCGTGCCGGCGCGTTGGGCGATGAACTTCACCGGCACCGTAGCCACCGGCGAGAAGCCGACTGAGGCGCCGAC
>NZ_QUMK01000101.1 GCF_010907035.1 Rhodopseudomonas sp. BR0M22
GCTTTGATTGGCTCCGGCCAGATCGGCGGTACGCTGGCACATATGATCGGGCTGAAGGAGCTCGGCGACGTGGTGCTGTTCGACATCGCCGAGGGCGTGCCGCAGGGTAAGGCGCTGGATCTCGCCGAGTCGTCGCCGGTCGACGGTTTCGACTCCAAGTTGACGGGTGCCAATTCCTACGAGGCGATCGAAGGCGCCCGCGTGGTGATCGTCACCGCCGGCGTGCCGCGCAAGCCGGGCATGAGCCGTGACGATCTGCTCAGCATCAATCTCAAGGTGATGGAGCAGGTCGGTGCCGGCATCAAGAAGTACGCGCCCGACGCGTTCGTGATCTGCATCACCAACCCGCTCGACGCGATGGTCTGGGCGCTGCAGAAGGCTTCGGGCCTGCCGGCCAAGAAGGTCGTCGGCATGGCCGGCGTGCTCGACTCGGCGCGGTTCCGCTACTTCCTGGCCGACGAATTCAACGTCTCGGTCGAGGACGTCACCGCCTTCGTGCTCGGCGGTCACGGCGACACCATGGTGCCGCTGGTGAAGTACTCGACCGTCGCCGGCATTCCGCTGCCCGACCTGATCAAGATGGGCTGGACCTCGCAGGCTCGCCTCGACGAGATCGTCGACCGCACCCGCAACGGCGGCGCCGAGATCGTCAACCTGCTGAAGACCGGCTCGGCGTTCTACGCGCCGGCGGCGTCGGCGATCGCGATGGCCGAGAGCTATCTGAAGGACAAGAAGCGGGTGGTGCCGGTTGCGGCTCACCTCAATGGCGAATATGGCGTCAAGGACATGTATGTCGGCGTGCCGGTGGTGATCGGCGACAAGGGCGTCGAGCGCATCGTCGAAATCGAACTGGCCGGCAAGGACAAGGAAGCGTTCGACAAGTCGGTCGCTGCCGTTCAGGGTCTGGTCGACGCCTGCAAGAAGATTGCGCCCGATCTGCTCGGTCGCTGAGGAACGTCTAACGAAACTGACTGCGCCGGCTCACTGAGGGCCGGCGCAGCGTCGCGGTTCAATCGGCTGGATGCGATCTGGCGAAGGGCAATTCCATGAATATTCACGAATACCAGGCCAAGGCGGTGTTGCGCGAGTTCGGCGTGGCGGTGGGTCACGGCTTCCCGATCTTCAAGGCGTCCGAGGCGGAAGCCGCTGCCAAGCAGCTCGGCGGTCCGGTCTGGGTGGTGAAGAGCCAGATCCACGCTGGCGGTCGCGGCAAGGGCAAGTTCAAGGAAGCCTCGGCCGGTGACAAGGGCGGCGTCCGCCTCGCCAAGTCGATCGACGAGGTCAAGGATTTCGCCAAGCAGATGCTCGGCGCCACGCTGGTGACGGTGCAGACCGGTCCCGACGGCAAGCAGGTCAACCGCCTCTACATCGAGGAAGGCTCGGACATCGACAAGGAGTTCTACCTGTCGCTGCTGGTCGATCGCGCCACCTCGCGGATTTCCTTCGTAGTCTCCACCGAGGGCGGCATGTCGATCGAAGACGTCGCTCACGAGACCCCTGAGAAGATCGTGTCGTTCACGGTCGATCCGGCGACCGGCATCATGGGCCATCACGGCCGCACCGTCGCCAAGGCGCTGAACCTGAAGGGCGAGCAGGCCAAGCAGGCCGAGGCAATGGTGGCCAAGCTGTACGCCGCCTTCGTCGCCAAAGACATGGACATGCTCGAGATCAACCCGCTGGTGCTGACCAAGCAGGGCGATCTGAAGTGCCTCGACGCCAAAATCTCGTTCGACGGCAACGCGCTGTATCGCCACGCCGACATCCAGGCGCTGCGCGACGAGACCGAGGAAGACGCCAAGGAAATCGAAGCGTCGAAGTACGACCTCAACTACGTCACCCTCGACGGCACGATCGGCTGCATGGTCAACGGTGCCGGCCTGGCGATGGCGACGATGGACATCATCAAGCTGTACGGCATGAGCCCGGCCAACTTCCTCGATGTCGGCGGCGGCGCCAGCAAGGAGAAGGTGACGGCGGCGTTCAAGATCATCACCGCCGATCCGAACGTGAAGGGCATCCTGATCAACATCTTCGGCGGCATCATGAAGTGCGACGTGATCGCCGAAGGCGTGGTCGCGGCGGTGAAGGAAGTCGGTCTCGACGTGCCGCTGGTGGTTCGCCTCGAAGGCACCAATGTCGAAGCCGGCAAGAAGATCATCAAGCATTCCGGCCTCAACGTGCTGCCCGCCGACAATCTCGACGACGCCGCGCAGAAGATCGTCGCCGCCGTGAAGGGAGCCTGAGGCCGCTTGTCGGCCTCTGACACTGCCTCCGACCATCCCGTTCGACCGCGAAAGCATCACCGACCATGTCCATTCTGATCGACAGCAATACCCGCGTTATCTGCCAGGGCTTCACCGGCAAGAACGGCACCTTCCATTCCGAGGCGGCGATCGCCTACGGCACCAAGATGGTCGGCGGCACCTCGCCGGGCAAAGGCGGCTCGACCCATCTCGGCCTGCCGGTGTTCGATACGGTGCGCGAAGCGCGCGAAAAGACCGGTGCGGACGCGTCGGTGATCTACGTGCCGCCGCCGGGCGCTGCGGACGCGATCTGCGAGGCGATCGACGCCGAGATCCCGCTGATCGTCTGCATCACCGAGGGCATCCCGGTGCTGGACATGGTGCGGGTGAAGCGGTCGCTGAACGGCTCGAAGTCGCGGCTGATCGGACCGAACTGCCCCGGTGTGATGACTGCCGGCGAATGCAAAATCGGCATCATGCCGGCCAACATCTTCAAGCCGGGCTCGGTCGGCATCGTGTCGCGGTCCGGCACGCTGACCTATGAGGCGGTGTTCCAGACCTCGGCCGAGGGCCTTGGTCAGACCACCGCGGTCGGCATCGGCGGCGACCCGGTCAAGGGCACCGAGTTCATCGACATGCTGGAGATGTTCCTGGCCGACGACAAGACCACCTCGATCATCATGATCGGCGAGATCGGCGGTTCGGCCGAAGAAGACGCCGCCCAGTTCCTGATCGACGAGGCCAAGCGCGGCCGCAAGAAACCGACGGTGGGATTCATCGCCGGCGTCACCGCTCCTCCCGGTCGCCGCATGGGCCACGCCGGCGCGATCATTTCGGGCGGCAAGGGCGATGCGGCCTCGAAGACCGCCGCGATGGAAGCGGCCGGCATTGCCGTGTCGCCGTCGCCCGCGCGGCTCGGCAAGACGCTGGTCGAGGTGCTGAAACGCTGAGCAGCCGAGCGGTCGCCGCTCTTTAGGCCGCGGCGAGACGCCCATAGCAGCCCGTTCATCGCAAAGCCTCGGTTCTGATTGACTCAGAACCGAGGCTTTCGTTTGCTGGTCGCCATGACCGGCAAGGCCGTGCGGATCGTCGTGAACCTCCGCTCCGAGATCTGATCTGCACGTTACGCCGCCGATGGTCGGGGCCGACCAGCATCGGGGGAGGGCATGACGGGTTTTCGCGAGCTGCGTTTCCTGCCGCTGTCTTTGACGACTTGGCCTCTGCTGGAAGATCTGTTTGGAGCCGAGCGAGGGGCGGACAGCGGTTGCTGGTGCATGTGGTGGCGGGTCAGCCGCAGCCAGTTCACCGCCATGGGCAAGGCCGCGCGCAAAGCCGCGCTGCACCGTCTGGCAGATTCGGAACAGCCGCCCGGCATTTTGGCGATCGATGGGGGGCGGGCGGTCGGCTGGTGTGCGGTGGCGCCCCGGAGCGCCTATCCGGTTCTGATGCGGTCGCGTGTTGCCGCGCCGCTGCCCGACCGTCCGGTCGGAGCCAACTGGTTCATTTCGTGCCTGTACGTCCGGGTCGGTTGCCGGCGTCGCGGCCTCACGGCTCGGCTGATCAAGGCGGCGGTGGACCACGCCATCGCCTGCGGCGCGTCCTGCGTCGAAGCCTGTCCCAATGAGGCGGCAAAAAGTTCGGCCGAGGGCTTTGTCGGCACGCCCGCAACCTTCGCTAAACTCGGCTTCGTCGAAATCGCGCGCCGATCGCCGACGCGTCCACTGATGCGCTGGGACGACGGCAATGCCGGCAGTCCCGCGCACACCCACGAGCATCCTGCCTGACTGCGCGCGAAAACTTGAAGCTGGAATTCAAAGCTTGTGTCGTTCCGAGCTTACATTTCCCTAGAATAGGATAAAAGGTGCACTATGTTGCTGATCCAGTAACTGGATCGGTTTATCGCGATTAAGTCGCGATCTCATAATCAGGACGCAATCATGTCTCGCCAGGACGCGAATGCCGCTTTCGCCCTCTCGTCTTTTCTGCAGGGCGCCAACGCTACCTATATCGACGATCTCTACTCCCGCTACGAAACCGATCCGTCTTCGGTCGATGCCGACTGGCAGGCATTCTTCCAGAGTCTGAAAGACAGCCCTGCCGACATCCAGAAGAACGCCGAGGGACCGTCCTGGGAGCAGGCGAACTGGCCCCTGACTCCGCGGGACGAGCTGACCTCGGCGCTCGACGGCAACTGGAACCAGGTCGAAAAGACCGTCAGTCAGAAATTGCAGGCCAAGGCGCAGAGCCGCGGCGTCGAGCTGTCCTCAGCCGACGTGCTGCAGGCGACCCGCGATTCGGTCCGTGCCCTGATGCTGATCCGCGCCTACCGCATGCGCGGCCATTTCCACGCCAAGCTCGATCCGCTCGGCCTGTCGCCGGCGCGCGATCATGAAGAGCTCGACATCCGGTCCTACGGCTTCACCGAGGCCGATCTCGACCGCAAGATCTTCCTCGATCACGTTCTTGGTCTCGAATACGGCTCGTTGCGCGACATTGTCGCAATCTGCGAGCGCACCTACTGCCAGACCATGGGCATCGAGTTTCTGCACATCTCCAACGGTGCGCAGAAGGCCTGGCTGCAGGAGCGGATCGAAGGTCCGGACAAGGAAATCAGCTTCACCCGCGAGGGCCGGCGCGCGATCCTGATGAAGCTGATCGAAGCCGAAGGTTTCGAGAAGTTCTGCGACCTGAAGTTTACCGGCACCAAGCGGTTCGGCCTCGACGGCGGTGAAGCGCTGATCCCGGCGCTGGAGCAGATCATCAAGCGCGGCGGCAATCTCGGCGTGCGCGAAATCGTGCTCGGCATGCCGCACCGCGGCCGCCTCAACGTCCTGACCCAGGTGATGGCCAAGGCTCATCGGGCGCTGTTCCACGAGTTCAAGGGTGGTTCGGCCAACCCCGACGAAGTCGAAGGCTCGGGCGACGTCAAATACCATCTTGGCGCCTCGTCGGACCGCGAGTTCGACCACAACAAGGTCCATCTGTCGCTGACCGCGAACCCGTCGCATCTCGAAATCGTCGATCCGGTGGTGCTCGGCAAGGTCCGCGCCAAGCAGGACCAGCACGGCGATCTGCCCGAGGAGCGGGTTTCGGTGCTGCCGCTGCTGATGCACGGCGACGCTGCGTTCGCCGGCCAGGGCGTGGTCGCCGAGTGCTTCGCGCTGTCCGACCTGAAGGGCTACCGTACCGGCGGTTCGATCCACTTCATCGTCAACAACCAGATCGGGTTCACCACTTATCCGCGCTACTCGCGGTCCTCGCCATATCCCTCCGACGTAGCGAAAATGATCGACGCGCCGATCTTCCACGTCAACGGCGACGATCCGGAAGCGGTGGTGTTCGCTGCCAAGATCGCGGTCGAGTACCGGCAGAAGTTCCACAAGCCGGTCGTCATCGACATGTTCTGCTACCGGCGTCACGGCCACAACGAAGGCGATGAGCCGTCGTTCACCCAGCCGATGATGTATCGCAAGATCGCCGGCCATCCGACCACGCTGGAGATCTACTCCAAGCGGCTGATCGCTGACGGCGTGATCACCGAAGGCGAAGTCGACAAGGCACGAGCCGATTGGCGCGCCCGGCTCGACGCCGAGTTCGAGGCAGCGTCCAGCTATCGCCCGAACAAGGCCGACTGGCTCGACGGCAAATGGGCCGGCTTCAAGTTCGCCGACCAGGAAGAAGAGCCGCGGCGCGGAATCACCGGCGTCGACCTGCCGACCCTCAAGGACATCGGCCACAAGATCACCAAGGTGCCGGAAGGTTTCCGGCTGCACCGCACCGTGCAGCGCTACCTGGAGAACCGCGCCAAGGCGATCGACAGCGGCAACGGCATCGACTGGGCGACCGGCGAGGCGTTGGCGTTCTGCACCATGCTGCTGGAAGGCCATCGCATCCGTCTGTCCGGACAGGACTCGGAGCGCGGCACCTTCTCGCAGCGCCATTCGGTGCTGATCGATCAGGAAGACGAGACCCGCTACACCCCGTTCAACCACCTGTCGCCCGATCAGGGCCACTACGAGGTGATCAACTCGCTGCTGTCGGAAGAAGCGGTGCTCGGTTTCGAATACGGCTACTCGCTGGCGGAGCCGAATGCGCTGACGCTGTGGGAAGCCCAGTTCGGCGATTTCGCCAACGGCGCGCAGGTGCTGTTCGACCAGTTCATCTCGTCGGGCGAACGCAAGTGGCTGCGCATGTCCGGCCTGGTCTGCCTGCTGCCGCACGGCTACGAGGGGCAGGGGCCGGAGCACTCGTCGGCGCGTCTCGAACGCTATCTGCAGATGTGCGCCGAAGACAACATGCAGGTGGTGTACCCCACCACCCCGGCCAACTACTTCCATGTGCTGCGCCGTCAGCTCAAGCGCGAGATCCGCAAGCCCTTGATCCTGATGACGCCGAAGTCGCTGCTGCGGCACAAGCGCGCCGTGTCGCGGCTCGACGAACTCGGGTCCGATACCAGCTTCCACCGGATCCTGCTCGATGACGCGCAGACGCAGCCGGACGAAAAGACCAGGCTGGTGGCGGACGCCAAGATTCGCCGCGTCGTGGTCTGCTCCGGCAAGGTCTACTACGACCTCTACGACGAGCGCGAAAAGCGCGGCATCGACGACGTCTATCTGCTGCGCGTCGAGCAGCTCTATCCGGTGCCGCTCAAGACGCTGGTACACGAGCTGTCACGGTTCAAGGATGCGGAGCTGGTGTGGTGTCAGGAAGAGCCCCGCAACATGGGCGGCTGGCATTTCATCGAGCCGTATCTGGAGTGGGTGCAGAACCAGATCGAAGCCAAGCATCGCCGGCCTCGTTACGCCGGCCGCCCCGCTTCGGCGGCGACCGCGACCGGCCTGATGTCGAAGCATCTGGCGCAGCTCAAGGCGTTCCTCGACGACGCGTTGCGTTGACGAATCGGGCCGCCGGCGGTCGGCGGCCTTCGGTTTTTTCCTGAGTTTGGATCAAAGGGGCGGACGCTGGCGCCATAGCCGCGACGCTGCAAAAGGACGATGACGATGACTGAAATTCGCGTTCCGACGCTCGGCGAATCGGTGACCGAGGCGACCATCGGCCGCTGGTTCAAGAAGCCCGGCGAGGCTGTCGCGGTCGACGAGCCGCTCGTTGAGCTCGAAACCGACAAGGTGACGATCGAAGTGCCGGCCCCCTCCGCCGGCACGCTCGGCGAGATCGTCGCCAAGGATGGCGAGACTGTTGCGGTCGGCGCGCTGCTCGGCCAGATTACCGACGGCGCGGCCCCGGCCAAGTCCGCGGCCGCCGCTCCCGCCAAGGCTCCCGTTGCCGCGCCGGCTCCGGCAGCACCGGCCCCGGCTGCCGCCCCTGCCGCCAAGACCCCGCCGTCCGACGCGCCGCTGGCGCCGTCGGTGCGCCGGCTGTCGGCCGAGAGTGGCGTCGACGCCTCGACCGTGCCGGGCTCGGGCAAGGACGGCCGTGTCACCAAGGGCGACATGCTGGCGGCGATCGAGAAGGCGGCCTCCGCGCCGACCCCGGTCAACCAGCCCGCCGCCGCCGTGCAGGTCCGCAGCCCCTCGCCGGCCGACGATGCCGCTCGCGAAGAGCGGGTCAAGATGACCCGGCTGCGCCAGACCATCGCGCGCCGGCTGAAGGAAGTTCAGAACACCGCCGCGATGCTGACGACCTTCAACGAGGTCGACATGACCAACGTCATGGCTCTCCGC
Source organism: Rhodopseudomonas sp. BR0M22 (assembly GCF_010907035.1). Taxonomy (GTDB): domain Bacteria; phylum Pseudomonadota; class Alphaproteobacteria; order Rhizobiales; family Xanthobacteraceae; genus Rhodopseudomonas. The sequence goes on from NZ_QUMK01000101.1 coordinate 7,925, forward strand.
GCACAGTACAAGGACGTGTTCGAGAAGAAGCACGGCGCCAAGCTCGGCTTCATGGGCTTCTTCACCAAGGCCTGCGTCCAGGCGCTGAAGGACATCCCGGCGGTCAATGCCGAGATCGACGGCACCGACCTGATCTACAAGAACTACTACCACGTCGGCGTTGCGGTCGGCACCGACAAGGGGCTGGTGGTGCCGGTGGTGCGCGACTGCGACACCAAATCGATCGCCGACATCGAGAAGAACATCGTCGATTTCGGCAAGCGCGCCCGCGATGGTCAGCTCAAGATCGAGGAGATGCAGGGCGGCACCTTCACCATCACCAACGGCGGCATCTACGGCTCGCTGATGTCGACCCCGATCCTGAACGCGCCGCAGTCCGGCATCCTCGGCATGCACAAGATCCAGGAACGTCCGGTGGTGGTCGGCGGCAAGATCGAAGTCCGGCCGATGATGTATCTGGCGCTGAGCTACGATCACCGCGTGATCGACGGCAAGGAAGCCGTGACCTTCCTGGTCCGCGTCAAGGAAAGCCTGGAAGATCCGGCCCGGCTGGTGCTGGATCTGTAAGACCGCCGAGAGGATTTAGATTGTCACAGAGCCTTTTTATTCTGAACAAGGGTGCCGGCATCACCAAGATGCCGCAGGTGGCTTTCGGATCTGAAGATGAATTTCAGGCACTTCTGGCCTCTTTCCCGGAGCTACTGACCGACGCCGATTTCGGAGAACAGGGCGCTCGACGTTGGGTGTTGGTTGGCAGGGAAGTGGCGATACCCAATCAGGAAGGTGGAGCAGCGCAGTGGTCGGTCGATCACGTCTATCTTGATCAAGATGGGGTGCTAACCCTCGTTGAAGTTAAACGAGCATCAGACACAAGAGCCAGACGGCAAGTTGTGGCTCAGATTCTTGAGTATGCAGCCAATGCTACTAATTTTTGGCGGGTCGCGGACATTTCAAAGTTGTTCGAGGCGACGTGCAATCAATCTGGTACCCTTGCCGACATTGAACTGGCAAAGCTGTTGCAATCAGACAGCCCAAATCTTGAGGGGTTTTGGCAGGTCGTTCGTTCTAATCTCGGCAGTGGTAGAATACGGCTGATTATCGTGGCGGATGCCATCTCCGCCGAACTGGCGCGCATTGTCGAGTACCTAAATGACCAGCTGACCCAGGCGAGCATTCTCGCGCTTGAGCTAAAACCTTACTACGATGGTGCAAATCGTGTGCTGGTTCCAAGGCTGATAGGCGCCAGTTCACGGGCCACTGCTAGCAAGTCCGCCACCCAAACATTGAGTGTCGCCAATCTGGATGAATGGCTGTCTCTCATCTTCACGCCGGGAGCTTCATCAGCCGAGCAGCTGAAGAAATTTCTCGATCTGACGAGTGCGTGGGGAGCGAAGATCGATTTTGTCGGCCAAAGCATTGTCGTCGACTTTCGAGTTAGTGCCGAATACATGCGAGTCCTGTATGTCCGCGCAGATGGGCGTGTGGCGATCTCAGGGTACATGTTGGCCAAAATTCCAGGATTCGAATCCGATCAAGCGCGGCTGGCATTTTTCGATAAGTTCAGAGATGCGGTGCTTGATCTTCCAAAAGCGAAGCCCACAAGTGAGCCCGCCTTCTTGCTTCCGGCCCTAGACAATTCAGATGCGTGGAGTCGACTGGACCTCTTCTTTCTGACCTTCGCAAAGCAGATTCAAGAGGTCGTCGCCCCCGTTGATACCTTGAGCGGGAAGCCTTGATGCAGCCGATGCCGACCGAAATCACGGTGCTGGGCTGGAGCGTGGTGCTGCTGATCGTGCAGATGTTCCTCGCCTCGATCCCGACCACCATGGAGCTCGGCGGCGATTACCAGGCCGGCCCGCGCGACGAGCCGCGGACCCCGAAAGGACGGTTCGCCGGCCGCGCGTCCCGTGCCTTCCGCAATCTGCTCGAAACCTACCCGGCGTTCGTCGGCATCGCTCTGGCGCTGGCGATCACCGGCAAGACCGGCGGCTATGCCGCCACGGCGTCGGTGGTCTGGCTGATTGCCCGCGCCTTGTACGCGCCGCTCTACATCATCGAAATTCCGTTCGCCCGCAGCATCGTCTGGTTCGTCGCGCTGCTGGCGCTGATCGCCATGCTGATTCGTTTGCTGAGCTGAGGAGCGCATGACCGACCGTGTCGTCATCATCACCGGAGGCAGCCGGGGTATCGGCCGCGCCACTGCGCTCGGCTGCGCCAAGCGCGGCTTCAAGGTCGTGATCGGTTACGCCAGCAATTCGGCCGCGGCCGACGAGGTGGTGGCCGAGATTGCTGCCAGCAACGGCAAGGCGATCGCGGTGAAATGCGACGTCGGGCACGAAGAGGACATCCTGGCGCTGTTTGCCGCCGCGGACGCTTTCGGCCCGCTCGGTGCGCTGGTCAACAACGCCGGCATTGTCGGCCCGACCGCACGGGTCGACGAAATGTCGGCCGAACGCATTCAGCGCATCATGGCGGTCAACGTCACCGGCAGCATTCTGTGTGCCCGCGAGGCGGTCAAGCGGATGTCGACCCGGCATGGCGGCCAGGGCGGTGTCATCGTCAATCTGTCGTCGGTCGCCGCCAAGCTCGGCTCGCCCAACACCTATGTGGACTACGCCGCCTCCAAGGGAGCGGTCGACTCGTTCACGGTCGGGCTCGGTCACGAAGTCGCCGGCGAAGGCATTCGCGTCGCGGCGATCCGCCCCGGTCTGATCGATACCGAGATTCACGCCTCCGGCGGCGATCCGGAACGCGCGCATCGGCTCAGCGTCAACGTCCCGATGCAGCGCGTCGGGCGCGCCGAAGAAATCGCGAGTGCCGTCGTCTGGCTGCTGTCCGACGAGGCGTCCTATGTCACCAGCGCCATCCTCGACGTGTCCGGGGGACGATAGTCGCGTCGGCGCCAACTCACAGGATTGAACTATGGCTAGCTACGATCTCGTCATCATCGGCACCGGCCCCGGCGGTTACGTCTGTGCGATTCGCGCGGCTCAGCTCGGCCTCAAGGTCGCGGTGGTGGAAAAGAACGCTACGCTCGGCGGCACCTGCCTGAACGTCGGATGCATGCCGTCGAAGGCGTTGCTGCACGCTTCCGAGCTATTCGAAGAGGCCGGGCATTCGTTCGCCAAGATGGGCATCGGCGTGTCGGCCCCGAAGCTCGATCTGCCGGCGATGATGAATTTCAAGCAGCAGGGCATCGACGGCAACGTCAAAGGCGTCGAATACCTGATGAAGAAGAACAAGATCGACGTGCTGGTCGGCAAGGGCAAGATCCTCGGCGCCGGCAAGGTCGAAGTGACGGGGGCCGACGGCAAGGCCACCAGCGTCGACACCAAGTCGATCGTGATCGCCTCCGGCTCGGCGGTCGCCCAGCTCAAGGGCATTGAGATCGACGAGAAGCGCGTCGTGTCGTCGACCGGCGCGCTGTCCCTCGACAAGGTGCCGGGCAAGCTGATCGTGGTCGGTGCCGGCGTGATCGGGCTCGAGCTCGGCTCGGTGTGGCGCCGTCTCGGCGCCGAGGTCACCGTGGTCGAATTCCTCGATCGCATCCTGCCGGGCATGGACGGCGAGGTGGTCAAGCAATTCCAGCGGATCCTGGAAAAGCAGGGCTTTGCCTTCAAGCTCGGCGCCAAGGTCACCGGCGTCGACACCTCGGGCGCCAAGCTCGCCGTGAAGGTCGAGGCGGCGGCAGGCGGCAATCCGGAAACGCTGGAAGCCGATGTCGTTCTGGTCGCGATCGGTCGCGTCCCCTACACCGAGGGCCTCGGGCTGAAGGAAGCCGGGGTGGCGCTCGACGAGCGCGGCCGTGTGGTGATCGACGACCACTTCGCCACCAGTGTGAAGGGCGTGTACGCGATCGGTGACGTGGTGCGTGGCCCGATGCTCGCCCACAAGGCCGAGGATGAAGGCGTCGCAGTTGCCGAACTGATCGCCGGTAAGGCCGGTCATGTGAACTACGACGTCATTCCGGGCGTGGTCTACACCACGCCGGAAGTGTCGAGCGTCGGCAGGACCGAAGAGGACCTCAAGCAGGCCGGCATCGCCTACACGGTCGGCAAATTCCCGTTCACGGCCAACGGCCGCTCCAAGGTCAATCAGACCACCGATGGCTTCGTGAAGATCCTTGCCGATGCCAAGACCGACCGGGTGCTCGGCGTCCACATCATCGGCCGCGAGGCCGGAGAAATGATCCACGAAGCGGCCGTGCTGATGGAATTCGGCGGCTCGGCAGAAGATCTGGCCCGCAC
>NZ_QUMK01000102.1 GCF_010907035.1 Rhodopseudomonas sp. BR0M22
CCGCGAGCCCGGCGCTTGTGGCCCACCCCCCACCCCGACCCTCCCCCGCAAGGGGGGAGGGAGTGAGTGTTTCCGATGATTCTCTTCCCCGCGATCGATCTCAAGAACGGCCAGTGCGTGCGGCTCGAACAGGGCGACATGGCGCGTGCCACAGTGTTCAATCTCGATCCCGCCGCGCAGGCTCAGAGCTTTGCGGCCCAGGGCTTCCAGTACCTGCACGTCGTCGATCTCGACGGCGCCTTTGCCGGCAAGCCGATGAACGCCCAGGCGGTCGAGGCGATGCTGAAGGTGATCAAGATGCCGGTGCAGCTCGGCGGCGGCATCCGCGACCTGAAGACGATCGAAGCCTGGCTGTCCAAGGGCATCGCCCGCGTCATCATCGGCACCGCCGCGGTGCGCGACCCGGCGCTGGTGAAGGAAGCCGCCAAGACGTTTCCGGGCCGCGTTGCGGTCGGTCTCGATGCCCGCGACGGCAACGTCGCGGTCGAGGGCTGGGCCGAGAGTTCGCAGGTGACCGCGCTCGACATCGCGCAGCGGTTTGAAGACGCCGGCGTGGCCGCGATCATCTTCACCGACATTGCCCGTGACGGCCTGCTCAAAGGTATCAACTGGGACGCGACCATCGCGCTGGCCGAGGCGATTTCGATCCCGGTGATTGCCTCGGGTGGTCTCGCCTCGATCGAAGACGTCAAGACGCTGCTCAGCCCGCGCGCCAAAAAGCTCGAAGGCGCGATCGCCGGGCGGGCGCTGTACGACGGCCGGCTCGATCCTGCTGAGGCGCTGGCGCTGATCGGCGCCGCCAAGGCCGCGTAAGGACGCCGCGATGTTCAAGGTTCGCGTCATTCCCTGCCTCGACGTCAAGGACGGCCGAGTCGTCAAAGGCGTCAACTTCGTCGACCTGCGCGACGCCGGCGATCCGGTCGAGGCGGCGATCGCCTATGACGCTGCGGGCGCCGACGAACTCTGTTTCCTCGACATCACCGCCACTCATGAGAACCGCGGCACCATGCTGGACGTGGTGCGGCGGACGGCGGAAGCCTGCTTCATGCCGGTGACGGTCGGCGGCGGCGTCCGCACCGTCGACGACATCAAGACGCTGCTGCGCAGTGGCGCCGACAAGGTCTCGATCAATTCGGCCGCGGTGGCGCGGCGCGAGTTCGTCAAGGAAGCCGCCGAGAAGTTCGGCGATCAGTGCATCGTGGTGGCGATCGACGCCAAGCGGGTGCCGGGCCGCGACCGCTGGGAGATCTTCACCCATGGCGGCCGCAAGGGCACCGGCATCGACGCGATCGAGTTCGCCCAGGAAGTGGTGTCGCTCGGCGCCGGCGAGATCCTGCTGACCTCGATGGACCGCGACGGCACCAAGTCGGGATTCGATATTCCGCTGACCCGGGCAATCGCCGACAGCGTCGGCGTCCCGGTGATCGCCTCGGGCGGCGTCGGCAATCTCGACCACCTGGTCGACGGCATCCGCGAAGGCCACGCCACCGCGGTGCTGGCAGCCTCGATCTTCCATTTCGGCGAGTACACCATTCGTCAGGCCAAGGATCATATGGTCCAGGCCGGGCTGCCGATGCGGCTCGATCCCTAGCGTTACGTGGCGAGGGGCGGTCCTCTCGCACCAAGAACCGGCAGAGTTAGCGTATGGCCCGTTTCACCCTTCATGATCTCGCCGCGACGGTCGATGCCCGCGCGGCGTCCGGCGGCGAGAGCTCCTACACCAAGAAGCTGCTCGATAAGGGCCCCGAACACTGCGCCAAGAAATTCGGCGAAGAGGCGGTCGAGATGGTGATCGCGGCGGTCGAGAACGATCGCGGCCATCTGATCTCCGAGACTGCCGACGTGCTGTTTCACATGCTTGTGCTGTTGAAGTCGCGCGGCGTGAAGCTCGAGGAAGTCGGGGCCGCGCTGGCGCAGCGCACCTCGATGTCGGGCTTGGAGGAAAAGGCGTCGCGTAAGCGCGACTGACGGCATCGGCCGCACCGGGCGGCCGCAATAACAATAAATCCCGCCACTCAAAACCAAGGCGAAGGGCCCGCGAGATGGACGCAAGGTCGGATCTGCACCCCTACAACCCGTACCGGGTTTTCTCGCGGTCGGAATGGGCGAGCATGCGTGAAGACACGCCGATGACGCTCGATGCCGCCGAAGTCGCGGCGCTCCGCTCGATGCACGACCGGCTCGACCTCAGAGAAGTCGAAGAGATCTATCTGCCGATGTCGCGGCTGTTGTCGATTCATGTCGCGGCGATGCAGCAGCTGTACTACGCGCAGCGCCGCTTCCTCGGCGTGGTCGAGCGCAAGATGCCGTTCATCATCGGCGTCGCCGGCTCGGTGGCGGTCGGCAAGTCGACCACCGCGCGCGTGCTGCAGGCGCTGCTGGCGCGCTGGTCGCCGCGCCCGACGGTCGATCTCGTCACCACCGATGGCTTCCTGCATCCGAACGCGGTGCTGGAGCGCGCCGGCATCCTGCAGAAGAAGGGCTTTCCGGAGAGCTACGACCTGCCGGCTCTGCTCGGCTTCCTGTCCGACATCAAATCGGGGCGCCGCAAGGTCAAGGCGCCGATCTACTCGCATCTCACCTACGACATCGTGCCGAACAAGTTCACGGTGATCGACCGCCCCGACATCCTGATTGTCGAGGGCGTCAACGTGCTGCAGACCGGGCGTCTGCCGCGCGACGGCAAGGCGGTGCCGGTGGTGTCGGACTTCTTCGACTTCTCGGTGTATCTCGACGCCGACGAGCCGGTGCTGCGCGACTGGTACGTCCGCCGCTTTCTGGCGCTGCGCGACACCGCGTTCCACGATCCGCGGTCGTACTTCCATCGCTACGCGGTGCTGTCCGACGAAGAGGCCACCGCGACCGCGATCGCGATCTGGGAACGCACCAACCTCGCCAACCTCGAAGACAACATCCTGCCGACCCGTCCGCGCGCGACGCTGATCCTGAAAAAGGGCGCCGATCACGTCGTGGATTCGGTGGCGCTGCGAAGGTTGTAGTCCTCGCCGGTTACTCAGCGTCATCCGCGGGCTTGACCCGCCTGCGCGGCCGAAGCCGCTTCGGCGCGGCGAAGGCCCGCGGATCCATCGCGCGCGCAAGCGCGCGTGACGATGTGTTTTCTCGAAGACGATGGATTGCCGGGGCAAGCCCGGCAATGACGGACGTGTCGTGTGAATGAACCCTGCTACGCAGCGTGCCGCGACGCATCGGCGCCGAAATGTTCGATGTAGCGGGCGCTGATCGCCGACACCGGCAGGATGATCAGCACGTCGGTGGTGCCGAACTGATAGTCGATCACCGCACCCTCGCCGATCGTCGCGCCGAGCCGCAGATAGCCTTTGATCAGCGGAGGCAGCTCGCGCAGCGCGGCTTTCTGATCCACGGCCTCTTTGGGCAGCCGGTTCATCTCGACATAGCGTGACGGATGCGCGCGGGCGCGCCAGGCTTCCGGCGCCGGTGCGTAGTGATGCAGGAACGACAGCGGCAGCGCCAGGCGATCCGGATCGGTGCCGTCGAAGCTGGCGCAGCCGAGCATCACGTCGACGCCGTGCTGGCGCACGTAAGTCCAGATGCCGTGCCACAGCAGCTCGACGGTGCGCTTGTTGCGATACGGCGGCAGCACGCAGGAGCGGCCGAGTTCGAGAAAGCGCAGCTCCGAATGCCGACTGATCAGTCCGCCGATATCGAATTCGCTCTCGGTGTAGAAGCCGCCATTGCGATTGGCGACGTCCTGCCGCAGCAGCCGATAAGTGCCGACCACCGGCTGCTTGCCGCTCAGCGACGGCTTGGCGGCGTGATCGACCACCAAGAGGTGATCACAGATCGGATCGAACGTATCCTTGTCGCGCCGCGCCAGCATGGTCGGCGCGTCGGCGATCGCGGTGCCGTCCTTGTAGAACACCCGGTAGCGCAGCTTCTGGGCGCGCTTGACGTCCTGCTTGGTCTGCGCCAGCCGAACTTCGAGCGGGCCGAGGCGGCCCAGCGTCGCCGGAGAGCCGATCGGCTTGCCGGTCTCGGCCAGCTTCGCGGACGGCTTGAACCAAGTAATTGCGGTTTGCGCGGCGGCTCCGGCAGTCTCCGGGCGCAGCAGCTTGATGAATTTTTTCGAACGGGCGAGATGGTCGGTTTGCATGGCGTCCTCGCGACCGCACCCGTTCCAAAACGGAATCGCCGCGGCCTGATCGCACCAACAATCACGACCGTTCTACAGCGATGTGACGCGATGATTGCCGGACGATGACATCGCCGCTGACTTTGTTGTTAGCTGAGGCGGTCGGTAATCGCCTGCCGCGTCACGCGATTTGTCGTGCTGCGCTCAGGCCGGCCAGGATCTCGGCGAGTCTGTCTGGATCGACCGGCTTGACCAGGAAGCCGTCCATCCCCGCGTCCAAACAGGCGTCGCGATCCTCCGCCAGGGTATTGGCGGTCAGCGCCAGGATCGGCACCCGCGGCCTCGTGCGTTCGGCTTCCATCGTCCTGATCTGACGGGCGGCCTCGAGCCCATCGAGGATCGGCATCTGCACGTCCATCAACACCAGATCGAACGGCGTGCCGGTCTTGTTAGCAGCGGCCCACGATTCGACGGCACGGCGGCCGTCGCCGACGATCTCGGCCCGATGCCCGAGGCGATCGAGCAGCGCGCGAATCAGCAGCGCATTGATGTCGTTGTCTTCGGCGACCAGGATCGCGAGTGTGGCCTGTGCGACGGCGGAGGGCAGCTCTCGCGGCGGCGGATCGCCATCGGCGATGCTGGGCGCTGCGACATCGGCCGGCGGGGCGAGCCGTGCGGCGAGCGAAGCGGCGCGGAGCGGCTTCACCAGATAGCCGGTGAACATGTCCGGCAGGTTCGGAAGCAGCTCCTGCCGCGCAGCTGGCGTCAGCATCACCAGCCGATGGATTGCATGCGGCACGGCCTGCAGCGCCAGCGCCTCGATCGCGGCCGCACCGAACCCATGATCGATCAGCACGGTGTGCCAGCTTCGCTCGGGCAACCGCGCGGTCGCGGAGGTGAGATCGGCGCAGATGCAGGTCTCGGCGCCCCAGCGCGACAGGCGCCGGGCGATCAGCGAGGCTTCGATCATGTGCGAAACGACGATCATCACCGACGCGTCTTTCAGGTCCGGCGGTGCAAAGCCGGCGTCGCGGTCTTCGGCGGCGACCAGCGGCAGCGTGATGGTGAATGTCGAGCCCTGCCCTGGTGCGCTGTCGAGCGCGATCCGGCCGTTCATCGCCGTGACGATGCGCTCGCTGATGTTGAGGCCGAGGCCGGTACCGCCGAAATTACGAGAGATGCCCGCGTGGGCCTGTTCGAACGCGCGGAAAATCCGCGTCTGCGCCTCGGGAGCGATTCCGATGCCGGTGTCGCGGACGATCACGCGGAATTCGCCCGGCTCGCCCGGCTCGGCGATCAGCGCCACTCCGCCGGATTCAGTGAACTTGATGGCGTTGCCGCACAAATTGAGCAGCACCTGCCGCAGCCGGGCCGCGTCGCCGATCAGTCGCGCCGGCAGCCGTTCGTCGACATCGGTGGCGATCTCGAGCCCGCGCGCCTGTGCCCGCGGCGCCAGGAGTTCGGCCACGTCCTCGATCAGCCCGCCGAGCCCGAACGGCTTGGCGTCGAGTTCGATCTTGCCGGCCTCGACCCGTGAGTAATCGAGCAGTTCGTCGGTCAACGCCAGCAGCGCTTCGCCCGAGGTCTTCACCGCCTTGGCGTAGGTCGCTTGTTCGGGGCTGAGCGGCGTATCGAGCAACAACCGGCTCATGCCGATGATGCCGTTCAGAGGCGTGCGGATTTCGTGCGACGCCATCGCCAGCAGACGTGATTTGGCGCGGTCTTCCGGGGCCGGGCCACCGCGTGTCTCCGCCGCGACCGCGTGGCTGGTTTCTTCGAGTGCCGGCGAGCGCACCCATGATGCTTTGGGACCGCGTGCCAGAGCACGCCAACGACGTTGGATCACGCGCAGCCGCGCCGTTTGGATCGCCAGGCCGAAACAGGCCAGCGCGAACAGAAAGCTCGCCCCGATCGCGAATGTGTGCGGATCGTAGCCCGAAATCTCCGGCCGGCTGCTGTACGCCAAGCCGACAACAATGCCGAGCGCGGCTGAAAACGCAAAGCCGATGCGAAGCGCCGTGCCGAGGTACGAGCCGCGGGCAGACCCGTTCCGGTTCGATCTGGTCCGCAGCATTCCTGGCATCGCTGTTTCCGTTTCGCCGCCCGCGCCGTGCCACGATCGCCGAGCGATGCTGCCAACAGGTTGAATGTCGGGGGATGCCTGCGGAAGCACTGTCGGCAGGGTTGCTGATCAGTTAACGGCAGGGCGCGACGGGTCAGGAACCGTGAATTCTCACGCCGCGCGCACGGGATCGTCCGCCAGGGCCCGATACGACAGTGCTTCGGCGAGTTGCACCCTGCCGACCAGATCGAAACCGTCGAGATCGGCGAGCGTGCGGGCGACACGGATGACGCGATGAAAGGCCCGGGCCGATAATCGCATCCGTTCTGCAGCTTCGTGCAGCAGCTTCAGACCGGCCGAGTCGGGCCGCGCCGTCGTCTCCAACACTGCCGCCGGCGCTTCGGCATTGGTTCGGATCTCCGGCAGCCCGATCGATGCGTAGCGTGTCCGCTGGATATCGCGAGCCCGGGCGACGCGGGCTGCGACTTCGGCGGAGCCTTCGGCCGGCGGTGGCAGCATCAGGTCGGTGGCGCTCACCGGCGGCACTTCGATTCGCAGGTCGATGCGGTCCATCAACGGGCCGGAGATCCGGGACTGATAATCGGCCATACACCGCTCGACCCGGCCCCGCTTGCACGCGAAGCCGGGTTCGAACGCTTGGCCGCAGCGGCACGGATTCATCGCAGCGACCAGCATCACCCGGGCCGGATAGGTCACCCGATGGTTGGCGCGGGACACTGCGACCTCGCCGGTTTCCAGCGGCGCGCGAAGCGAATCCAGCACCCGTGGATCGAACTCCGGCAGCTCGTCGAGAAACAGCACCCCATGATGCGCCAATGAGATTTCGCCGGGCCGTGCCTTGAGGCCGCCACCGGTCAGCGCCGCCATGCTGGCCGAATGATGCGGCGCGCGGAACGGCCGCTTTGCCGTGAGCGCGCCGTCGCGGATTTCACCGGCGACCGAGGCGATCATCGAGACTTCCAGCAGCTCGGCCGGTGACAGCGGCGGCAGGATCGACGGCAGCCGTGCCGCCAGCATCGATTTGCCGGCGCCGGGCGAACCGATCATCAACAGATGATGCCCGCCGGCTGCGGCGATTTCGAGTGCGCGCTTGGCGCTCTCCTGGCCCTTGATGTCGCGCAGATCGAACCGTGAGGGTTCAGTATCGCGGACCCGCGGCTGCGGCCGGCCGAGGACCTGCGTTCCCCGGAAGTGGTTGGCGATCTGAATCAGCGAACTGGCCGCGACGACCTGAATGTCGGGGCTGGCCCACGCCGCCTCCGAGCCGCATGCGGCTGGACAGATCAGGCCATGGTCGCGGCCATTGGCGGCGATGGCGGCCGGCAGCACGCCGGCCACCGCTGCGATCGAGCCGTCGAGGCCGAGCTCGCCCAGCACGGTGAAGCCCTCGAGGGCGTCGGCCGGGATGGCGCCGATCGCGGCCATCAGCCCGAGCGCGATCGGCAAATCGTAGTGGCTGCCCTCCTTGGGAAGGTCCGCCGGTGCAAGATTGACCGTAATCCGCCGCGCCGGCAGCGCCAGGCCGGATGCGATCAGCGCCGATCGCACCCGCTCTCGCGCCTCCGACACTGCCTTGTCGGCGAGCCCGACCACCGCAAAGGCCGGCAGCCCGGGTGATACTTGGACTTGGACATCGACGGCGCGCGCCTCGATGCCCTCGAAAGCCACGGTGGACACATGCTGGACCATGACGCCCTCTCTCGGGCCCGACGCTAGCGTCAGGCCCGGAGCCACGCAAGAACATTCCAGGAACAGACGGATTTGAGGCCGCCCGATTCCCCGGCGTCAGGCGCTGTTTCTCTGCCGGCTCTCCAGCGCGATCTCCGTGAGGTCGACCTCCAGACGGGCCATCATCAACAGTTGCACGGCGGACGGAATGCCGAGCTCTTCGGCCTGCTCGATCGCGCGATTGATGGTGGAAGCCAGCGTGTCGATGCTGACCGCCTGCTGCTTCAAGGGTGCATTGAGAACCACCGGCCGGGCGGCGCGGGGCTTGGACGGGGCATTCATGTGACCACCTGGAATTCCGGGAGAGATTGACGGCGTACAGCGTCGAGGCCCTGCCATTGCAGCGTCGGGCCCGGGACCGATCGGCGATCGCAGATGCCGAGCCAGGCATCGTCATCGACATCGACCATCACCGCAGTGGTCGAGAACCCATTGACGTCTTGGGCCAGACCCAGCGGCCGCGCCTTCCAGCCCTGGTCGAGCAGTCGCGGCAGCCACCAGGTCTCCAGCACGATGGTGAAGGCCGACAGCCCGATCGACAGCCCGTACTCCATCGCCGCCGCCTGGATCACCGCCTCGGCGCGGGGGCCGCCATGCTCACCGCGTTTGCGTGGCACCACGAAGATTCGCGACAGCTCATAGGCGTCCGATCGGCGCACGCGTCCGGCAATCGAGAGCTGCGGAAACACGTCGCTGAGCAAGGTCGGCGACGTGGTCGGGACCATCCGCATGCCGGCGACGATCTCGTCGCGGTCGACGCCGATCAGATAGACCGCGTCGTCGGTGTCGAACTGATCGATCTCGCGGCCGTCCGGCCGCTCGAGCTCTTTCCAGCCCCGCTCGACAACGTAGATCTGGTGCCGGATCCGGAAATAAGTGTCGAGCAGACCGGCATAGAGCGCGCGGTTCTCCCGACGGATAACATGAACCTGCATGGCAATTCCCCTGTTGCAGTGGGTCTGCAGGGGAACTGTGCCGGTCCGGGCCTGATGCTAACTACTGTCCGAACGGACAGGTCACAGTCGGATCAATCCGAGCGTTAATGCCTTGGCGACGGCCGCGGTACGGTTGGCGGCGTCGAGCTTGCGGGCAGCCTCGATCAGATGAAACTTCACGGTGCGCTCGGTGATGGAGAGGATCATCGAAATTTCCCAGGCGGTTTTGCCTTGGGCGGCCCATTTCAGAATTTCGCACTCTCGCGCAGTGAGCCGGTTGCGGCGCGGCGGCTTCGGCCGGCCGATCGCGCGCAATCTGGTGTGCGCATAAATGCTCACCAGTTGCATGGCGCCGCGGGCCGCCGGGCTGAGGTCGGGCTCCTTACCCGCCATGCTGATCGCGGCGCTGCCGTCGTCGTAATGCAGCGGAATGCAGTATCCTTCGACCAGACCGAACTCGGCCGCACGGGTCATCACCCGATGCGCAGACGGATCGCGGTCGCGGTCGTAGGGGGCCTCCGACCAGACGAACGGATGCACCGTCGTGGCGCCGTGGCGCGGCACCGGATCGACCGCGCTGAAATTTTCGCGGACGTACATTTCGAACCAGTCCCGCGGCCAGCCGTTGGCGAGCGTCAGTTCCGGCAGGCCGGCGCTTTTGGATGGCAGGCCGGCCATGATGTAGGCGGTGAAGCCGCAGCTCGCGATCAGAGCCTCGAATCGCGTGATCAGCGACGGGCCGTCGAGCTTCTCGACCGCATCGACGAATTCCAGTGCTCGCCGTCCCCAAAGCTGGTCTTCGCCGACGATCATGCTACCGGAACCTCCGATCCCATTACTTCTGGTACTTATGACCGCCTCAACCGTCTTCGCAACCGCTGTACGGGCGGCTGTCTGCATAATCCATCTTTGCTGATTAACTCCGCCGCTGGCTTTCTTTCGGAAGCCTTACGGATACCCGAATAACGGACGAAGCCTGATAGTTGTGCGGCCGCCGGCATCGGCTGGCAAGAGCGGCCGGCCGCCACGATCGTGAAAAATTATCGTCCCGCCGGGTTTCAGGTTCGTTTCGCTTCGATCACATCCCAGATCTTCGCCGCGATATCCGGTCCGCCGAGCCGGGCCACCGCCCGGATTCCGGTCGGCGAGGTGACGTTGATCTCGGTCAGATAGCCGTCGATCACGTCGATGCCCACGAACAGCAGGCCGCGCTCGCGCAGTTTCGGGCCGAGCGTGGCGCAGATCTCGCGCTCGCGCGGTGACAGTTCTGTCGCCGCCGCCGCACCGCCACGCACCATGTTGGAGCGCAGGTCGTCTTCGGCCGGCACGCGGTTGACCGCGCCGGCGAATTCGCCGTCGACCAGGATGATGCGTTTGTCGCCGTGCTTCACCTCCGGCAGAAACCGCTGGATCACCCAGGGCTCGCGGAACGTGACCGCAAACATGTCGTACAGCGAGCCGAAATTGATGTCCTGCGGCAGCACCCGAAACACCGCGGCGCCACCATGGCCGTGCAGAGGCTTCATCACCACGGCGCCGTGCTCGGCCCGGAACGCGTTGATCTCGTCCTTGTCGCGGCTGATCAGCGTCGGCGGCATCAGCTCGGCGAAATCCATCACGAACAATTTCTCCGGCGCGTTGCGCACGCTGGCCGGATTGTTGACCACCAGCGTCGACGGATGAATCCGCTCGAGCAGATGCGTCGAGGTGATGTAGGCGAGATCGAACGGCGGGTCCTGCCGCAGCAGCACGACGTCGTAACTACGCATGTCGACGCGGGTCGGTTCGCCGAGCGTGAAGTGATCGCCTTCCTGATCGCGCACCTTCAGGCTCTGCACCGATGCGACGACGTCGTTGCCGCGCAGGGAGAGCTTGTCCGGCGTGAAGTAAGAGATCTCGTGGCCGCGGGCCTGCGCCTCGAGCAGCAGCGCGAACGTCGAATCCCCGCGGATGTTGATCCGCGCGATGGGGTCCATCTGGACGGCGACCTTCAGTGTCATGTCGTGTGTTCCGGAGTTGGCAGGGCGGTGACGATGCGGTGCGGCGGCGGCGCGGTCAAGCAGCGGGGCTCATGGCGTGGCGTCGAATGCGCCCGGCAGATGCCGGGGCGCGGCTTTGGGTGCGATCAGGATGGCGTCGAAGCGCAGCTCGCTCATCGCGTGTTCGGGATGCCGGCTCAGCCACGCCTCGGCGGCCGCCACGATGCGGCTCTGCTGCCGCGGCGTCACCGCGTAGGCGGCATCGTCGATATTGCCGCGGGCCTTGACTTCGACGAACGCCACCAGAGAACCGCATTGCGCGATGAGATCAATCTCGCCGCAACGGGCTTTGAAGCGCCGCGCCAGAATGCGGTAGCCCTCACGCTCGAGATATTCGGCGGCGCTGGCTTCGGCGGACAGGCCGGTGCGGAACGCGGCGATGCGCGCCAGCACCGAAGGCTGCGACCGATCAGTGCTCGCCATCGTCGGCCTCGCGGCGGCGAGCCAGCTCCAGCGCGCGGGAATAGATCTCGCGGCGGTGCCGGCCGGAGAGTTCGACCGCTTGCGCGACCGCGTCCTTGACGCTGTGCCGGGTCAACGCTTCGGTCAGCCAGCGGTCGAGCGCGTCGTCGCTCATCATCTGCGCGGCCGGATCGGGCGGAGCGATCACCACGGCGAATTCGCCGCGGGTCTCCATGGTGTCGGCCTGTGCGGCGAGGTCGCCGAGCGGCGCGCGCCGCACCTCCTGATGCAGCTTGGTGAGTTCGCGGCAGATCGCCGCCTCGCGCGCCGCACCGAGCAGTTCGGCGAGGTCGCGGACCGTGTTCTGAATCCGGCTCCCGGCTTCGAACAGGACCAGCGTCGCATCGATCGCCGCAAGCTCGGCGAGCCGTGCCCGGCGTGCGCCCTGCTTCGACGGCAGAAAGCCGTCGAAGAAAAATCGGTCGGTCGGCAGTCCTGCGAGCGACAGCGCCACCAGCACGGCGGACGGACCCGGCAGACTGATTACTTGATGTCCGGCAGCGTACACGTCGCGCACCAGCTTGAAGCCTGGATCGGAGATCAGCGGCGTTCCGGCATCGGACACCAGAGCGACCGAACCGCCGCGATCCAGCGTTTCGAGGAGCTTCGGTCGCGCCTGCGCGGCGTTGTGCTCGTGATAGGGTTTAAGCCGTGCCGAGATTCCGTATCGTTCGAGCAGACGATGCGTGATTCGTGTATCTTCGCAGGCGATCAGATCGGCGCCCGCGAGTGTTTCCAGCGCACGCAGGGCTGTCCCTTATACACATCCGA
>NZ_QUMK01000103.1 GCF_010907035.1 Rhodopseudomonas sp. BR0M22
CTTGAAGCCCTTCGGCGTGGTGACGCTGCCGTCGTCGTTGCGCTTGCAGCCTTCGTGATCGCCGACCGCGTTGAGCGGGTGCAGCACCTCTTCACTCAGCCGCGCCGCTTCGTTGATGATTGCATCGCGCACGTCGGCAGCGGCATCGGCGAACCCGGGCAGATTGTTGTAGCGATCGAACTGAAAAACGTCGTTGAGAAGGAAGCCGACTTCTTCAACCGGGGCCTTGTAGATCGTCATGAGGGTCTCTCGATCGGGATCAGGTGTGAAGTATGCGCCGCCTGAACCAACTTCAGACGACGGCGTGATGAATTCGACCAGTCGCCGGCGCGCTTATTGCTTCGCCAGCTGTTCTCCCATCAAACGATGCAGCAGGTTGATCGCCTTCAGGGGTCTTACCATGACCTTGAAGTGGGTAATACGCCCGTCGTCGGCGAATGTAATGATATCGACGCCGTTGATCTTGATGCCCTCGATCACGTTCTCGAATTCGAGCACCGCGCCGTTATGGCTGCGCCATTCGCCCACATAGGTGAAGCCCGGTCCGCCCAGCACCTTCTCGGCGCCCTTCAGATACTTGAACACAATGTCGCGACCGACCTGCGGGGTGTGAACCACCGGGCTTTCGAACACCGCATCGGGATGCAGCAGACCCCACAGCGCCGCTGCATCGTGGGACTTCATGAAGGCATACCAAGCGTCGAGCCCGTTCAAGGCCATTAGCAGTTCTCCGGATTGGCGAGACAAGAAGGCGACGAAGACGCAAGGCGGAGCGGATGTTCGACCATCATCAGCCGTGACATCAAGCGCTATGACGCCGCGGCGCGCAGATGCGCCGACAGGTCTGCAAATCTTCGCGAAATACCGGGATGACGGATCGGAACAGATCGACCATCGGTCGCTGGACCAACATGGCGTGCACGAGCGCTCCTCCGATGTGATGATTTCCAGCGGCCACAGAACCGCAGCCTGCCGGATCATCTCCATACATCTCTGAATGGCATCTAATCGCGTGGCTTGGCCGTGTCAATACACGCGTGTATGGTGCCACTATGGATTCGGATACCAAAGACCGGCTGACACGCGCGGATTGGCTCGCCCACGGCCTGCGCACGCTCGCCCGCCACGGCGCCAATGCGCTCAAAGTCGGCGATCTCGCGGCCGGCCTGGAGGTGTCGCGCGGCAGCTTCTACTGGCACTTCAAGGACGCGACCGACTTCCGCACCCAGCTCCTGCAGCTGTGGAAGGAACGTGTGACCGAGCAGGTTTTCCGCGAGATCGACACCGCGATCGTCGGGCCGGCCCGACTCACTCACCTGATGAAGCTCGCCTTCAACGAGGACCGGAGCCTCGACCGCGCGATCCGCGAACTGGCCGCGACCGATCCGGCCGCCGCCCAAATGGTCGCCTCGGTCGATGCCCGGCGGGTCGAGTATCTCTCCAAACTGATGATCGAGGCCGGGGTCGAGAGCCGCCGGGCTCGGCCACGGGCCGAGTTCCTGTACTGGGCCTATATCGGCCAGACCGCAGTGATGAACCCCTCGCTGAACGCGGTCACCGAATCCGATATCGACGACCTGAGCGCCCTGTTTACTCGCGCGGGCGGATAGCGAGCCCGGCGGTAACATTCGGCGCTCCAGCAGCGTGCGACGCTCGGAAAACCGCAGGGAAAACGCGAACTTTCGCCTCTATGGTTAAGTTTCTCTGCCGACCGGCCAGATCCTTAACCCGCTATTTACTCTAACGGGAAAAAGTCGACCCAGGAGCAGACTCCCGCGTCGTGTCGATGTTCGCTGGCACGGAACGCGGAATGTTTGCAGGCGCGGCCATGGGCCGGCTCGGGTGCGGACAAGAGCATGAATCGCGTGTCGTGGAGTATCGAGGAAATCGAGCCGTCAGTGCGCGAGAAGGCCGAGGCTGCCGCGAAGCGCGCCGGGATGTCGCTCACCGACTGGATCAATGCTCAGCTCGGCGAAACTGCGCAGCAGCCGGCCGCCGGTCACTCGCACGTCGCCGGCCGTCCGGCGATGCCGGAGCGCAGCGCCAGCGAAGTCGCTGAAATCCATCAACGGCTCGACGCCATCGCCCACCAGATCGATCGGATGTCCCGCGCGCCCGCGCGCAGCGAGCCGCCGGTCGCCCGCCAGCTCAACGACGCGATTTCACGGCTCGACGCCCGCCTGGCGCGGATCACCGAGCCGAAGCAGACGGAGCGTCCGGCCGCGTCCGCCGCGGTGCCGCCGCAGACGCCGACCGACCGCGTCGAACGCGCCGCCGCGCATGTGTATCCCTCCCCGACGCTCGACCCCAACGCGCTCGACAAGGCCGTCGCCGAAATCGCGGCCCGGCAGAGTGAGCTCGACGCCGCGGCCAGCCGGATGCCGCGACAGCCGGCATCGTTTGCACCGCCGATCGCGCCGGCCATGAGCCCGCCGGCAGGGCCGGACTTCAACAGCCTGGAGCAGCAGCTCCACAAGATCACCAGCCAGATCGACGCGCTGCAGCGCTCGGACAAGGTCGAGCAATCGATCGCGGCGTTCCGCGCCGATCTTGCCGAGATCCGCCAGACCATTACCGAAGCGATGCCGCGCAAGGCGATCGAGTCGCTGGAAGGCGAGATCCGCTCGCTGGCGCAGCGGCTCAACGAGAGCCGCGCCAATGGCAGCGACAGCGAGGCCATCGCCGGCATCGAACGCGCGCTCGGCGAGATCCATGGCGCGCTGCGCTCGCTGACACCGGCCGAACAGCTCGCCGGATTCGACGAGGCGATCCGCAATCTCGGCGGCAAGATCGATATGATCGTCCGCAATGCCGACGATCCCGGCACCGTGCAGCAACTCGAAAACGCCATCGGCGCGCTGCGCGGCATCGTCTCCAACGTCGCCTCCAACGAAGCGCTGACGCAGCTCAGCGCCAACGTCCACACGCTCGGCGAGAAGATCGAGCAACTGGCCCAGGCCGACAGCCACAGCATCTCGTTCGCCGCGCTGGAGCAACGCATCTCGGCGCTGACCGCGGCGCTGGAAAGCCGCGAGCGCCCGGCGCCCAGCGAATCCACCGAGCAGCTCGAAAACGCGGTGCGCGCGCTGTCGGAGCGGATCGACCATCTGCCGATCGGCAACGACGATCGGTCGGCGTTCGCGCATCTCGAACAGCGCGTCGCGCATCTGCTGGAGCGGATGGAAGCCGCGACCGAGCAGCGCGGCAGCAGCGCCAATCTCGGCCGGGTCGAGGAAGGCCTGCAGGACATTCTGCGGATGCTGGAGCGCCAGCAGTCGCAGTTTTCGCTGCTGGCCGAAACCGACCGCAATCCGGCGCTGGCGTTCGATCCGAGCTTCGTCGACACCATCAAGCGCGAACTCTCCGACATGCGCTTCAGCCAGTCGGAGACCGATCGCCACACCCAGGATTCGCTCGAGGCGGTGCACAACACCCTCGGCCACGTCGTCGACCGCCTGGCGATGATCGAAGGCGATCTGCGTGCGGCCCGTGCCGCCCCGCCGCTGGTGCCACCGCCGGCCCCGGAGCCCGCCAAGCCGGCTTTCCTCGCCGCAGCCCCGATCGCACCCACTCCGGCCGAGCCGGTGGTTACGCCGATCCAGACGCAGCCGCAGATGGCCAATCCGGCCGCCGAGCCGTTCGCGGCAGCCCCGCGCGAATTCAGTTCGGCCAAAGCCGCCGCCGAGCCGCCCCCGGTCGCACCGGCCCGCGCTCCGCGCGCTTTCCACGATCTGCACGAACCGGCCGCCGGCCCGCAGCCGCCCGCCAAGGTCGAGCCGGTAATCGCCGCGCCGCAACCGCCGCGGCGCGAACCGGCGTTGCCGCCGGATCATCCGCTCGAACCCGGCACCAAGCCGCCGGGCCGCGTGTCGCCGTCCGAGCGGATCGCCGCGTCCGAAAGCGCGCTGAGCGACATCGCGCCGGCGCAGCCCGAACCGGCCAATGCGACCAGCTTCATCGCCGCGGCGCGCCGCGCCGCGCAGGCCGCCGCATCCGCCGGATCCGGCAACGCCAAGACGAAACCCGGCAAGCCCGGCAAGCCCAGCAAACCGAAGAACGACGGCGACAAGCCTGATCCGGACGGCAGCACGCCGGGCTCGCCGCTCGGCTCCAAGGTGAAATCGCTGCTGGTCGGCGCCAGCGTCGTGGTGATCGTATTGTCCAGCTTCCACATGGCGATGAAGCTGTTCGACAGCGGCGAAGCTCCGCCCGTCGCCAGCGTCGGCGCGCCGAAGTCGGCGCCGGCCTCGGCGCCCGAGAAACAGCTCGCGCCTGAGGACGAAACCGACGACGACCCGACCGAACCCGCCGCGCCGCCGGCGGTCGCCCCGGTTGCGCCGCCACCGTCGATGATCTCGCCGACGCCGGTCGAACGGCAGTCGCTGTACCCGCCGACGCCGGCAACGCCGCCGGCTGCACCGCAGGCCGCGCCCGCAGGGACCGCCGCCGCCAACGACATTACCGGCACGATCCCGTCGTCATCGCCGAGCGTGCCGCAGACATTCGGCACCATCGCGATCCCGTCAACCGAGCGCTTGCCCGACGCGATCGGCGGGCCGGTGCTGCGCAAAGCCGCTCTCAAGGGCGACGCCGCGGCAGCCTACGAGGTTGCCCTCCGCTATGCCGAGGGCAAGGGCGTGCCGGTGAATTACGACGAAGCGGCCAAGTGGTATCAGCGCGCAGCGGATGCCGGCGTGACCCCGGCAATCTTCCGGATCGGCACCCTTTACGAGAAGGGGCTGGGCGTGAAGAAAGATCTCGATATGGCGCGCAAGCTGTATTCGACCGCCGCCGACCGCGGCAACGCCAAGGCCATGCACAATCTCGCGGTGCTGTATGCCGACGGCGGCAGCAAGGGCGCGAACTATCGGACCGCCGCCGCCTGGTTCCGCAAGGCCGCCGAACGCGGCGTCACCGACAGCCAGTTCAACCTCGGCATCCTCTATGCCCGCGGTATCGGCGTCGATCAGAACCTCGCCGAATCGTACAAATGGTTCACTCTCGCCGCCGCCCAGGGCGACGAAGACGCCGCCCGCAAGCGCGACGACGTCGGCAAACGGCTCGATCCGCAATCGCTGGCGGCCGCCAAGCTGGCGGTTCAGACCTTCACGCCCGAACCGCAGCCCGATGCCGCGGTGAAGGTGGCGGCTCCGGCCGGAGGTTGGGACGAGCCCGCCGCCGCAAGCAAGCAAAGCTCCGCCAAGCGCGCCGCGCGCTGAGCCCCTCATCGTTCGCCGGTTGGATGGCGACGTCACGGCCGGGACGAAAAAATCCCGGCCGCGACAGATTCAGGAATCCCGGCCTGAACTAATTTCGGTTATGCAGGACGTGCGGTTCGGATCGACGGTCGTTCGGCCTGCATCCTACGACGAGGATGACCGGCCGGGCGGGACTGATCCGCACCCGATGACCCATTGAGCATCTCTACGCCGAACCGGTTGCCGCTTCGGCGAGGTTGCTGTTTTGCCAGCGAGAACTCCGAAGCGAACCGCGCGTGCAGCTTTACCTCCCGATCGCCGATATTCCCGTCAACGTCCTGCTCGTGCTGGCGATGGGCGCCGCGGTGGGGTTCGTGTCCGGGATGTTCGGTGTCGGCGGCGGCTTCCTGATGACGCCGCTGCTGATCTTCATCGGGATCGCCCCGGCGGTCGCGGTGGCCTCCGTCACCAGCCACATGGCGGCCTCATCGTTCTCCGGTGCGCTGTCGTACTGGCGACGCCGCGCGATCGATCCTTTGCTCGCGTTCTTCTTGCTCTGCGGCGGCATCGCCGGCACCGGGCTGGGGGTCTGGTTCTTCGTGCTGATGCGCTCGGTCGGCCAGCTCGATCTGGTGATCGCGGTGTCCTACGTGGTGCTGCTGACCGCGGTCGGCGGCTTGATGGTGTACGAAGGCATCCGTGCCATCCGCCGTACCAACCGCGGCGAGGTCGCGCTGGCGGGCCGTTCCGGCAACCGCAATTGGCTGTACGCGCTGCCGTTCAAGGTGCGGTTCAAGCGTTCCAAGATCTATCTGTCGGTGCTCCCGGTGATCGCGATCGGGGTGCTGATCGGCTTCATCGGCGCGGTGATGGGCGTCGGCGGCGGCTTCATCCTGGTGCCGATGCTGATCTATCTGCTGCGGGTGCCGACCAGCACCGTGGTCGGCACCTCGATGGTGCTGACCCTGGTGACGATGCTGATCGCCACCGTGCTGCACGCCGCGACCAGCCATCTGGTCGACGCCGTGCTGGCGCTGATCCTGATGATCGGCGGCGTCGCCGGCGCCCAGTTCGGCGCCCGTGCCGGCCAGCGCATCCGCGGCGAACAGCTCCGGCTGCTGCTCGGCCTGCTGGTGCTGGCGGTCGGCATCCGTTTCGCGATCGAGCTCGGCATTCGCCCCGCTGAGCTGTTCACCTTGCGTGAATTGGGGCCGGCGTGATGGCGCGGCGGCCCGCCTCGCTCCGCGCGCTGGTCGCCGCCGCGCTGCTGGCGCTGCTCGTGCCGTTCGCCGCGCCGGCGCGTGCCGAGCGGCTGATTGTGTCGGTGTCCAACGCCCGCGTCACCGTCACGCCGAACTATTCGGGCGGCGAACTGGTGCTGTTCGGCGCGATCGAGAAGGACCATCCGGCGTTCACCGAGACCGCCAAATACGATCTGGTGATCACCGTGCTCGGCCCGCGCTCCAGCATGGTGACGCGGCGCAAGGAGCGCAAATTCGGGATCTGGATCAACACCGACTCGCGCGAATTCCTGATGGTGCCGAGCTATCTGGCGGTGTTCTCAAACCGGCCGACCGATGCGATCGCGCCGCTCGAAGTGCGGCGGCGGCAACAGCTCGGCATCAGCCATGTGCTGCTCACACAGCGGATCGGCACCGACTACGCGGACGTGGTCGCCGACGACCAATTCCGCAAAGCCTTCGTCCGGCTGCTGGAAGATCGCAAGCTGTATCGCGAGGACGCCGCGGCGGTGAAATTCCTCACCCCGACGCTGTTCCGCACCGGCATTCCGCTGCCGGCCGAAGTCCCGATCGGCAGCTACGACATCTCGATCAAGCTGTTTGCCGCCGGCGAATTGCTGACCGAGACCGACACTTCGTTCGAAATCGCCAAGATCGGCTTCGAACAGTTCGTCGCCACCGCAGCGCGCCAGCATGGCATCATCTACGGTCTGGTCACAGCGCTGATGGCACTGGCGACCGGCTGGATGGCATCGATCGTGTTTCGACGCGACTAAACCTTCCCCACACTCGTCATTCCGGGGCGCGCGTGTCAACGCGCGAACCCGGAATCCGGAGCTTCAGGGCACCTGGCAGCGCCACGCGTGTCAACCTCTCGGCCTGATAGCTTCGGGATTCCGGGTTCGGTCGCTTCGCGACCGCCCCGGAATGACGGGCGTGGGGCGGCCCTACACCAAATACCCCACCGCCATCGCCACGACGCTGAGCCCCATCGCGGCGGTCGACAGCCAGCCGAGCCAATACAGCGGGCCGCGCACGGTGAAGCGGTGCATCACGTCGCGGCGCCGGGCGATCAGCATCAATAGCACCATCACCGGCACCGCGAGCACGCCGTTGATCACCGCGCTCCAATACAGTGCCGAGATCGGGTTGATCGGCGCGAAATTGATGGCGATGCCGAGCACGGCCGACAACGCCAGCACGCTGTAGAACGCCACCGCCTGCTTCGGCTTGCGCGCCAGGCCGACCGGCCAGCGCCGACCCTCGCCGACCGCATAGGCCGCCGAGCCCGCCAGCACCGGGATCGCCAAAAGGCCGGTGCCGACGATGCCGAGTGCGAAGATCCATTCGGCGAACGGGCCGGCGATCGGCTTCAGCGCCTCGGCGGCCTGCGCCGAGGTCTCGATGTCGGTCCGACCGCTGGCGTGCAGGGTCGCAGCCGCCGTGATGATGATCGCCAGCGCGATCAAATTCGAGAACGCCATGCCGACGATGGTATCGGCGCGGATGCGCTGGAATTCCCGCGGCGCATCCTGCGGCGATTTCGTCAGCGGCTTCTTGTGCGGATCGATCCGCTCGTCCTCGGCCTCCTGCGAGGCCTGCCAGAAGAACAGGTAGGGCGAGATCGTGGTGCCGAGGATCGCCACGATGGTGGTGAGATAAGCGCTGCTCCAGGTAAGTTGCGGGATCAGCACGCCGGCCGCGGCCTGCGGCCAGTCCACCTTCGCCACGGCCAGCGCACCTACATAGGCGAACAGGCACAGCGTCAGCCATTTCAGCACAGCCACGTAGCGCTTGTAGTCGAAGAAGATCTGCGCCAGCACCGAGATCGCGCCGAACGCCACGACGTAGAGCAGCGGGTGGCCGCCGATCAGCAGCTTGGTGGCGTCGGCCATGGCGGCGAGGTCGGCGGCGATGTTGATGGTGTTGGCGGTGAACAGCAGCACGACGATCGCCGCCAGCAGTTTGCCGGAATAGTGCCGGCAGACGTTGCCGGCGATGCCGTGGCCGGTGACGCGGCCGACCCGGCCGGAGATTTCCTGAATCGCCACCATCAGCGGGAAGGTCAGCAGCATCGTCCAACTGATGCCGTAGCCGAGCTGCGCCCCCGCCTGGCTGTAAGTGCCGATGCCGGAAGGATCGTCGTCGGAGGCACCGGTGATCAGGCCGGGCCCGAGCGTCTTGAAGAAGCCGCGGAGCCGGAAACTCTCGAACCGCTGGACCTTGGGGACGTCGCCGCTCGCAGGCGTGATGAAGTCGGGATGTTCGGCGTCGCCCTTGGCGTTGTTCTTCACACTCGATCCCCGGCTCGCCGATCTCGACCACAACGTAGCCGAGGCCGGCAGGTTCCGGTAGCGGAACGAGCCGCCCGATCACGCCGCCGGCACAGCTCTCTTGGCCGGACGGGTCACCAGATAGATGCCGATCGCGACCGGGATCACGCCGAGCAGATCGCGCAGGTCGATCGATTCGCCGAGCACCAGCCAGGCAAACAGCATCGCCAGCGGCGGCATCACGAAGTGCCAGGCGCTGGCGGCGGTCGCGCCGTACAGAGTCAGCAGTCGGAACCACAACCAATAGGCGACAATCGAACCGCCGAGCACCAGGAACGCGAAGGCGCCTGCAAGCCGCCAGCTCGGCACGATGTCGCCGACGCTCGACAGCGAGAACGCGAGCGGCGTCAGCACCAGGCCGGCGGCGAGATTTTGAACGCCGTTGCCGATCCACAGGCTGCCGTGCGGCGCCAGGCGCTTGAACAAAATGGTGCCGGCGACGATCGACGCCAGCGAAGCCAGCGTGAAGCCGATGCCGTGCCACGCCTCGGTGCCGATCGCGATGCGGTGCCAGACGATGAAGGCGACCCCGGCGACACCCAGCACCAGGCCGGCGACCTTCCGCCAGGTCAATGCCTCGTGCAGCACCAGCGCCGCCAGCACCGCGGTGAACACCGGATTGGCGCTGACGATCAGTCCGCCGATGCCGGCCGAAACAGTCTGCAGGCCGACATAGCCGAGGCCGAGATACAGCGCGTTGTTGATGATGCCGAGCAGCGCGCACAGCGCGACATCGCGCGGGCGCAAATTCCAGTGCTCCCGCATCAGCACGGACAGTCCGAGAATCAGCACGCCGGCGAGCGTGAACCGTCCCGCCAGCAGGATCAGCGGCGGACAATCGGCGACACCAGCCTTGCCGGCCACAAAGGCGAAGCTCCACAGCGCGCAGAACAGCGCGATCTGCAGCGGGCGGGAGTTGAATCCGGGGGTCGCGAGCGAGGTGGTGGGCGCGAGTGACATCGGTAGCCTCCTGAAGACCTCTCCGATCTAGGCGCTTCCGTTGTCATCGGGAAATTAAATGATAAGATGGACGTCAGTTGATTTTCAAATGGCTCCCTCGCGATGCTCGACCTCGAATTGCTGCGCAGCTTCGTCTCGGTCGTGGAGGCCGGCGGCTTCACCCGCGCCAGCGAGCGCGTGCACCGGACTCAGTCGACCGTCAGTCAGCAGATCAAGCGGCTCGAGGACGACTTGGGCCAGCAACTCCTCGACCGCAGCGGCAAGGATGTGCTGCCGACCGAAGCCGGCGAGCGGCTGCTGTCCTACGCACGGCGCCTGCTTGCACTCGCCGAAGAGGCACGCGACGTGGTGGGCCGGCCGAGCACCGAGGGCGCCGTACGACTCGGGATTCCGGAAGACTTCGCGCTGTACCGGCTGCCGCGGCTGCTCGGCAGCTTTTCGCGCGCGCGGCCCGGTCTGCGGCTCGATGTCCGCGCCGACCAGAGCCTGAATCTGAAGCGCGATCTGGACCGCGGCGATCTCGATCTCGTGCTGTTCAAGCGCGAAGCCGGCGGCTCCGACGCGATCGCGGTTTGGCCAGAGCGGGTGTACTGGGTGAACAGCAAGAACCACCCCTGCAACGCCAAGGCCGACAGCCTGCCGCTGATCTTCTTCCCCGGCGGCTGCCTGTATCGCACCCGCGCGATCCATGCGATCGAAGCCACCGGGCGGCGCTGGCACATGGCGTACAGCAGTGCAAACCTCGCCGGGATTCAGGCGGCTGTCGCCGCCGGGCTCGGCCTGTCGATCCTGTCGGAAATCTCGATCCAGGCTGATCACCGCAAGCTGACCGCGCGCGACGGCTTTCCGCCGATCGACCGCACCGAACTCGCGCTGATCGCCGCCCCGCACGCCAGCCCGGCGACGTTGCGCCTTGCCGAAACGCTGGCCGAATTCTGCGACCAGCTTCACGCCAAGGCGGCGTGAGACATTCTGCGGCTTGAGGCCCGTCAATCGTGTCGACCTCTCAGCGGGTCATTCCGGGGCGCGCGTAGCGCGAACCCGGAATCTCGCCCAACATCGCAGCCGTCGAGATTCCGGGTTCGCTCGCTTTGCGAGCGCCCCGGAATGACTCGTAGATAGTTCTGGAATCAGCAGCAGCGCGCGGCGGCGATGACGTGGAGGCGGTTGTCGCCGAGGACGTGGGCGGTGAAGGCGGCGCCGCCGAACAGCCGCGCGAACGCGGCATCGCGAATGTTGAGGCCGCCCGTATAGGCGCCGAATGCCGGCATCACCACGCGCATGCCGTCGCCGGCAAAGCAGCGCCGCTCGATGCTGCGGCCGCGGCGGCTGACCCGTGCCTTGGGATGCAGATGGCCGGCAATCTCGCCGCAGGCGCCGGTCGGCTCGTGACGGAACGCGACCGCGCCGATCGCAACTTCGCTGGCGACGCTGCCGCCGAGATTGCACGGCAGCTCCGGGTCGTGATTGCCGGCGATCCAGATCCAGTCGCGCCGCGCCTGGAGCGCGCCGAGGATCGCGCGATTGGCATCGGACAGCCGATCATGCGCGTCGCGGTCATGGAAGCTGTCGCCGAGCGCGATCACCACCTTCGGATCGAACCGCGCGATCACCGCCCCTAGCCGGCCGAGCGTCGCCACCGTGTCGTAAGGCGGCAGCAGCACCCCGCGCATCGCGAAGCTGGAGCCCTTTTCCAGATGCAGGTCGGAGACGACCAACATCCGCTCGTCTTCCCAATACAGCGCGCCGGAGAGATCGGCGACAAACGCCGCGCCGGCGATGGCGACGCTCTGCTCCCCTCCCCCTTGCGG
>NZ_QUMK01000104.1 GCF_010907035.1 Rhodopseudomonas sp. BR0M22
GGGGGCTTGGCTGCGTGCTTTTTTGGTCATTCTCGGCCTTCCTGGAGGGGCAGCCTTAACCCTCCCGGAGGCGCCTCGCAAGCGGCGGAAACACGGGAAAATGAGAGGGTTGGCAGCGTTGCAATTGGGACCGCGGTGGTTATAGTCCGCGCGAATTTACGCCCCGGCCGTCGCTTCTCGCGCCGGGCCGGCACGCTTGCTTTCACGGGGAATTCCGAATGTTCGTTACGCCCGCCTACGCCCAGGCTGCTGCCGCCGGCGGCGACGCCAACAGCATGATCATGTCGCTGCTGCCGTTCGCGCTGATCTTTGTGATCATGTATTTCCTGATCCTGCGTCCGCAGCAGAAGAAGGTGAAAGAGCACGCCGAGATGGTGAAGAACATTCGCCGCGGCGATACCATCATCACCTCGGGCGGCCTGGTCGGCAAGGTCACCAAGGTGATCGACGACGATACCGTCGAGTTCGAACTTGCGGATGGGATTCGCGCACGCCAGATGCGCCAGATGATCACCGGCGTCCGCAGCAAGGGCGAACCGGTCAAGGACGCCCCCGAAGCCAACGCCAAGGCCAAGGGAAAGAAGGACAAGGACGCCGCGGCGAAGGCCGAAGGCGACAAGACCGAACCGACCAAGGACGACAGCGCGGCGAGCTGACGCTTCGGCGCGCCGCCTGTTTCGGTTTCTGACGGGACAACTCGATGCTTTATATCTCACGGTGGAAGGCGCTGGCGATCATCCTGACAGCGCTGGCGGTGTGCCTTTGCGCCGTCCCCAATTTCTTCCCCGAGCACACCGTCAAGACCTGGCCGAAATGGGCGCAGCGTCACCTCGTGCTCGGCCTCGACCTGCAGGGTGGCTCGCACATCCTGCTCGAGGTCGACGCCAATTCGGTGAAGAAGGACAAGCTGGATTCGGTGCGCGACGATGCGCGCCGGGTGCTGCGCGAGGCCCGCATTGCCTACACCGGGCTGTCGACCAAGGGGGATGCGGTAGAAGTTCGGATCAGCAAAGACAGCGACGTGCCGGCTGCGCTCACCAAGCTGCGCGAGCTGTCGCAGCCGCTCGGCGGCCTGCTCGGCTCCAACGGCCAGCGCAGCCTCGACGTCTCCGACGCCGGCGGCGGGGTGATCCGGCTGACGGTGCCGCCCGCGGCGATTGCCGAACGCGTGCGTCAGTCGGTCGATCAGTCGATCCAGATCGTCGAGCGCCGCGTCAATGAACTCGGCACCGTCGAGCCGTTGATTCAGCGGCAGGGTTCCGACCGCATCCTGGTGCAGGTGCCCGGTCTGCAGGATCCGACCCGGCTGAAGGAACTGCTCGGCAAGACCGCCAAGCTCGACTTCCGCATGGTCGACACCTCGGTGTCGGGCGATCAGGCGATGGCCGGCAATGTGCCGTCTGATTCCGAGCTGTTGATGAGCGCGTCGTCGCCGAAGCAGCCTTACGTGATCAAGAAGCAGGTGCTGGTGTCCGGCGCCGACCTGACTGACGCGCAGCCCGGCTTCGACCAGCGCAGCGGCGAGCCGATCGTCTCGTTCCGCTTCAACACCAACGGCGCCCGCAAATTCGCCCGCGCCACCACCGAAAACGTCGGTCTGCCGTTCGCGATCGTGCTCGACAACGAGGTGATCTCGGCGCCGGTGATCCGCGAGCCGATCACCGGCGGTTCGGGACAGATTTCGGGCAACTTCACGGTCCAGGGCGCCAACGATCTGGCGATCCTGCTGCGCGCCGGCGCGCTGCCTGCGCCGCTGACGATCATCGAAGAACGCACCGTCGGTCCCGGCCTCGGTCAGGATTCGATCGAAAAGGGCGAACGCGCCGCCTATGTCGGTTCGATCCTGGTGATCGTGTTCATGCTGCTGACCTACCGGCTGTTCGGCGTGTTCGCCAACCTCGCGGTCGCGGTCAACGTCGCGATGATCTTCGGCATTCTGTCGCTGCTCAACGCCACCCTGACGCTGCCCGGCATCGCCGGCATTGTGCTCACGGTCGGCATCGCGGTCGACAGTAACGTGCTGATCTACGAGCGCATCCGCGAGGAGCTGCGCGCTGGACGCAATGCAATTTCGGCGATCGATGCCGGCTTCAAACGCGCGCTGGCGACGATTCTCGACTCCAACATCACCACCTTCATCGCCGCCGCCGTGCTGTTCTACATCGGTACCGGTCCGGTGCGCGGCTTCGCGGTGACGCTTGGTATCGGCATCATCACCACGGTGTTCACCGCCTTCACTTTGACCCGACTGATCGTCGCGACCTGGGTGCGCTGGAAGCGGCCGCATCACGTGCCGATCTGACGCATCGAATCCGAGAGAGCCACACGTGACACACTGGATTTTGGTCGGGCTGGGCGTTCTGATCGCGGTGCTGACGGTCGTCAGCATCTTCGGCTGGCTGCCGTCGCTGCGCATCGTTCCCGACAACACCCACTTCGACTTCACTCGCTTCCGCCGGATCAGCTTCCCGATCTCGGCGATCCTGTCGATCGCCGCGATCACACTGTTCTTCACCCACGGGCTGAATTTCGGCATCGACTTCAAGGGCGGCACGCTGCTCGAAGTCCGCGCTCATTCCGGTGCGGCTGATATCGCCGGCATGCGCGACACGCTGAGTAAGCTCGGTCTCGGCGACGTGCAGCTTCAGCAGTTCGGCGGTCCCGCCGAGGTGCTGATCCGCGTTGCCGAACAGCCCGGCGGCGATCAGGCGCAGCAGGCCGCGGTGCAGAAAGTGCGTGCCGCGCTCGGCGACTCGGTCGACTACCGCCGCGTCGAAGTGGTCGGCCCGCGCGTCTCCAGCGAGTTGCTGGCCTTCGGCATGCTCGGCCTGATGGTCGCGATCCTGGGCATCCTGGTCTATCTCTGGTTCCGGTTCGAATGGCAGTTCGCGCTCGGCGCGATGATTGCCAACGTCCACGACATCGTGCTGACGATCGGCTTCATGTCGATCAGTCAGGTCGACTTCGACCTGACCTCGATCGCGGCGCTGCTGACCATTCTCGGCTACTCGCTGAACGACACCGTCGTGATCTACGACCGGATCCGCGAGATGCTGCGGCGCTACAAGAAGATGCCGATGCCGCAGCTGCTCAACGAGTCGATCAACTCGACGCTGTCGCGCTCGATCATCACCCACGTCACCGTGACGCTGGCGCTGCTCGCGCTGCTGCTGTTCGGCGGCCACGCGATCCACTCGTTCACCGCGGTGATGATGTTCGGCGTGGTGCTGGTCGGCACCTACACCTCGATCTTCATCGCGGCGCCGATCCTGATCTATCTCGGCGTCGGCACCCATCGGCTCGACGAGCCGGCTGAAAAGCCGGCCAAGCCCGAGCCGGTCGCGCCGCCCGCTGCCGAAGAGATTCCGGCCCAGTTCGTCGATTCTACGCCGGCCGCTCCGGCGCCTGCGGCGAAGCCGGCCAAGTCCGGCAAGCCGAAGAAGCGGTAGGCCGCGCGGAAGCGGACCAAGTGTGCTGCGCGGTCGCCGAGCGATCGCGCAGTCCGACCTGATGCTGTGATTTCTCGCGAACTCTCGATCCGGGACGCTAGCTTGGCGCAACGCTCCGACATTCCGCACTTTCCGCGCACCGCCGCGATCGACGCCTATGGCAAAGGCGGGTTCTACTTCGCCGACATGTCGCATCAGGGATCGCTGCTGTTCCTGCCCGATGCGGTGTGGGGCTGGGACGTCACCAAGCCGGAACAGATCGACCGCTACAGCCTGCAGCGGGTGTTCGACAACGCCAACGCGATCGACACGCTGATCGTCGGCACCGGCGCTGACGTCTGGATCGCGCCGCGCCAATTGCGCGAGGCGCTGCGCGCCGTGAACGTCGTGCTCGACACCATGCAGACGGGGCCTGCGATCCGCACCTACAACATCATGATCGGCGAACGCCGTCGGGTGGCGGCGGCGCTGATCGCTGTGCCATGAGCGGCTCTGTCAACAGCGACGCGGCGTTCTGCGCGGCATTGGTGCGGGAGGCCGACTTCGACCGCTATGCGGCGTCGCTGTTCGTCGCGCCCGCGCAGCGCCGGCCGCTGCTGGCACTCGCCGCCTTCAATGCCGAAATCGTCCGGGTCCGCGGTCAGGTCAGCCAACCGCTGCCCGGCGAAATGCGGCTGCAATGGTGGAGCGATCTGCTTGCCGGCACCGCGCATGGCGGCGCCGAGGGCAATCCGGTTGCGGCCGAGCTGATGCAAGCCGTCGCAGCATATGCCCTGCCGGTCGAACCGCTTCTCCGGCTGACCGAGGCGCACATTTTCGATCTCTACAACGACCCGATGCCCGATTGGAGCGTGCTCGAGCCGCATCTTGCCGACACCGAAGCAACGCTGCTGGCGCTCGGTGCGCGGGTGCTCGGGCAGGGCGCCGATCAACATGCCGATGCGATCGATCACGTCGCGCGTCACGCCGGCGTCGCGATTGGCATCGCGCGGATCGTGGCGCTGCTGTCTTACGATTCCGCGCGCCGCCAACTCTATCTGCCGAACGACGTGCTGCTGCGGCACGGCTGCGAGCTGGAGCAGGTGTTCAGTGGGCAGGCAGTTCCGGCGCTACGTGCGGCGCTCGCCGAGGTGATCGGCGAGGCGCGCAAGCATCTCGATCAGGCGCTGGCCGAGCTCGGCAACCTGCCGGCTGCGGTTCGCCCGGCCTTCCTCGCACTGGCGGTTGCCCGCCACGATCTCGACCGCCTGGACGCATCGGAGCGCGATCCGTTCACGCCGTTCGACCGCTCGCGGCTGTCTACGCTGTGGACGCTGTGGCGTGCGAGCCGGTCGTTTCGATAGATTGCTCTTACGCCATTGCGAACGCAGCGAAGAAATCCAGCGCTCAAGGCGAAATGCTGGATTGCTTCGTCGCTTCGCTCCTCGCAGTGACGTTGGAGAGCTACGCCGCCTTCGCCAGCTTCAGATGCGCGGCGATCCAGCCATCCAGATCGGCGAGCGCGCGGGCGGACAGCGCCTGCTTGCGTGCGACCGATTTTTCCGGACCACGCAGCCGCTTGCCGTCGGGGCCTTTGGTCGGCGGATTGGCCAGCGGCGGGAATAGGCCGAAATTGATGTTCATTGGCTGAAACGAGCGCGGGCCGGCGTCAATGGTCTCGATGTGGCCGCCGGTGATGTGGCCGAGCAGGGCCCCGAGCGCCGTGCTCGGGGGCGGTGGGGTCAGCGACTCGCCGAGCGCATCGGCCGCGGCGGCCAGTCCGGCAAACAGGCCGACGCTCGCGGACTCGACATAGCCCTCGCAGCCGGTCATCTGGCCGGCGAACCGCAGCCGCGGCGCCGCGTGCAGCCGGAGGCTTTGGTCGAGCAGCTTCGGCGAGTTCAGAAACGTGTTGCGATGTAGCCCGCCAAGCCTTGCGAATTCGGCGTTTTCCAGCCCAGGAATGGTTCGGAAAACGCGCAGTTGCGCGCCGTGCTTCAACTTGGTTTGGAAGCCGACCATGTTGTACAGCGTGCCCAGCTTGTTGTCCTGGCGGAGCTGGACGATGGCGTAGGGCTTCACCGTCGGGTTGTGCGGATTGGTCAGCCCGACCGGCTTCATCGGGCCGTGGCGAAGCGTCTCACGGCCGCGCTCGGCCATCACCTCGATCGGCAGGCAGCCGTCGAAATACGGCGTGTCCTTTTCCCAATCCTTGAAGTCGACCTTCTCGCCCTCGATCAGCGCGTCGACGAAGGCGTCGTACTGCTCGCGGGTCATCGGGCAATTCAGATAGTCCGCGCCGGTGCCGCCGGGGCCGACCTTGTCGTAGCGCGACTGGAACCAGGCCACCGACATATCGATGGAGTCGCGATGCACGATCGGCGCGATGGCATCGAAGAACGCGAGCGCCGATTCGTCGGTCAGGCCGCGGATCGCCTCGGCCAGCGGCGCGGACGTCAGCGGGCCGGTCGCGACGATGACGTTGGTCCAGTCCTGCGGCGGTGGGCCGTCAATCTCTTCGCGGCGGATCTCGATTTGCGGATGCTCGGCCAGCGCCTTGGTGACTGCGGCCGAAAAGCCGTCGCGATCGACCGCAAGCGCGCCCCCGGCTGGGACCTGATTGGCGTCCGCGGCCTGCATGATCAATGAGCCGAGCTTGCGCATCTCGGCATGCAGCAGCCCGACCGCATTGTTGGCGGCATCGTCGGAGCGGAACGAATTCGAGCACACCAGCTCGGCAAGACCATCTGTCTTGTGCGCCTCGGTGGTCCGGATCGGCCGCATCTCGTGCAGCACGACGCGCACACCGGCGCGGGCGATTTGCCAAGCGGCTTCCGAGCCGGCGAGGCCGGCGCCGATGACATGAACGACGGGAGAGGAGGAGTCGGGGCTGCTGGTCATCCGCTACAGCTAGCGTGTTTCAGTCTCGGGTCAAATCCGTTTCCGGTCCTGTGCGCTGCGCAGCTCCGCCCCAAACGACAACGCCCGCCAGAAGGCGGGCGTTGGCCGTAAAGGGCAGAAACAGACGTGCGGGTCAGCCGTTGTAGTGACCCGAAGCGACACGCGGGATGTCCGAACGATCAAGTCCGATGTCGGCCAGTTCGCGATCGCTGAGCTGGGACAGTTCGGCGACGTTGCGCTGATAGTCCCGGAACGCGCGCAGAGCGCGGATGAGCGAAAGCAGCATGGGATGGTCTCCTTGTCCACGATTCAGTTCTTCGGAAGAACCGAAGCGTCAAAAGCAATATAGGCGACGAGTCGCCGATCCAGCAGCGAAAATGTTGCACCGCAGCTAAGCAACCAATGCATACCGCCGGGAAGGAATGATTAACCCTTCCGCCCAGGTCTAGGTATTGAGATCTGCTCGCAGCTCAAGGCGTGGAACCGAGCGGAAGTCGCCTCGGGGGCTGGATGAGCGGAAATATAGTGCATTATCAGCTCAATATGAGGCTTTTCGCCTTGGATTTCCCGGCAACGGGAGAAATCTAGTTCCTGAAGCCCCCGACCTCCGGGTTAAGACGTTCGAACAATTCGATCCTGCCGTATGCATTATACGCATATATACGGAGGTCATGAATGATCATTCATGGCGAATTGAGGGATTTGATCTGCCGCAATGCACAAAACGGCCGCCGACCTCGGCAGGGCGGTCGGCGGCCGGATTCGAAGTTGGCCGAAGGCTGATTCAGGCGCTTCTGCGTTTCCATTGCAGCAGATTGGCCGGAAAGTCGGCGGCCGACCGCTTGGGCGAGCGAGACGGCGGGGTCGACGGCGGATTCGGATTGGGCTCGACTGCCTTGCGATAGAGGTGCCAGGTGGCGTGACCGAGCAGCGGCACGACCACCGCAAGTCCGAGAAAGGCCGGCAACGAGCCAACCACCAGGAGCACCGCAACTATCGCGCCCCAGGCCGCGATCGGTAGCGGGTTGGCGGCCGCGACCCGCAGCGAGGTTGCCATCGCCTCGCCGATGCCGGCGTGGCGGTCGAGCATCATCGGGAACGCCACCACGCTGAGGCACAGCGCCGCCAGCGCGAACAGGAAGCCGACGCCGCAGCCGACCAGGATCAGGCTCCAGCCTTCCGGCGTCGTCAGCACCCGGCGGGCGAAATCCGGGATCGCGGTGGCCGGGGCGTAGCCGAACAGCGCAACGTAGATCGCCTGCGCGGCCGCCAGCCAGACCAGAAACAGCGCCAGCAGGATGGCGCCGAAGCCGAGCATCGCGCCGAGCGAGGGCGACCGCAGCACGGCAAGCGCGTCCGACGCCGAAGCCTGTTCGCCGCGCTCGCGGCGCCGGCTCAGTTCATACAGCCCCAGCGCCGCGAACGGGCCGAGCAGCGCGAAGCCGGCGGCGAGCGGAAACAGCAGCGGCAGCACCGCGTAGCCGTGCACCAGCCGTGCCAGCAACAGACCGAGCACGGGATAGATCAGCACCAGCATCACGGCGTGGCTCGGCACCGCTTTGAAATCGTCCCAGCCTTGCCGGAGCGCGGTGCCGAGATCGGCGAGGCTAATGTGATGGACGGCGGGGACTGCGTCGTCCGCAGCGAGCGCGGACGGAGCGGATGAATAGGTCGTGGCCATGCTTAGCGTCCTCCCGTGATCGACATTGGTGATTACCGGCCGTTGCGCCGAAATGGCGGGCCGGGCGCTTCTTGCGCGGACACGAACGATCAGAAGGAGCCAGACGCGAGAGCAACGAACGAACTGGTCTTGTGACCCGTACTTGCCGCGACCTGTAATGGCAACGTAACGCCGTTCGGTGCCGGCGGTTGCTCAAGCTTTGGTGAGCGGACGATGTTGCAGTGCGAGCTGCTTCGCTGCCGATAATTGTGCGTCGGCTGCGGATCCGCGTCGGGAACCCAATGGGCACCCGCGCTGTTGAAGCGGACGATGCGTGGCATCGCAACAGGGGGAAGTCAGCATGAGCATTTTCGGCAAGATCATGAGCGCGATTTTCGGCGACAGCGCTGCTGCGTCGCCCGGGACCGCGTCGACGACGACAACAACGGCTGGGGCGGGTACCGCACCGGCGCCCACGGTTCCGGCGGAAACCGTCGACGTCGCCCCGATCCTGGATAAGGCCGTGAAGGCCAAGGGCGAGAAGCTGGAGTGGCGCACCTCGATCGTCGACCTGATGAAGGCGCTCGATATCGATTCCAGCCTGTCGGCCCGCAAGGAGCTCGCCAAGGAGCTCGGCTACAGCGGCGACATGAATGATTCCGCCGCGATGAACATCTGGCTGCACAAGCAGGTGATGGCGAAGCTGGCCGCCAATGGCGGCAAGCTGCCGGCCGATATCAAGCACTGATTTAGAACGGCATCTCGAACGATCTGCCGTGCCGCTCGCTTGCGGCACGGCATTGCCTTGTGACGACGCCTTAGGACTCGAAGATCCTGAACACGGCGCTGGTGGTCACCAGCAGCTTGTCGCCGGCGAGCGCTTCGGCGTCGATGAAGGCGAGGCTGCGCGACAGCTTCTTCATCGTGGTGCGGCCGGTGATCCAGCCGCCGGGCTCGATAGTGGCGATGAAGCGGCTGTCGAGCGACACCGTGGCGCAGCGCCGCTGGCCCGCCAGCACCACCGAAAATCCGAGGATGGTATCGAGAAAGCCGAGCAGAGCGCCGCCGTGCAGCACGCCGTTGGGATTGCCGTGGCGCTCGTCGCTGAGGAAGCCGAACTCGGGCTGACCATCGGCGTTCTGGCGCCAGTAATACGGCCCGTTGGTGCCGATATAGCCGTCCTGAACGGCGAACGGCTGAAAGCCCGGCGGCGGGGAAATTGTCATTGGCACGGCTCCTGCGGAGCGCGACCGCAGGCGATCACAGGATCGGCCGGCGTGCCGCGCGCAAGGGAACCGATGCCACAGCGGACCGCAGCGGGCAATTGCCGGACCGCGCGCACGCGGCCCGGCCGAGGCCTCAGGCGGTGAGGTCAGCGTATTCGGGGTGAGCGTCGAGATAATCGGCGACGAATCCGCAGCCGGCGCTGACCTTGGCACCCTCGGCGCGGATCAGATCGAGCGCGCCGCGCACCAGACGCGAGGCGATGCCGCGCCCGCGCAGTGGCGGCGGAGTCTCGGTGTGGGTGATGACGACGCGGCCGCCGGCGCGGCGATAATTGGCGAACGCGATCTCGCCATGGGAGTCGAGTTCGAAGCGGTTCAGCGCCTTGTTGTCGCGCACATCGGCTTCGGTCGTAGTCCCGCTCATAGCGTCCCCTCATTCTCAATGTTCGGCGCACCGGCCGAAGCCGGATGAGCCGTTGGCTGTCAAGTGATGCCGCGCCCGGTGATGTCAAGGGTGCGTGGCATGGCAGCGCAGCTTTGTCGCGGCTGCTGCCGTCGGCGATGGATCGTGCCGAGGGTATGGCCACACCGGACTGCGTCGCGCAACCCGGACAATCCCGGAGCCACGGCGAAGATGTGGTGCGTCACGGTACGCATGATGTCGCGCCGGCGGCGGTCGGGCGCGCTGACGGATTGGATTAGTTTTTCAGCGATGCCTCCAGCATCTGCCGCACCGACCATGGCTGACCCTCGACGCTGCCGCGGATGTCATCGATCCGCCACGAGGTGCCGTCGCGCACCAGATCGTAGCGGATCACGCTGTCGGCGGCGACCTTGCGGCGCTGGCTGCCGATCAGCGCCACCGCCAGCGTGGCGTGGGCATCGTCTTGGCTCTCGGTCTTGATGACGAACGATTTGATGTCCGGGTCCTGCGAATTGCTCACCGGATCGAAATCGATCGGTCCGATCTCGCCGTCCGGCACCTTGGCTTCGGCCTTGCTCCACAGCGCGGCGAACGACGTCGACAGATACTTCGCGCGCTCCTTGGCGTTGTTGACGAAGGCGCCGCCGGCATTGTCCTTGGCGGCCGCCTTGTAGAGCCTGGTGAGCAGTGCGGCGGGATCGGTCGCGCTCGTCTTGGCCGACGCCTGTGCGAGTGCGGCTGCGGGCAGAGCGGAAGCGGCGGCGAGGAGGGCGAGTGCAAGACGGCGGGTGAGCATGGCGGATCCTGTGGCAGCGAGCGGCGCGGCAACAGGCTCAGTTGCGCCCCTCGTCCGGAATATTCAGCACGGTGCCGCACGCCTTGCAATGCACCGCATCGGCATCGTGGCGCTGCAGTCCGCAGGTCGGGCAGGGGAAGCGCACCTTGTTCGGACTGATCAGCGCCCGCGCCAGATTGAAGAACAGCGTGACGCCGAAGATCATGATCACCACGCTGATCATTCGCCCCAGCGTGCCGGGCAAGGTGATGTCGCCGAATCCGGTGGTGGTCAGCGCGGTGACGGTGAAGTACAGCGCGTCGGCGTAGTTGGCGATCTGCGGATTGCGGAAGTGCTGGGTCTCGTAGACGATCGCCGTCATCACGAAGATGAACACGGCGAGCCGGGCCACCGCGATCACCACCTCCTCGTGGCGGCGGAAGAAGCTGCTGTCGCTGCGCAGCCGTGTCAGCATCTGGTAATCCTGGAACGCGCGCAGCGTGCGCAGAATGCGCAGGAAGCCGGCGCCCTCGCCGGGCAGCGGCGCCAGGAACGAGACGATCGCGACCAGGTCGGTCCAGGTCGCCAGCCGGCCGAACTCCCGCATCGGCCGCCGGCTGGCGTACAGCCGCGCGGCAAAGTCGATCATGATCAAGACGCCGAACGCCAGATCGAACGTCTCGACAATCTTCGTTCGCGGCAGGAACGAAGTGCCGACGATGAACAGCAGGGTGACGACGTCGAATGCCAACAGGCCGTAGCGGAACGCCACTCCGCGCGGCGTCGCGCCGTCGTACAGCCGCCGAACGGCGAGTCGGAAGTCGTGCAGCGTCATAGACGATTATTGGCCCGGGA
>NZ_QUMK01000105.1 GCF_010907035.1 Rhodopseudomonas sp. BR0M22
AGCGTGCGCTGGTGCATCTGCTCGCCAACGGCGATGCCGCCGAAAAGCCGGCCGCGTGAAGCGCCGCGATGCCTTGATCGCGCCAGCTTCGCGCGTATCTGATCAGGCGTCCCATCCGGGCGCCGGTGTCCCCCTCGCAGGAACCGATCGCGACCGCGGTCGGTTCTGGTTCCGCAACGCCACCTCGGCGGCCGTCATCCGCCCCTTCACATGAGTTCGCCCATGCGCAAAGTCGTCGTTCGCTCCCTTGCTGTCCTCGGCATCGTCGCGGTTCCCGTAGTCTCCGCGCTCGCCCTGCAGCGCGAGCAGACCGCGCCCGCCGACCTCGACCTGATCGGCGGCGTGATCCAACTGGTGCAGCGCGCCTACGTCCATCCGATCGCCTCGGACGAACTGACCAAGGATGCGCTCAAGGGCATGCTGAACCGGCTCGATCCGCACTCGGACTACATGGACGAGAAGGAATTCAAGGACATGCAGACCGACATGTCGGGCCAGTTCGGCGGCCTCGGCATGCAGATCTCGGCCCAGGGCGGAATTCCGCGGGTGGTGTCGCCGATCGACGGCACCCCGGCGGCGCGCGCCAAGCTGGAGCCGGGCGACCTGATCATCAAGGTCGGCACCGCCAGCACCCAGGGCATGAGCCTGCGCAGCGTCGTCGACATGCTGCGCGGCACGCCCGGCACCAAGGTCACCATCACCATCCTGCGCGGCAAGGAAGACCCGTTCGACGTCACCCTGACCCGCGAGATCATCAAGGTCGCCTCGGTGAAGTCTGAGATGAAGCCGGACGGTGTCGGCTACATTCGCATCAGCCAGTTCGGCCAGGACACCGCCGAGGGCTTCACCGCCGCGCTCGCCAAGCTGAAGGGCGACGCCAAGGACGGCGGCCTCAAGGGGCTGGTGATCGACCTGCGCAACGATCCGGGCGGGCTGCTCAACGCGGCGGTTTCGGTCGCCGGCGATCTACTCAATGGCGGCACCGTGGTGTCGATCCGCGGCCGTCAGTCCGACGATCAGCGGGTGTTCTCGGCGCCGTCGCGCGGCGACAAGCTGCCGGGCGTGCCGGTGGTGGTGCTGATCAACGGCGCCTCGGCGTCGGCCTCGGAGATCGTCGCCGGTGCGCTGCAGGACCGCAAGCGCGCCACCGTGATGGGCACCACCAGCTTCGGCAAGGGCTCGGTGCAGACCGTGATTCCGATCAAGGGTCACGGCGCGGTGCGGCTGACCACGGCGCTGTACTACACACCGGCCGGCCGCTCGATCCAGGACGAGGGCATCGTGCCGGACGTGATCCAGGAAGCGCCGAAGGATCAGCAGATCAGCGGCGGCCCGTTGATCCGCGAAAGCGCGCTGCACGGCGCGATCGCCAATCCGGGCAAGCTCGGCAAGTCTGACGACGCCGCCAATCCGGCGCCGAAGCCCGGCGAGCCCGCCGACGACAAGATCAAGGCCGCGACTTCGGCGCCGATCAAGGCCGACCTGATCGGCAAGCCCGAAGACGCCCAGCTCAACGCCGCGCTAGCGCTGGTGTTGAAGAAGGACGGGGCGCCGAAGTAGCCACCGGCGCGCAAGCGCAGCGGTCCGCCTGATACGCACGTGATGCCCGGCCTTGCGCCGGGCATCGACGTTTTGATCTGACTTTACTCTTCAAGACGTGGATGTCCGCGACATGCGCGCGGTATGGCGACTTAAATTCAAGCCCGCTCTCACGACAACAATGGTCACCGCGGCCGGGCGCGGTCGATGATCGCGGCGAAGTTCACACCCTTGGGTAGCGCGCCGTAGTGATGCGCACCGCGCTGCGCCAGACGTGAGGCGCAGTACGCTTCGGCGACCTCCTCCGGCGCGTGACGGATCAGCACGCTGGCCTGCAGCCCGACCGCGAGGCGGTCGACCAGATCGCGGGCGCGCTCTTCGAAGTCCGACGCATCGCGCATGTCGTCCTTCAGCGCCGCGACATGGCGATCGAACGCGACGTCGGCGCCCTTGGCCTGCTCGACCTCGGCGAAATAAGCCTGCAGCGTCTCCGGCGTCCGGGTCATCGCCCGCAGTACGTCGAGGCACTGCACGTTGCCCGAGCCCTCCCAGATCGCGTTCACCGGGCTCTCGCGGAAGTGGCGCGGCATCGGCCCGTCCTCCATCACGCCGGAGCCGCCGATGCATTCCATCGCCTCGGCGGTGACGCCCGGCGTGCGCTTGCAGATCCAGTATTTGCCGATCGCCGACCCGATCCTAATCAGATGCGCCTCGTGCTCATCGGTACGATGATCGAGCGCGCGGGCAATCCGCATCGTCAGCGCCAGCGCCGCCTCGGTCTCGAGCGCCAGGTCGGCCAGCACGTTCTGCATGATCGGCTGGTCGATCAGCAGCCGGCCGAACGCCTTGCGCTGCCGGCAATGATCGATCGCCTGCGACAGCGCCGCCCGCATGATCGCCGACGAACCGATCATGCAGTCGAATCTGGTCATCGCCACCATCTCGATGATGGTGGCGACGCCGCGACCTTCGGGGCCGATCATCCAGCCGAGCGCGCCGCGCAGCTCGGTCTCGCTGGAGGCGTTTGAGGCATTGCCCATCTTCTTTTTCAGCCGCAGCACCTGCAGCGGGTTCTTGGTGCCGTCCGGCTTCCAGCGCGGCACCAGGAAGCACGACAGCCCGCCCGGCGCCTGCGCCAGCACCAGGAAGGCGTCGCACATCGGCGCCGACACGAAGAATTTGTGGCCGACCAGTTCGTATTCGCCGCCCGGCCCGCCGGCGCCGATCGGGATCGCCCGGGTGGTGTTGGCGCGGACGTCCGAGCCGCCCTGCTTCTCGGTCATCGCCATGCCGATGGTGATGCCCTGCTTCTGCTCGGCCGGCACGTTGCGCGCGTCGTAGCTGCGCGCCAGGATCTTCGGCAGCCATTGCTTGGCGACATCGGGCTGCAGGCTGATGCACGGCACCGCCGCGAACGTCATGCTGATCGGGCAGCCGTGGCCGGCCTCGATCTGGCTGTGCAGATAGAACCGCGCCGCGCGGGCGACATGCGCGCCCTTGCGCGGATCGGTCCAGGGCGAGGCGTGCAGCCCATTCTCGATCGACGTCTGCATCAAGCGGTGATAGGCGGGGTGGAAGCGCACCAGGTCGATGCGGCGGCCGTAGCGATCGTGAGTATCGAATTCCGGCAGATGCCGGTTGGCGAGCGCGCCGAGCTCGAGATAGTCGGCGGCGCCGATCCGGGCGCCGAAATCGGCGATGTCGTTGGCGGCCCATTCGGCGCCCTCGCGCGTCACCGCTTCGACCAATGGCCGGTCAGCGCTGAACAAATTGTAGTCGGCGAGTTCGACCGGCTGGTTGATCACCTCGTGGGTGACGGCACCGTAGGCGTCGGCGATGGCGGCGTTGAGCATGTCAGGTCTCCCGGAAGCGGCGCCTCTGGCGCTTGCGATGGTTCGGCAGGCATCATAGGCAGACCGCCGCGAGCGGGTGTTCGGATTGGGCCTGGATGGCGAAGCGCGCGGAAACTCCAGAAAAATCAAGGCGCAGGCCGGTGCAGTCGCGCTCGCACGAGACCTCGCGGGCGATCCGCGATGCGTTTGTTCGGCTTCTCGA
The DNA here is from genome assembly GCF_010907035.1 of Rhodopseudomonas sp. BR0M22. GTDB lineage: Bacteria > Pseudomonadota > Alphaproteobacteria > Rhizobiales > Xanthobacteraceae > Rhodopseudomonas. The sequence goes on from NZ_QUMK01000105.1 coordinate 3,595, forward strand.
CGAAAAGCCGTTCAGTGCCGTGACGATCCGCGAGATCGTGCTGGTGGCCGGGGTCGGGCTCGGCACCTTCTACGAATATTTCTCCAGCAAGGACGAGCTGGCGCGCGCCTGCGTGCATCTGCGCACCAAGGACCTGCTGCTGGCGCTGCGCCGCCGCCGCACAGCGCTCGGCAGCTACGACCTCGCCACCGGCGTGACCGCTGCGATCACCGCCCAGGCCGAGATCTACGCGCAGGCGCCGCGCGAATGGACGCAGCATTTCATGCTGGAGCGGCACAAAAGCGAGCGCAGCCACTATCTCGGCGCCTACGATGCGTTCCTGAACGAATGGGAGGCGCTGCTCGAAGGCGCCACCGACTGGCCGGCCGGGCGCTCCGCCGCCGAAGCTGCGCTGCCGGTGTTCACCCTCGTGTACGGAATGTTCGCTCACGCTTTGATCCGTGGCATGCCGGCCTCCGGTTTTGCGGTGTACCCCAACGAGCTGGTGCGGGCGGCGCTCGGCTGTCTGGCGGCGATGGTGCCGCCAGAAGCAAGCGCCGGCGCGATGGAACCCGGCGGCCGTCGCCGCGCTTGAGATCGAGCGGGTTCCGCCGCTGCGAATGGGGGACGAGAGTGGCCGAGATCTGGACGCGTAAATCGCTGAGCAGCCTGCAACTCGATGCGGGGCTGGGGGACGTCGCCGGCGGCGAGGGACGCCACCTGAAGCGGTCGCTGTCGGCGGTCAATCTGGTGGCGCTCGGGGTCGGCGGCATCATCGGAGCCGGCATCTTCGTGCTCACCGGCCACGCCGCCGCCGCCAATGCCGGGCCGGCGGTGTCGCTGTCGTTCCTGCTCGGAGCGATCGCCTGCGCGTTCGCCGGGCTGTGCTACGCCGAGATGGCCTCGACCGTGCCGGTGTCGGGCAGCGCCTACACCTATGCGTATGCGACGATCGGCGAGCTGGTGGCCTGGATCATCGGCTGGGACCTGATCCTGGAATACGCGGTCGGCGCCATCACGGTGGCGATCGGCTGGTCCGGTTACTTCGTCAGCCTGCTCGGCAATTTCGGCATCCATCTACCGTCGCAATTCACCACGGCGCCGCTGGCCTACGACGCTGCGACCCGCGCCTGGTCGACCACCGGCGCGTTCCTCAATCTGCCGGCGATGGCGATCGTCGTCGCGATCTCGACGCTGCTGCTGATCGGCATTCAGGAATCGGCCCGTTTCAACAACGTCATCGTCGGCATCAAGCTGACAGTGATCGCGCTGTTCCTGATTTTCGCCGCCCCGATGGTGACTCCCGCCAATTGGGTGACGACCGCCAATCCGGCCGGCGCCTTCGTCCCGCCGGCGCAGGAGACCGGCATCTTCGGCTGGTCGGGCGTGCTGCGCGGCGCCGCGGTGGTGTTTTTCGCCTTCATCGGCTTCGACGCGGTCTCGACCGCCGCCCAGGAGGCCAAGAACCCGCAGCGGGACATGCCGGTCGGCATCCTCGGCTCGCTCGCGATCTGCACCGTGCTGTACGTCGCGGTGGCCTTCGTGCTGACCGGCATCGTCCCCTACGACCGGCTCAACGTCCCCGATCCGATCGCGGTCGGGATCGACGCCGCCGGGATCGGCTGGCTGTCCTCGATCGTCAAGATCGGCGTCGTCACCGGACTGACCTCGGTGATCCTGGTCTTGATGCTCGGCCAGACCCGTGTGCTGCGCGCGATGGCGCATGACGGTCTGATGCCGAAGGGCGCCGCCGCCACGCATCCGCGCTTCCGCACCCCTTACGTCGCCACCATCGCCACCGGCCTCGTGGTCTGCTGCCTCGCCGGCGTGCTGCCGATCGGGCTGGTCGGCGAACTGGTCAGCATCGGCACGCTGTTCGCGTTCGCGGTGGTGTGCATCGGCGTGCTGGCACTGCGGATCAAGCATCCGGAGCAGCACCGCCCGTTCAAGGCGCCGGCGATCTGGCTGGTGGCGCCGGCCGGCGCGATCGTGTCGTTCATCCTGATGCTCGGACTACCGCTCGATACCTGGATCCGGCTGGCGGTGTGGCTGGCGATCGGACTTTCGATCTACTTCCTGTACGGCCGTCATCACAGCAAGCCCGCGGCGCGCTAAGCTCAGCGGACCACGGCCAGGAGGGCATCCGATGAGTACGAGCCCCGACCACAAACGCACCGCGCTGGTCACCGGCGCCAATTCCGGCCTCGGCAAGGCGGTCGCACAGGCGCTCGCGGCCGATGGCCTCCGCGTCGGCCTGGTGGCGCGCGACCGCACCCGCGGCGAAGCGGCGGTCGCAGAAATTCGTGCCGCCACCGGCAATCAAGACCTGCACCTGTTCGTCGCCGACCTCGCCGATCAGGTCTCGGTCCGCGCGCTGGCGCAGGCGGTGCACGACCGTTTCGACCGGCTGCATCTGCTCATCAACAACGCCGGCACCGCGTTCGCCGAGCGGCGGCTGAGCCCGCAGGGCATCGAGCGCGCCTTCGCGATCAATCACCTCGGCCCGTTCCTGCTCACCAATCTGTTGCTCGACCTGCTCAAGGCCAGCGCCCCGGCACGGATCGTCAATGTCGGCACCAGGATCGACGCGGCGATCGACTTCGACGACCTCAATTGGGACAAGCGCCCCTACGGCATGATGAAGGGCTACGCGCAGTCCAAGCTCGGCAATCTGCACTTCACCTTCGAACTGGCGCGCCGGCTGCAAGGCAGCGGCGTTACCGTGAACTGCGTCTTCCCCGGCGTGTTCAAGTCCAATCTCGGCGGCACCGACGGCGCCCAGGGTCTGTTCTGGAAATTGCTTGCCAAGCTCGGCGGCTGGGCGATCCCGAAACCGGAAACCGCCGCCCAGCGCGTGCTGTATCTTGCCAATGCCCCGGAGCTGGAAGGCGTCAGCGGCGCGTACTTCGCCAACCGCAAGACGATTCCCGCACCGGCCCAGGCGCGCGATGCGGCAGCGAACCGGCGGCTCTGGGAGGTTAGTGAGACGATGACGGGGCTGAGTGGATAGAACAGGAAACGCAACTAATAGCCGATCGACATCTCACGCCGTCATGCCCGCGCTCGTCGCGGGCATCCACGTCTGGTTGATCATCTGCATCAAAGAGCGCTGCCGGCTGTCTTCATCCGTTCGGCAATTGCAGCCGGCTCGAGCAGATGCAGCGGGGTGTCGTCCGAGATCGACAGGGCTGCGGCAACGCCGGCGGCGTGGCCGTATTCGAAGCACTGAGCAGTCACGCGCGCCGAGGCGAGAGCTTCGTGTTCGGCCGACAGGCAGCGGCCCGCAACGACGATGTTTTCGCCGGCCGCAGGGACGAGCGCTCCAAACGGGACATCGTAGTAGTCGTCCAGCAGCCAGTGCAGCTTCGGCTTGTCGCCGGCGTGCAGCTCGATCGGCCAGGGGGAGCGGCAGATCGAATCCGGCCGTTTGGTCCCCGCGACGACGTCCTCGTTCGTCAACGTCTGAAGACCCTCGATGGAGCGGGTCTGCCGAACGCCGCACTCCACGCCGGTATCGATGACGAAGCTGCGTTCACACCCCTCCACGTGAGCCGCCAGAAACCTTGCGTATTCCCGAACCTGGCGGCGCCCATCGATCTCGGCGACGGTCCAGTCCTCCGGATTGATGACGTTGAGCATCGAGCCGTCACGCCCCGACAGCCGGGTCGCGTTGACCAGCAGTTCGCCGGGCTGCGTGGTCGGAAAGATCCAGATCTTCTTCCGGGGAAGATCGTAGTTCCTTCGATCGGCCGCTGTGAGCGCCTCCACGATCTCCGGCGGAGAGATGGTGTCTTCGCCCCAATGTGCGACGAAACGGTCGACGTCGACGCCGCCGAGGCGGAAGAACATTGTCGGGTTCTGAATGCGGCCCTGATCGCCGAACCGCCACGGGTGACCGGCGCGGGCCACGACAGCGGCATCTCCGGATGCATCGATCGTGCGTTTGGCAAGGATCACCGAGCGGCCGGCATTGGACTCGATCACCACGCCGAGATGGCGATTGCCGTCCATGATCACCGCGACCACGACAGTGTGGAACAGCACCCTGACGCCCGAGACGGTCAGCAGGGAATCGGCAGTCTCGCGCCATTTGAGAGGATCATGGGTGACGACGAACGTCTTGCCGTACTTCTGCGGCGGGGTGACGCCGCCGCGTCTGGCAAGCTCGGATCTGAATCGTTCGGAAAACCCGAAGACGACCTGCTTCGGCTTGCTCTGTTCGCTAGCCAGAAACAGACCGCAGATCGTCCCCGATAGTCCTGCGACGGCGGCACCGCCGCAAAATCCGTAGCGCTCGACCAAGATGGTCGAGCAATTGGACTCTGCCGCAGCCGTGGCCGCAGCTACGCCGGATGCGCCGCCGCCGACGACGAGAACATCGACCTCCGCAAGGCACGGAAGCGAGCTGGCCTCATCAAGGGAGATCCGGTGCCGGATTTCCCAAGCCGGAATGTTGACGCATGTGGAGTCCATCAAAATAACCTCGCTTATGACTAGCGGCTCGGGGGCGCGGCTGCGGCTGCGCTATCAGCGACGGCTTCGATCGCCGAGCACGGCTCCCTTCGAGAGCGGCTGGACGAGCTGGGCGTATTGCGCAAGCCAGCCATATTCGGCCGGCAGCGTCCGCGGTTTCCATTCAGCTAGTCTGGTCGCGAGTTCCTTTTCGGTGATCATGAGCTCGATAGTTTCGGCCGTCAGGTCGATCGCGATACGGTCGCCGTCAGCCACCACGGCGAGCGGGCCACCTTCGGCAGCCTCCGGCATGATCTGGCCAACAGTGATGCCGGAGTTGAGACCCGACAACTCACCGTCGGTCAGAACCGCGACGCCGCTCGACAGGCCGGCGCCGACCAGAGCCGCCATGAACGAGCAGGCGAACACCGTGCCCGGGCCGCCCTTTGGGCCCATGTGCCGGAGGATGATGGCCTGTCCCTTTTGAATTGAGCCGTCGCTGAGGCCAGCGATCGCCTTGTCCTCGTCTTCGAAAACCTTCGCCACGCCCTCGAACCGGCGGACGGAGGTCGGAACTGCGGACAGCTTCACCACCGCGCCGTCCGGCGCGAGATTGCCGCGAATGATGATGAGGCCGGGCTCGTTGCGGAACGGGTTCGACAGCGGCCGGATCACGCGTTCGTCCGGCGCGGGCGCCTCGGCGAGATTTTCTCCGAGGGTCTTTCCGGTGACCGTCATCGTGGAGAGATCGAGTTTGCTGGCGAGCTGCTTCATCGCGCCTCGCACGCCACCTGCAGCGTCCAGCATCTCGATCCGATGCGGACCGTTGGGACGCACTTGCGTGATTTGAACCGCGTCCTTCGACAGAGCCTCGTATTCTGCCACGACGTCCATTTCGATGCGGCTTTCGATGGCGATCGCCGTCAGATGCCGCACCGTGTTGACGGACAGCCCCAGCGCTTGCGCGATACGAATTCCGTTCTGGATCGACGCCTTGGTCAGGATCTGCCGCGGCCTCAGGTCTTGCTGAATGAGCCGCACGATGGCCTGGCCGACCTGCACCGCGTAGTCGGACAGCCGCTCGCCTCCAGCGCGGATCGGCGCGTTGCCGGGCAGTGCCATGCCGAGTGCCTCTGCGAGGCAGTGCATGGAATTGGCGGTTGCGAGACCGGCGCAAACGCCTGGTCCCTTGATTGCGGCGCAGGACATGTCGGTCAGATCCTGCAAGCTGATCTGGCCCGATTTGTAGGTGCCGACTCCGTTGTAGAGGTCTTCGATATCGACGTCTTTGCCGCCGCAATGGCCGCCGAGCTGATATCCGCAGGCCAGGACGATCGACGGGATGTTCAAGCGACCAGCGGCCATCAACTGGCCGGGCGTGGTCTTGTCGCAGGAGGCGAGCAGAACCATGCCGTCCAATTCCGCGCCTTCGACCTGGACCTCGACGTCGTTCACAAGGAGATCGCGAGACGGCATCAGATAGCGCGCCTTGCGGCCTGCGGAGGTGACGAAATCAGACGGGGCAACGGTGCGGATTTCGAATGGGAGCCCGCCGGCGTCGCGGATCGCCTGTTGCACCTTCCGAGAGATCTCGTCCAAGTGCTGGTAACAGACCGAGAGCCCGCTGGATGAATTGACCACCGCGATCTTGGGCTTGTGGAAATCCTCCTCCTTGATGCCCATCGCCAGCCATTGCGCGCGACGCACGGCCCACCGGGTCGAACCCGGCTCGAAGTTGCTTCTGAGTTCGTTCATCGGCCAATCTCCAAAGATGCGGGAGCAATGAGCGTTCCGGCTCGGCGCCGCAACGCTCATTGAGTTATCCGAGTTTCTTGCTGACGGTTTCCGGCCCAAGCTTCAGGCCGATCAAAGTGATGATGCCGAGCACCCACATGTAGGCGACGATCGGCCACCAATGATGGGCCCATGCGGCAAGCGCCGTGGCGATGAAGGGTGCGACGCCGCCGGCGAGCAGCGAGCCGAGCTCTCGGGAGAAGGCGAAGCCTGAGAGCCGGAACTGGGTATCGAACAGTTCGGCGTACCACGACGCCTGCGGTGCGAGCATCGCCGGATACGCAATGCCGAGGCCGATGCCAAACCCCAGGATGATGGCGGCGGTGGCGCCGGTGTCGAGCAGCAGGAAGAACGGCACCAGCCACGCCATCGAAAGCAGCGTACCCGCAATATACACGGTCTTGCGGCCAATCCGGTCGGACAACACGCCGAAGAACGGGATGGTGGCGACCTGGACCATCGATGCGATGATGACGGCCCACAGCGCGGTCGAGCGTGGCTGCCCGAGCGTCGTGATCACATAGGAGACGCAGAACACCGGATAGAGATAGGCAAAGCCGTTCTCTCCCATCCGGGTCAGAAGCACGATGACGAAGCTGCGCGGGTTGCGTTTGATCGAGGTGAACAGGCCGATCTTCTCGGTCTTCGCCTGCTCGACGGCACGTTCATAGACCGGCGGCTCCTCGACGCCGCGGCGAATGAAGTAGCCGACCAGCACGCACACGCCGCCGAACAGGAAGGGAATGCGCCAACCCCACTGCAGGAACTGGTCTTCGGGCATCGAGGCAATGACGGAGAAGAACACGGCGTTGGCGAGCAAGGTTGCCAGCGCAAAGCCCATCGGAGCCCAGGCGCCTGCAGCGCCGCGCTTGCCCTCCTGAGCGTGTTCGACGGACAGCACCACCGCGCCGGCGTACTCACCGCCTGCGCCGAATCCCTGCAGCAGGCGTAATCCGACAAGCAGGATCGGCGCCCAGATTCCAATTTGCGCGTAGGACGGCAGACAGCCGAGCAGGAACGTGGCCGCGCCCATGATCACGAGCGTGAGCACGAGCACGCGCTTTCTGCCGTATCGGTCGCCGAGGTAGCCGAGATACAGGCCGCCCAAGGGGCGGGCGAGAAAGCCGACCGCGTAGGTCGCAAACACGGCGAGCGTTCCGACGTAGGGATCTGTCGAGGGAAAGAAGACCTTATTCAGGACGACGGCTGCGGCCGTGCCGTAGATGATGAAGTCGTACCACTCCAGCATCGTGCCGATCAGAGCGGCCCACGCCGCTCGGCGGGATTTCTGGTTTCCGCCGACCGCGCGCTGGTCCTGTAAAACCTCAGCCATGGATGTTTCCCCGTTTTCAACGAATTATAGCCTCATCGACCATTGATATATCGATGATATATGCTGATATATTATAGGT
>NZ_QUMK01000106.1 GCF_010907035.1 Rhodopseudomonas sp. BR0M22
GGAATTTACACTCTTTCCGTCGTCGGCAGCGTCAGATGTGTATAAGGGACAGCGACAATATTCCGCGCCGCTATTGCGCCGGTGAGGTTGTGCTGAACGATCACACCACGCGGCCGGTGTACTTCTCGATCGTCGAGGACGGCGGTCTGGCCGGCTTCACCGACGGCGTCGAGTTCTGCGTGGTCGGGCTCGACCGCAACTGGGCGTTCAACCCGGCCTGCCGGGCTGCCAAGCCCTGAGCCGGATGACGCTGCGGCTTGGCGGCGTCATCGACTTTCGAGATTGTTGAAACGTTCCTGAGCCCTGGTAGGCTTTTCGCTTTCCAGCAGCAGGGCCTTGTCACCATGCTTGGATTTGTTCGTCGACGACGGTCGCTGATCGCCGCCTGCGCGGCAATCGCGGCTGTGTTTGCCGCCGCTCCGGCGACGGCTCAGGACCATCGCCAGAACGCGCCCGGCGAGTTCGATTTCTACGTGCTGGCGCTGTCGTGGTCGCCGTCTTATTGCGCGCAGGCTTCCGAGCGCGGCCTCACCGGCCGCTCCCAACAGCTGCAGTGCGGCGGCCGGCCGTTCGCCTTCGTGGTGCACGGGCTGTGGCCGCAATACGAGCGCGGCTTTCCGGAATATTGTGAGCGCCCGGCGCCGCGGCTCGATCGCCGCATCGTCGATTCGATGCTCGATCTGATGCCGGCACCGGGGCTGATCTACAACGAGTGGGACAAGCACGGCACCTGCGCGGGCCTGTCGCAGCGCGGCTATTTCGAGCAGATCCGCAAGGCCCGCGCCGCGGTGCGGATTCCGCCGGATTTCATCGACGCCAAGGAGCCGCGCACCGTCACCCCCGACGAAGTCGAAGAGGCCTTCATCAAGGTCAATCCGGGGCTGTCGAATGCGGCGATCGCGGTGACGTGCGACCGCAAGCGGCTCAGCGAAGTGCGAATCTGCATGAGCAAGGATCTGCAGTTCCGGGCCTGCCAGGAGATCGACCGCCGCGGCTGCCGCCGCGACCGGCTCGAAGTCCCGCCGCTGCGTGGTGGCTGAGCGGCAATTCCCCGTTTCGGGACTTTCGCGGAAGGGGCCCTTTGGCCGCGATGGCTTGACACCGTGCGCGGCTCCGCGTCACGGTCCGGGTCCCTCCTGAAAGCGATGAACTGAATCCGAAATGACAGGCTTTGCCGTAATCCGCGACGACACGCCCACGGCCGCGATCCCGAAGGGCGCGGTGGTGGCGATGGGCAATTTCGACGGCGTCCACCGCGGCCATCGCGCCGTGATCGGCGCCTGCCTCGATATGGCGCGGACCAAGAACGCGCCGGCCCTGGCGGTGACGTTCGAGCCGCATCCGCGCAAGTTCTTCAGCCCCGCCGTCCCGCAATTCCGCCTCACCGACGAGACCGCCAAGCTGCGGCTGCTCGCCGGCACCGGGCTCGACGGCGCCGTCATCCTCAGCTTCGACGCGCGCCGTGCCGCAACCACCGCGCATGATTTCATCCAGCACGAGCTGATCGGCCGGCTCGGGGTGCAGGGCATCGCGATCGGCTACGATTTCCATTTCGGCAAGGGCCGCGGCGGCTCGCCCTCGATGCTGGTGGCCGAAGCGCCGTCGCTCGGCATCGAGGTCGACGTCCAGCCGCATGTCGATTTCGGCGACCATCCGGTGTCGTCGAGCGCGATCCGCAAATGCCTGGAGGAGGGCCACATCGCCGCCGCCACCGAGATGCTCGGCGGGCCGTGGTTCGTCACCGGGCAGGTGATCCACGGCGACAAGCGCGGCCGCGACCTCGGCTATCCGACCGCCAATATCAGGCTCGATCCGGAGTGCAGCCTGAAGCACGGCATCTATGCGGTGCGGGTCGGTCGCGGCGGCAAATACTACGATGCGGTGGCGAATTTCGGCCGCCGCCCGACCTTCGACAACGGCGCGCCGCTGCTCGAAGTGTTCGTGTTCGATTTCAACGAGCCGCTGTACGGCGAGACGCTCGACATCGCTTTCATCGCCTTCATCCGCGACGAGGAGAAGTTCGAGAGCATCGAGGCGCTGATCCGGCAGATGGACGACGACTCGGCCCGCGCCCGCGCCGCGCTCGCCGCCGACCACGGCGCCTTCCCCAAGCTCGGAGCACTGCGATGAGCCGGACCGAGAAGGAGAAGATGCTGGCGGGCGAGCTGTATCGCCCCGGCAGCCCGGAACTCGCCGCCGACGAGGCTGCCAACAAGGCCTGGATCGCCCGTTACAACGCTTCCGGCGCGCAGCCGGCGGCGGAGCGCCATGTGCTGCTGTCCGAGCATTTCGGCCACGTCGGCAAAAGCGCGGTGGTGCGGCCGCCGTTCTTCTGCGACTGCGGCTACAACATCTTCCTCGGCGACAATGTCTTCCTGAATTTCAACTGCGTGATCCTGGACATCATGCCGGTCCGGATCGGCGACCGCACCCAGATCGGTCCGGCAGTGCAGATCTACGCCGCCGATCACCCGCGCGACGCCGCCACCCGCCGCGAGGGCCTGGAATTCGGCCGCCCGGTGACGATCGGGGCCGACGTCTGGATCGGCGGCGGTGCCATCATCCTGCCGGGCGTGAGCATCGGCGACGGCGCCGTGATCGGCGCCGGCAGCGTCGTCACCCGCGACGTGCCGGCAAACGCCATCGTCGGCGGCAACCCGGCCAAGCCGCTGGGGAAGGGCGGCCAGACGCAAGGATGACCGCCGCAGGGCTTTGCGATCCCTCGGCCGCCTGCTAATGAATGCCGGCATGTCTGCACGGCGCCCCATCATCAGCATTATCGGCCCGGCTTCCGCCTGAGCTTTGAGTTCGGCGCAAGACCGGGACCCGTCCACTTCATCGCGATCGATCGCGTCAGCGCCTCTTGACCCAGAGCTTCCATGTCCGACAAGCCTGAAAAATCCGACGCCCAAAATAACGCCAACGACTATTCCAAGACCCTGTACCTGCCGCAGACGGAATTTCCGATGCGTGCCGGGCTGCCGCAGCGCGAGCCGGAGATGCTCAAGCGCTGGGAGGAGATGAACCTCTACGGCAAGCTGCGCGAGAGCGCGAAGGGCCGCGCCAAGTTCGTGCTGCACGACGGCCCGCCCTACGCCAACGGTCACATCCATATCGGGCACGCGCTCAACAAGATCCTCAAGGACGTCGTGACCAAGAGCCAGCAGATGCTCGGGTTCGACTCCAACTACGTGCCGGGCTGGGACTGCCACGGCCTGCCGATCGAGTGGAAGATCGAGGAAGAGAACTACCGCTCCAAGGGCAAGCCGAAGCCGAACTTCAAGGACTCGGCCGCGATGGTGGCGTTCCGCAAGGAATGCCGCGCCTATGCGCAGAAATGGCTCGACGTGCAGCGCGAGGAATTCAAGCGGCTGGGCGTGATCGGCGACTGGGAGCATCCCTACGCCACGATGAACTACTTCGCCGAGGCGCAGATCGCCCGCGAACTGATGAAATTCGCCGCCAACGGCACGCTGTATCGTGGCTCTAAGCCGGTGATGTGGAGCGTCGTCGAAAAGACCGCGCTCGCCGAGGCCGAGGTCGAGTACGAGGACTACACCTCGGATACGGTGTGGGTGAAGTTTCCAATTTCGTCCGAGCGGCCGCAAGAAGGCGAGGGCGTTGTCTTTGACGTTCTCGAAATGCAGGATGTCAGCGTTCTGATCTGGACGACAACGCCCTGGACACTGCCGGGCAATCGCGCAATCAGCTACTCGTCGAAGATCGTATACGGTCTTTACGAAGTCGTAGCTGCGCCGGAGGACAATTGGGCCAAGGTCGGTGAGAAGTACGTTATCGCAGACAATCTCGCCGCGAGTGTATTCGGTGCTGCAAGGGTCTCCGAATTTAAGCGCGTTCAAGCAGTAGATCCCTCGAAAATCTTGACATGTTGGCACCCGCTGTCCGGTCATGGTGGCCGCCAGTCGCTTGGCTACGATTTTCAGGTCCCTCTCCTCGACGGCGATCACGTCACCGACGACACCGGCACCGGCTTCGTCCACACCGCGCCGGGCCACGGCCGCGAGGACTTCGATATCTGGATGCACAATGCCCGTGCGCTCGAAGCACGCGGCATTTCGTCGGTCATTCCCTACACCGTCGACGAGAACGGCGCGCTCACCGAGCAGGCGCCGGGCTTTGTCGGCAAGCGGGTGATCAACGACAAGGGCGAGAAGGGCGACGCCAACGAGGCGGTGATCGGCGCGCTGGTCGAGCGCGGCATGCTGCTGGCGCGCGGCAAGCTGAAGCACCAGTATCCGCATTCCTGGCGCTCCAAGAAGCCGGTGATCTTCCGCAACACGCCGCAATGGTTCATCGCGATGGACAAGGACATCGTCGATGACGGCGTGGCCAAGCCCGGCGATACGCTGCGCGCCCGCGCCCTGCAGGCGATCTCCGTCACCCAATGGGTGCCGCCGGCCGGCCAGAACCGCATCAACGGCATGATCTCCGGCCGTCCCGACTGGGTGATCTCGCGGCAGCGCGCCTGGGGCGTGCCGATCGCGGTGTTCATCAAGGACAAAGGCGACGGCTCGGTCGAGATCCTGCAGGACGAGATCGTCAACCAGCGGATCGCCGAGGCCTTCATGCAGGAAGGCGCCGATGCCTGGTACGCCGAAGGCGCCGCCGCGCGCTTCCTCGGCGATCGTGCCGCCGAGGGCTGGCAGAAGGTCGACGACATCCTCGACGTCTGGTTCGACTCCGGTTCGACTCATGCGTTCGTGTTGGAAGATGCGCAGAACTTCCCCGGCCTCGCCGGCATCCGCCGCAAGGTCGACGGCGGTGCCGACACGGTGATGTATCTGGAAGGCAGCGACCAGCATCGCGGCTGGTTCCATTCGTCGCTGCTGGAGAGCTGCGGTACCCGCGGCCGCGCGCCCTACGACGTCGTGCTGACTCACGGCTTCACGCTCGACGAGCAGGGCCGCAAGATGTCGAAGTCGCTCGGCAACACCACCGATCCGGCCAAGGTGATCGCGTCCTCGGGCGCCGACATCCTGCGGCTGTGGGTGTGCGCCACCGACTACGCGGACGATCAGCGCATCGGTCCCGAGATCCTCAAGAACGTGGTCGAGACCTACCGCAAGCTGCGCAACTCGATCCGCTGGATGCTCGGCACGCTGCACCATTTCAAGCGCGACGAGGCGGTGGCGATCGAAGACATGCCGGAGCTGGAGCGGCTGTTGCTGCATCAGCTCGCCGAGCAGAGCGCCGTCGTCCGCGCCGCTTACGCCGAGTTCGACTACAAGACCGTGGTGGCGTCGCTGGCGGCGTTCATGAACACCGAGCTGTCGGCGTTCTATTTCGATATCCGCAAGGACACGCTGTATTGCGATCCGCCGTCGTCGCTGGCCCGCAAGGCCGCGCTGACCACGATCGACATCATCTGTGACGCGATCCTGAAATGGCTGGCGCCGGTGCTGTCGTTCACCGCGGATGAGGCGTGGACGATGTACCGGCCGGATGCCGAGCCGAGCGTGCATTTGACGCTGTTCCCGCTGGATCTCGGCGGCTATCGCGACGACGCGCTGGCCAAGAAGTGGACGCTGATCCGCGCGGTGCGCCGCGTCGTCACCGGCGCGCTGGAGGTCGAGCGTGCGGCCAAGCGGATCGGCTCGTCGCTCGAAGCCTCGCCGATGATCTATCTGCCGGAAGCCTTCATGGGCGACGTCTTCGACGTCGACTGGGCCGAGATCTGCATCACCTCGAATGCAATGGTCGAGATCCTGCGCGGTAACGACACCCCGCCGGCGGATGCGTTCCGGCTGCCGGAGCTGGCGGATGTTGCGGTCGTGGTCGAACGCGCCCAGGGCACCAAATGCGCCCGTTCCTGGAAGATCCTGTCCAGCGTCGGCAGCGATGCCGACTACCCCGACGTCTCCCCCCGCGACGCCCAGGCGCTGCGCGAATGGAAGGCGCTGGGGGGCGCAGCGGCTTGAGCGGCTCGCATCCGCAGCAAGGCCCGTCATGGCCGGGCTTGACCCGGCCATCCATGGCTGCGAGCACGGTGGTTGTTTCGTGGATGCCCGGGTCAAGCCCGGGCATGACGCCAGTAAGTGCGGCAAGGCCAAGCCCATGACTGATGCCTCGTCTCAACCGAACCGACACGGCGTATGGGTCCCCGCCTGCGCGGGGACGACGCTTCGTGACAGGGCGGCGGCATCATGACCCCCGTCCGCCTCGGCGTCCTCGCCGCGATCGTCGCGCTGGCGCTCGACCAGGCCAGCAAGTTCTGGCTGCTGTACGGCTTCGAGCTGGCGCGGAAGGGCGTGGTGCCGGTGACCTCGTTCTTCGATCTGGTGCTCGCCTGGAACACTGGCATTTCCTACGGCTGGTTCGCCGGGCAGGGGCCGACCGGGCAGATGCTGATGCTGGCGTTCAAGGCGGTGGCGATCGTGGCGCTGGCGATCTGGATGGCGCGCTCCACCACCCGGCTTGCGACGATCGGTCTCGGCCTGATCATCGGCGGGGCGATCGGCAATGCGATCGACCGGCTGGCCTACGGGGCGGTGGTCGATTTCGCGCTGTTTCACGTCGAAATCGCCGGAAAAACCTACAACTGGTACGTGTTCAACATCGCCGACGTGGCGATTGTTGTCGGGGTGGCGGCCCTGCTGTATGACTCCCTGATGGGGCTACCCGCCGCAAAAGCGCCCTGATCCCGGCCGATACCGACCGCGCGGAATTGGGCCTGCTTCCGGGTTGCGGCCCGACCGCAAGACGTGAATAGGATCAACGCCATGCGCCAGACCGACAGCCGCCTTTCGACGCCGGAGACGTCCACCGCCGCGTTGCTCCGCACCGTCCGGTTCGCCGCCGTGGCCCTCGGGGTCGGCGTCGTGCTGACGGCGGGGATCGCCCGCGCCCAGGAAGAGCCGGACGACTCCACCTTCGAGGAAAAGATCATCAAGGGCCTGATGTCCGGCATCGGCGCCACCAACATGGACAATTCCGGCATCAACTATCGCGAGCGCTCGCCGCTGGTGGTGCCCCCGAAGCTCGATCTGCCGCCGCCTGAAACCGCCGCAACGGCGGCGCCTGCGCCGAACTGGCCGAAGGACGCCGATCTGCAGCGCCGCAAGGAGATCAAGGCGGCCGAGGCCAAATCGAAGCCGACGCCGTGGGAAGCCGCCCAGCCGCTCTCTCCGTCGCAGCTCAAATCGGTCCGCGCCGATTCCAACAAGGGCGGCAACGATCCGATGCAGCCCGGCAACCAGCAGAACAATCCGATGCTGAGCCCGTCGCAGCTCGGCTTCAACGGCTCGCTGTGGAGCGTGTTCGGCGGCAACAAGACCGAAACCGCGACCTTCACCGGCGAACCGCCCCGCGAGAGTCTGACCGAGCCGCCGGTCGGCTATCAGACGCCGTCGTCGAACTTCGCTTACGGCACCGGGCCGAAGGAAGCGCTCGGCAACAAGCGGATCGACATCATGACGGGCAAAGAAACCAGCAATTGAGTCTGGTTGCTGTCCGTCCCGCTTCGATACGGCTCGCCGCCTCGCGCGGCATCCCCATTTGCAATCTCGTCGTAAGCGCGCGCCTCGGCGCCGCTGCCGACGCGTGGCGCCTTGTCTTTCGGACCGGCGCTCGGCCTGATCCGTCCTCCAGCCAGGATGATGCCTGATATGACCGCATCCGCCGTCTCGCGCCGCCGTCCGCTCGCCGCACTCGGCGTTCTCGCCGCCCTGCTGGTCGGTGCGCCGGCCGCTGCGCAGACCGTCACCGCCGCACCGCCCGCGACCTTCACGCTGCAGAACGGGCTGCGGGTGGTGGTGATTCCGGATCATCGCACCCCGGTGGTGACGCAGATGATCTGGTACAAGGTCGGCTCGGCCGACGAGACGCCCGGCAAATCGGGGCTCGCGCACTTTCTCGAACATCTGATGTTCAAGGGCACCGAAAAGCATCCGGCCGGCGAGTTCTCGCAGACCGTGCTGAAGATCGGCGGCAACGAGAACGCTTTCACCTCCTACGACTTCACCGGTTACTTCCAGCGGGTGCCGCGGTCCAATCTCGAACAGATGATGGCGTTCGAGGCCGACCGCATGACCGGCCTGGTGCTGAAGGACGAGAACGTGCTGCCCGAGCGCGACGTCGTGCTCGAAGAATACAACATGCGCGTCGCCAACAGTCCGGATGCCCGGCTCACCGAGCAGGTCATGGCGGCGCTGTATCTCAACCATCCCTATGGCCGGCCGGTGATCGGCTGGCATCAGGAGATCGCCAAGCTCGATCGCGACGACGCGCTGGCGTTCTATCGCCGGTTCTACGCGCCGAACAACGCCACGCTGGTGATCGCCGGCGACGTCGAGGCCGACGAGGTTCGCCCGCTCGCCGAGCGCATCTACGGCGTGATCCCGGCGCAGCCGGCGATCCCGGCGCAGCGGATTCGTCCGCAGGAGCCGACGCCGGCCGGACCGCGCACGGTGACGCTGGCCGACCCGCGCGTCGAGCAGCCTGCCGTGCGCCGCTATTATCTGGTGCCGTCGGCCCATACCGGCGCCAAGGGCGACAGCGCCGCGCTGGAAGTGCTGGCGCAATTGCTCGGCCAGGGCAGCAACTCGTATCTGTACCGCGCGCTGGTGATCGACAATCCGCTGGCGATCTCGGTCGGCGCCAACTACCAGGGCAATGCGCTCGACGACAGCTACTTCATCGTCGCCGGCACGCCGAAGCCGGGCGTCGAATTCGCGGCGATCGAGAAGAAGATCGACGAGGTGATTGCCGACCTCGTCACCCATCCGGTGCGCTCCGAGGATCTGGAACGGGTCAAGACCCAGCTCATCGCCGCCGCGGTCTACGCGCAGGACAATCAGACCACGCTGGCGCGCTGGTACGGCCAGGCGCTGACCACCGGACTGAGCGTGCAGGACGTGCAGAGCTGGCCCGCGCGCATCCGCGCCGTCACCTCCGACGATGTCCGCGCGGCGGCCAAGCAATGGCTCGACCGTAACCGTTCGGCCACCGGCTATCTGATCAACGGCCCGGCCGCCAAGCAGGAGGAGAAGCGCTCGTGAGCATCGACCTGACTTTGGCCCGGCGCCTCGCACTGTCCGCCTGTGTCGGCCTCGCGGTCGCGCTGTCCGCCGCGCCGTCCTTCGCGGCCGCCAAGATCCAGCGCCTGGTCACCCCCGGCGGGCTGGTGGCGTGGTTCGTTCAGGACGCCACCGTGCCGCTGATCTCGATGGAGATCTCGTTCGACGGCGGCTCGAGTCAGGACCCCGCCGACAAGCCGGGCGTCGGCCACATGGTCGCGAACCTGATCGACGAAGGTTCGGGCGATATGGATTCGGCGACCTTCCACGAGCGGCTGGATCGCCGCGCCATCCAACTGTCCTATTCGGTGAATCGCGATGACTTCCGCGGCTCGCTGCGGATGCTGAAGGAGGATCGCGACGAGGCGTTCGGCCTGCTGCGGACCTCGCTGACCAAGCCGCGGTTCGAGCCGAAGGACGTCGAGCGGATCCGCGCGCAGCTGATCTCGACGCTGCGCCGCCAGTCGCTCGATCCGAACAATCTGGCGAGCCGCAAGTTTCTCGAAGTCGCGTTCGGTGACCATCCCTACGGCCGGCCTTCGACAGGCACGCTGGAAAGCCTGCCCAAGGTCACGATCGACGACATGAAGGCCTATGTCGGCCATGTGCTGGCGAAGGACACGCTGAAGATCGCGGTGGTCGGCGACATCGACGCCGACGCGCTCGCCAAGCTGCTCGACGATACCTTCGGCAGCCTGCCGGCCAAGGCGCAGCTCACGCCGGTGCCGGACGTCGTCGCCACCAAGCCGCCGCAGCGGACCAACGTGACGCTCGACGTGCCGCAGACCGTGGTGATGTTCGGCGGGCCCGGCATCAAGCGGCACGATCCGGACTTCATGGCGGCCTACGTGGTCAATCACATCCTCGGCGGCGGCTCGCTGTCGTCGCGGCTGTACAGCGAAGTGCGCGAGAAGCGCGGGCTCGCTTATTCGATCTACGAGCAACTGCTGTGGATGCAGCATTCGGCGCTGTTCATCGGCTCCACCGGCACCCGCGCCGACCGCGCCACCGAAACCATCGACGCCGTTGCGGCCGAGGTGAAGCGGATCGCGGGCGAGGGGCCGAGCGAGAAGGAACTGGCCGAGGCCAAGTCCTATATCAACGGCTCGCAGATGCTGTCGCTCGACACCTCCGCCAAGCTGGCGCAGGCGCTGCTGCAGTATCAGAACGACGGCATGCCGATCGACTACATCGACAAGCGCAGCGACATCGTCAACGCGGTCACGCTCGCCGACGCCAAGCGCGCCGCGCAGCGGCTGTGGTCGAACGGCCTGCTCACCGTCGTGGTCGGCCGCCAGCCCGAGGCCGCCGCCCAGCCCAACATGGTGAAACCCGCCGGCGCCCCGCCGCCGGCACGAGCGAACTGACGCCACGCGCAGACTCGTATTCGCCCAAGCTTTCCCCGAGCACGACCTAACCTCTCCCCGGGGCACAGTTGAACCTCTCCCCGCGCGCGGGGAGAGGTCGACCGGCGAAGCCGGGCGGGTGAGGGGGCGCCTCGACACGGCCGAGCCTCTGCGACGCGTGGAGACGCCCCCTCACCCCGGCCCTCTCCCCGCACGCGGGGAGAGGGGGCGCGCCGCGAACCGCAGATTCTACTCCCTTTGCCGCGAGGCGCGCCTCGGTAGGCAATGTGCTACACAGCGGGCCGCCGTGCGGTCCGCGCGGCATCAACCGCTTGGTGCCCCATGCTGCGGATCAGCCGCAACCTCGTGATCGAGGACGACGACATCGAGATCAGCTTCATCCGCGCCTCCGGGCCGGGCGGGCAGAACGTCAACAAGCTCGCCACCGCGGCGCAGCTTCGGTTCGACACCGCCAGAATCGCGCTGCCGGAGGATGCCGCGGCGCGCCTCGTCGGGCTCGCCGGCCAGCGCATGACCAAGGACGGGGTCATCGTCATCCGCGCCGACCGCTATCGTACTCAGGAACGCAACAAGGCCGACGCGCTGGAGCGGCTCGAAGAGCTGCTGAAAGCCTCGCTGGTCCGCCCGATCCCGCGCCGCGCCACCCGCCCGACGCTCGGCTCCAAGA
>NZ_QUMK01000107.1 GCF_010907035.1 Rhodopseudomonas sp. BR0M22
AGCGCACGCAGGGTGATGTCGCCGAGATGTCCGATCGGCGTCGCGACAAGATGCAGTCCGGGAACTACGCGCGGTGCGTTGAGGCGCTGTCCGGCAATCAGAAATGTCCGCGCATCAGGCGCCGGCACGTCTGAAGATGGTGCAGAGCTCGGTGGTGTGGCGCGCATTGTCAGGGACTTGGTGTCGTCTCGAGGGCGGGATCAGAACGGGAATATCCAAAACGACGGCACAGTGATTTGTCCGACGCCGCCAATCAGCATAAACCTATTGGCCCGGTTAATCATTGGCCGACATTGTGATGAAATCTCCGGTGAAGGGCCGCAGGGTCGATCGCACGGAGCACGACACGGAATCCGGCATGGCGCCGGATCGCCGCAAGAGATGGCATGGGAAGCTTGCACGATCCACACACGAAACCGTTGCGAACCACGCGCCGCACTGCGCTCGGGCTGCTCCTTGGTGCGCCGCTGCTGAGCGCCTGCTCCGGCGCCCAACAAACTCTGAGCGATCAATTCGGCCAGCAGCCGCCTGCCGCCGGACCGGCGCAACAGCCGGCTGCGATCGGCAACGGACGGGTCAAGGTCGGGTTGGTGTTGCCGCTCTCGGCGCCCGGTAATGCCGGGGTCGCGGCGCAGTCGATGAAGAACGCGGCCGAAATGGCCCTTGCCGAGTTCCACAATCCCGACATTCAACTGCTGGTCAAAGACGACGCCGGCAATCCGCTCGGGGCGCAGACTGCGACCCAGCAGGCGCTCGACGAAGGCGCCGAGGTCATTCTCGGCCCGCTGTTCGCCCAGTCCGTGCCCGCCGCGGCGCAGGCCGCGCGTGCGAAGGGCGTTTCGGTGATCGCCTTCTCGACGGATTCCAGCGTGGCCGGCCGCGGCGTGTTCCTGCTGAGCTTTCTGCCGGAGTCCGACGTCAACCGCATCATCGGCTATGCCGGCAGCCTCGGAAAGCGCTCCTATGCGGCGCTGCTGCCTGAGAATGCCTATGGGTCCGTGGTCGAGGTGGCTTTCAAGCAGTACGCCAGTCAGAAGGGCGGCCGCATCGTCGCTTTCGAAAAATACGGCGCCGACCGGTCCGGTCCGGCGCGGACGATCGCGGCTTCATTGGCCAGCGCCGATGCGTTGCTGCTCGCCGACGATGGCGACGCCCTGGCCGGAGTGGCCGATGCGCTCACCGCCGCCGGCGCGGATCTGAAGCGCGTGCAGCTTCTCGGCACCGGGCTGTGGGACAATCCGCGGGTGTTCGCCACTCAGGCGCTGCAGGGCGGCCTGTACGCCGCTCCCGATCCATCCGGCTTTCGCGCTTTCTCCGGGCGTTATCGCGCCCGCTACGGCCAGGACCCGGTTCGCACCGCGACGCTGGCCTATGACGGGGTGGCCCTGGTGGCGGCATTGTCCCGCGCCCAGGGGACGCGGCGGTTCTCCACCGAGGTTCTGACCAATCCGTCGGGCTTCGCCGGCATCGACGGATTGTTCCGATTCCGCGTCGACGGCACCAACGAGCGAGGCCTTGCGGTGATGAAGGTCGCCAGCGGCGGCCCGCAGATCGTTGCCGGCTCGCCGAAGAGCTTTGGCGCATAGGTCATCCTCGTTCCGGGGCGCTCGTATCGGCGAGCGCACCCGGCAAAGGGACTTCCAAGCGAAACATCGATCGTGAGGCTGGGACCGGCAGCGCCGTTGGTCAGGCAGCCAGATCGGCCACGACGGCGTCGAGCACCGGAAAGCCCTCTTGGGTCACGCGCAGGCGGCCGTCGGCGTCGACCGCGATGGCGCCCTCCTCGCGCAACAGCGCGATCCGCGACGGATCGAGCGGGCGGCCGGAGAGCAGCTGATAGCGCTGCGGATCGATGCCTTCGGCGAGCCGCAAGCCCATCAGCAGGAACTCGTCGGCGCGTTCTTCGCTGGTGAGGCGCTCGTCGGCGATCAGGCCGTGGCCGGTGGCCTCGACCCGCATCAGCCAGCTCTCGGGGCGCTTTTCGGTCGCGGTGGCGTAGCGCACATTGCCGATATCGAGCCGGCCGTGGGCGCCGGGACCGATCCCGGCATATTCCTGGCCGCGCCAATAGATCAGATTGTGCCGGCACTCCGCGCCCGGACGGGCGTGATTGGAAATCTCGTAGGCGGGCAGGCCGAGCTCGGCGCACACCGACTGGGTGACGTCGTACAGCGCCCGCGCCTCGGTTTCGTCCGGCGTCGGCAGCTTGCCGGCCTTGTGCAGGGCATAGAACGGCGTGTCGGGCTCGATGGTGAGCTGATACAGCGACAGATGTTCGGCAGCCTCGCCGATCGCGTAACGCAACTCGGCTTCCCACATCGCCGCGGTCTGGCCGGGGCGCGCATAGATCAGATCGAACGAGTAGCGGTCGAACGCCGATTTGGCGATCGCCACCGCCTTCAAGGCCTCTTCGGCCGAATGCAGCCGGCCCAGCGCCTTCAACGAGGCATCGTCGAGCGCCTGCACGCCGAGCGAGACGCGGTTGACGCCGGCGGCGCGATAGCCGCGAAACCGCGTCGCTTCGACGCTGGTCGGATTGGCTTCGAGCGAGACTTCGGCGTCCGGCGCGACGCGCCAATGTTTGCCGATCGCGTCGAGGATCGCGCCGACGGTCTGCGGCTGCATCAGCGACGGCGTGCCGCCGCCGAGGAAGATCGACGTCACCTCGCGCGGGCCAATGCGGGCCGCGGTGGTTTCGATCTCGCGCGCGAAGGCGCGTGCGAAACGCTCCTCGTCGATCGCCGCATGGCGGACGTGGCTGTTGAAGTCGCAATACGGGCACTTCGACAGGCAGAACGGCCAGTGCACGTAAACGCCGAAAGCTGGGTCGGAGCTAGCCCGCAAGGCAGATCTCCGCCAGTTTGACGAACGCCTTGGCGCGGTGTGACAGGCCGAGGCCGAGCGGCGGCAGGCCATGTTTTTCGACGCTGGTCATCTCGCCGAAGGTGCGGCTGTGGCCATCGGGCAGGAACGCCGGGTCGTAGCCGAAGCCGGCGGTGCCGCGCGGCGGCCACACCAAAGTGCCGTCGGCACGGGCTTCGACTTCTTCGACGTGTCCGTCCGGCCAGGCGACGCACAGCGCCGAGACGAAATGCGCCTTGCGCTGCTCCGGCGCCCTCGCCCCGCGCTCCTGCAACAGCCGCTCGATCCGCGCCATCGCCCCGGCAAAATCCTTCGAATCCCCGGCCCAGCGCGCCGAATAGATTCCGGGAGCGCCGTCCAGCGCATCGACCGCAAGGCCTGAATCGTCCGCAAACGCCGGCAGTTGCGCGGCCTTGGCGGCGGCTTCGGCCTTGATCCGGGCATTCGCCTGGAAGCTGTCGCCGGTCTCGTCCGGCTCGGCGAGGCCGAGCTCTCCGGCGGAGATCGCCTCGATGCCGTAAGGAGCCAAGAGCTCGCGCATCTCGGCCAGCTTGCCGGGATTGTGGGTGGCGATCACGAGCTTGCCGGTGATTCGACGATGCATGGCGATGTCAGCCTAGCTCAGCTCGCGTTGCAAAGAGGTGGCAGGAATGACTCACCCCACCGCCATTTTCTGCAGGTCCACAAGCCGTGTGACGCCCTTCTGTGCCAGCGCCATCAGCTTCAGGAACTCGTCCTGCGAGAACGGCGTCTTTTCGGCCGTGCCCTGCACTTCGACGATCCGGCCGTCGCCGGTCATGACGAAGTTGGCGTCGGTTTCGGCTTCGGAATCCTCGGCATAGTCGAGATCCAGCACCGGCGTGCCGTTGTAGATACCGCAGGAGATCGCCGCGACGTTGTCGCGGAGCACCTGGCCCTTGATCATGTTGCGCGCCTTCATCCAGTTCAGGCAGTCCGCAAGTGCGACCCAGGCGCCGGTGATCGAGGCGGTGCGGGTGCCGCCATCGGCCTGCAGCACGTCGCAATCGACCGTAATCTGGCGCTCGCCGAGCGCTTCGAGATCCACGATGGTGCGCAGCGAGCGGCCGATCAGGCGCTGAATTTCGACGGTGCGGCCGTTCTGCTTGCCGGCCGAGGCCTCGCGCCGGGTCCGCTCCAGTGTGGCGCGCGGCAGCATGCCGTACTCGGCCGTCACCCAGCCGCGGCCCTGTCCCTTCAGCCACGGCGGCAGGCGCTCTTCCAGAGTCGCGGTCACCAGCACATGGGTGTCGCCGAACTTCACCAGGCAGGAGCCCTCGGCATATTTGACGACGCCGCGTTCCAGCGACACGGCGCGCAATTCGTCGGGCGCACGGCGGCTCGGCCGCATGGGGACCTCCATCGATTGGGGGGGAAATCAAACGTTGCGGTGCTTTTAGGGGGCCGCAGCCGCAGCGGCAAGGGTTGCGGCCGGTAACTCTGCGCTCGCCGCTTGTAACCGGGCCCGAGCGACGACAAATTAAGGGGACAACGGAGGACAATTTGGCTCAGCACGACCCTATCGGCCTGATTGCGCCCAATGCGGGGCTCGCCCAGCTCAACGAGCGTTCGCGGGAGATTTTTCGTCAGATCGTCGAAAGCTACCTCGCGACCGGGGAGCCGGTGGGCTCCCGCAACATTTCCCGGCTGATTTCCGTTCCGCTGTCGCCGGCCTCGGTGCGCAACGTGATGGCCGATCTCGAACAGCTCGGCCTGATTTACGCCCCCCATACCTCGGCCGGCCGGCTGCCGACCGAACTCGGGCTGCGGTTCTTCGTCGACGCCTTGATGCAGGTCGGCGACCTGACCGAGCCGGAGCGGCAGTCGATCCAGGCGCAGCTTTCGTCAGTGGGCCGGGCCCATACGGTCGAAGCCGCGCTCGGCGAGGCGTTGACGCGGCTGTCGGGCCTCACGCGCGCCGCCGCGGTGGTGCTGACCGCGAAGGCCAACGTCCGGCTCAAGCACATCGAATTCGTCCGGCTGGAGCCGGAGCGGGCGCTGGTGATTCTGGTGGCCGAAGACGGCCAGGTCGAGAACCGGGTGCTGACGCTGCCGCCGGGTGTGCCGTCCTCGGCGCTGATCGAAGCGGCCAATTATCTCAACGCGCGGATTCGCGGCCGGACGCTGGCCGAAGCCCGGCTCGAACTCGAATCGCTGATGGTTCAGAACAAGGCCGAACTCGATCAGCTCACCCAGAAGGTGATCGCGGCGGGAATCGCGAGCTGGTCCGGCGGCGACGGTGAGGACCGTCAGCTGATCGTGCGCGGCCACGCCAATCTGCTCGAAGACCTGCACGCGCTCGACGATCTGGAGCGGGTGCGGCTGCTGTTCGACGATCTCGAAACCAAGCGCGGAGTGATCGACCTGCTCGGCCGCGCCGAGAGCGCCGATGGCGTGCGGATCTTCATCGGCTCGGAGAACAAGCTGTTCTCGCTGTCGGGCTCGTCGACCATCATCGCGCCCTACAGCGACGGCGCCGGCCACATCGTCGGCGTGCTCGGCGTGATCGGGCCGACCCGGCTGAACTATGCGCGGGTGATTCCGATGGTCGATTACACCGCGCGGATCGTCAGCCGGATGCTGGGCGGCTGATTTTTCGGAAACTTGATTTTCGCGGCGCAAACCACGATATCCCGGCCAGCTCTCCCGTAACGATCCAGACGATTTTTCAAGAAGGTAGCGTGATGACCGAGACTGATGGACAGAAGGACAACAACCAGGACACGGCGCAGGCCGCCGCCGATCCGGTCGTTTCCAAGCCGTACATCATGCCGGACGACCCGGAAGAAGGATCGAACGAGGCCCTGGTGCGTGAGGCCGCGGACGCGCGCGACAAGATGCTGCGGACGCTGGCCGAGATGGAGAACCTGCGCAAGCGGACCCAGAAGGAAGTCGCCGACGCGCGCACCTATGGAGTGACGGCGTTCGCCCGCGACGTGCTGGACATCGCCGACAATCTGCAGCGCGCGCTCGACGCGGTGCCGGCGGAAGCCCGCGCCAACGCCGATGCGGGACTCAAGGGACTGATCGAAGGCGTCGAACTGACCGAGCGTTCGCTGCTCAACGCGCTGGAAAAGAACGGCGTCAAGAAGTTCGATCCGATGGGCCAGAAGTTCGACCCCAACTTCCAGCAGGCGATGTACGAAGTGCCGGATCCGTCGGTCCCGGCCGGCACCGTGGTGCAGGTGGTTCAGGCCGGCTTTACGATCGGCGAGCGCGTGCTGCGCCCGGCGCTGGTCGGTGTCGCCAAGGGCGGCGCCAAGGCGCCCGCCGCCGAGCCGAGCGCGAACTGAGCGGTCGCGCGGATCACAGATCCGCGCCGCCGATCCGCCTGACGCCGGCCTCGGCCATGTCGCTCCAGGCTTTCGCCAGCGAGCCCTGCGCGTCGATGGCGCGGCAGCCGTCTTCGATGACGAAGGTCTCGAAGCCGGCGGCGCGCGCATCGAGCGCGGTCCACGCGACGCAGAAATCGGTGGCGAGGCCGGTGACGAAGACGCGGCTCAGGCCGCGCGCCTGCAGATAGGCCGAAAGCCCGGTCGAGGTCTTGCGATCCGCTTCGAGGAAAGCCGAGTAGCTGTCGATGCCGTGATGGAAGCCCTTGCGGATCACCAGCTGCGCATGCGGGACCGCGAGATCCTCGGCCAGTTCGGCGCCGCGGGTGCCCTGCACGCAATGTTCCGGCCACAGCACCTGCGAACCATAAGAAAGCGCGATGCTCTCGAACGGCGCCTTGCCGGCGTGGCTGGAGGCGAACGAGACGTGGCCCGGCGTATGCCAGTCCTGGGTGATCACCACATTGGCGAAGGCCTTCGCCAGCCGGTTGATGATCGGGACGACGGCGTCGCCGTCGGTCACCGCGAGGTTGCCGCCGGGCAGAAAGTCGTTCTGAACGTCGACGACGATCAGGACCGAGCGGTCGTCGATGCGCCGGTGTGTTTCGGACATCCGCGCTCCCGTGGCTGGGATTTTCGACCCGAGTAGATCAGCCGGCCGGGAGCGGGTAAAGGCGCGCGCCTGCGGATTGATTCGGCATAAGCTGCCGATCGATGCAACCGGATCGGATCAGCGCGGCTGCAGGCCGTCGCGGACCTGGCGGAAGCGCGGAAACGCGGTCTCCCACTGATCCTTCGGCGACGAGCCGATCACCCGCATCGCCACATTGGCGCCGCCGAAGCGCAGCCACTGCACCACCGTGACCGGGGTGTTGTTCTTGCCGCTGACGCCGTTGACCCGTGTCTCGAATCCGGGCGAGCCATCGATTCGGATCGGCTCCGACATCGTGATCTTGCTGTCGCGCAGCCCGGGAATCGCCTCCGCCGCTTGCTGGGCGAAGCGGGCGCGGTCGTCGGTCTTCTCCGGCACCGAGCCGATCAGGCCGAGCACCATGAACGGGCCGGTCTCGACCGCCTCCTCGTTGCCGTCGGTCAGCAATAGCGCGGCGCCGGGCGCCAGCGTTCGGACGGTCTTGAAATCGGCGAGATCCCGGACCTTGAACGGCATCTGAGCGACCTGCTCATCGACCGGCACCTGCTGCCGGACCGAGACCGACGACAGCATCTTCTTGACCGCATCGTCCGAGTAGGTCTTCGCCTCGACCGTCGGCACCTGCACGGCGACGTAACCCGAAAACAACTTGCCGCCGGGCACGATCAGCGAATAGCGGCGGACCTTGTCGGGCCCCACCATGGCGTCTTCGGCGGTGAAATAGCCGTTGCCCGCGGAGGTCTCGATCTTCTCCGGCTTGACGTTGCCGAGCGAGCCTTCGGGCGCGGCCTTGAAGGCGGCGTCGACCTGATCGAACGCCGGGCCCGGCAGTTCGGACACCAGCACCTTGACGCCGTGGTCGGCGGATTCGAAGCCGAGGAAGGCGGTGGACTGGCTCAGTCCCGGCATCGGCACGATGCCGACCCGGATGCCGCGTGGGTAGACCGCGTCGGCGGCGACCGCGTTGGTCGCGGCGACCGACAGCAGGGCAATCGCAAACAAGCGCGCTATCTGTCTCATGGCGAGTTGTCCTGGGGTTGCATTGAGGCCGTTGTTTGGTCGGCGGCTGCCTGGCCGGCGACGGTCGGGCGAGGGCCGCGGATCGGGTGGCCGGCGGCGCCGATGATGCGCCGCCAACCTCATCGCGGCAAGCCGCCCCGCAGCCTCTGCCGGCGTTTCGTAAGGATTCGTAAAGCCCCGTGTTTTCGTGCTCGAAACGCCGTCGCGGTCCTTGCGGACCCGACCCCCCCTCCTATATCAGGCTCACCGCCGCCAAATCGCGAGCAATTGAATTTTCTTAGGGGGTTTGGACCGGTGCGCCGTCAGGGCCCGTCCAACTCGCCGCAAAACGAAGGAAGTGAGCACCATGGGAAAGGTCATCGGTATCGACCTCGGCACCACGAATTCGTGCGTCGCCGTAATGGATGGTAAGTCTGCCAAGGTCATCGAGAACGCCGAGGGCATGCGCACGACCCCGTCGATCGTCGCGATCACCGACGATGGCGAGCGTCTGGTCGGCCAGCCGGCGAAGCGTCAGGCCGTCACCAATCCCGAGCGCACCTTCTTTGCGGTGAAGCGCCTGATCGGTCGCCGCTACGACGACCCGATGGTCGAGAAGGACAAGGGCCTCGTCCCCTACAAGATCGTCAAAGCCTCCAACGGCGACGCCTGGGTCGAAGCCGACGGCAAGACCTATTCGCCCTCACAGGTCTCGGCCTTCATTCTGCAGAAGATGAAGGAGACCGCGGAAGCCCATCTCGGCGCCAAGGTCGATCAGGCCGTCATCACCGTTCCGGCGTACTTCAACGACGCCCAGCGCCAGGCCACCAAGGACGCCGGCAAGATCGCCGGTCTCGAAGTGCTGCGCATCATCAACGAGCCGACCGCGGCCGCGCTGGCCTACGGCCTCGACAAGGCGAAGACCGGCACCATCGCGGTGTACGATCTCGGCGGCGGCACCTTCGACGTCTCGATCCTGGAGATCGGCGACGGCGTGTTCGAGGTGAAGTCGACCAACGGCGACACCTTCCTCGGCGGTGAAGACTTCGACATGCGTCTGGTCAACTACCTCGCCGACGAATTCCAGAAGGAGCAGGGCATCGACCTGCGCAAGGACAAGCTCGCGCTGCAGCGGCTGAAGGAAGCCGCCGAAAAGGCCAAGATCGAGCTGTCGTCGACGACGCAGACCGAGATCAACCTGCCGTTCATCACCGCGGATCAGTCCGGTCCGAAGCATCTGACCATGAAGCTGACCCGCGCCAAGTTCGAAGCGCTGGTCGACGATCTGGTGCAGCGGACCATCGAGCCGTGCCGCAAGGCGCTGAAGGATGCCGGCCTGACCGCCGGCGAGATCAGCGAAGTGGTGCTGGTCGGCGGCATGACCCGCATGCCGAAGGTCCAGGAAGTGGTGAAGCAGCTGTTCGGCAAGGAGCCGCACAAGGGCGTCAACCCGGACGAAGTCGTGGCGATCGGCGCGGCGATCCAGGCCGGCGTGCTGCAGGGCGACGTCAAGGACGTGCTGCTGCTCGACGTGACCCCGCTGTCGCTGGGCATCGAGACGCTGGGTGGCGTGTTCACCCGCATCATCGATCGCAACACCACGATCCCGACCAAGAAGAGCCAGGTGTTCTCGACCGCCGAAGACAATCAGAACGCGGTCACCATCCGGGTCTTCCAGGGTGAGCGCGAAATGGCGGCCGACAACAAGATGCTCGGTCAGTTCGACCTGATGGGCATTCCGCCGGCACCGCGCGGTATGCCGCAGATCGAAGTGACGTTCGACATCGACGCCAACGGCATCGTCAACGTCTCGGCGAAGGACAAGGCGACCGGCAAGGAGCAGCAGATCCGCATCCAGGCCTCGGGCGGTCTGTCCGACTCCGAGATCGACAAGATGGTCAAGGACGCCGAAGCCAACGCGGCCGACGACAAGAAGCGCCGCGAGGCGGTCGACGCCAAGAACCACGCCGACGCGCTGGTGCACTCCACCGAGAAGGCGCTCTCCGAGCATGGCTCGAAGATCGACGAAGGCGAACGCCGCAGCATCGAAGACGCGCTCAGCGATCTGCGCGAAGCGCTGAAGGGCGACGACGCCGAGGCGATCAAGGCCAAGACCAACACGCTGGCGCAGGCTTCGATGAAGCTCGGCGAAGCGATGTACAAGCAGGCCGAAGGCGGCGCTGCGCCGCAGCAGCCCGGTCAGGACGACGTGGTCGACGCCGAATTCACCGAAGTCGACGACGACAAGAAGAAGTCGGCGTAACGACGAACGCTCGGCCATGCCGATCGCATCGTGCAACACCGTCACCGCCGGACTTGATCCGGCGGTCCATCTTTCCGAAATGATGGATGGCCGGGTCGAGCCCGGCCATGACAATTGAGAGCGTTGCTATGTCCACCACCAAGCGTTGCTACTACGAAACCCTCGAAGTCGAGCGCAACGCCGACGATTCGACGCTGAAGAGCGCGTTCCGCAAACTCGCCATGAAGTGGCATCCGGACCGCAATCCGGGCGATCCGCAGTGCGAGATCAAGTTCAAAGAGATCAACGAAGCCTACGAGATCCTCAAGGACAGCGACAAGCGCGCCGCCTACGACCGCTACGGTCACGCCGCGTTCGAGCAGGGCGGCTTCGGTGGCGGTGCAGGTTTCGGCGCGGGCTTCGCCTCGTCGTTCTCGGACATCTTCGAAGACCTGTTCGGCATGGCGTCGCAGCGGGGCCGCGGCACCGGCCGCGAGCGCGGCGCCGACCTGCGCTACAA
>NZ_QUMK01000108.1 GCF_010907035.1 Rhodopseudomonas sp. BR0M22
GTCAGAGGGGTATAAGAGACAGGGGCCGACCCTCCCCCTCCAGGGGAGGGTGAAGGAAGCCGTCGCCGAGTCAAATATTGACGGCCCGGCCCTTCATGACTATCGTCCGCGCGATCCCGTGGTCATTTGAGCCGGCCGGCTTGCAGCCACGTTAAACAACTCGCTAAACAGGCCGGGGACAGTTCCGATCCCGGCCGAACCGATGTTCAGGCCGGGTTTTTTATTGACCCTGCCGTTCTTATCTGAGGTCGAACCGGGGCGTCCCGGGATGTCGAGGCCGTTGGCAGGCGTATGATGAATATCCATTCGGTGAAGGGGCAGAAGATCGCCGCCGGCGAGCGGACCCAGGAGGTCGACCACCCGCATTCGCTCATCGCGCTGTTCGGCGCCGACCAGCCGCTGCCGCTGGATTGCGGCATCGCGCTCAGCCCGTTTCAGATCGCCTATCAGACCTACGGCACGCTGAACGCCGACAAGAGCAACGCCATCCTGGTCTGCCACGCCCTGACGATGGATCAGCACATCGCCAATGAGCATCCGATCACCGGCAAGCCCGGCGGCTGGCTGACCCTGGTCGGCCCCGGCAAGCCGATCGATACCGACCGCTATTTCGTGATCTGTTCGAACGTGATCGGCGGCTGTATGGGCTCCACCGGTCCGGCCTCCACCAACCCCGCCACCGGCAAGCCCTGGGGACTCGATTTCCCGGTCATCACCATTCCCGACATGGTCCGCGCCCAGGCGATGCTGATCGACCGGCTCGGCATCGACAAATTGTTCTGCGTGGTCGGCGGCTCGATGGGCGGCATGCAGGTGCTGCAATGGTCGGTGGCATTTCCGGAGCGGGTGTTCTCGGCGCTGGCGATCGCCTGCGCGACCCGGCATTCGGCGCAGAACATCGCCTTCCACGAACTCGGCCGTCAGGCGGTGATGGCCGATCCGGAGTGGCAGCACGGTCGTTACTTCGAGAACGGCTGCTTTCCGCATCGTGGCCTCGCGGTGGCGCGGATGGCCGCGCACATTACTTATTTGTCCGACGCCGCGCTGCATCGGAAATTCGGCCGCAAGATGCAGGACCGTGAGCTGCCGACGTTCTCGTTCGACGCCGACTTCCAGGTTGAGAGTTACTTGCGCTATCAGGGCTCGTCGTTCGTGGAGCGGTTCGACGCTAATTCGTATCTGTATCTGACACGGGCGATGGATTACTTCGATATCGCGGCCGACCATGACGGCGTGTTGGCTGCTGCGTTCCGCGGCACGCAGACGAGGTTCTGCGTGGTGTCGTTCACCTCCGACTGGCTGTTTCCGACCTCGGAGTCGCGCGCCATCGTGCATGCGCTGAACGCCGGCGGCGCGCGGGTCTCGTTCGCCGAGATCGTCACCGACAAGGGCCACGACGCGTTCCTGCTCGACGAGCCGGAATTCATCGACATCGCGCGCGCCTTCCTGCAGTCGGCCGGTGCGGCGCACGGCCTCGGCAAGGCGGAGCGCTGATCATGTCGGTGCAGGAAAGCTTGCCGCTGGAAGCGCATGCGCGTCCGCAGTTGCGCGTGCACCGCGCCGATCATCTCCTGGTCGCCGACATGGTCGAGTCGGGCACGAAGGTGCTCGACGTCGGCTGCGGCGAAGGCGATCTGATGCAGCTCCTCGAATCTCGCGGCGTCGATTGCCGCGGCATCGAGCTGTCGCGCGAGGGCGTCAACCGCTGCGTCGCGCGCGGGCTCGCGGTGGTGCAGGGCGACGCCGACACCGACCTCGATCACTACGTCGACGATGCGTTCGACTACGTGATCCTGTCGCAGACGCTGCAGGCGACGCGGCAGCCCAAAGAGGTGCTGGAAAATCTGCTGCGGATCGGGCGGCGCGCGATCGTGTCGTTTCCGAACTTCGGCTACATCAACATGCGGCTGCAGCTCCTGATCCACGGCCAGATGCCGCGGACCGAGAACCTGCCGGCGACCTGGTACGACACGCCGAACATTCACTTCTGCACCATCAAGGACTTCGTCGGACTGTGCGACGAGATCGGCGTCAAGATGGAACGTGCAGTGGCGCTCGACCGTTATGGTCGGCCGCTGCGGCTCAACGCACCGTGGTGGTTCTGGAACATGTTCGGTGAGCAGGGCGTGTTTCTGCTCAGCCGCGCACAGCAGAAAACACCGCCGCAGGCCGCCGATTACATCGCGCCATAAGTCGTATTAACAAGTAGTTAATGCGTGCGGTCATCAGTTCATCGCACGCGATGCGTGCAGAAATGTTGCGTATCACGAAATTTCCTCGAAAATTCCCCTAAAATCTGACTCTCGCTTTCTCAAAGCCATCCTCTCGCCATCCCCGATCGATTAACGCGTCGACCCCGATGTCGGCCCGTGCGGGTCGACGCGTCTCGATGAGTTCCGGGAGAGAGTGACTGTATGGTTGTGTTTTCTGCGTTTGGATTGTTCCGCTTCGTCGCTGCCGCGCTGTCGTTGATGGTGCTCGCGGCGATCGCCGCTCCCGCATCGGCCAAGCCGCTGCATCGTCATCACGCTCACGCGTCCAAATACTCGCACCACGCCGCGTCTCGTCACGCGCACCAGCATCGCCGCTCGCACGCTTGGCGCCGTCACGGCCGCATCGCGCAGCAGCAGGCGGAGGTCGCGCCGTCGGCTTTCGGTTTCTCCGGCCACGATCCGGCCATGGATGTCTCGGCCGCGATGGCGCAGCCGCAGCTGCAGCCTGCGACGCAGAAGCGTAGCAGTCGTCGTCAGCGCCTTGCCGCCCAGCAGCAGGACTTCCAATCGCAGTCGTGGAACGGCGGCGGCGCGGGCTCGAGCCTGGTGGAAGCTGCGCGCAGCTACATCGGCAGCGGCAATCCGACCGGCCGTCGCGCGCTGTGGTGTGCACGGTTCATGAACATGGTGTTGCAACGGACGGGTCATCAGGGCACCGGATCGGACATGGCGAGCTCGTTCGCACGCTACGGACAGCGCATCTCCGGTCCGCAGGTCGGCGCGATCGCGGTGATGTCGCGCGGCAAGCGCGGCGGCCATGTCGGCGTCGTCAGCGGGATTGATCCCAACGGCAACCCGATCGTGGTCTCCGGCAATCACGGCCACCGCGTCGCCGAGGCGGTGTATTCGAAGAGCCGCATCTACGCCTACGTGATGCCGTCGAGCTGATAAGACGCGCTTTCCCGCACGCGATCGTCATGCGCGGGCTCGACCCGCGCATCCATCGCGCGCGGAGCGCGCCTCTCCGAAGAAGATGGATCGCCGGGTCGAGCCCGGCGATGACGATGTGTGAGGAGCAGGGCCGCTTAGTTCCTGAAGCTTGATTACTGAAGCTCGGAGCTGGAGTTCTTACGCGAACAGCTCCGCCTGCTCGACCTGCACCGCATCGCCCTGCGCGATGTCGCCGGCTTCGATCACTTCGGCATAGACTCCGCAATCGGCGTGGCCGAGGTTCTGCTGCAGGGTCTCGGGGATCGCCATGTCGCGGGCGGCGGTTGTCGGGTCGACGTTGGTGGCGGCGCAGCGGACGATGCGTTTGACCACCTTGAGCTTGGCGTTGCCGATCAGCAGCACCCGGTCCATCAGGTCGAACTCGTGCCAGGCCGGCCAGCCTTCGACGTAGAGGTTGCCGCGGAAGCGCAGCGGATCGACCGGGCGGCCGATCATGGCTTCCAGCGCGGCGACGCTTGTCAGGTTGATGATCGACACCACTTTGCGGGCGACGTCCGAGAAGCTGTGGCCGTGACCGGCGAGCAGCTTCGGCGGCCCGCGCAGCTCGTCGGCGCAATAGCCGGCGAAGAACTGTTCGATCGCGGCCCGGCCGGTTTCGGTCCGAAGATCGCCGCGAGCCACCTCGGCGCCGTCGCGGGAGATGCTGAGCTCGCCGGTTGCGGCATCAAAGCGGCTGCGCAGGGCGGCCAGCCGCTCGTTGCGCATCAGCATCAGAAACCTGATCTTGGGGAAGTAGCGGGGATGGGCCGGGTCGAATCCGATCGGCCCGTTCTCGATTGCGAATGCCCGGTCGCCGGGCAGGGTCTGGCCGACATCCAGAGCCACGGTGGGCAACGGCTCGGGCGACAAACCCTTGACCGGATAGCGATAGATCGAGGCGACGGAGGCGAGTGCAAGGTCTGTCATGGCGGGTGTTTAGGGGATCGCGCCGGCTTCGGCAGCCCACGAAAATGTGAGCCGGGGCCTTCCGTTTGCCGGAACAGATGCCCACATTTGCGTCAAGCCGATGCGCTCCGCACGGTGACGACCGCCCCCGGCTGAGGAATGTCAGCGCGGCCGGCGGAACCCCAATGAAGATGCCGTCGCGCGTGCTTCTTGAAGGCGCCGAGGGCAGGCTGAGGGACCGAAAACAATGAACGTTGAAAAATATACCGAACGTGTGCGCGGCTTCATCCAGTCGGCGCAATCGCTGGCGATGCGCGAGGGCCATCAGCAGTTCTCGCCGCTGCATATCCTCAAAGTGCTGCTCGACGATTCCGAAGGGCTGGCGGGCGGTCTGATCGACCGCGCCGGCGGCAATTCGCGCGCGATCCTGAAGGCGACCGAAGACGCGCTCGGCAAGATGCCGAAGGTCTCCGGCTCGGGCGCCGGCCAGGTCTATCTCGATCCGGCCACCGCGCGGGCGTTCGACGCGGCCGAGAAGGCCGCCGAGAAGGCGGGCGACAGCTTCGTCACCGTGGAACGGCTGCTGCTGGCGCTGTCGCTGGACAAGGACAGCGAGGCCGGCAAGCTGCTCGGCAAGGGCGGCGTCACCCCGCAGAATCTCAACGCCGCCATCAACGCGCTGCGCAAGGGCCGCACCGCGGATTCGGCGACGGCCGAGAACGCCTATGACGCGCTGAAGAAATACGCCCGCGACCTGACCCAGGCGGCGCGAGACGGCAAGCTCGACCCTGTCATCGGCCGCGACGAAGAAATCCGCCGCACTATCCAGGTGCTGTCGCGCCGGACCAAGAACAATCCCGTGCTGATCGGCGAACCCGGCGTCGGTAAGACCGCGATCGTCGAAGGCCTGGCGCTGCGCATTCTCAACGGCGACGTGCCGGAGAGCCTGAAGGACAAGAAGCTGCTGGCGCTCGACATGGGCGCGCTGATTGCGGGCGCGAAATATCGCGGCGAGTTCGAGGAGCGGCTGAAGGCGGTGCTCAACGAGGTGACCGCGGCCGAGGGCGGCATCATCCTGTTCATCGACGAGATGCACACCCTGGTCGGCGCCGGCAAGGCGGACGGCGCGATGGACGCGTCGAACCTGCTCAAGCCCGCGCTTGCCCGCGGCGAACTGCACTGCATCGGCGCCACCACGCTGGATGAGTACCGCAAGCACGTCGAGAAGGACGCCGCTTTGGCGCGGCGCTTCCAGCCGGTGTTCGTCAACGAGCCGACGGTCGAGGATACCATCTCGATCCTGCGCGGGCTGAAGGACAAATACGAGCAGCACCACGGCGTGCGGATCGCCGACTCGGCGATCGTGGCGTCTGCCACGCTGTCGAACCGCTACATCACCGACCGCTTCCTGCCCGACAAGGCGATCGACCTGATGGACGAGGCCGCGGCGCGGCTGAAGATGCAGGTCGACTCCAAGCCCGAAGAGCTGGATTCGATGGACCGCGAAATCGTGCGGCTCAAGATCGAGCAGGAGGCGCTGAAGAAGGAGAGCGACGTCGGCTCCAAGACCCGCCTGGTAGCGCTGGAGAAGGAGCTCGCCGAGCTCGAAGAGAAGTCGGCGGTGCTGACCCAGCGCTGGAGTGCGGAGAAGAACAAGCTCTCCAATGCCCAGAAGCTGAAGAGCGAACTCGACGGCCTGCGAATCGAACTCGCCAACGCGCAGCGCCGCGGCGAGTATCAGCGCGCCGGCGAGCTCGCCTATGGCCGGATTCCCGAGCTGGAAAAGAAGCTCGCCGACATCGAAGCTCACGAGAATGCCGGCGAGATGGTGGAGGAGGCGGTCACCGCCGATCACATCGCCCAAGTGGTGTCGCGTTGGACCGGCGTGCCGGTCGACAAGATGCTCGAAGGCGAGAAGGAAAAGCTGCTGCGGATGGAAGAGCAGCTCGGCCAGCGCGTGGTCGGGCAGTTCGAAGCCGTGCATGCGGTCTCGACCGCGGTCCGCCGCGCCCGCGCCGGCCTGCAGGACCCGAACCGGCCGATGGGCTCGTTCATGTTCTTAGGCCCGACCGGCGTCGGCAAGACCGAGCTGACGAAAGCCTTGGCGGAGTATCTGTTCGACGACGAGACCGCGATGGTCCGCATCGACATGTCGGAATTCATGGAGAAGCACTCCGTGGCCCGGCTGATCGGCGCACCTCCCGGCTATGTCGGCTATGACGAAGGTGGCGTGCTGACCGAGGCGGTGCGGCGCCGGCCGTATCAGGTGATCCTGTTCGATGAGATCGAGAAGGCGCATCCGGACGTGTTCAACGTGCTGCTGCAGGTGCTCGATGACGGCCGCCTGACCGATGGTCAAGGCCGCACGGTGGACTTCCGCAACACGCTGATCGTGATGACCTCGAACCTCGGCTCGGAATATCTGGTCAATCAGCCCGAGGGCGAGGACACGTCGGCGGTCAGGGAGCAGGTGATGGGAATGGTGCGGGCGCACTTCCGCCCCGAATTCCTCAACCGCGTCGACGAGATCATCCTGTTCCACCGTCTGCAGAAGAGCGAGATGGGCCGGATCGTCGACATCCAGTTCGCGCGGCTCACAAGGCTGCTCGAGGACCGCAAGATCGTGCTCGACCTCGATGCCGCGGCCCGCGACTGGCTCGCCGAAAAGGGTTGGGATCCCGCTTACGGCGCCCGCCCCTTGAAGCGGGTGATCCAGCGCAGCGTCCAGGACCCGCTCGCCGAGATGATCCTGGAAGGCTCGGTCAAGGACGGCGACCACGTCGCGATCTCGACCGAAGGCGGCGTGCTGACCTTCAACGGCGCCCCGCCGCACACCGCGGATGTCGAGCCGTTCACGGGACGCCCGCCGAAGCGGATGTTGAACTGACACTGCCGAGAAGCAGATTTGCGATGACGATGCCCTTCCCGCGTCGCGGGGAGGGCTTTCTTTTGTCATGCCGGGAATGAGTTCGGCTCAATGCACCGGCTTCGCCTCGGCGTTCGGCCGGTGATGCGTGCCGAAGCGCTCGACCATGGTGGCGTTGGCCTCGTCGAGGCCGATCACCGCGACCACGGCGCCGTGGCGGCGCAGATGTTGCAGCCCGTGGTCGTGCTCCAGCGTTATTATCAGCACTACGGTTGCGGTCGCCACTGCGATCGAGAACGAGGCGTGGAGCCCGACCTTTGGGGGCGACTCCCGCGGCGATGGAAAATCCGATCGCCTCCGGGATCAGAGCCAGCGCCACCAGAATTCCGGACAGCAGCGCGGTCGGGATGTTCGTCAGCCAGTCGCGGCGAAAGGCGCGATGAAGATGCATGTGGCTGGTAGATCGAAGCCACGTCGCAGCAGATTCGCTGTCGCGGAATGTCCCGCGGCGATCGAACAGGCTTCGGATCGGCTAAGCGTTCAGCGCCGCGCCTGCGCGCTCGACGAGGTGCGTACCGGTGCCGAGGACGTCAGATCTTCGGCGAGCCGTCCACCGCCGCGCCCCGCCATCATCCCGTCGAGCCGGTCGCGCTCCTTCTCGAACGAGGCGAGAAGCGGGCCTTCGAGCGAGCGACCGCGCGGCAGACGCACGCGCATCGGATCGACGAAGCGGCCGTTGACGATGATTTCGTAGTGGACGTGGGCGCCGGTCGACAGGCCGGTGGAGCCGACGAAGCCGATCACCTGGCCCTGGCGGACACGCTTGCCCGGCTCCATGCCCTTGGCGAAAGCCGACATGTGGCCGTAGGCGGTCTCGTAGCCGTTGGCGTGCTTGATCCGGATGTACTTGCCGTAGCCGCCTTCCCAGCCGGCCTTTTCGATCACGCCGTTGCCGGAAGCGAAGATCGGCGTGCCGTAGGGCGTCGACCAGTCGACGCCGGTGTGCATCTTGACGTAGCCGAGGACGGGATGGCGGCGGGCGCCGAAGCCGGAGCGCATGATCGCCTGATTGACCGGCTTGCGCACCAGGAACTTCTTCGCGCTCTTGCCGGTCTCGTCGTAGAAATCGACGACGGAGTCGTCGGGGGTCTGGAACCGATAGTATTTCTTGGTCTCGCCGCCGACCGTGAGGGAGGCGAACAGCACGTCGTTCTTCTCGACCGCGGCGGTGGTTTCGTCGTCGCCGGCGTAGAACACTTCGAACGAATCGCCGGCCTGCACCCTGCGCTGGAAGTCGACATCGTAGGAGTAGATCCGGATCATGTCGTCGATCACGTTCTGCGGCACCTTGTTGCGGAGCGCAGTCTCGTAGATCGATTGATAGAGCCGGACACCGCTGCCGTCGTCCTCGTCGTCCTCGGTGTTGTCGGCGGTGTCGCTGACGGTGTTGAGGCTCTGGACGTCGACCGCGACGTAGCGGCCGAGATCGGACAGCGCCGCCACCGCTTCGACCGCCGAATCGCCTGCGACGATCACCCGGAACGGCTGCGGCGGTTTGCCGGGGCCTGGCGGCTCCATCAGGATTCGCAGCTTCTGGCCTTCCTTCAGGCCGCCGTCGCGACCGCGGGCGCCGAGCGCAGCGGCGACCGCGCGGGCATCCTCTTCGGTCGCTCCCTGATCGCGCAGCACCGAGACGACGGTGTCGCCCTTCTTGACGATATGGGTGCGCTCGCCGGTCGGATTGCCGCCGGTGACCTGCTCTTTGGTCTTCGGCAGCAGCGTGACGTTCTCCGGCACGATCCGCGTTTCGAAGCCGGCGTAGGGATCGGCCGAAGGGCCTTCGGGCGCATAGGCCAGCTTCATGTCGCCGCCGAAATCGCCGGCGGCGGCGCTGGCATAGCGAACGCCGCTGTTGCCTTTCCAATTCGCCGCGTCGCGCACCCGCATCAGGATCTCGTCGGGGGCGATATGGCCGACGATCTTGGCGCGCGGCAGCACGGTGCCGAGATCGCGGGTGACGAACGAGACTTCCGCGTCGGGTTCGACTGCCTCGGGGTTCTGCGCGTCGTCGCTCGGCGTTGCGGCGCCGACATCGCTCAGCATCCGCTGGGCATTGAAGGGGGGAATCTTGGCCGATTGGTCGCTGGTGGTCAGCGACAGGTTGCCCGAGATCCGGATGAACGGACGAACCCGCACCACGTCGCGATGCCCGACCCGCGAGACCGTCGAGACTCGAATCACGCTGCGGGCAAGGGCGGCTTCGCTTGGCGGCGGCAGACGGTCGCTCTTATGCAGGGGGGCGTTCTTATCGGCGCCGAACGCACCGCGCAGTGCGGCCTGCACCAATTCGGGCGCCTTGGCGAAAGTGGTTTCGCCATCCAGCGAGGCGAACACCGCGCCGCCGATCAGCGCCGCGCCACACAGGCCGGTGAGAATCGTGCCGCTGAACCACTGTACCGACACGCGCCGGCGATCGATCACAGCGGCCTCGGAGCCGTCGACGGAAAGCGGCGGCTCATGACCGAGATCGATATAGTCGACCTCACGCCCGCTGCTGCGCCCGCGTGACACCCTTTGGCTCAATCCGTCGTCCCCCGATTCGCAATCAGCCGCGGGTGCAGCCGATCGGCTAGTCTGAACGATCAGGCCGTCGGCCGATCAAAGCTCTCCGCGCCGCGCTGCGGACCGGAGCCTTCTACCCGATTGCCGTCGGCTTGTCCGCCACGGAAGGCGTACTCTATCGATCGCAAGTGTCGCAACGCAGGCCGTGCGGCCAAATTGCTGGCCGCGACCGCAGGCGTCAATCGAAAGCGGCCATATCGGCCGTTCCAATGCTCATGCTGATCCGAAACCGACACGATCGGGACCAATGGGCACGTCCGCAGACCGCGGTGTGCCGAATTGTTTTCTCGATCTGATTTGGGGAGAACGCCTCCGGAATGTGGCCTGAGTACGGCGTGTGGGACGAGAAAGCATTGGAAAATTTGGAGAAAATGAAATTCTTCAACCGCACGACATTTTTCTGACGAAGCCGTTGACAGCTCCGCAGGGGGCGGCCTATAAGACGGCCACTGAGCGCGGCGCCGCTGAGCCCCACGGGCTCCAGCGAGCTTCCGCGCCTCTGGAACTTCATCGAACTCGATGAGTGCAGGAGCAGCCGATAGTTGTCGGTTGCTAATCGCTGTCGGGTCGGGGTTTCAAAGCTCCTATTAAGTGTAGGAGATGAAGTCTCGAGGGTCCTTGTGGCTTTCGGCTTCGTTGAGATCTTCGGGTCTCGGGCTGTTTGACAAGTGAAGAAGAAGAAAGAGAAACGTGGACGGCGAAGTCCTTGCGGGTCTCGGTTTTCGGAGGGCTTCGGCTTTCTGGGATTGAGACCGGACGAAAGA
>NZ_QUMK01000109.1 GCF_010907035.1 Rhodopseudomonas sp. BR0M22
CGGCACTCTCGGCGATGCCACCAGCGCAATCGGTGGTGCGACCGGTGCGCTCGGCGGCGTAACCGGCACGGTCAGCGATACCACAAGCACGCTCGGCGGCACCGGTGGTGCGGTGAGCGATCTGACGGCGGCCGGTAGCCACACGGTCGAAAACCTCGCGCTGAACCTCGACGCAGCGCTGGCCCCGGTCGGCGCCGCGATCGGCGAGATCGACCCACAACTCGGTGCCAATCTCGATTACGACACCAGCCTTTCGCTCCATCCCGATCTGGTCAGTTTCATCACCGAGACCACACAAGCGACGCTTTCGTCGGTCGACTCCGGCACCACCGAAAGCCAATCGATCTACGATCTACTGACCGCTCCGGTGTCGCTGCTCACCACGAGCGTATCGGGAGGCGAACAGACCTCTGCTCTGAGTTCGCTCGTCGCCGACACGAGCACCACCCATGTTCTCGACAGCACCACGCTCGATACCACGACGCACGGCAGCGATGTGCTGTCCGGAGGACTCCTGACGCCGATCTCGAACATCATCGTCGGCACCACCTCCGACTCTTCGCTGTCGTCGGCCCTGAACAGCAGCACGACCAGCTCCGCGACAACGTCCAGCACCTCCGGGTTGCTGACGCAAAGCGGTACCAGCACGACCGGCAGCGAGCTGTTGCACCTCGACGCATCGCTCAGCACCAGCTCGAGTCTGAGCTCTGGTCTGACGAGCAGCCTGTCGTCGACCGTGCAATCGCTCACCACCACCGCAAACCTGTCGCTGGACGCAGCCACCACAACCACGTCCTCGATCACGTCGAGCGCGACGACGTCGACCACAGCCACGACCAGCGCGATCGCCAGTACCAGTGCCAGTACCAGCCACGCAACCGCGGGCGCAGGCCTGACCTCCCTGATCGGGGCGGTCAAGACCACCACGACATCGCTGCTCGGCGGATGGCACAAATGAACGGATGAGGAGGAGATGTTTGCTGCGGGGAACCTGAACGTTCTGCCGAGGGGAGTCGGCGGAACGCCCGTGATGACGCTGGTGTTGACGACACTGGCGCTGAACATTCTCGCTTTGGCGCTGCCAGTCGCGTCGTTGCAGATGTTCACCCGGATGGTCGCCAACCCCGGGACGCCGACGCTGACCGTTCTGGTGATCGCCGTGATCGTCTGTGGCGGCCTGGAAGCGCTGCTGCGGATCGGCCGCACCTATCTGATTTCGACCGCAGGCGCCGAATATGCGGTGGCGATGATGCAACGCGTGCTCGATCAGGTCGTTGCGCTCGAACCGACCGGCGACGAGCGCGGCGCGTCCAGCGGCGTCGAATACATCGCCGCGGTGCAGGAACTGAAAGAGCTGTACAACGGC
Organism: Rhodopseudomonas sp. BR0M22; assembly: GCF_010907035.1. Lineage (GTDB taxonomy): Bacteria > Pseudomonadota > Alphaproteobacteria > Rhizobiales > Xanthobacteraceae > Rhodopseudomonas. Next base: position 1,367 of record NZ_QUMK01000109.1, read on the forward strand.
CAACTGATTGTCGGCATCGTCGAGTTGGCGTTCCTGCCGGTCATCCTCGGCTTGATCGTCTTCGTCTCGCCATCGGCAGCGGTGATCGTCACCCTCTGTATCGGCGTTTATTGCGCCTTGACCTACCGCAGCGCGGTCAAACTCCGCGCCGCGGCGCGGTCCAGCGTCACCGCCAGTGAGGAGATGTACGAATTCCTGTTCACGGTGCTGTCGTCCACTCACCTGGTCAAGGCGATGGCCGTCGAGGAGAGCATCTTGCGGCGCTACGAGAAGCTGCAGGGCCGCCGGGTGATCGACAATCACGAGACCGCGCTCACCGTCGGTCGTCTGGTCAACGGCGCCACGATCGCCAACCTCGCGATCACCGCGACAATGCTGGTGTGGGGCGCGTTGTCGGTCGGGGCTGGCGGGACCACGCTCGGTACTGTGGCGGCGATTGTGCTGCTCGGCGGCCGGATCACCGTGCCGCTGCAACGCGCCGTGTTCATCCTGGTCCAATCACGCGAACTCGAGACCGCCGGTCGCGACCTCGATACCCTGTTCGAGAGGTCGGCCCTGCCGGCCGCGGCTCCGGCCAGTCGTAACCATCATCGGATCTCCGGACGGATCGAGCTCGATGGCGTCTCGCTCGACGGCCCCACCGGCACGCCGTTACTCGACGGCGTCAGCCTGTCGATTGCGCCGGGCGAAAGCATCGCAATTTCAGGGCCGTCGGACGCCGCCAACTCCGCTCTGCTGCGTGTCATCGCTGGCGCTCTCCGTCCGACCGCTGGCACCGTGCTGTACGACGGTTTTGCCAGCGACGCGCTGTCGATGTCGCAGTTGAACCGAATCGTCGCCTACGTTCCGGCCGACGGAGTACTATTCCGCGGCACCGTCCGGGACAACATTACCAGGTTCGGCGAAGTCACCATCGACGAGGCGATGGAGGTCGCATCGCTGCTCGAGGTCGACGTCGCCATCAACGAGCTTCCGCTCGGTCTCGATACCGAACTGCTCGGAGGTCTGATGGAGAACATCCCGCCCGGCCTGCGCCAGCAGCTCACCATGGTCCGATCGCTCGCCACGCGCCCGCGCGTGATCCTGTTCGACAACGCCGACCGCGGGCTGGACCGCGCCGGATACGCCAGGTTCAGCCGGTTCATCGGACGTATCCGCGGTCAGGCCGCAATGGTCCTCGTGTCCGACGACAACAACCTCGCCGATCATACCACCAAAGCCTTCGCCCTGACCGATGGGCACCTCGTTCCCCTGATGACGGCGCCGACGCTGTCGATCGCTTATCGCGACATCACGCCATGATTCCTCTCGTCGCCCCCAGCGTCGTCGGCCCGATCGATCCGAACGACACCATTGCCTCCGCAGCCGTCGACGACGAGTATAAGGTCACCGGCGATCGCCTGCTCGTGCCGCTCCCCCAACTGATCACCGCGCTGGCGCCGAATGCCACCGGCAAACCGCTGCCGGCGCTGACGTTGTTCGCCGGATTGTGTCTGCTTACCCGCACCGCCGGCTCCCTGCCGCGGCTGGTGACCGCCCTCCCGGTCGCCACTCAGCTCGACGGCGCGGCGGTGGTCCAAGCGATGGCCAATCTCGGTCTTCATGCGGCGCGGTCGAACAGCCGGCGGCTGCGCAAGCCGCGCCCGGGTCGTCCGATCCTCGTCATCACCGATCGACGCTGCGCCGTGGTTTTCGCCTCTGTCAGTGGACCGCGGGTGCTCGACGACACCGGCACGATCGTCGACGCCGCAGCGCTGCTGCAGGCGCCGGAAACGGCGACGGCGACGTTGTTCGAGTTCATCCCCGACAGCGTGTCGCATCCGCTGTCGGCACGACGCCGCGAGCACACTCGCCACGGATGGCTTCAGGCGCTCCTTTCAAAGTTCTATCCAGCGGCCGGTGCTCTCAGCGTGATCAGCTTGCTGATGGTCATCGCCGAAGTTCTGCTGCCCATCTTAAGCATCGCGATTTACACTCAGACAATCTCGCTGGCGAGCGTGCGGCCCCTGCCCGGCCTTGCCGTCGGCATGCTGATCCTGATCTGGCTGGAATGGCGCCTGCTCAAGCTGCGCACCAAAATCATCGCCTGGGTCGCGAGCCGGATGGAGTTCCTGATCAGCACCAGTACCTTCGGCCACATCCTGGCGCTGCGTCCGACGATGTCGGAGCGGTCCTCGCCCGTCGATCAGGTGTCGCGAATCCGCAGCTTCGAGAACATCCGCGAGTTCATCACCGGACCGAGCTTCTCGCCGCTGCTCGACCTGCCTGTCGCCGTCACGTCGGTGCTCGTTATCGCTCTGCTCGCTGGCGGATTGGCGGTGGTGCCACTGACCGGGATCCTGGTCCTGATCGGAATCTTCATCACGGTCGGACGCAGCGTCGCGGTGGCGACCAGGGCCGCGGCCGACGATGCTACCGACATGCAGCGGATCTACGTCGAGACGTTCGAGAAACGGGCCGCGATCCGCGACGCCGGCTTGCAAGCGCAATGGAGCGAGCGGATCGGCCGCGCCGCCCGCGCCGACCAGGGTGCGCAGAACCGGCTCAGGATGATCGTCAGCGTCGGCGAGTCGCTGGCGACCTTCGTGCTCACAGCTTCGATCGTGCTGCTGTTCAGCGCATGCACCCAGCGCGCCTGGGCCGGCCAGATCGACCTCGGCCTGATGCTCGCCGTGGTCATTCTCGGCGTCCGTGCGATGGCGCCGTTCCACGTCGCCTGTCTGTCGATCGGCAGATTCGAGCAGATTCGTAACAGCGCCCGCCAAATCGAAGCGCTGATGAATGTCGAGGTCGAAGCCAATCGCGGGTCGGACCGCCGCGTCGACCTTGGTGGTAATATCAGCCTCCTCAACGTCGGCTTCCGCTCCGGCGACACCCGTCCGGTGTTCTTCGGGCTCGATCTGGAAATCACTTGCGGCGACGTCATCGCAGTGACCGGCACCAATGGCTCGGGCAAATCCACACTTCTCAAAATGCTGCATGGCCTGTCCGACGTGTCGCTCGGTGCAATCCGAATCGACGGCATCGATTTGCGTCAAGTCGATCCACAGGACATGCGGCGTAGCGTCAGCTACGTGCCACAACACCCGAAGCTGCTCCCTGGCTCCCTGCGCGACAATCTGTGCTACGCCAAGCCCCACGCCTCCGACGACAGCATCGCGCGCGCGCTCGAATTAGTGGACCTGACAGAGGCGGTCGCCGCGCTCCCCGGCGGCATCGACCACGAACTTACACCTCGTAGTATTGCGGAGCTAACAACCACTTTCCTGTACAAATTCGCACTCGCCCAAGCAGTGATTACAAACGGAAAAGTCATCCTTATCGACGAGATTCCAAATGACTTATACAACGGCAAGGTTGGGGAAGTGATCAGCAGGCTGTTGAGTACCGCGCGCGGGCGCCGCACCGTTATATTTGCGACGCACCGCTCCGATTTCATCGCCAAAGCATCCCGCGTCGTGCTGATGCAGTACGGCCGCGTTCCCGTCGTTGCCACGCCGAAGGACGTGCTGTCGAGGGTAGCGTGATGTTTGAGTGGGCACGCCGGTTGTGGACATCGGCGGGGAAAAGCGGACAACGGGCGATCGACGATGAAATCACCTTGCCGATGCTGGTCGACGAATCGTCACCGCGCCGGCTGGTTCGCCGAGCTTGCGCGATCGCCTCAGTCGCAATCCTCGCGCTCGGGGGCTGGACATTCTTTGCCCGCCTGAACGAAGTTGCCGAAGCACGCGGGGTGATCATCCCATCGGGTTACGAACGCATCGTCCAGCACTTCGAGGGCGGCATCGTCGACCAGATCCTGGTCCGAGCCGGCGACACGGTCAGCGAAGGCACACCGATCCTGCGACTGGCAGACGCCGGCACACTGGAAGATGTGGCCGTGCTGAAACGGCAGGGCATCGCCCTTGCCGCGCAAGTCGAGGCCCTCCGCGCCCTGATCGACAACCGCGAACCGGACTTCGCCGCGATCGGCGATGCCGACGGTCCCGAGATCGTCGCCGCCCGCAACGCATTCGTGGCCGAACGCGCCGCCAACGCGGATCAGCGTCGGCGACTGAACGACCTGATCGACCAGGCAAAGTCGGCGCTGTCCGCGACCGACACCCAGCTCCAGGGTCTGCGCGTCGACCTCGCTTATGTTTCTGAAATGCGTGATCGATCGCGCTACCTGCTGAGCAAGGGATATACCACCGAATCTGCCTATGCCGAAAAAGCCCGGCTGTTTGCGTCGGTCGAGAGCAACATCGCAGTGCAGGAGGAACGGCGCCGCGGTGCGGCGGCTAAGATCGCCGAATCCGAGCAGGCGCTCAACGCCTATATCACCGAGGCACGCGCCGGCTGGTCGACCCGTTTGCGCGACCTGCAGACATCGATGACGGCGACCGGCGGAGAAGCCGACAAGAAAGAGCGTCGCCGTCAACGCCTCACGGTGACGTCGCCGGTCAATGGCGTGATCAAGTCCCTCGACGTCACCACGCTGGGCGGCGTCGTCGAGCCGGGCAAGCGTATCGCCACGATCGTCCCGATCGACGAGACGCTGCAGGTGGAAGCCTATGTTCAGGCGAGCCAGATCGGTTACGTCGCGGTCGGCCAACAGGCGCAGGTCAAAATCTCGGCCTACGACTTCACGCGCTACGGCTGGCTCGACGGCAAGGTCAAGACGATCTCCCCATCGTCGTTCCAAGACCCCGCCCAGGGGATGAATTTCCGCGTGCAGATCGCGTTGGCACAGACCCGGTTGCCGCGTGCCGCCTCGGCCCAGATCGTTCCGGGCATGGAGGTCAAGGCCGACATCGTCACCGGCGAAAAAACGGTGATCGGCTGGCTGCTGCGACCGATCCGCCGGACCTTATCGGAAAGCTTCGGCGAAAAGTAAGGCACAGATCGATGTCGCTTCCCATGCAAACCGCTACGATCGAACACCCCGCCGCCGCGCGACCGCGCCTGCTGTTGGTGGAGGACGACGCCACGGTTCGGATCCTGCTGGAAGACCGACTCGATAAGCTCGGCTGGCAGGTGGAATCCGCCGAGAACGGCGCCGAAGCCTTCACCATGCTGCGCGAAGCGCCAAGCCGCGCCGATGTGGTGCTGACCGACCGGATGATGCCTGTGATGGACGGGCTGGCGATGACGCGCCGGCTGAAGCGCGACCGCGAGCTCGGCCACATTCCGGTGGTGATGCTCACCGGCGTCGCCGACGCCGACGATGTCGATGCGGGCCTCGCCGCAGGCGTGTTCTACTATCTGGAGAAATCGTCGTCGCCCAAAGTGCTGGCCTCGGTGCTGTCGGCCGCGCTTCAGGATGTCCGCCGGCAGCGGGCCCTCAGCACCGAACTCGGTCAGCACCGCGCAGGATTTCACAATCTCCAGCTCGCGAGGTTTCAGCTCAGCAAGCCGAACGAGGTGGAGCCGGTCGTCAGTCTGATGGCGAGCCTGCACGACCGGCCGGAGCAGATCATCCAAGGCATCTACGAACTGGTTCAGAACGCGATCGAGCACGGTGTGCTGCGGTTCGGTTTTCAGGCCAAGTCGCAACTGGTCGCCTCCGGTGGATGGAAACGCGCCCTCGCCGAGCGAGCCTCCGACCCCGCTTATGCGTCGGGCGTCGCCGAGGCAAGCATTCTGCGCAGGGAAGGCGGACTGTACGTCGTGGTCAAGGACAACGGCCCCGGTTTCGAATGGCGCCGCTTCGCCGAGAGCGATCCGGTGCGCGCCGCCGCGAGCTGCGGCCGCGGGCTTGCGCGCGCCGCGGCGACGACCTTTCAACAGCTACGCTTCAACACAACCGGCAATCAGGTGGTCGGATTCATCCCGGCCGCACGGAGGGTGCAATGGTGATCGAGACACCTTTCGAGCCGGAAGCGGCGGATCATCCGGACGGAGAAGCCGAATTCAGCACTGCGAAGACGCGCCTACGGGAATGGGTCACCCCTTTGATCGGGGGATTCATCCTCCTGATCACGGCCCTGCTGATCGGCTGGTACGTGATGGTGAGCCTGCAGGCGTACCGGCGCTTGTTCGATTCCGAAGTCACGATGATGAAGCAGCTCGTCAGCAGCGAAATCGGCAACGTACTGTTCCGGATCAAGGACAGTCAGGCACTGATCGCCAGCGGCGCCCCCGAGCTGATCGAACAGAAACTGAAGAACAGTACGCGGGTCAGCCCGTTCATGAGCCGGCTCGGCTATTTCGACCTGTCGAACCCATCCGACTGGCACGACGTGCTCGGTGGCGATCCTGCCAAGAAGCCTCCGCCCACCGCCGCGGAACGCTTCGGCCGATCTCTGCTGACCAAGGAAGGCTGGACGCTGGCTCGGTCTCCGGTGAAATACCGCAACGTCTTTCCAGGGCTGAGCAATGACGAGGTCATCGTCGCCCAGGCGTTGCGTCGGCCGGGCTCGGCCAACCAATATCTGGTCGTGTTCAGTGTCCTGAACTTGCGCGCCTTGATCGAAGACATCGACTCCAAGTTCCGCCACAGCAATATCATTGTCGCCCAGTTCGCGCCGGAAGGTGCACCGGTCGAACTGTCGATCCTCGGCCGGAAGGCCGATCCGAACAGTCTGTTGCGCGTCACGCTGCCGGTGGCCAGCGACATGTCGCTCTCGCTCGGCTTCGAGGCGGTCTACACCGAGTTGGGATCGCTCGTAGTCATGGTGGTGGGGCTGGCGATCGTCGCGCTGCTGACGATCGGCGCGGCGGTGTTCTACTTCCGCGCTCGCCGGCGGGAACAGTCCAAATTGATGGCTGCGGTCGAGGACGCGCGCCGCCAGAGCGAAGCCAAATCGGACTTCCTGGCCAATATGAGCCACGAAATCCGCACGCCGCTGAACGGCGTGATTGGACTCACCGACCTGCTGTCGCGCACCAATCTGGATCCGCAACAGAACCGCTATGTCGACCACATCCGCAGTTCAGGGCGGACGCTGCTGGCCATCCTCGGCGACATTCTCGACATCTCGAAACTCGAAAAGGGCGATCTGGCGATCGACCGAGTGAAATCCAACCTCCCCAACCTGATCCTCGACATCGTCAACTTCTTCTCGAACGAGGCCCAGGAAAAGGGAGTAGCGCTGCTGCTCGACTACGCGCCGGACGTGCCGCCACACGTCGAGGTGGATCCGGTGCGACTCCGTCAGGTCCTTGGTAATTTGATCGGCAACGCGATCAAATTCACCGACTCCGGCGAAGTCGTTGTGTCGGTCCGTGTCGTCGAGACCAGCGACGTGACGACTGGGGTTCAGATCGAGTTCTCGATCTCGGATACCGGCATCGGCATCGAGCCCGACGTTATGCAGAGGCTGTTCACCCGCTTCACCCAAGGCGAGCGGAGCACAACCCGGCGATACGGCGGCTCGGGCCTCGGCCTCGTTATCTCACGCGAGCTGTGCGAACGGATGGGCGGCACCTTGTCGGCCACCAGCACACCCGGACGCGGCTCCGTGTTCACCGCGAAGCTCCCGCTCCACGTTTGCCAGACCGCTGTTGAAGACGTCACCGTGCGCGAGCGCATCGCGATCGTCTCGTCGATGCCACGCTCGGCCGAGATCTTCGCCTCGACTCTGTCGCGCGTCGGCATGGATTGCCATCTGATCGACGCTGACGCCCCCCTGTTGGCACGGCTCGCACAGATCGCCGCCAGCCATGGGCCCGTCGGCGGAGTGATCTTCGATGAAAACCGCAATATGGAGATCTTGAGGAAGTCGGCTCTGCAACTGCTCAGCGAGACTCGCGGACCGCGTCCCTGGACCCTGCTGGCGACGGAACAACTCGGCCCTTCCGAAGAAGCCTTCGACGATCTCGTCCGCAAGCCGTTTCTACCCGGCGACTTGGTTGCCTCCGTCGAACGCCGGATTCGCCATCACGCCAACAAGACCAAGGACAAGTCCGCGCCGCAGGCACCTCTGCCGCAACGCTTCGCCGGTGTCCGGGTCCTGCTGGCCGAGGACAACCGCATCAATCAGATGGTCTCCGAGGAGATGCTGATCGACCTCGGCTGCATCGTCGACATCGCTGAAGACGGCGCACAAGCGCTCGAGGCGGCCGCCCGCGCCGAGTACGACGTGATCCTGATGGACTGCCAGATGCCGGTGATGGACGGCTATGAAGCAACCCGGCGACTGCGCGCGATGATGCAGGAGCGGCGGATCCCGAACCGCCCGATCATCGCCCTCACCGCCAATGCCCTGAAGGGGGACCGCGAGCGTTGCCTCGACAGCGGGATGGACGACTTCCTGGCCAAACCGCTGGTCTCGTTGGACCTGCAGCGTATGTTCACCCGGCTCTCCGACAGCGGGCTGTTGCCGAGCCGCATCGTCGCTGCACCCCCGCCAGCGGCCGCAGCGACCGCGCCCGCGGTCGCGATCCGGCCGGAAGCCGCACCGGTGACCGCCCCGCTC
>NZ_QUMK01000010.1 GCF_010907035.1 Rhodopseudomonas sp. BR0M22
GTGTCGCGTCGTCGAGCTGTTCGGATCGCGACAGCACCGGCGCGGCGATCTCGATCCGGTCTTCGAAGGCGAGCTGGCGGATGATCCGCGGCGGCGCCTGGACCGGGGCGAGCCGCTGCGCCAGCAGCACCATGGCATTGCTCTCGATGTTCTCCACCAAACAGGTGAAGACGTCGTCGAACACCTCGATCTGCTCTTCGTTGTATTCGACGGCACCGAGAAACAGGTCGGTAACGCGCCGCAACGTCTCCACCCGGCGGGCCACGGTGCCATGGGCCAGCATCGCTTGCAATTCGTCGAGCAGACGGAGGGCGGGCCGCTTCGATCTCGAAATCATCACTCTGTCCTAGAGGGCTGACGCCTGCTTCTTCAGGCGCAGTCAATTCGTCGTCCGTTCAGGCCGTTTGTAAGTCGTCAGGCGTAGGCAATCTTGTTTCGTCCGTCGTGCTTGGCCTCGTACAGTGCCTGATCGGCACGCGACAGCACGGCTTCGGTGCTCTCGTCCAAGGTCATGGTGGTGATTCCCGCCGACAGCGTGACCGTCATGCTCGGCGAGAACGCGCTCCAATCCAGTTCAGCCACGATCATCCGCAGCCGCTCGATGATCAGCAGTGCCTCGCGCTTGTCGGTGTTGGGCAGGAGCAGCAGAAATTCTTCGCCGCCGTAGCGGCCGAAACGGTCGAAGTTGCGGATGTTGGCGAAGATCGTGATCGCGAAGGTGCGCAGCACCTCGTCGCCGATCGGGTGGCCGAAGGTGTCGTTGATCCGCTTGAACCAATCGAGATCGATCAGCGCCAGCGACAGCGGCTCGCCGTGCCGAGCCGCTCGCGCGATCTCGTTGTCGAGGTGCTGCATGATACAGCGGCGATTATAGGCACCGGTCAGTTCGTCGAGTTCGGCCAGTTCTTCGATGCGCTGATACGCCTCACGGAGCTGGACACCGCGTTTGTAGAGCGAATCTCGCATTGCCTTCGAGAAGGCGCCGATGAACATGCAACGGCCGACCGTCGATACCAGCGCCAGCAGGGTCGCAAACCGCTCCAGCGGCGATTGGTGCGGCAGGTCGATCGGCAAGTCGGTGAGCAGAAACAGCAGCGTCAATACGGACAGCAGAGCGGCCCAGCAGATCAGCGCCTGCCGCCGGTCCGCGCGCAGCGCTGCGAAGCCGAACACGACGAACAGCTCGAACAGCAAGACCGCGCCGATCTGCGGCGCCCAGGCGGCAAACCCGACGATCACGACCAGATGCGTGATGGTGGTCGGAACCGTCAGATAGTGGTCGGGGAAACGGTCGTTGAATCCGGATTCGGATAAGGCGAACAGGATGCTGCCCACGACGAGGCCGCAGACGGCAAAGGCCACTGCCACGACTGGTGGGATGGTGCCGGCCTGGACATAGATGATCAGGATGCCGGCATCGACCATGAAGCTGGCGGCGATCAGATCCAGCATGCGGCGTCTTTGCCGCATGCGTCGACCGCGGACGGCAGAGATTTGGGCGTCGTCTGCGCTGGTTGGCGCACCGGGCAGGGTGCCCGGAATCGCAGCAGTTGGTCCCATCGTCCGCCCGATCGTGTGTTTGTCTCGGGGAACCTACGGGGAAAAGCGTTTCGTTTTGGTATCTGCGCGGCGGCCTCAACCACAGCGCGCAGACGTTAGCCGTTTGATTCTGCCAGACTTCTTGTCAGGCCATGGGCCGGCGGAGGGCGCGCCGGCATCGAAAAATGTGGAAATGTCGCGCAGATCCGGTCTCGGCTTGCTAACGTCGCCCCGGTCAGAGCCGCCGACTCGCGGGGGCTGGCTGCGCGGTGCTGGTCGTCCCGAACCGGGGCGAACCGACTGCCTCGTTTCGCGTCACAATCTGGACCCTGCGACAATCCCGGGGATGTAAAATTTGCTTTTGTTTATCGAACCTTCCGCTGGGCCCGGTCGACCTAAGCCAAGAGATGGCCAGTGAGTACCAAGCAGGCTGCCACGGACGAGGTCCTGATCGCCAGGATCGCCCAGGGGGACCGGGTTGCGATGCAGGTTCTGTATGGCCGGCATCACGTCAAAGTCTTCCGTTTCGGACTGCGCTTGGTTCGGAACGAACAGATCGCCGAAGATCTTATCAACGAAGTGTTTCTCGACGTTTGGCGTCAGGCCGGCAAGTTCGAGGGGCGGTCTGCCGTTTCAACTTGGCTATTGGCGATCACGCGGTTCAAGGCGCTGTCGGCGCTGCGACGCCGTAAGGACGCTGAACTGGACGACGAGGCCGCCGCTGCAATCGAGGATCCTGCCGACGATCCCGAGATCGCAGTGCAGAAGAAGGATACGGGCGAAGCGTTACGGCAATGTCTGACGTCGCTGTCGCCCGAACATCGAGAGATCGTCGATCTGGTGTACTACCATGAGAAGTCCGTGCAAGAAGTCGCCGAGATCGTCGGAATTCCGGAGAACACCGTGAAAACCCGGCTGTTCTACGCGCGCAAGAAACTCGCCGACCTGCTGCTGGCGGCCGGTGTCCAGCGAGGCTGGCCATGATGGCGATGAGCAAGACGATGCCCGAGCACAGCGAGCCGGGCGATATTGAAGCATTGCTGCCGTGGTACGCTGCCGGGACGCTGGATCCGCGCGACACCCGCCGCGTCGCCGAGGCGCTCGACCGCGACCCGGAGTTGGCGCGGCAATATGCCGTGATCCTCGAGGAATATTCCGCGACGATCGAGTTGAACGAGAGTTTGGGAGCCCCTTCGTCGCGGACCATGCACAAGCTGTTCGCGGCGATCGACGCCGAGCCGGCGCAGCAGCCCGCCGGCGGTCCCGGTCTTGGAGAACGGTTCGCTGGCTTCTTTGCTGGTCTGTCGCCAAAAGCACTGGCCTGGTCGGCTGCGGCGGCCAGCGTCGCGCTGTTGCTGCAGGCCGGTCTGATCGGTGCGATGCTGGCTTGGCATCACCCCGGCACTGTGCAGACTGCCGCGTATCAGCCACAGAACGATGTCGCGCCGCCCGCCGCCGCGCCGCGCGAGCGCACCGCAGAAGCCGCGAAACCGGCGGCGCCGATGGTGATGGCGGAACGCTCGGGCGGCCCGGTGGTGCGCAGTCTGACGCCTCCGACAGCGCCGCGCGCCCTGGTCAAGTTCTCGCCCGACGCTCGTGCCGCCGAGATCTCGGCGCTGCTCGACCGCTATGATGCGGTGGTGGTCGATAGTTCGAGGGGCGGGGTGTTCCGGCTGCAGTTCGGCAATCACGCGCTGTCGAAGCAGGCTCAGGACGATCTGATCGCCCGCCTGCAGAAGGAGCCGATCGTCAACGTGGTGCTGTCCGCTCCCTAAACAGCGTCATCGAGCGAACGGTCCATCGCTTCGCTCGAAGGCAACACGTCGAAAGCAGGTCGAGGCCGCCCGATCAACGGATATCCGCGTCGAAACCGTCGCCGGACAGCCTCGGCGCGTGGGCGTTTTCCGTGTCCAAGCAGGGTGCGCGCTTCACCATGACGCGAGCTGCAAAAAAATCTGCAACTGGATTGAACGTCCGGCGTTGTCGACTGACCAATCGTTGTGGGAGCGGAGACCACCTCCCCAACGAGGCCGTATCCGGCGCGAGCGCCCATCCACCCCTGCGCTGATATGGCTTTTGACCCGCCCGGTTGTCCCCCCGGGCGGGTCTTTCATTTTAGGGGCGATTTGGCTTCCAGGTGAGCGCAGACGGCCGCATTCGGGTCATTTGATCCGCTTTGGCGAGGTCGGGCCGTTTCAAATTACCGTTGCGCTGGACATGGTAAATTTTTGTTAACAACATTGTCCTTAAGCTGCTCGTCGATTCGTAGGTTGCGTCGCGTTCCTTTCCCTCTCCTGGCGGACTGACCATGGAACAGACCGACGCCGAGCGCGGCCGTGCGCTCGTCGAGCGCTGGTGTGTGCTCGCCGAACAGCGGCTCGACTACCTGACTGAACTGTTCGAAAGCGGCCGGTGGCGCCGTTTCTTCGGCGAACGCGAATTTCTCACCAACGTCCAGGAAGCCAAGGCAGCGGTCGAGACGTGGCGCGATCTGTTGCGCCGCGAAGCGACGCTCGACAACCAGCCGGTCGATCTGTCCTGGCTCGGCCACAACAAGCAGGTTGCTCCTCGCGTCGCCTTCTATTTCGACGGCGAACCGGTCAACGCCTCGGCGTCACCGCCCAGGCCGTCAGCGGCCCGGACTGCGCGCGTCGCCGAGCCGGTCAAGCCGGTCGAACCGCCGGTGCGTCCGCGCCCGATCGCCGAATCTGCGCCGGCGATCGTGCCTGAAGACGTGCCGGTGTGGCTGCACGCGCTCGATCCGGAACGCCTCGAGCAGCGCTATTCGCTGTTGCGCAAAGCGGGCTGACGAGCACGCTGGAATCGAATCCCGCCTGTTCGACTATCCACAGGGTGGTCGACGCGACTTTCGTCTATTGGGTGGGGCGCCCATTGCGCGACCGATGCAATCTCCGCGGTCCCGCGTTCCTTTCTAACTTCAACTGCTGTTTCGGTTTTGTGACGACGGTCGAGGTCGATCGGTCGGTGCGCGCGATGCACCATGCCGCGATCGGTGCAAACTGGCGCCAATGATCGCCGAATTGTACCGCTGAGATTTAACCGATCGGAACGAATTCCGGCGCACCTGTTGCGTGCGGTCCGGTCCCGGAACCGTTCACAAGATGACATCTCAGAGGGGGGATTCGCGGCGACGTGCGCGGCATTGCCGTGCTGCGGATTTCCCTCTTATGCGCCGCTTCTCATGCGCCGCATGCAGCCACGCTTTCGAGCGTACTCATCGGGAAAGAGATCATGTCGCGTATCCCTTCGTCGCCCGTCCCGCCCAAAGTTGCGGGTCCGTTTTCGTTCTTCACCAACCGCAAGATCGGCGTCAAAATCGCCATCGGCTTCGCCGCCGTTCAGGTGCTGATGGCGGTGATGGCCGTGCTGAACTATTCGAGCTTCGGCAAAGTCGGCGTTGCCTTCACGGATTTCGATCAGCGCGTCGCTGTGGTCGACGCTGTGCGTAACGTCGAGCAGGACTTCAACGCCTTTCGCCGGGTCGTGCGCGAATACAGCCTCACCGGCGAGGACCACCTGATCGCCGAAGCCGGCAAGCGCAGCACCGAGCTGCAGGATCACATCAAGCAGGCGCTGCAGCAGATTCAAGCCGAGAACCGCCGCGTGGCGATGGTCGACCTGAGTAGCAAAGTCGATTCCTACGTGGCCCAGCTTGAAGGTCTCACGAAGGTGCGCCAGGACCAGAATAGGTTATCGCTGACGGTGCTGGGGCCTGTCGGGCAGCGTATCGTGGGCAAGCTCGAGCAATTGCAGGCCGCCACCATGCGCGGCGATGGCAACAGCGAGCAGGCACTGTTGGTCGGACAGTCGCTGAAGCAGTTCCTGCTGCTGCGGCTCGCCGCCAGCAAAGTGCTGGGAGTTCGGTTCGACAAGGCCGAGCAGGCCAACGCCGAGAAGGCGATGGGCGATTTCCGCACCACGCTGTCGACGATGAAGACCGTTCTGTCTGGCGCATCCGAACGCGAGCAACTGGCCGCGATCGAGTCCGACCTTGAGATCTACGCCGACGGCTTCCTGCAGTCGGTGCGCGACGTCAGCGAGATCGATACGACGATCGCGGCCATGATCAAGGTCGCAGAGTCGCTTGTGGGCGACGCGACCGCGATCAAGCAGTCCGGCATTGTCGATCAGAAGCAGATCGGCCACCAAACTGCAGCGCTGATTGGCGAGACCCAGAACCAGATCGTGTTCATCACCCTGGGAGCGATGGCGATCGGCCTGGTGCTCGCCTGGCTGATCGGGCGCGCGGTGTCGAAGCCGATCGTGGCGATGTCCGGCGTGATGAAGGAGCTCGCCGCCGGCAATAATAACGTGGAGATCGTCGGAGCCGGACGGCTCGATGAAATTGGGTTGATGGCGTGCACCGTAGAGGTGTTCAGGACGAACGCGATCGAATACGACCGGATGAAAGCCGAGCAGGAAGAGGCGGAGCGTCGCGTCGCTGCCGAGCACAAGGCGGAGATGCAGCGCCTCGCCGATCACTTCGAAAGCGCGGTCGGGGAGATCATCGATACCGTGACCTCGGCTTCGACCGAGCTCGAAGCCTCGGCCGGCACGCTGACGACGACCGCCGAACACGGACAGCAGCTCGCCGGCTCGGTCGCCGCGGCCTCCGAGCAAGCTACCGCCAATGTGCAGTCGGTGGCGTCGGCGACCGAGGAAATGGCGTCGTCGATCAACGAGATCAGCCGCCAGGTGCAGGAGGCGGCGCGCATCGCCAACGAGGCGGTGGAGCAGGCGCGCAAGACCAATGAACGGATCGGCACGCTGGCTCAGGCGGCGAATCGCATCGGCGACGTCGTCGAACTGATCAACACCATTGCCGGCCAGACCAATCTGCTGGCGCTCAACGCCACGATCGAGGCGGCGCGGGCCGGCGACGCCGGTCGCGGCTTCGCGGTGGTCGCCGCCGAGGTCAAGGCGCTCGCCGAACAGACCGGCAAGGCGACCGGCGAAATCAGCTCTCAGGTCGGCAGCATGCAGTCGGCGACGCAGGAGTCGGTTGGTGCCATCCGTGAGATCGGCGGCACCATCGAGCGGATGTCGGAGATCGCCTCGACCATTGCGTCGGCGGTGGAAGAGCAGGGCGCTGCCACGCAGGAGATCTCCCGCAACGTGCAGCAGGCGGCTCGCGGCACCCACGAGGTTTCGTCCAACATCGCCGACGTGCAGCGCGGCGCGACCGAGACCGGCTCGGCGTCGTCGCAGGTGCTGTCCGCCGCGCAGTCGCTGTCGCGCGACAGCACGCGCTTGAAGGACGAGGTCGATCGCTTCATGGAGACGGTGCGGGCGGCCTGACAGATCATTTGATCTGAGCCGGATTCGCTATTCGAAGCGTCGCGCCTGGGGTTCGCTCCGGGCGCGCGCTTGTGTCGACTGTGTTCAAATAGTGACATCTATTCCAAATGTCATGAAGTGCGGTATCACGTCACCGCACCGTATTGTTGCACCTTCGATGCTGTGATTACTTGGCCACGCAGACACTGGGGACGCGTGTGCTGAGGGCGTTACGGATGAGAGCGAAGGACAAGGCGTCGGCCGCGCATGCGCGTCGTCCGACCCTTGCGCTCGGGATGCGTCGCGATCGACCCTGGCCTGCGGTCGCAGTCCGCTTCGCGACCAGTTGGCTGGTCACCCTGGCTCTGCTGCTGCAGATTGCGCTGTCGGCGGCGCCGCTCCCGGGGGCAGGATCGCTCGACGTTCTCGCCAGCGCCGGCATCTGTCATTCGATCGACACCTCAGCCCCGGCAGACTCGCAGGATCGGGTCGTGGTGCACTTCAAGTGCATCGCCTGCGTTCTGGTGTGCAGCCTGCCGCCGCCGTCCTTGGTCGTCACCGCCGCGCCAAGCCTGTCCTGGGTCTGGCTGACGCAGCGTTGGCCGCTGACCGAGGCGGCGCCGCGCAGTGTCCCGGCTTCCTCTCATTCCGCCCGCGGACCTCCTGATCTTGCGTAACCGCACCGGTCGCTGATCGCGCGTCTTTCGCGCGGCGGCGATGCCTTGCCGTTTCGCTACTGCCACCGTCGCGTCCGCTTTGTCGCGCCGCACGGGGACAGATGTCCTGCGCCAGCCATGGGCTGCGCGCGCTCGATCTTCCGTGAGTTTCGTCATGTCATCCGTTCTGTCCGTCGGCTTGCGCCGGTCCTTGTTGCTGTCCACCTCGCTGCTGTCGTTGCCGTGTGCGGCGATCGCGTTCTCGGCCGTCTCGCTCTCGTCGGCGCCGGCTTCGGCCCAAACCGCGAGCACTCTGTCGACCGTCGTGGTCGAGCCCGCCACGCCGCGCGCCAAACCGCGTGTTCGTGCCACCACGCCGTCACCGCAGCGCGGGCCGGTGATCCGCGATGCTGCGGCGTCACCGCCGCCCGCCGCGCCATCGTCTGAGCCGGTGTCCGCCTCGGCCACGACGCTGCCGGGCTCGGCTGCGGTGACGCGCAGCCTCGGCACCAGCGACAGCGCCGCGCTGATCACCGACATTCCGGGCGGTGCAGTTTGGGGCGCCGGCGGCGTTTCCAGCCTGCCGGCGCTGAACGGCGTCGGTGCCGATCGTGTGCAAGTGGCGATCAACTCGATGCTGATCAGCCCGGCATGCCCGAACGAGATGAATCCGCCGCTGTCCTTCGTCAATCCACAGATGATCGCCAGCATGCGTGCCTATCTCGGCGTCGCGCCGGTCAGCGTAGGCGGCGACTACATCGGCGGCAAGATCGACGTCACCACCGCGCCGCCGCTGTTCGCAACGGGGCCGAGCCTTCTGACTACCGCGACGGTCTCCGGCTTCTATCGCAGCAACGGCAACGCCTACGGAGTCGATGCGCGTGCGACGATCGCCAATCAGGACACCAGCGTCACCTACACCGGCGGCTGGGCTCGTTCCGGCAACTACAAGGCCGGCAACGGCATGACCGTGAAGTCGACGCTGTGGGAGGTGCAGAACCACGCCGTCAGCATCTCGCGGCAGAGCGCCGGCAACCTGTTCACGCTGCAGGTCGGCGGGCAGTTCATCCCGTATCAGGGCTACGTCAACCAGTATATGGACATGGTGTCCAACCGTTCGATGTTTGTGAATGGACGTTATGACGGCGTGTTCGATTGGGGCAAGCTGGAGACGTCGGCGTTCTATCACCGCATCCGGCACACCATGGGCTTCATCGCGCCCGATAAGGTTGCGGACATGCCGATGGACACCCGCGGCACGGACCTCGGTTACAATATCAAGGCGTCGGTGATCGCCTCCGACCACGATCTGATCCGCATCGGCAACGAGACCCATGCGTATCGGCTCGACGATTGGTGGGATCCGGTGCCGGGCTCCGGCATGATGATGTCACCCAACACCTTCATCAATATCAACGACGGCCGTCGTACCCGGCTCGGCACCTTCGTCGAGTGGGAGCGGCACTGGAACCGGGAATGGACCACGCTGTTCGGCCTGCGTAACGACGTGGTGTGGATGGGCACCGGCAACGTCCAGGGCTACAGCTCGATGTACGCAGCCGATGCGTCGCGCTTCAATGGCCGCGACCGCGATCGCACCGACGTCAATTTCGACGGCTCGGCGCTGATCCGCTATGAACCCAACGCGATCAGCCAATTCGAACTCGGCTTCGCCCGCAAGACCCGCTCGCCGAACCTCTACGAGCGCTACACCTGGTCGAACACCGCGATGGCAATGAACATGATCGGCTGGTTCGGCGACGGTAACGGCTATGTCGGGAACGTCGATCTTGCTCCTGAGAAGGCTCACACGGTCAGCTTCACCGCAGCTTGGCACGATCCGGCCCAGAAGCTGTGGGAGGTCCGGGTCACACCGTATTACAGCTATGTGCAGGACTACATCGACGTGAACCGCTGCTTCATCGCGGGCAGCTCGACCTGCAATGCGGCGAACTTGACCAAGACCAACGCCTTCGTGTTCCTGCAATTCGCCAACCACGACGCCGAACTCTACGGCGTCAACCTCGACGGCCGGCTGACGGCGTGGGACAATGCAGCCTATGGCCGCGGCGTGCTGCGGGGGCAGTTCGCTTACGTACACGGCCAGCGCACCGACGGGATCAATTTGTATCGCGTGATGCCGGTCAACGCGAAGCTCGGGCTCGACCACGAGTTCGGCGGCTGGGTCAACGGCATCGAGCTGCAATTGGTCGGCGCCAAGACGCAGGTGAGCGAAGTGCGCAACGAGACCACGACCTCTGCCTACGCGCTGCTCAACCTGCGCACCGGCTATCGGTGGGAGAACGTGCGGCTCGACGTCGGCGTCGATAATGTGTTCGACAAGTTCTACACCCTGCCGCTCGGCGGAGCCGACCTCGTCGACTACCGCGCAGCCTCGATGATGGGTGGATCGTCGCCGATTTGGGGCTATGGCGTGCCGGGCATGGGGCGGTCGTTCAACACGCGTCTGACCGTGTCGTTCTGACCGCCCTCGGGGCCGCTTCCATTTGGGAGCGGCTTCGACTTGCGAGCCGGCGCATCGAGGGGCGGTTGCGGTCGACCCGCTCAACCGCCTTGCTCATTCGAACGAGACGCCGATCCGTTGTTCCTTTCGCCAGATCACGCGGCTGCGCCGCTTGATCTGATCGGTTGGGACATAGAGTGTGAAGCACTCGGGGATGGATAGTGGCGAGACGACATCCAGCGCCGCGCCGGCTTCCGAGATGTTCCTTACTTTGCAATCGATGGTGCCGCCGCCGAACTCGATCGTTGCAGCTTTCAGCACGCGCCGGCGCGGCGTTTTTCTCTGCTCATCCATTCTGCTGTTTGAGCACGGATATTTTATGTTTCTGTGAACGCATGCCTCAAAAGAACGACTGCAGTGCGACCGGCTGCGGACAACAAAGAACAAAGGCTGAGTTTCGTGCAGGATGCCGTCATGGCACTCGGTCACCTGGTGGTGTTGTGGCCGAGTGAAATCTGGGTGAACCGCGTCGCGCCCGGCGTCGTCAGATCCGGAGTCACGGGCTTCGCGTGATCGAGTCCGACCACTGCGCCGCGCGGGGCTTCGGCGATGACGTTGCCGGCGATCGTCGCGGTGCCTGCGCCGTCCATCACCGAGACGCCGATGCCGATGAAGGTCTTGCGCACGACGTTGCCGGTGATCGCGACGTCGCGCAGATATCTGCCCCAGCCGGCGACGATGCCGAACGAGGGAGCATTCTCGATTACGTTTCCCGAAACTGCGGTGTCGGCTTCGACATAGATGCCGATGCCGGCGTCGTCGTTCGGTGCGGTACCGATCGGCCGTTTCGGTCTCAGATTGCGGATGATGTTGCCCTGCACGGTGCTGAGCCGGCCGCCCTCATTGAAGTTGCAGACGGAGACGCCGAGCGCAGCGCCGTCGACGGTGTTGTTCGCGATCACCGCGCCTTCGAACGCGAACTCTGAATACAGCGCCACCTCGCGCACGTCGGACACGCTGTTGCCGGTGATCTGGATGTTCGAGGCCGAATTGCCGCGCACCGCGGAGTAATCGCAATTCTTGATGCGGTTGCCGCTGATCACCACGTTGCCGGCGCGAAATGCGTTGATCGCGTTGCCGTACTGGCCCGAGCCGCCGGGACCGGCTTTGATGTTCTCGATTCGATTGCCGGTGACGAGCGTGCCGTCGTCGCCGATTGCGGTGCGTAGGATTTCGATGCCGTTGTCGTTGGTGTCGATGATGGTGTTGTGGTCGACGCGCAGCTCCTTGGCGTCGAACGACACTACGCCGGTGACCGCTATTTTGGTCAGCGTGTTGTTGCTGATTGCGCCGGACGTTGCTTCGAGCCAGATGCCGGAGCCGCCGCTGGCGGTGATCGCGCAATCCTGGATTCGCAGATCCTGCGCGGCTATGCAGTGCACCAGTCCGCGCCGGCTCGGCAGCGCAATGCCGGCGCCGTCGAGCACGAGGCCGGACAGCGTCGCGTTCTCCGCGCCCTGGCTGTCGAACAGCGACGGTCCGCCGGTGAAGAGCAACGTGGTCGCGCCGCGAACGCCCGAGAGCTGGGCACCAGACGGCAGCCGCAAGGTCCCGGTGCGATAGGTGCCCGGGGGCAGCGCCAGCGGTACGCGGCGGGCGGCGGCATCATCGATGGCGCGCTGGAGCGCCGTGGTCTGGTCATCCGAGCTGTCGGGGCGGACGCCGGAGAGTGTGGCCTCGCGGCCGCGGCGCGAGGTCGGAGCGGCGGCCAGCGGCGGGGCGGCCAGAGCCAGCGCGCCGGTACTCGCCAAAGTGCCGAGGAAGTCGCGTCGGTGCAAAACCATGGCGCGCGTACTCCTATGCGACGACCTGCTATTGTCGAAACTAATGCAGAATCCGCCGTGGCGCTGTCGGTCGTGCTGCGCCGGAGCTGTGATGTTTGGCCGTAGGGTTAACCGGCTCAGCCGGTGGCGCCGCCTGCCGCGCGAGACAGCCTTATCAGCTCGAGCAGCATCGCTTCGCCGGCATCGACCAGTTGCTCTGCGGTGATACGGCTTCCCGGCCACGCCGTGCCGTCGCGGCTGATCAGCGGCACATGCACGAAGGCGGCGAGGCGAGGCCCGTTTGAGGCCCGCGTCGCTTCGATCGCCCGCCAGCACAGATAGTTGCAGAGATAGCGCCCGGCGTCGCGTGACAGCCGCGCGTCGATTCCGGTGAACTGCGCCGCGCGCGCCAACCGTGCGCTGTGCGGGCCAAAACTGCGCGCCTCTTCGCCCGGCGCGATGTGGCCGTGACGCAGGGTGACCTGGTCGGCGTCGGGCCACAGCGTCGTAAGGGCGTTGCGGGCGCGCGTCTCGATCCGGACGTGACGGGTCGAGGCGGCGAGGCCGAACATCAGCAGCGCGTCGGGACGGTGCTGCGCGAGGAGCGCCGGTAGGTCGCGATCGACCGCGCGGTAGCTGACGTTGAAGACGTGGCCGAGACGAGCCACGTCGTCGAACGCCGGCCGACGCAACTTGACGAGGCGATCGACCAAGGCTGGAGTCGGATTGAAGGGCGCACCGGGAAATGGCCCGAAACCGGTAATCAGAATGCGCAGGCCGCTCACCCGATCAGCTCCGCGATCTGGTCGGCGCCGAGCGTCGGCGTGATCGTGCCTTCGGCGACGGCGGCCTCAGTTGATCTGACCTTGGCGCGGATCGAAGGAACACTGCGCAGCTTCGCCTTCCAGCGGTCCTCCAGCAACGTCCACATCCATTTGACCTGCTGCTCGCGTCGCCGCGCGTCGAACTCGCCGGACGGTGTCGTCGCGGTGCGATGGTCGAGCACCGACTGCCACAGCTCTGCGATGCCGTTGCCGGTCGCGGCCGAATAGGTGATCACCGGCGGTTGCCAGTGCATCGAGCGCGGGGTGAGGATGTGCAGCGCCGCGCGATACTCGCCGGCAGCGAGATTGGCGCGGGCGATGTTGTCGCCGTCGGCCTTGTTGATGGCGATCATGTCGGCGAGCTCCACCAGGCCCTTCTTGATGCCCTGCAGCTCGTCGCCGGCGCCGGGCAGCATCAAAGCCAGGAAGAAGTCGGTCATGTCGCAGACAGCGGTTTCGGACTGTCCAATGCCGACGGTCTCGACCAGCACGACGTCGAAACCGGCAGCCTCGCACAGCAGCATCGCCTCGCGAGTCTTCGCCGCGACGCCGCCCAGCGTGCCGGAGGACGGCGAGGGGCGTATGAACGCTTCCGGCTCGGCGGACAGCCGCGCCATCCGGGTCTTGTCGCCGAGGATCGAGCCGCCGGTGCGTGCCGAGGACGGATCGACCGCCAGCACCGCGACCTTGTGACCCTGCTCGATCAGATACATGCCGAGCGCGTCGATCGTGGTCGACTTGCCGACGCCGGGTGAGCCGGTGATGCCGACGCGGATCGCACGGCCGGTTTCGGGCAGCAGATCCTGCACGAGCGCACGCGCGGAGGCCTGGTGGTCGCCGCGGCGGCTTTCGATCAGGGTGATGGCGCGCGCCAGCGCGGCGCGATGTCCGCTGCGGACCTCGCTGGCAAGATGGGCAATGTCGCCGGTGCGTCGGGCTGAATTCATGGCGCCCGTTTACAACGATTGGGCGCCAGGGGCGAGGGGAGTCCCGCGCGGAACGGCCGCGCGCCGATCTCCCTGTTGATGACGCCTCAGGCGGCAGGTTTGCCGGCGGCGCTGGCCTCGGCGACCTCGTCGAGCCGGCCGGTCTTCACGTCGTAGATGAAGCCGTAGATCGGGATGTGCTTCGGCACCAGCGGATGGCTGCGGATCCGCGCGACGTCCTCGGTGACGCTCTTGGCGTTGTCCTGGAACGTATGCCAATGCACGAAATGACCGGCGACCGAGCCGCCGCCGTGCTTCGGGTTGCTCCAATGGTGGCCGTCGAAGCTGGCGGTCTCGAGATTGTCCTCGAGCAGGTCGGCGATCACGTCACCAGTGAACAACTGCATCCCGCAATCGCTGTGATGGATCACGAACCATTCCTGGGTGCCGAGCAGCTTGTGGGAGATCACCAGCGACCGGATCGCGTCGTCGGAGGCGCGTCCGCCGGCGTTGCGGATGACGTGCGCGTCGCCTTCGGCGAGGCCGGCATATTTGGCAGGATCGAGCCGGGCGTCCATGCAGGTCAGGATCGCGAAATGCCGTGCCGGCGGCAGCGCCAGATTGGCCTTGTCGCCGAAGTCCTTCGCATACTGATTGTTGGCCGATAACACGGCGTCGTAATTGCCGGCTGGCTTGGTCATCTCGTCCACTCCGCAACATTGCTGAAAGCTCTCCATTCGCCACACCGCGCCGGCACAGCGAATGGAAATCGTCAGCGAATGAAGCAGACTTTGCGCAGAAGCGGCGTTCGTTGTTCGGCGCGGGGCAGAGGAGTTCTGCTGGAAAGCGCGCGCGCCACAGATGGCCTGTTCTCAACCGCCCGGGGACGTACCCTCTGGTTCATTCCGCCCTACGTTCCTGCTTCGGCCGGTCGCCACCGAAGATCGCTCGGCCTTCGTCCGACAGATACGGCTTCAACGCCGTCCACGGCACGAATGCCTCATATTCACCCTCCGCATAGGCTCCGACCGCGTAGGGTGCGTAGTGGAAGGTGAGGCCCGAGCTTTTCCCCGCGGTGGTCGACGGCGCCAGCGTCACCGGCCCGATCTTCAAAAGCTTCGGCTCGATGCTCTTGATGTAGGCGGCGTCCTCTTCATCGGCGCCGCGCTCCTTCTTTTCAGCCTTCAGCGCGGTGACGATGCCGTCGACCATCGCCCGCATTGCCGGGCTGCCGTCGGACAGGTCGGTGAAGAACGGGCGGATGCTGATACGCTTGCCGAGCTGCTTGTCCCACAGAATGGTGTCGATGTCGGTGTTGGGATGGGCGCCGCCGGTGTAGCTATAGTCGGTGCGCAGGATCGAGACGTAGCGATCCGCGACCAGAGAATCCGTCGTGTAGCTGCGCTCATAGGTCCACGGCCCGTTACGGAACAGCTCCGGATCGCTCTTGAATTCCGGCTCGGCCTCGGTGCGCCGCTCGGCGGTCCACTTCTTGCCCTCGGCCAGACAGTTCTCGGCCAGCTTGGCATCGGCCTTGATGCCGGCATCGAGCGTCACCGTGCCGTCGATCGCTTTGGTCTTCACGGCGAAGTCAGGCTTGGGCTTCGCCGGCTCGGCGAGGGCGGGGGAGAGGACGCAGACGCTGGCCAGAACCAGCACAGTGCGGAACAGGTTCGAAAAGCTCAACGGTCGGACTCCTTGCGTGCGCGAGAGACAAACTGCCGAAGTGGATCGAGATCACGCTGGATCATTTCCCACAACAGTCGGGCGTCTGTCGCGTGATAGGCATGTCGAAGCCAGTTGCCGAGGTCGGCCAATCGGCGCCAATTGATCGAGGGCTCACTCGCCTTCAATGCGTCGGGGATGTGTCTTGAAGATTCACTAATTCGCTCCAGAAATCTCTCGATTGCCGCCAGTACCAAACGGTCGGACTGGAAGTCGGCGAAATCCTTACCGCTCAGGACGTCGCGGATATTCTGGAGCTCTGTCTCGATATGACCCAGCCGATCGGAAATCGTCGGAGGCACCTCAAAACACCTCGACGAGGTCTTGTGCGATCCGTTCCGCGAATGCCGGCTCGATCGATCGGCGGATGGCGGCCTGAGCCCGGAGACCGGTCGCGTCGCTGACGATGTGCTCGACGCCGATGAGGTCGAGCAGGGAGAAGCGGGCCCCCGGAGCAGTGTCCACCAGCACGTCGAGGTCGCTGTCGGGGCGCGCATCGCCGCGCGCCCGAGAACCGAACACAAACAGCTTGGATACGCCTTCCGCACGCAATACGGCGGCCTGCTCGCGCAGCTTCGCGATGATCTTGTCCAGCGGTATGTCGGCGACGGCGGTCATCGTGTCAGTATAGCAGATTGCCTTTGGCGCTGCAGTCACACGGGAAGAATCTCGACGCCGCGCTGTCGCGCCGCTTTTCTCATCTGGCTGTCGAAGGTGAAGAGCGGAAGATTCCTGACTTCGGCCAGCCGGACATACAGCTCATCGTAATAGGTCAGTCCGGAATCCAGCGCCCTACGGACCGCACCGGCGATTTCGTCAAGTTCCGGGGGTGATTGCGTGATCATCTCGAGAATCTTCAGGTTGTGCAGCGCGTATTCGAGCTTGTCGGAAGGGAGCCGGCCGCGGCGCACGTTCGTGGTAAGCGCATTGCCGATTTCAGCATGCCAATGCGCCGGGACGACGAATTGCTGGTCCGCCAAGCTTTCAAACACCTCATCGTTGGCGAGGTGCTCGCGCTCATCCAGAAACATCGCCAGGGCGGCGGATGCGTCCATGACGATCAACGGCGTCCCTCGTTGATCCAGCTTTTGATCTCGTCGTGGGTCGGATTCAGCTTCAGGTCGCGCGCCAAGCTGCGCAAGTTGCGGATCGCCTGACGCCGTCGCGCGATCGTATCGGCCGACAACTCGCTACTCGCCTGAACCAGCCGTGCGACAGGCTTGCCGTGCCGCGTGATTGTCACTTCGGCGCCGTTTTCGACCTCGTCGAGAAGGCTCGACAGGTGGGTCTTCGCTTCGAAAATGCCGACCTGCTTCATGAAGACAAACTAGTCTGGTTAGACTAGTTCGTCAAATCAAGCCGGCATTGTCTTGAAGCCCGCAGCTACTCCGCCGCCTGGCTGGAGTGGCCGAGCCGGGCGTTGAGCTTGTGGATCAGCTCCTCGGCGGCGTCGGCGATCACGGTGCCGGGCGGGAAGATTGCCTCGGCGCCGGACTTGATCAGCGCGTCGTAGTCCTGCGGCGGGACCACGCCGCCGACGATGATCATGATGTCGTCGCGGCCCTGCTTCTTCAGCGCGGCCTTCAGTTCCGGCACCGCGGTGAGATGCGCGGCGGCGAGCGACGACACGCCGAGGATATGGACGTCGTTTTCGACCGCCTGCCGGGCGGCTTCCTCCGGCGTCGCGAACAGCGGCCCGATGTCGACGTCGAAGCCGATGTCGGCGAATGCCGAGGCGATCACTTTCTGGCCGCGGTCGTGGCCGTCCTGACCGATCTTGGCGACCAGGATGCGCGGGCGACGGCCCTCGGCGTCCTCGAACGCGTCGATCAGTGCCTGCACCTTCTCCATCCGGTCCGCCATCGATGCGACCTCCCGCTTGTAGACGCCGGTGATCGACTTGATCTCGGCGCGATGCCGGCCATAGACCTTCTCCAGCGCGTCGGAGATTTCGCCGACGGTGGCCTTCTTGCGCGCCGCGTCGATCGCCAGCGCCAGCAGGTTGCCGTTGCCTTCCGAAGCCGAGCGGGTCAGCGCCGACAGGGCGGCGTCGACGTCGGCCTGCACGCGCTCCTTCTTCAGCCGGGCGAGCTTGTCGATCTGCAGCCGGCGCACGGTCGAATTGTCGACCTTGAGCACGTCGATCGGAGCCTCGTCGGTCGGCTTGTACTTGTTGACGCCGATCACCGACTGCCGGCCGGTGTCGATGCGCGCCTGGGTCTTGGCGGCGGCTTCCTCGATGCGCAGCTTCGGCACGCCGGCTTCGATCGCCTTGGCCATGCCGCCGAGCGCTTCGACTTCCTGGATGTGAGCCCAAGCCTTGACGGCGATGTCGTGGGTCAGCCGCTCGACGTAGTACGAGCCACCCCACGGATCGATGATCCGGGTGGTGCCGCTCTCCTGCTGCAGGAACAACTGGGTGTTACGTGCGATCCGCGCCGAGAAGTCGGTCGGCAGCGCGAGCGCTTCGTCGAGCGCGTTGGTGTGGAGCGATTGGGTGTGGCCCTGAGTGGCCGCCATCGCTTCGATCGTGGTGCGCATCACGTTGTTGAACACATCCTGCGCGGTCAGCGACCAGCCGGAGGTCTGGCAGTGCGTGCGCAGGCTCAGCGACTTCTGCTGCTTCGGATCGAACTGCGTCAGCAGCTTGGCCCACAGCAGACGCGCGGCGCGCATCTTGGCGACTTCCATGAAGAAGTTCATGCCGATCGCCCAGAAGAACGACAGCCGCGGCGCGAACTTGTCGACGTCGAGACCGGCCGCGATGCCGGCGCGGACGTATTCGACGCCGTCGGCGAGCGTGTAGGCGAGCTCGAGGTCCTGCGTCGCGCCGGCTTCCTGCATGTGATAGCCGGAGATCGAAATCGAGTTGAACTTCGGCATCTTCTGCGAGGTGTAGGCGAAGATGTCGGAGATGATCCGCATCGAGGGCACCGGCGGATAGATGTAGGTGTTGCGCACCATGAACTCTTTCAGAATGTCGTTCTGAATGGTGCCCGACAGCTTCTCCGGGGAGACGCCCTGTTCCTCTGCGGCGGCGACATACAGCGCCAGGATCGGCAGCACCGCGCCGTTCATGGTCATCGACACGCTCATCTGGTCGAGCGGAATGCCGGCGAACAGCGTGCGCATGTCGTAGATCGAGTCGATCGCCACGCCGGCCATGCCGACGTCGCCGGCGACGCGCGGATGATCAGAGTCGTAGCCGCGGTGAGTGGCGAGGTCGAACGCCACCGACAGGCCCTTCTGACCGGCGGCGAGGTTGCGGCGATAGAACGCGTTGGAGTCCTCGGCGGTCGAGAAGCCGGCATATTGCCGGATCGTCCACGGCTGGTTGACGTACATGGTCGGGTAGGGGCCGCGCAGGAACGGCGCGACGCCCGGCCAGGTGTCGAGGAAATCGATGCCGGCGACATCCGCCTCGGAGTAGCCCGGCTTGACCAGAATGCCTTCGGGCGTCAGCCACGGCTGGGCCTCGCCTGCAGGAGCAGGGGCGGCGGTGGGCTGGAATGCGATCTCGGCGAAGTTCGGAATCTTGCTCATTTTTATCTGATCTCACTACAGCCCATCGTAGCACGGCTGCCGTTTCTCGTCATTTCGTCGGGTTA
Organism: Rhodopseudomonas sp. BR0M22; assembly: GCF_010907035.1. Lineage (GTDB taxonomy): Bacteria > Pseudomonadota > Alphaproteobacteria > Rhizobiales > Xanthobacteraceae > Rhodopseudomonas. The sequence goes on from NZ_QUMK01000010.1 coordinate 18,864, forward strand.
ATCGTGGTCCGGCTGCTGATAGCTGAACACCTGTGCCAGCCTGTCGGGCCCGTAGTTCTGCAACGTGGTCTTGCTCGGCAGGTTCGCGATCGTGCCGGTCCAGCCGAGCCTCGCTTCTGTGCCGTATTGCATGGTCGGGACCACCCGGTCCGGCCGATCGAAAGTTCCGGTCAGGATCTCGATGCTGTCGCAGAACATCAGCCGATAGCCCAGCGGGGTGCCGCAGTCCTTGCAGAAGTCGCGCTCGGCCACCGAGGAGGAGCGGAACGACGCAGGCTGGCCGCGGGTCCAGGCAAAGTTGTCCTTGGCGACCTCGGCCATCGAGGCGAACGGTGCCCCGGTCGCCTTCTGGCACATTCGGCAATGGCACAGCGCCGTGCTCAGAGGCGGGGCCGACAGCGCGTAGCGGATCGCGCCGCACTGGCAGCCGCCGGAGAGCACCGCTTTGCCGGTCCCCGTCATGCCGCTTCGATGCCCTTCCAGGCGTCGCTGAGCGTCGCCAAGGCGTCGCCACCGGCGAACACGAACTCCTGCACCCCGGCTTCGCGCAGCGCGCTCTCCTGCTCGCCGGGGCGGCCGGCCAGATAGATCCGCTTCGCGCCCGCGGAGCGCAGCGCCTGGGCGGCGGCGGCCGCATAGGTCGGGTAGGTCTTGTCGGACGAGCACAGGCACGCGAACGCGGCGCCGGATGCCTTGAAGGCGTCGGCGAGCGCAGCGGCGTCGGTGAAGCCTTCGCTGTCGACCGCCTCGATGCCGCCGGTCTCGAAGAAGCTCTTGGTGAAGGTGGCGCGCGCGGTGAAGTCGGCGGGCGTGCCGAGATTGGCCAGGAACACCTTCGGCCGCGACGCCTTGGCGGCCAGCACGGCGTCGGACTTGTCACGCAGGGTCTCGAACGGGGTCGCCAGACGGATCGGCGTCAGCGCCGTGAAGCTGATCTTCGCCTCACCGGCGGGCGGCACCTCGGCCGGCTTGACGTCGAGCACCTTGGCCTGTGCCTCGTGCAGGTTCGGGAATTCGGAGGCGCCGGTCAGAACGTCGCGACGCTTGGCGATCGCCTTGTCGCGGGCCGCACGGCTGGCCGCGACCTTCGGCTGGATCAGCCCGGCCTGCAGGGCGGCCAGCGCGCCGCCGGCGCGCTCGATCTCCTGGAACTGGGCCCAGGCGGCGTCGCACAGCTCCTTGGTCAGCGCTTCGATGCCGCCGGCACCGGCAGCCGGATCGGCGACCTTATCGAGGTTGGATTCTTCCAGCAGGACCAGCTGCGTGTTGCGGGCGACGCGGCGGGCGAATGCGTCGGGCAGGCCGAGCGCCAGCGTGTGCGGCAGCACCTGCACCGAGTTCGCACCGCCGAGCGCGGCGGCGAAGGTCGCCATCGTGGCGCGCAGCATGTTCACGTAAGGATCGCGCTGGGTCAGCATCCGCCATGCGGTCTCGGCGGCGGCGACCAGCGGCTTCGGCGCGAGGCCGCAGGCCTGTTCGATCCGCGCCCACAAGAGGCGCAGCGCGCGGAACTTGGACAACGTCAGGAACTGATCGGCATCCGCGGACAGACGCGCATAGATCATGCCGCGGGCGGCATCCAGCGCGACGCCGGCGGCCTCCAGCGCGCGCAGATAGGCGACGCTGCAGCCGAGCACGTAGGCCAGCTCCTGCGCCTCCGAACCGCCGGCATCGTGGATCACGCGGCCGTCGGCGACCAGGAACGGGCCCTTGAAGCCGGCGCCGGCGAGGCCGGCGGCGACGTCGCCGAGGCCCTTGGCGATCTCGCTCCACTCGGTGGCGCTCGCGCCCTGCACGGCGCGCGCGCCGAGCGGATCGATGCCGAAGCGGATGTCACAGGCGGCCGGATCGGTGCCGCGGCTCTTGATCAGGTCGGCGAGGTGGCGGACCACGTCACAGGATTGCGGCGGGAACTGCAGTTCGATCGCGATGCCGGCGTCGAGGTGGACCCCCTCCAGCACCTGCGCGATCGCTTCCTGAGTGGCCGGCAGACCGAAGCCGCGCGCGCCGACGCTGCCCGCGAACACCAGCGTCAGGCCGGTGGCGCCGTTTTCGAGGTCCTGCAGAGCCTGCTTGTTGGCTTCCTTCGGCTCCGGGTGATCGACCCGCTGCATGATCCGCCACGGTGCCGCGGGAGCGCGGCCGGCGATCGGCGCGGCGTCGCGCGCCCGCACGTAGATCGGATCGATCTGGATGCCGTCGTAGCTCTTGCTGATAAGCTTCTCGAACGGTGCGCCCTTCAGCACGCCGTCGACCAGCTTGCGCCAGTCTTCATAGCCGGCCGGGGCGAAATCGGCGGCGAGCCGCAGCTCTTGGTTTGCAGAAGACATCGGTGAAATCGAACTCCCAGAATACCGGAACGTGATTTGGCCGGAAAATGCCACGTGCGGACGGCGATGCCAAACAGTTGTTTGAGGCAATAAGGACGAGATTGCGCCCTGTGCACTGCGGCGGACCGTGTTGCGGGATATTCCCAGAAGCAGCGGCTCAGCCGCGGTCCGGCAGCCGTTCGATCCCGGCCGTCGATAGCCCGGCGAGGACGTCTTTCAGCGAGCGGCCGGCGATCACCTGATCCGGCACGATGTCGAGCAGCGGCACCAGCACGAAGGCGCGCTCGAACAGCCGCGGATGCGGCAGCGTCAGGTCCGGCCGATTGATCACCGCGTCGTCGTAGGCGATCAGATCGAGATCGAGCGTCCGCGGTCCCCAGCGCCGTTCGTGGGCGCGGTCGCGACCGAAGCGCCTCTCGATCTTGTGCAGCGTAAATAAGAGCGCATGCGGATCGAGCGCAGTTTTGATTGCCACGCAGGCGTTGACGAAGCGGTCCTGCTGCTCATCGCCCCATGGCGGCGTCGCGTAGTCCGGGGAGCGCGCGAACAGTTCGGCCTGGGTCATGCCGCAGATGTTGGCGATCGCCTTGTCGAACGTGGCGCGGACGTCGCCGACATTGCCGCCGAGCGCGATCAGGGCGCGCGGCATCTCAGCTCCGCCTGCGGGTGATGATTACGCCGACGTCGTCGAAGATCGCGGGGATCGGTGCGTGCGGCTTGTGCACCGTCACCTTCACCGCGGTGATCTTGTCGAAGCTCGTCAGGATCGCATCGGCGACTGCGCCGGCTGCGCGTTCCAGCAGCCGGTAGTTGGCGTCCTTGAACGCCGCGGTGGTACACGCCACCACGTTCGAATACGATACTGTATCCGACAATTTGTCGGTACGAGAGGACTCGGACAGATCGGCGGTAAGCTCGAGGTCGATCACGAAGCGCTGGCCGACTTCGGTCTCGTGCTCCATCACGCCGTGGCGGGCGTGCAGCACCAGGCCTGTAACGAAGATGGTGTCGTTCATCGGCTGTCCCTGATGGCTTGTGCGACTTTCAATGCTTGCGACGTCGCGGCGACATCGTGCGCGCGGATGATCCTGGCGCCGTTCTCGACGGCGATCAGATGCGCGGCGAGCGAACCGCCGAGCCGCTGCTTCGGCTCGCTCGGCACGATCGTACTAATAAAGCGCTTGCGCGAGGCGCCGACCAACAGCGGCCTGCCGAACACTGCGAACTCGCGCAGCCGAGCCAGAGCGATCATGCTCTGCTGCGGCGTCTTGCCGAAGCCGATGCCGGGATCGAGCACGATCAGCTCCTCAGCGATGCCGGCCTTGGTGGCGATCGTCAGCGAGCGTTCGAAGAACGCGTTGATGTCGGCGACGATGTCGATGGCTGGATCGGCGGCGTCGCGGTTGTGCATCGCGATCACCGGGGTGCGGCGCGCAGCAATCACGCCCGCCATCTCCGGATCGCGCTGCAGTCCCCAGACGTCGTTGGCGATCGCCGCGCCATGGTCGAGCGCCCAGGCGGCGACCTCGGCCTTCATGGTGTCGATCGACACCGGCGTGCCGAGCGCAACCACCGCTTCCAGCACCGGCTGGAGCCGCCGCAGCTCTTCGGCCGCGGAGACCGGCTGGGAGCCGTAGGGGCGAGTGGACTCCGCACCGATGTCGATAATCTCGGCGCCATCCGCGATCATCTCGGCCGCATGGGCACGCGCCTGCTCGGGCGCGAGATAATCGCCGCCGTCGGAGAACGAGTCCGGCGTGACGTTGAGAATGCCCATCACCGCCGCGGCGGGACGCGCCAGCAGATCGCGCAGCTGTGGCGGCTTGGCCGGAGCGGCGGGCGATGCGGGCAGCGATGAGGAAGCGGTCATGCGCCAGCGCTTTGCGCGGTCCGCGAAAGCCTGTCAAGCGGTGGGCTGCGTGGGCGCGCCGGACCTTAGTAGGTGATTTTCAATGGCAGCTTGCGCGCCTGTTCGATCAGTTGACCGACTTCTTTCTCCGAGGGCAGCGAGCGCACCAGTTTGCGCTGGAGATTCGCCTCTTTCATATTTTGCGCCAGCCGCGCCGGGTTGCGGTGGGTGAACTCGCGCAGGGTCGAGACCCCGGCGGCGCGCAACAGGTCGGCCTTGGCCTTGCCGAGGCCGGGAACCCGCATGCAGTCGGCGAGGTTGGCCCATTGCAGCAATTGCTGCTCGGCCAGACCGGTCTTCGCGGCGAGCGCCTTGCGGCCCTTCACGGTCCGGGCGGCTTCGAGCAGCGCTTCGGTGGTGCGAATTCCTACCGATTTCAATTTGCTCGCGGCGACTTCGGTGATGCCGTCGAGCTGGGAAATTGGATATGTCATGGCACTCGATACGAGGTTCAGGTGAACTGGCGGAGCCCGGGCGTGCCTTCGATGATGGCGCCCATTTGATCCGCCCCGATTTTGTCGCGGCCGGCCTTGAATAGTTCGCGGGCAATCGTCTGGATTTCGGAGACGCTGAGTCCGAGCCCGAGCAGTCTGGTGCCCATCGCCATCACGCCGCCGCCGCCGATCAGGCGGCTCAATCCGCTGCGCGATGCGTCCGCAGCTTCGATTGCGGCTTCGGCGCCCGAAATGCTGTCGATCAAGGCCTGGACCGGTTGCTGCGGTCCTTCATTGCGGAGAAAGGCGAGAATAATGCCGATGGTTTTGCCGGCAACAGACCGGTCCAGACCGGCCTTGTCGGCCAGTCTTTCAATCAACTCGTCCATCACGCCCCCGCCACGCCGGCTGTTCGATGCCGGTCCATGTTGTCGGATCATCCTGATCCGCTCTGCCACGAAACACAAGCGACCCCCGTGATCGTGGCAGTCGCCGCGCGCGATTCGCTTCGTCAGTGTTGCAACATTGCAAAATCGCGGTGCCACATACTCTTTCGAGCAAGCGGGAATCTACGCACCAGACGTTGTTGCGCGTGGTAGGGTGAATATCGCGACAACGTCTCGCCGCGATCGTCGTTGAATGGTTCCGATGGCGCAGGCAGGATGCGTGCGGCACCGGGCGACCGATCGCCGGGAATTTCTGAGCGAGGAAACAACAAGATGGCGGCGAGCGGCATCGCGAGTGGTGATACCGACGGCAAGATTTTTATCGGGAAGGGCGAGCAGCCGGCGTGGCTGTCATTGAATCTCGCCAATCGCCACGGCTTGGTGACCGGGGCCACCGGCACCGGCAAAACCGTCTCGCTGCAGGTGATGGCGGAGGGCTTTGCCCGCGCCGGCGTGCCGGTGTTCGCGGCCGACATCAAAGGCGATCTGTCCGGCATCGCCGAGGTCGGCGAGGCCAAGGACTTCATCCTCAAGCGCGCCCAGGAGATCGGGCTGAAATTCCAGCCCGACCAGTTCACCACGGTGTTCTGGGACGTGTTCGGCGAGCAGGGCCATCCGGTGCGCGCCACCGTTTCCGAGATGGGACCGCTGCTGCTGTCGCGGATGCTCGATCTCAACGACGTGCAGGAGGGCGTGCTCAACGTCGCGTTCCGTGTCGCCGACGACATGGGCCTGCCGTTGATGGACATGAAGGATCTGCGCGCGATGCTCGATGCGATCGCGCCGATCGCGCAGAAGGTCGCCGAAGCCGGCGACGTCAATGCCGATATCCGCCAGGCCGCGCAGTCGCTGGGCAACGTCACCAAGCAGACCGTCGGCACCATCCAGCGTCAGCTTCTGGTCCTGGAAAATCAGGGCGGCGAGAAGTTCTTCGGCGAGCCGGCGCTGCAGCTCAAGGACTTCATCCGCACCGACAGCCAGGGCCGCGGCCTCGTCAACATTCTCGTCGCCGACAAGCTGATGAGTAATCCGCGGCTGTACGCCACGTTCCTGTTGTGGATGCTGTCGGAGCTGTTCGAGGAGCTGCCGGAAGTCGGCGATCCCGACAAGCCGAAGCTGGTGTTCTTCTTCGACGAGGCGCACCTGCTGTTCAATGACGCGCCGAAGCCGTTGATGGACAAAATTGAACAGGTGGTGCGGCTGATCCGCTCCAAGGGCGTCGGCGTGTACTTCATCACCCAGAACCCGATCGACGTGCCGGATCGGGTGCTGGCGCAGCTCGGCAATCGGGTGCAGCACGCGCTGCGTGCCTTCACGCCGCGCGATCAAAAATCAGTGGCGGCGGCCGCCGACACCTTCCGGCCGAACCCGAAGCTCGATACGGCGAAGGCGATCACCGAGCTCGGCAAGGGCGAGGCGCTGGTGTCGTTCCTCGAAGGCAACGGCACGCCGGCGATGGTCGAGCGCGTGCTGGTGCGGCCGCCGTCGGCGCGGATCGGACCGATCACGCCGGAGGAGCGCAAGGCGATCATCGCCGCGAGCCCGGTGCGAGGCAAATACGACACCGCGGTGGATTCAGAATCGGCCTATGAGAAGCTGCGCGCGCGGATCGAAGGCAAGTCCGCCGGTGACGAGGCCGAGCCCGGCAGCGGTGGCCTGTTCGGCCAGCTCGGCAGTATGGTCTCGACGATCTTTGGCACTAATACGCCGCGCGGCAAGCTCTCCACCGGCCAGGTGGTGGCGCGCAGCGTCGCCCGCACTGTCGCCACCACCGTGGTCGGCGGCCTCGCCGCCGAACTCGGCAAGAAGGTCGGCGGCTCGCTCGGCAGCTCGGTCGGCCGCTCGATCGTGCGGGGCACGCTGGGCGGAATGCTGCGACGGTGAGCGAGACGTCCGCGGTTTGGAAAGATGCGCGCGGCAGCATGGTTCGAGACGGCGCTGTGCGCCTCCTCACCATGAGGCTGTCCGAGATCGCCGCGTTCGCTGTTTGCGACATGTCGCAGCTTCCTCGTCCTGAGGAGCGGCCGTTACGCCGCGTCTCGAAGGGCGAGGCCGCGGTATCCGACACATCTGAAGAAGGAAGACACCATGTCCGCCAGCTCTCACGTTCAAACAGTGCTCGGCCGCGCCGATGCCGATTTCGACTCCGCCTTGCAGCGGCTGTTCGCACTGCTGCGGATCAAGTCGATCTCGGCTGATCCGGCGTTCGCGGCGGACTGTAAGGCGGCGGCGGAGCATCTTCGCGCCGACATCGCGTCGATCGGATTTGACGCCGAGGTGAGACCGACCGCCGGTCATCCGGCGATCGTGGCGAAGGCCAAGGGCAACACCGGCAACCGGCCGCACGCGCTGTTCTATGGCCACTACGACGTGCAGCCGGTCGATCCCCTGGAGCTGTGGCATCGGCCGCCATTCGAGCCGGTGATCGCCGACCATGCCGACGGCCGCAAGATCATCGTGGCGCGCGGTGCGCAGGACGACAAAGGCCAGCTCTCGACCTTCATCGAAGCTTGCCGGGCCTGGAAGGACGCCACCGGCGAACTGCCGATCGACCTGACCATCGTGATCGAGGGCGAGGAGGAGGTCGGCTCGAAGAACTTCGTGCCGTTCCTCGATTCGCATAAGAAGGACCTCGCCGCCGACTTCGCGCTGGTCTGCGACACCGGGATGTGGGACCCGGCGACGCCGGCGATCACCACCTCGCTGCGCGGCCTTGTCTATGAAGAGGTGAAGATCAAGGCGGCGAACCGCGATCTGCATTCCGGGGTTTATGGCGGCGGTGCGCAGAACCCGATCCGGGTGCTGACGCGGATTCTCGGCGGCTTGCACGACGAGCACGGCCGCATCACCATTCCGGGCTTCTACGACGGCGTGAAGGATTTGCCGCCGGAGATCCTGGCGCAGTGGAAGGGACTGAACCTGACCGCCGAGAGTTTTCTCGGCCCGATCGGGCTGTCGATTCCGGCCGGTGAGGACGATCGTCTGTTGATCGAGCAGCTGATCTCGCGACCGACCTGCGACATCAACGGCATCGTCGGCGGTTACACCGGCGAGGGATCGAAGACCGTGATCGCGGCGGAAGCCTCGGCCAAGGTGTCGTTCCGCATCGTCGAAGGGCAGGACCCCAACAAGATCCGCGATGCGTTCCGCGCTTATGTCACCGCCCGGCTGCCGGGCGATTGCCGCGCCGAGTTTCTCGATCACTCCAACGGCGCAGCGATCGCGCTGCCGTGGGACATGAAGCCGCTCACCGCGGCGAGCCGCGCGCTGACCGAGGAGTGGGGCAAGGAAGCGGTGCTGATCGGCTCCGGCGCGTCGATCCCGATCGTCGCCGATTTCAAGCGCACGCTCGGGCTCGACAGCGTGCTGATCGGCTTCGGTCTCGACGACGACAACATCCATTCGCCGAACGAGAAGTACAACCTCACCAGCTTCCAGAAGGGCATCCGTTCATGGGTGCGGATTCTCGGCGCGCTGGCTGACGCACCGCGCTGAAACACCTCCGCGTCAGATCGTCACCTCGCATTGCGCGAGTCCTGCTCCGGATTTGCGCCACCGCGCGCAAATCCGGAATCCTTCCAAATTGGTTCCATGGCTGTTTCGCTTCCGCGCGGTGAGTAGCAAACTGCGCGAAGCTGCGATGCGCCAAGGTGTTCCTTGGCGCCGGGTCGCCGCGTTGCATTCACCGGCGTGATACCGAGCGGAGAGGTCGTTTACTAGACTCGTTCTAAGCGCCGCGCGCTTGCTATGGGCGCGTGTATATCAATTCTAAATCGCATCCGTTGCCTCACCATCCCTCATCTCCTACCCGGACACCGACGAGTGACGGGGGCGTGGTGTGAGCAACTTCAAGGCTAGCAACAATCGTTTGTATTTGGGCGTCGCGACCGGCGTGCTGACGCTGTGCGCGGCCGGCCTCGCGCCATCCTCGGCACCTGCCCAGGAGTCCGAAGCGCGCGTGTTGCCGCCGGTCTCGGTCGACGCCCCGCAGCAGCGCGCGGCGACCCGCACCGCGCCGCCACGCGCCACGCCGCAGCGCGCCGCGCGGGTAGCGCCGCGCCGCGCCGCCGAGCCGCCGCCCCCACCGGCCGCGCCGCCGACAACGATGGGCTCGACCCGCACCATCGGCGCGCCGGCGCCGGCCTATGCGGGCGGCCAGGTGGCGCAGGGCGGCACGCTCGGCCTGCTCGGCGCGACCAGCGTGATGAACACGCCGTTCAGCACCGTCAATTTCACCTCGCAATTGATCGAGAACCAGCAGGCTCGCACCGCCGCCGACACGTTGATCAACGATTCCTCAGTGCGGCTGTCGACCGGTAGCGACGGCTTCGACGACACTTTCATCATCCGAGGCTTCGAGGTCAGGGCGACCGACGTTGGCCTCAACGGTCTGTATGGCCTCGCATCGTCGCAGCGCGTTCCGGCTCAGATCATCGAGCGGATCGAGTTGCTCAAGGGTCCAGGCGCGCTGATCAACGGCATCGCGCCGAGCGGAGCCGTCGGCGGCGGCATCAACATCGTCACCAAGCGTGCTACTGACGAGCCGTTCTCGCGACTGACGCCGTTCTTCATGAGCGCGGCGAATTACGGATTGCATCTCGAGACCAGCCAGCGGTTCGGCGCGAACAAGGAGTGGGGCGTTCGCTTCAACGGCGTTGGTCGTAACGGTGAAGCCTCGATCAGAGACGGAAATTTCCAGTCGGGTCTGGGTGCGGTGGCGATCGACTATCGCGGCGATCGGCTTCGCTGGACGCTCGATCTATTCTCGCAAAACGACAACACCGACAACTTCCGCCCGCAGATCAGCCTGCTGCCGACCGCCACCGCGATTCCGGCGCCGCCTGATGCACGCAGCAACTGGTATCCCGACACGAGGCTGCGCCAGAAGGACAACACGGCCGCAACCGCTTTGGAATACGACCTGACCGACTGGCTGACCGCCTATGCGGGCGTTGGCTATCGTGATGGCTCGAACTACCAGACCTTCCCGCGCTCGGCGACGGCGGTGGATGCGCTCGGCAATTTCAACGTCCAGAATACGTATTACGATTCTTACACCAAGACGGTTAGCGGCAATGTCGGCTTCCGTTCGCGGTTCGACACCGGCTTCATCGGTCACAAGCTCAACGTTGCCTATACCGGGTTCTTCCAGGAGGCGGGCAACGCCTACATCCAGGGCGGCACGACCGCGTCCAACATCTACAACCCAGCGCCGCTTCCGGCGGTGACACTCGACCGATACTCGCCGCGGCACGCCTCCGACAGCACGCTGACCAGCGTCGCGGTGGTCGACACCATGTCGTTCCTGAACGAGTCGGTACTGCTGACGCTCGGCGGTCGTCATCAGATGGTGAAGCAGGAGAGCTACGCCACCACCGGCACCAACATCGGCGCGTTGACCTCGACTTACGACGCTAGCGCTACGACACCGCTCGCCGGTATCGTCGTCAAGCCGTGGACCAACGTGTCGCTGTATGCCAACTACGCCGAGGGTCTCACGCGCGGCACCATCGTTGGCGGCAACTTCTCGAACGCTGGCACGATCCTGGCGCCGTACAAGTCGAAGCAACAGGAGGCCGGCGTCAAGGTCGACTGGGGCGCCATCACCACCACCGCAGCGGTGTTCCAGATCGCCCGTCCGAGCCTGATCACCACCGCGGCCAATGCGCAGGCCTACGACGGCGAGCAGCGCAACAGAGGCCTGGAGCTGAACCTCTAAGGCCTGATCCTGCCCGGGCTGCGTGGCATGGCGAGCGCGACGTTCATCAACCCCGAACTGACCAATCCGACCGACCCGACGCAGCGCGGCAACGCCGCGGCCGGCGTACCCGACAAGACGTTCTCCGCCGGGCTGGACTGGGATACGCCATGGGTCCGCGGGCTCGCGCTTAACGGTCGAGTGATCCACACCGGCAGCGCCTATCTGACCACGGCCAACACGCTGAGCTTCCCGGGCTGGACCCGTCTCGATATCGGCGCGCGCTACACCACGACGGCGCTCACGGGCAAGCCGGTCACCTTCCGCGCCAATATCGAGAACGTCACCGGCGAGACCTATTGGCTCACCACCGGCACTTACGTCACCGTGGGTGCGCCGCGCACCTATCTGCTCTCGGCGGCGTTCGATTTCTGATCGAACGCGCGCAGCGCACGCAACGACTTCATGCCCGGCCTTCGTGCCGGGCATCCACGTGTCGGATGCCTGTCGTCCGGCACGCGATCTCTAAGCCAACAAGGAGCACCGCATGAACAAGCTCTCTCTCGCCATTGTTGCGCTGCTCGGCGCCGCCGCGCCCGCGCAAGCGCATCAGATCTGGATCGAGCAGGCGGATGGGCAGGCCGTGGTGCGGTTCGGCGAGTTCGGCGAGAATCTGCGCGAAGCGTCGCCCGGGCTGCTCGACAAATTCGCCAAGGTGACGGCGACGCTGCTGTCGGCCAAGGGCGAGCAGAAGGCCGAGGCGAGCAAGGCTGCAACCGGATTCACGCTGCCGTTCGCCGCAAAGGCGGGCGACAGTATCGTGGCCGAGGATGCGAGCTATCCGCTGTACACCTGGAAGCAGCAGGACAGGGACGTGCGGAACTGGTTCTATCCGGCCGCGCGACTGATCACCGGCTTTGCCGCGCAGCAGCCGAAGCTGGTGCTCGATCTGGTGCCGACCGGTCAGCCCGGTCAGTTCAAGCTGGTGTTCAAGGATCAGCCGAAGCCGAAGACCAAGGTGACGCTGACGACGCAATCGGGTTGGGCCAAGGAAGCGCACACCGACGCGCAGGGGCTGGTCAGCTTCGACATGCCGTGGCAGGGCGTTTACGTCGCCGAAGTCAGCCACAACGACAAGACCGCGGGCGAGCGCGCCGGACCGAACGGCACTGAACCTTATGACGCGGTGAGCTACGCCACCACCGTCACCTATGAGAAGGCCGACGGGCTGCCGCCGCTTCCGCCTGGTCCGCCAGCGACGCCGGCCGCGCCGCGCAAATGACGGCGCGGGCGCATCGCCTCCGGTCGATCGGTGCGCTGACGTCGCGCATCGTTGCGGCGCTGTTCGGCGGCTACGGGCTTGCGGCGCTTTGCAGCGTCGCGGCGCTGGCGCTGCCGATCAGCAAGCCGCAGGCGGTGCTCACCGGCCAGCTCGCGAGCTTCGCGGTTTGTACGGCGGTCGTGATCTGGGCGTTCGCGGCGCGGAGTGCACTGGCCGTGTGGATCGGCCTTGCGCTGGTCGCCGCGGTGCTGGCGCCGCTGGCTTGGTCGGCCTCCTGATAAGACGCGAGGTGTGACGATGCCGCATGATCAGCACGCCAAAGGCCCCGGGTTCCGGCAGAGTATGTCCGGCCTGCATACCTGGACCGGGCTGCTACTCGGCTGGGTTCTGTACGCAATGTTCCTCACCGGCACGGTGTCGTTCTTCAAGGACGAGCTGTCGCAGTGGATGCGGCCGGAGCTGCCGCGTCTCACCCAGCCGCTCGATCCGGCGGTGGTGGCGCAACGGGTCGCCGACGAAATCGGACGGATCGCGCCGAACGCATCGCAGTGGAGCATCAAGCTCCCCGACGGGCGCAGCAACACCGTCTATGCGTTCTGGCGGACTCCCGGCGTCGGGAAGGGGGCACCTGGGTTCGGGCAGGATTATTTCGACCCGATCACCGGCCATCGCGCCGAGGCGCGGGAGACGCTCGGCGGCGATTTCTTCTACCGCTTCCATTTTCAGTTTTACTACATGTCTCCGTTCTGGGGACGATTGCTCGCGGGTCTCGCCGCAATGTCGATGCTGGTCGCGATCGTGGCCGGCGTGATCACCCACAAGAAGATCTTCACCGATTTCTTCACCTTCCGCTGGGGCAAGGGCCAGCGCTCCTGGCTCGATGCCCACAATGCGCTCTCGGTCTTCGGGCTGCCGTTCCATGTGATGATTACCTATACCGGGCTGGTGACGCTGATGGCGCTGTACGTGCCGTGGGGCGAGCGCACCGCCATCAAGACGCCGGCCGAGCGCCAGCAGCTCACGGCCGAACTCAGCGCGTTCATTCGCGCCGACAAGCCGGGCGGCGACAAGGTTCCGTTGGGGTCGATCGAGGCGATGGTTCGGCAAGCGCAGCAGCGCTGGGGGACGACCGATGTCGGGCGCGTCAACTCCGCCAATCCGGGCGACGCGACTGCTCGCGTCGCGGTGACCCGTGGCGATGCCGGGCGGGTATCGATGAGCCCGGACTATCTGGAGTTCGATGGCGTTACCGCAAAACTCCTTAAGGTGCACGATCACGTCGGCGCTGCGGCGGAAACCCGAGGCGTGCTCTACGCGCTGCATATCGGACGGTTCAGCGACCTCGAGACCCGGTGGCTGTACTTCATCGTCAGCTTCATGGGCACCGCGATGGTCGGCACGGGTCTGGTGATGTGGACGGTGAAGCGGCGGCAGAAGCTGCCTGATCCGGAGCGGCCGTTTTTCGGATTCCGCCTGGTCGAACGGCTCAACATCGCCAGCATCGCAGGCCTGTCGATCGCCATGACGGCGTTCCTGTGGGCGAACCGTCTGTTGCCGAACGCGATGGCGGATCGCGCGTTCTGGGAAATCCATGTGTTCTTTATCGTCTGGGGGCTGACCTTGCTCCACGCTTTGCTGCGGCCTGCAAAGTCGGCATGGGTCGAGCAGCTTTGGACGGCTGCTGCGCTGCTGGCGCTGATCCCGGTGCTGAATGCTGCGACCACGCAGCGCCCGCTGTGGCACAGTCTGGCGAGCGGCGACTGGGTGTTCGCCGGCATAGACCTGATGTGCGTGGCGCTGGCGCTGCTGCACGCGGTGCTGGCGATCCGCACTGCGCGAAATAGCGCAAGGCTACGTCCACCGCGGAGCGCATCGAAGCGGGGAGGGATCCCGGCCATGTCGCGCGAGGCCGCAACGTGAGCCATACTGTCGCGCAGCTTCTTTGCCTGGTGGGCTTTTCGGCTCTGGCGTTCGGATTGCGCCGGCCGCAGCACGACATCCTGCGTCGCTCGCTGCGGCGCCCGGTAGTCCTCGCGCTCCGCGCCGTCGGCGCCTGTGCGCTGCTGGCGGCGCTCGCCGTGCTGGTCGACGCCTCCGGCTGGGGCTTCGGTCTGGTAAAGTTCAGCGGCCATACCACGCTGGCGGCGGCCTTGGTTTATCTTGCGTTGATCGGCTATGGCCGCAGGTCCGCAATGCGGCAGTGATCGAAGCTCTTGGTCGGCGGCGCGCTAAGCCGAACGCACCGAGCCGAGGAAGCCTACGACCTCCCGCCGTAGCACGTCGCTATCGGTGGCCAGCGACTTTGCCGCAGCGAACACGTCGCGCGAGGCGCTCTCGACGTGTTCGGCACCGCGCTGGACCCGTTCGATACTGGTCCCGACGTGAGCCGTCTCAGCGGCGGCCTTGGTGACGTTGTCGGACATCGCCCGCGTCTCGTGGCCCTGCCGCTCGATCGCCGACGCGATGGTGGAGATGGTTTCGGAGATGCGTTCGATCAGGCCTACGATCTCGTCGATCGAGCCCGCCGACGAGCGAGTTGCATGCTGAATGTCGGCGACCTGCCGCTGGATGTCCTGGGTGGCCTTTGCGGTCTGTTCGGCGAGGGCTTTGACTTCGAAAGCGACCACCGCGAAACCGCGCCCGGCATCGCCGGCGCGCGCGGCCTCGATCGTGGCGTTGAGCGCCAAAAGATTGGTCTGCCGGGCGATGGTCTGAATCATCCCGACGATGTCGCCGATGCGATCGCCGGCGCGCGCGAGTTGAAGGACGTGCTCGCTGGTTTGCCGGGTCTGCTGCACCGCTGCGGCCGTCATCGTGGTCGACTCGACGATCCGTCGGCCGATGTCATCGACCGAGGCGAGCAATTGCTCGGCCGAAGCCGCCACCGTTCCGACACAGGCGCTGACTTCGGACGACACCGAAGCGGTGGCTATCGTGAGCTGGCGCGACGTCTCCGCGGTTTGCGTCAGCGAGCCTGCCGACGCTTCCAGCGAGGACGATGCTTGGAAGACGGTCTCGATCACTTTGCCGACCGCGACCTCGAAGCTGTCGGCCAACGTGCTCATGTCCGCCTTGCGACGGTTGGCTTCGACCTGCTGCTGCGCGATCTTGGCTTCAGTCTCGTCGCGCGCCGCTCGTTGCGATGCAGCCTTGAAGGCTTCGACAGCGCGCGCCATCTCGCCGATCTCGTCGCTGCGTTCCAACCCCGGCAGCACCGCCTCGAAATCCCCTGCGGCGAGCCGCTGCATCGCCGCGGTGGTGCGTGTCACCGAGTTGGCGATGCGCTGCCCCACCAGCAAGGCGAGCGCCGCCATTGCCAAGGTGACGCCGCCGAC
Source organism: Rhodopseudomonas sp. BR0M22 (assembly GCF_010907035.1). GTDB lineage: Bacteria > Pseudomonadota > Alphaproteobacteria > Rhizobiales > Xanthobacteraceae > Rhodopseudomonas. The sequence continues at coordinate 34,298 of NZ_QUMK01000010.1, forward strand.
GATCCAGTTGAGCAGGCTTCGGACCTCGGCTGCGCTCGCCTGCGAGGCGCGATAGCGTGCCTCCGCGCTCGCCACCAGCGCATCCAGAGTCGGCCGGTTGCGGGCGAACACCGAGGCGAAGTCGTCGATTTCTTCGTTCAGACTCTGCTGGCTGACCATGAAGGCGAGGAAGCTCGATTTGTAGCCGCCGATCAGGGCAGTCAGTTCCTTCGCCTGGTCGGCAGCAAGATTGCTCTTGGTCAGCGCGGCGGCGAAGTCGGAGGCATGCTCGATCAGGGCATCGCCGTCCTTCTCACGTCCCTTCTGAATGAACTCTTTTTCCAGACGTCGCATCGTCAGCATCAGCACTGATAGGCGAGGATCGTCGATCTCGGCCAGCTTCGCTTCGAGCCGCCTGGTTGCATCGTGCAATCTGCCCTGCAAACCATCCTGCTCTCTGAGACCGAGCACGCGCTTGGCTGACAGCAGATTCTGGAAACGCGTGAGATACAGATTCAAGCCGGCCAGCAGTGCGGTCGATTGCTTGGTCGCTTCGTCGCCTTCCGATTGGCCGAGACGCCGCTCGATGTCCTGTAGTCTGCTCTTCGCCGACGCTGCGACGGCGTCATGCTTCGCGATCAGCTTTTCGTCGGATGTGCGCAGGAATTCGTGCGCGATCAGTCCGGCTTGCAGATAGTCCGACGACAGTTGCATCACGTCGAAGCGTAGCGCGACGCTTGCGTCGGACCGATGCTCCGCCTCGGCGGCCGATCGCAGGCCGACGAGGCAGGCCGCGCCAACCAGTGCGACCCCGATCAGTCCCAATAATGCGATCTGAATACGGAGGCCGATCTTGATGCGATTGAAGGGCGATTTCAGGAGGCGTTTCGAGGCGGAGTGCAACTGACGCATTGGGTGGCCGGAGCTCGTGACAGTTTTGCGAACGTTGTGTGTTCGTATCTCGCCGATTTGTTAGTTGTCGGCGCGCCACCCATGGACCGCAGACGACAACATTCGGTAAATCGACGAAGCAGATTTGTCGAAGAGAGGCAATTCGAGAAGCGATTGATTACTTGCGCGAGTGTACTGTGTCGCTGGCTAGCGCCGCGGTAGTGGCGGGGAGCGCGACGAAATAATTACGTCACAAATCGAGGCGGCTCGAGCCTGCGTGGCAGGCCGACGCAAAAACGCCGCCCGGAATTGGGCGGCGTTTGGATTCCGATAGCGTAGAGGGTGATGCAATAATCATATCATCGTGGCGTCGGATTTCAACCTTCGACGATCAGAGCGTCATTGCTGTGCGAGGATGAGAATCCGGCGAAGCAATCCATAGTCTTGGTGGACCGGCTGAATTGCTTCGCTGGCGCTCGCCATGACGGGGATAGGTCTCAGCTCCGATAGCTCGGATCGATGCGGTCGAGCTTGCGCAGCAGCGGCGGCCACACCAGCTTGGTCGAGCGCAGCTCCATCGCGTCGCGGTTGGCGATCAGGTCGTGGTTCTTGTCGATCACCATCTTTTCGAGCGGATAGGCGGTCGGGCCGAGCATCTTGGTGCGGACCTGCATCGTGCAGGCGCGCTCGAGATGATACATCCGCTCGAAAGCCGAGGCGACGGTGCGGCCGACCGTCAGCGTGCCGTGATTACGCAACAACATGTGGTTCTTGTCGCCGAGATCGCGCTGCAGGCGCGGACGCTCGTCGTGATCGAGCGCGACGCCTTCATAGTCGTGATAGGCAAGGTCGCCTGTGACGAAATGCGCGGTCTGGTTGATCGGCAGCAGGCCGTCCATGCAGCTCGCCACCGCGGTGCCGTCCGCGGTGTGCAGATGGATGACGCAACCGGCGTCCTCGCGTACCTCGTGGATCGCCGAATGGATGGTGAAGCCGGCCGGATTGATCTTGTACTGGCTCTGCGTGAGCTGGTTGCCGTCGAGATCGACCTTCACCAGGCTCGAAGCGGTGATCTCGTCGAACATCAGCCCGTAGGGGTTGATCAGGAAGTGATGCTCAGGACCGGGCACCCGCGCCGAGATGTGGGTGTCGACCAGATCGTCCCAGCCGTACAGCGCGACCAAGCGGTAGCAGGCGGCGAGGTTGACCCGCTGCTCCCATTCGGCCTCGGTCATGTCGGCGGGAACTTCTCTCAGGCGTGCGGCTTCGGCTGGCGACATGCGTTTCCTCTTCGTGTGGGCGCCGTTGCCCGGCGCGTTGACGTGGCGGAAGCCTAGTGCTGCGAATGTCTTGCAGCAAGCGTCGACCGAAGCGCGGCAGGCATGTGGCGGGGCGCTCCGAGCCGGCGGGAAGCCCCGGAGGCTTGCAACCGCGTGTCAACAAGTTGTTCGCAAAGCTCTGCGGCGATTGCCGATCTGGGACGGATGACGCTATCGTAACGAGGGTTGCCGTGGCGATCCGCCCCGGCGTGGAGTTGAGAATGGTATTGCTTCTGGTCGCCGGCATCGTCTTCCTGCTGGCCGGAGCGGCGTCGATTGTCGTCGGCGTCCCGGTCAAGGAGTTCAGCTTCGGCAACACGTTGATCTTGTCGGGCGTGGTGGGCGCATGCACCGGTGCGCTGCTGCTTGGGCTGTCGGCAGTGATCCGTGAGCTGCGGCTGATCGGCTCTGGCTTGGCTGCCGACGAGAGCGAACCGAGCGTTGCCAGGGCTCCGACGCGCGCGACGTTATCGTCGTTGCCCGTGGACACGGACAGCGACACGCTGTTTCCAGGCGAGCGGCCGGAGCCGTCATTGCCGCCAGCGCAGCCGCTGCCGGCGGCAGCGGAGCCAGCGGGAGCGGCGCCGTGGCAGCAGGAAGCCAGCGCGCGCGACCGGCTGCGCCAGCGCGCGGCCCCGCCACTCGAGATCAAGCCGCCTCCACCGCCGCCTGGCGACAGCGCGCGCCGAGCCGCCCTGGAAGCCGAGGAGGATGAGACGTCTCCGCCGAAGCGGCGCAATCTATTGTTTGCGTCGTCCCGGCGCGAGCGGGAACGGGCCGCCCAGACCGGCGGCGATGCGTCAACCGGAGATCTGCTCGGCGGGGCCGCGACCAGCTTTCACGAATCTTGGTCGCAGATGCGGACTGATGCGGACAGCAACGAGGCTGCGCCGGCACAGGAGCGCTCGGGTCTCTTGGAGCCGACCCCGGCGCCGCGCAGTGAGGAAATGCAGCAGGTGACGGTGCTGAAGTCCGGCGTCGTCGACGGCATGGCCTATTCGCTGTATTCCGACGGCTCGATCGAGGCGCAGATGCCGGAAGGCATGATGCGGTTCGAGTCGATCGACGAGCTTCGCGACCATCTCGAACAGCGCGGCTGATGCGCGCTCGGACCACGTTTCATCTATTAGTCTACCTTGCTCCATAGTATTGCCGACAATAGACTTCGGTATCGGCAAGGTTAGAGTCGTCGCCTGCTGGCGATGTGCCGTTGAGCCGAGTATCCCGGACAATTTGATCAACGCGCCCGCGGCCCGCCGCGCGCGCTCGGACGAGCGACGAAGGACGGCCGATGAGTGACACCACGGGCAAAAGCTATGTCGAGCTGACCGCATCGATCGTCTCGGCCTATGTCAGCCACAATACCACCCAGGCCAGCGAGATCCCGGCGCTGATCGCGCAGGTTCACGCCGCGCTGCAGCGGCTGTCTGCCGGCCGGCCGGAGGCGGCGCCGCAGGAGCCTTCGAAACCGGCAGTGCCGGTGAAGAAGTCGGTGACGCCCGAGTATCTGATCTGCCTGGAAGACGGCAAACGCTTCAAGTCGCTGAAGCGTCATCTGCGCACCCAGTACAAGATGACGCCGGAGCAGTACCGCGAGAAGTGGGGGCTTCCCGCGGACTACCCGATGGTGGCGCCGAACTACGCCGTCGAGCGCTCGCAGCTCGCCAAGAAGATGGGGCTCGGCCAGCAGCGCCGCCGACGCAAGTAACGCCGCGTCAAGCCGAGAAGCCGGCATCCGCGGTAATCATCGCGCCGGTGATCAGGCCGGCGGCCGGGCTGGCCAGGAAGGCGACCACGGCCGCGATCTCTTCCGCTTTGCCATAGCGGCCGAGCGCCGTCAGGCTGCGGAGCTGATCGGCCTGCTGGCCATCGGCCGGATTCATATCGGTATCGATCGATCCCGGCTGGACCAGATTGACGGTGACGCCCTGCGGTCCGAGCTCGCGCGACAGGCCACGCGTGAAGGCGTGCAGCGCCGACTTGGTCATCGCGTAGACAGTCGAACCCGCGAACGGCACCCGCTCGGCCAGCGTCGAACCGATCGAAATGATCCGTCCGCCCTGTCCGAGGTGCGGGATAGCGGCCTGCGACGCGAGCACCACCGCCCGCACGTTGATGTTCAGCAGCGCGTCGATGTCGGCGAGGCTGAGTTCGGTGATCGGCCCGACCCGGCCGATGCCGGCATTGTTGACCAGGATGTCGAGACCGCCGAGGCCGGACACTGCTGCCTCGACCGAATGCCGCACCGCGGCCGGGTCGGCGCTGTCGGCCTGGATCGCCACACCGCGGCGGCCCTTGGCCTCGATCGCCCGCACCACTTCGGCGGCGCGCTCGGCCGACCGCTCATAGGTGATCGCGACGTCTGCCCCCTTGGCGGCCAATTCGATCGCAATTCCCGCGCCGATGCCGCGCGAGGCACCCGTGACCAATGCCCGCTTGCCCGTCAGCTCAACCATGTTGTCCTCTATTTTGTAATGATCGATATGGAAATTGCTATGTGAATTGCCGGACGCCGGTCAAGTGATTTATATAGCGAGTGATGCAAAAATCAGATTCGACCTTGGACAATCGGGCCGCGCGGCCGCGTGGCAGGCCGCGGGCCTTCGACCGCGCACGTGCGCTGGCGGCGGCCACCCGGCTGTTCTGGGCGAAGGGCTATGAGGCGACCTCGATTGCCGATCTGACCGAGGCGATGGGCATCGGGGCGCCGAGCCTGTACGCCGCGTTCGGCGCCAAGGATGCGCTCTATGCCGAAGCGCTACGGTATTACGAGGCCACCTACGAGCATCTGGTCTGGGGCCGGTTCCGCACCGCGTCGACCGCGCGCGACGCGGTGACAGCCTATCTGCTGGATTCTGCTGCTGTGCTGACCGGGGGGCCGGACGATCATCCGCTCGGCTGTATGGTGACGCTGTCGGCGGTCGGTAGCGAGGGGCACGCGGAGCTGGGCGAGATGGTCCGCAAGGCCCGCGCCGTGACGCTGCAGCGGCTTGAGGCGTGCCTGAGCGCGGCGGTGGCGACCGGCGAGCTGCCGGCCTCGACCGACGTCCACGGCCAGGCCCGGCTTATCCAGGCGATCCAGGCCGGTATGTCGATCCTGGCCCGCGACGGTGCCAGCCGGGACGAGCTGGAGGCGGTGGCGCGCCGCGCCGTAGCCGGGTGGGGCGCTGGGTTCTGAAGCCACGGTTGACTTGCGGGGTAAGGAAAAAAATCCGAATATCGTGGGGTGGCGCCCTTGTCCCTGTTGGTGTGTTGTGAGAATATTTTCCTAGATCGAGTCTGGGAAAGGACGGACGACATGCACACCAAACGTCGCGGACGGAAGTCCGCCGCAGCACGCGGGCCGGGCAGGGCCGAAGTCGACAGCTTTCGCGCCAGTCATCTGGATCTTGCCGAGCGCGACATCATGACGGCCGAGGGGCTGGCGCGCGTCACCATCGACGATAGCGAAAGCCCGCTCGCCTGGCTGGCCCGCCGCAAAGGGCGCGACGGACAAGCGATGATCAGCGCCGAGCAGTTCGTCGCCGGCGAGCGGTTGCGCGCCGACTTCACCCGCGGCAACCTGACACCACGCGTGACGTCGAACTGGGGAGCGCCGACCGGGCGCGCCGGCAGCGGCGGCGCTGGAGAGATGACCGATCTGGTCGTGGCGGCGCGGCAGCGGGTGCAGCACGCCCTGGACGCCTGCGGGCCGGAGTTCTGCGGTATCCTGCTCGACGTCTGCTGCTTTCTGCGCGGCCTGGAGGACGTCGAGCGCGAACGCGGCTGGCCGTCGCGCTCCGCCAAGGTGGTACTGCAGCTCGCGCTCGATCGGCTCGCCCGGCACTACGGCCTTGCTCCGCGGACCGAACAGGCTAGGCCGCGGCCGCGGAGCTGGCTGGCGGACGATGCGGCGTTCGTGGTGCCGTAAAGCGGCGGAGCAGCCGGAGTCGATCGCGATCAGCTCGACGCGGCGAGTGTCTCGCGCGCGTCGGCCTTGATCCGCTCGATCATCGAGCGCAGGCCGTTGGAACGCTGCGGCGTCAGATGCTCGCGAAAGCCCAGCTCGTCGAACACCGCGATCGGCTCGGCGGCGAGGATCTGCTGCGGCGTGCGGCCGGAGACCAGCGTCAGCAGAATCGCGATCAGGCCGCGCACGATGTGCGCGTCGCTGTCGCCGAGATAGGTGAGCACCGGTTCGCCGGCCGCGTTACGCGTCAGCTTGCGCGACAGCCACACCTGGCTGGCGCAGCCCTGTACCTTGTTGGCAGAAGAGTGTTCGTCCTCGGGCATAGGTTCCAGCGTGCGGCCGAGTTCGATGACGTAGCGGTAGCGATCGTCCCACTCGTCGAGCAGCGCGAAATTGTCCCTGATCTCGTCAATCGTCATCGTGCCCCGTATCCGTCAGTCGCGGTTCGCGCGCAATGGAACCTGTGCCGACAGATATATGGGTTCGCGGGCGCGCTCGAAAGCGCGAATCGCCTGGTTCGATCGTCGAGTTCTGCTCTAATTGGTGGCAGTGGGCTTGGTGACCGCATTCGTCGATGCGGTTTCGGCGCCGGGCAGCTTCCACTCGATCTTGAGATCTTCGGCCGTCAGCGTGTCGCGCGGCGCCAGCGACGGATCGGGCGCGTCGCTCGCGCCGATCGCGCCGGTCGGCTCGCCGCGCTTCTCGGTGATGATCTGGTACAGCCTGCGCGCGCCTTCCTGAGCGCGATGACCGATCACCGTCGCGGCCTGTTCGCCGACCTCGCAAGCCGCCGGCTGGCGCTTGCAGAATTGACTGAAGTCCCACACCGCGGCACTCGCCGCAGACACCGCTTCGGAGGCGCCGATCTGCGGCAGCTTCTCCGAATCCGGTGTCGACTCGCGCGGCAGAAATACCAGGACCACTCCGATCCAAAACGCCAAGCGAAGCAGAAAGAACATCTCGCGACCCCGTCGTCCAATTCCCCGTTGCGATTGGCCTCGCAATCGAACTCCGTCGTATCGAGCGGCAATGAATTCGGGGTTTTTTGGTTACTTACAATTCGAGCGAAATCCGCGGAAAACTCCGCCGAAACGATTCGGCGTAAATATTCGATTGACGGAGCTGGGCTTCTCGATCGCCGGCCGTTCTGCGTCCACCAATTCGAAACCATATCGCTCCACGCTTCGAAACGATGCGTTCACCATGTGGTTTCGAATGCGCCCGGTGAAGGCACGTTGAGGCGGGCGCGGGCCACACTCTTCGATCGCCTTAGTGTTCGTTTAAGGTCGCTCTGACAGTTTCGGCCAACCACACGCGAGGCGCCGAACGCCTCCCGTTACGAGGCGACGAGCGAGCGCGAGCAGCGTGGCAGTATCCAGAATCATCGGTGAATGTCTCGATGCGTTGCTGCATCCGTCGGCGCGATACGACGCGCTCGCGCGGGCGCGGCATCGTGCCTTCATTGCACCGCGCATGCTCGGTAGTCTCGCGGCCTTCGCAGCCTTCCCGTTGTATCTGGTGTTGCGCGGCGCTCCGACGGCGCTCGAAGCCGCGGCGCTCGCCTGGCTGATCGTCCCAATCCTGGTGGCCTGGTTCCTTTCGCGCACCGGGCGCTACGAGGACGCACATTTCCTGTCGTCGCTAGCGCTCGCCGCGCTGGTGATCGGCGTCTCGGCATTCACCGGCGGCATCCAATCCTTCGCGGCCGTGTGGCTGGTTGTCATCCCGATCGAAGCCGCGCTGTCGGCATCGCGCCGCGTCGTCACCTTCGCGGTATCGCTGGCGCTCGGCGGTGCCGCGTTGTTGATCGGGCTCGACCTTCTCGGCGCATTGCCGATGCCCGCCAATGGCGCAGCTTCGAGCGCCACGCTGGCGGCATTCGGAATCGCCACGGCGACACTGTACGCGTCCGGCCTGGCTTACGGCGCCACCTGGCTCGCGCGCACCAACCGCGCCTTGCTCGATGTCGAGGAGGAGCGGTATCGACTGCTCGCCCGCAATATGAGCGATGTGATTTCGCGCCACAATCGCAACGGCGCGGTGAGCTTCATTTCGCCGGCGGCGGAGAGCCTGCTCGGCACCCCGACTTCGCAGCTCGCCGAGCATGGATTGTTCGATCGTGTCCATGTCGCCGATCGCCCTGCCTATCTGAAGGCGATGTCGGACGCGGCCCGCGGCCGCGAAACTGGCAGCGTCGAATTTCGGCTTCGCCGCCAGGTGGCGCGTGACGAGCGCGGCCGGCCGTCGGCCGCCGAATTCGTCTGGGTCGAGATGCGTTGCCGGCCGTTGGACGCGGTGCCGTCCACTGCCAGCGCGAGCGAGACTGAAGTCGTCGCCGTGATGCGAGACATCACCGATCGCAAGATGCAGGAGCAGGCGCTCGACGAGGCGCGGGCCGAAGCCGAGCGTGCCGACGCCGCCAAGGGCCGCTTCCTGGCCACCATGAGCCACGAGCTACGCACGCCGCTGAATGCGATCATCGGTTTTTCCGACATGATCGCGCAGGGCGACGAACTGATGCTCGGCGCCGAGCGACGCAAGGAATACGCCCAGCTCATCAACGATTCCGGACAGCATCTGTTGTCGGTGGTCAACGGCATCCTCGACATGTCGAAGATGGAGTCCGGCAATTTCGAAATCGTCCCGGAGCCGTTCGCGCCGCGGCCCGCGCTGCTGAATTGCTGCAATCTGCTGGCGCTCAAAGCACGCGACTGCGGCATCGACCTGATCACCCGCGCGCCGGAGAATTTGCCGGACGTCGTCGGCGATCCACGCTCGTTCAAGCAGATTCTGCTCAATCTGGTGTCCAACGCGATCAAGTTCACCGAGCGCGGCGGCTCGGTCACGGTGTCGGCCGCGGTCGAGGGCGTGCGGCTGGTGCTGCGCGTCAGCGACACCGGAGTCGGCATCGCCGAGGAAGACCTGAAGCGGCTGGGAGATCCGTTCTTCCAAGCCGGCAAGACCTATCAGCGACGCCACGAGGGGACTGGCCTCGGGCTGTCGATCGTCAAGAGCCTGGTGCGGATGCACGGCGGCGAGATCGAGGTGCAGAGCCAGATCGATTGCGGCACCACCGTCACCGTGTCGCTGCCTCTGGCGCTGCCCACATCCAGCAACGTCACGACGTTGAACCCGATGACGTCGGCGGATTCGCCGGCGCAAGACTACCAGGTGAAGAAGAGTGCCTAAGAAGCGAAAGGACGGCGGATCGTCGCGCCGCGGTGCCGCCGTGGCGGTCGCGGATAGTGAGGAGCGCGGTCTGGCGATGCGGCTGATGCTGTCGAGCCCGAAGGATTTCGTCGCGGCGATGTTCGCCTCGGCCGCGGTGATCGCGATCGTGACCAATGCGATCTTCATGCAGGCCGGGCAGCACCCGTCGCCGATGTTCGGCAAGGCGGCTTCGCCGGAGTCTGTGTCGATCGTCACGCTGCCGCGTCCGCGTCCGTTCGATGCCGAACAACGCTCCGACACCAAGGCACTCGATCAGAAGCTGCTGGAACCGACCGCGATCGAATTGAAGCCGTCTGAATCGCGCGCGGCGGAGACCAAGCCGGCCGAAACCAAGCCCGCCGAAACCAAGCCGGTTGAAGCGAAAGCCGCAGATGTCCGTCTACCGGAAGCGCGCCCGGCGCGAAGCCGCCCGGCCGAGAGCGACGATCCGCTCGGCAATCTGGTGCGAGCCACCACCTCGCGCGGCGCCAATGCTTCCGCCAACGTGCCGCGTCCACCGGCTGGCATCCCGAGCGCTGGACGAGATCCGGTCGGCGAGATGATTACGTCGTCACGGCGGATCGCAGCCGTGCAGCGCGCGCTGACGCAATACGGCTACGGCCAGCTCAAGCCGACCGGAACCGCCGGCTCCGACACCCACGCCGCGATCGCCCGGTTTGAACGCTCGCGCAACCTGCCGGTCACCGGACAGGTCTCCGACCGCGTGGTGCGCGAACTCGGATTGATGATCGGGCACTCGATCGACTAGCACGACACGCCGGGGGGACGCGCGTCGTGCCTCGGCGGAGCTGCGGAACAGTGAGTTCCGGTCTGCTCGTTTGACTCGCTTTCGTTGCGCGAAACGGCGGCGAACTCTTGCGATGAATGGATCTGGGGCTCGCCAATTCCCGCGCAGTCCCTGCGCGGGGGCAGGTTTGTCACCGCGATTTGCCAAGTTCCTGAAATCCTCTACAAGCCGCTCTATGAGACTGAAAAGTGCCATTTGGGTGTCGGCTTACTTGCGCCGCTGCCAGACGGAGGGCGTGTTCGGCGCGGTGAGCCGGCGCGGGGCCGAGGAGGCGGGTGCGGTATTCGTCAAGGTCGTGACCTTGGACCGGCAGGCGATGCTGTACGTACCGGCGCCGCAGACCGCTTACGACGATGAGCGCCCGTTCGAGCGGGTGTTCGTACCGGCATCGCCGACGCCGCAGCCGGAGGCAGACGTCGACGCGCGTCTCGCCAAGGAAATCCGGTTCGATCCCGACGCCTGGATCGTCGAGACCGAAGACCGCGCCGGGCGGCACTTTCTCGATCTGGCGAAGTAGCTAGAGCAGTTCTGTCTTTCATAGAATCAGAGCTGATCCACGCCGCCTGCCACACGCACAACCTCATGGTGAGGAGGCGCGTAGCGCCGTCTCGAACCATGTGACGCAGGGAATGCGTTGCCCCATCCTTCGAGACGCCCGGCTTCGCCAGGCTCTTCAGGATGAGGACTTTGGACCCTTGGCAAGGTCTAGATCCGTTTCAATGGATCGATGAAGCGCTCTAACCGCGCGTGGTGCCGATCCGCGGCGACCAAGTCGTGCCGGGCTGCACCGCGGGACGAGCCTGCGGCGTTGCGTGACGTGCGCGCTGCCGTTCGTCGTCGTAGAGCGTGGCGCGATATTTGGCGCGGGTGGAAGCGACGGTGGCACCGCGCCATGCCGCCAGCATGATCAGCGCCGCGCGTTCGCTCAAGCGATCGTACAGTCGCGACAGCCGGTACACCCACTCCACCGACGCACCCTTGGCGGGGTCGAGGAACATCAGCACCTGCTCGAACACCTGGCCCTTGATGCCGAGCGCTTTCAGCGCGCAGGCGAGCGCCTCTCCGCTCTCGTCGGCGACGACGCGCTCCGCGGTCGCCGCGGTGAGCAGCAGCGCTTCGCCGAGTTCGGCGGTGAAGTTCTCGACGTCTGACACGAAGGCCGCCATGTGCAGCACTTCCGCCGCGCGCATCGCCCGCGGCGGATGAATCCGCGCGGCCGGACGCAGCGGAGTCTCGGCGAGATTCTGCAGGATTTGCGCGCGCTCGGGGGCAGTCGCCGAGAAGAACATCTCGGACAATTGCGCGGCGTCTTCCGGCTGCATCGACAGGCTCGCAGCGCGCTGTTCGGCTTCGGTCGGAGCGCGCCGCGCCGGCCGGGCCGGGGAAGTGATATCAGCCGGTGGGATCGGCGCGGCCAGCGGCACACGCTGATCGGCCGAGGGCGTCAACGACAGCCGCAGCGCGATCGCGCGCGGGGTGTGCGGATAGATCGACAGCCGGGCGCGCACGACCGCGCGAGTGGCATCGTCGACCTCGTCGATCAGCCGCGATGTCAGCTCGACGAACTGCCGTTCCTCATCGTCGGTATGCGAAGGGCTCTGTACGTACAGATCAGTCAGCACCCTGAGCAACGTCGGGCGAATGTCGACGCCTTCGCGGCGCGACAGCGACATCAGCCCGTCGTATCCGGGAAAGGGTGTGAATGTGGCCATGGTGATGCAAAACGGTACGAGTTACCGGTAGATTAGTTCGGTCGATTTAACAGCACGTTAAGCTCAACGGTTTGTTAAGCCGCCGATACGCGAACGGGCGCTCCGCGCGCCCGTTCTGTCGAGATCCCACGTCGGGTCAGGGACGATTGCTAATCGACGGTGCGGATCACTTTGGCGATCGGCTTGGCGGCGCTGGCGGTGGGCTGGGCCGGGGCGACCTGGGCGTCGTATTCCGGCAGCGTCGTCACTTTGTCCTTGGCGGTGATGAATACCATCTTGTAGCCGCCGGCCTTGAGCTGGGCGAGTAGTTCGGGCAGCGCCTGCGCAGTCGACTTCTGGAAGTCGTGCATCAGCAGGATGCCTTTGCCGGCCTTCTTCAGCTTCGTCATCACGCCCGCGACGAGCTGGTCGGGCTTGTGAATCCGGAAATCCTCGGAATCGACGTCGATCGAGAACGCCGCGATGTTGCGCTCGCCGAGATACGTCTTCAGCTCCGGCGTCTGCCGCAGTTGCGGGAAGCGGAAGAACGGTGCGGTCGGCTGCCCGGCCGCCAGCGCCACGCCGCTGATGCCCTTCTCGATTTCGTTCTTGGCTTCGGCGAACGGCTTGCTGGCGAGATTGACGTGCGACCAGGTGTGCGAGCCCACGGTATGGCCGGCGGCAATCACCTGCTTGAGGATCGCCGGGTGCCAGCTCGCATGTTTGCCGATCGGGAAGAATACCGCCTTGACGCATTGCGCCGCGAGCGCGGCCAGCACTGCCGGGGTGTTCACCGGCCACGGTCCGTCGTCGAACGTCAGCGCGACTTCGCCGGGCTGCAGGAAGTCGTAGTCGCGATATTGCGACATGCCGAGCCCCGGGCCGCCGGTGGTGTCGATTTCGACGGTCCGCGAAATCCCGAGCGCGTTCGGATTGTTGCAGACCTGCCGCGACGGGGCGGGGGCGGGCGAGGGGAGCGCGGCGGGTTTGGCGCCGATCGCCGGATCTGTCGTGGCGCGGGCTGGCTGGATGGCCGGCGCAGGCTCCTGGGCAGCGCGCGGCGGCGCTCCGCCGGGAACCGGCCAGCGTGACGCGATGGTGCCGGTGATGACGTCTTCGGAAGTCGCCGAGGCGTGAGCTGCGTCGATCTTGCCAGAGGGGAGGCTGAACCACGCGCGGCCGGCGCCGAGTCCGACCAGAACGGCAAGCGTGCTACAGCCGGCCGCCAGCACCGCAAATTTACGCATCGTCAACTCCTACACATACTCGCTGCTTGACCTGCGAACTTGGTCGCAAATTGGTTAAGCGGCGGTGTGCAATTCGAGCTATCGGCGCGGTTTCACGGATTTACGTTGCGATTTGGCTGCGTGCGGTTTGGCCGCCCTGCTGCGGGTGGCGCGATGGGGGCGTGCGGCCGGCTTGCGGCGGATCGCCGGCCGTTCGGCGGTGTCGGCAGGCTGCGCCTGGGCGAAGGATTGGCGCAGACTGTCGAGGTCCGTGCCGATCTGCCCGACCTGTTCGGATAGTTTGCGGATCTCGCTGCGCTGCGCCGCGACCAGCGCCTGGATATCGTGGAGTTGATCCTGCAGGGCCTGCAACTGGTCGATCGATTGCTGCTGCGTCAGCTCCAGCCCCTTGGTGCGCTCCACGAGTTGTTCGGAGGTCTGCGCGACGCGGGCCTGCACTTGGCGTCCGTTGGCGATCCGCTCCTGTTCGGGGCTGGTTGTGCTGGCGATGCGCCACAGGAAGATCGTGCCGATCCCGGCGACGATCAGCAGCAGTGCGGCGGCCGCAATCGCGATCGGCTGGGCGCCCAAAGCAGGGAGTGTACGGGCACGGAGATCGGCTGGCGGAATCTCGATCATGGAGGTCACAAGCCTCACGTCGACGTCAGGTTCCCCATCCCCGACCGTGACGCTAACACCGCACCCGCCCCGGTTGCAACCGGGAGGCGCTCTGCCATTAACAGTGCATTAACCATAACGGCTCCTTAATGCGGCGCGCGGTGATCGGCTCGGGAAAGGACGCGGGAGAGACCGGAATGGGCACCATCATTGAATTTCCGGCAGATGCGGCAACGCGGCGGCCGGGCTCGCCCATGATCGCGTCGCCGGATCGCTCCGCCACCGTGACGATCCTTCCGGTGGTCCGGATCGAGCGCCATGCAGAAGCGGGCAGCGATGGCACACCGAAGCAGGGCGATGCGCCTGGCCGGCGTCGGCGCCGCCGCGCTCGCCCCTGAACCGGGGCGGTCGTCGATGTCCGCGGTCAGCCGTCCGGTCCTGATCCGGGGCGGGGCCGCCCGGGCGGCTCTCCTCATCTCCATCCTGGCAACCTTCGCGCTCGGCGGCTGCGCCGGCGGCGATTTCGGCCGCACCCGGCGCGATTTCGTTACCGACGACATGCACCGCTGGATCGGCGCGGAGGCGACCGGCAGCATCGGCCTGAAGGCGTCGGCGTTTCAGCTCACCGACCAAGAGCGCACGATGCGCGACATGGCGTATCCGCTGATCGAGCCGCCGCACGCGCGCCCGGCGTGGAAGAGCGTGTTCGGCGACTACCAGCCGATCGCCGCGCCGTGGCGGCAGCAGCCGCCGTTCGACCGCACTGCCTACGGCAAGCTGCTGATCGACGAGCCGCACCGCTCGCACGCCTCGCGCTACAACGAGCTGATCCAGGACGTGCGCAACGATCTGACGATGTTCGAGCCGTTTCAGTTCACCGCCGCGCGGGTACTCGAGCTCGACCAGAAGCGCAATGCCAGCCTGAAATACATCTCCGATCTGTCGCCGCGCGAGCGCGAGGACGCGGTGGCGCGAATGGAAGAGAACTCGCTCATCGTGCAATGGGTGCAGCAGTGCTTGCGCCGCCGCGCGTCGTCGTATCGCTGGGCACTGGAACGGCTGGTGATCATGGCGCCCGATGGCATCGCCGCTGACGCCGATCGCCTGATCGCCGAACTCGAAGCACAGGCCAACAACATCGGCCTCGTCGTCAGGCCGCCGGCGCAAGGCGCCGCTGTTGTGCGCAAGGGATAGAGCGGCGGATCTTTCTGTCGCGATCAGGCGAGATCGCAGCACCGTCTTCCGATCCCAGTCCTCAGCCTCTGTACGCAAGACCGTGCGCTGCTCAGCGAACCACTCTGTGCGTCGCTTTGGAGGAAGCGCCGATGATCGATTCCCTTGTGCCGCAGGTCACGAGCGCCGACGGACTGGCCGCGCCGGACGGCGCGCCCGAACTGGCAGAAGCCCAGCGCACCGTCTGGCGCCTGGCTCACATCGATTTTCCGTGGGACATCAACAAGGCGCTGGAGTTCGCGCTGCTCCGCACTTACGCGGTGCCGTCGATTTCCGGCCTTCTGGCGCGCACGGGCGAATTCTCAGAGCGCGTCTCGAAGCGCTACGACGACACCGCGCTGCTGATCCGCGAGGTGCTGCGCAACGGTCTCGACAGCGACCGAGCGCGTCGCTCGTTCGGTCGTATCAACGCGATGCATGGTCGCTTTCGCATCGCCAATGACGACTACCTGTACGTGCTGTCGACATTCGTGTTTTCGCCGATCGACTGGGTCGGCCGCTTCGGCCATCGGCCGATGACCGACGCCGAACAGCATCTGTGGTTCGTGTATTGGAACGAGTTCGGGCACCGGATGGGCATCGATGCTCTATATCCGGATATTCACTCGTTTCGCGCGTTCGCGGACGAGTTCGAGCGGACCCGGTTCGTCTATGCGCCGTCGAACCGGTTGATCTCGGAACGCACGATCGACCTGGTGCTGTCTGATTACTTCGTCCCGCGCATTCTGCATCGCGGCGGACGGCAGGTTGCGCTGGCCATCGTTGACCGGCCGCTCGTCGAGGCGCTCGGCTTCAAGTATCCGTCCCTTCCGTTGCGCGCGCTGGCGTTGGGCGGACTGGGCTTGCGCCGCGCGATCCTGAAGCTGTTGCCGAAGCGCCGGGCACCGAAGTGGCAGGAGATCGGTGGCCGGACCTATCCGGAAGGCTACAACATCGAGGAGCTGGGCACGTTTCCACGCGCCAAGGGCACCTGACGATCAGCGCCGAAGGGAGGCGCTCCTGCAATCAGGATTGCGACTTGGCCCGCGGCTCCGGCTGCACTTTGCAGGACGCGGCTTTGAGCGCGGCGCGCGCCTGCGGCATCAGACCGGGTTCTGAGGCAAGCGCCTTCATCACGATCAGACCGGTGGGAGTGGGAGAGTCGATGATCAGCCGGTCGGCCGCGGTGACGTCCTCTTCCTCGGGCATGTCGGCGTGCTGCTCGGCGGTCATCAGGTCGAGCTCGATCACCTTGCGGCCGGCGGAGCGGTCGTTGATCGCGTAGTAGGCGACTTCGTTGCGGGTGTAGAACGACACCGCGGTGTAGGCCTGGCTCACCGGCACTGCCAGCTTGATCGGACCGTTCGACAGATCGTAGCGGCACACCGCCATCGCGAACGCCGGATCGAGCAGCGGCAGCGGCGCGCCGTTCGGCGTGACGTCCGGCAGTTGCGTCACCGCGTTGACCTGGGTCAGCGGCGTCAGCCGGGCGTAGGCGTCCTGGCCGGCGATCCGCGGCAGCACCAGGATGGTGACCAGATGCACGATGCCGCCGAGCACCAGACCGGCGATGATGGCGATGGCGAAGCGGATCATGGGCAGCCGATGGTGGCGACCGCCGGCATCGGCGCGTCGCGTTGGGTCCGGGTGGCGATACCGACCGGCGTGTCGTACAGCCGCAGCATCAGCCAATAGCGGTCGACGCCGCCGGTCGGCAGCCAGTTGCCGCCGCGGGCGCGCGCCGCGATCCGGATCTTGAACTTGCCGTCGGCGTCGCGAATGATCTCCTGGCTGGTGAAGCCGTAACGCTCCAGCGTATTGGCGACCAGATTGCCGCGCGGATCGTACAGCGTCAGGGTCCAGAACCGGGCCGCCGGCGTCACGCCGCTGACTTCAACGTCGCAGCGGCCGTCGAGCGGGCGCTTGGCGTCGTCGGCGGTGGCAAGGAACGAGATGCCGTCGCCGGCGCCGACCGGCAATGTGCCGCTGCGCACGATCGCCGCGCGGGTGTAGGGGTCGACTTCGGCGGTGCCGACGCGCGGCCGCGCGGTCCAGGCGCCGATCGTCAGCGAACCGAGATCGGTGCCGATGGTGGCGGTGGTCCAGGTGGCGCCGAGGCCGACGCCGGCGGCGATCAGCAGCGTCAGGAGAGTGAGGATTATCAGGCGCACGTTGCAGCCATCCCCGATGTCGTCGCAGCCGCCATCGTTGCGTTTAGTTCTTGCGCGCGGCCGGCGCGTCGCTCGACGCAGCCGCCAGGCTGTCGGTGAATCCCGCCCCGTCCGACGAGACTTTGCGTCCGGTCTGGGCGGGTGTCGCAGCCGGACCTGTATCGAGCGAATGGAAGGTCTGGTCGAGCATTTTTTCGACACGCACCAGGATCTCGGCGCCGCGCCGTGTCAGCACCGGCGGCGCCTGCTTGACGTCTGCGGTCTCGGCGCCGGTGGGGCGTGTGCCGGGCTCTGCCGGCAGCTTCTCGCCCATGCCGACGCCGGCCAGCTCTTTGACCTCCACGCCCTGATGCGCGGCGGTCATAATGTCGTGCCAGGTCTGGGCCGGCAGCGAGCCGCCGGTCATCCGGTTGGTCGGCGAGTAGTCGTCGTTGCCGTACCACACCGCGCAGGCGAAATTGCCGGTGTAGCCGACGAACCAGGCGTCGCGATAATTGTTGGTGGTGCCGGTCTTACCGGCGGCCGGAATGCCGTCGAGGCGGGCGCGGCGCGCGGTGCCCTCGGTGACCACGTGGCTCATCATCCCGGCCATGTCGGCGGCGATGTTGGCCGGGATCGCCCGCTTCGGCTGCGGGCCGTCGCGGTCCCAGCGCCACACCAGATCGCCGGCGCCGGTGCGGATTTCCAGCACCGCATGCGGGGTCACCGCAATGCCCTTGTTGGGGAAGGTGACGTAGGCCACCGCGTGCTCGACGACGGTGACTTCGTCGGCGCCGATCGGCAGCGACGGCGTGTCCGGCAGCGGCGCGGTGAGGCCGAAGCGGCGCGCCACCTCGACGATCTTGGCGCGGCCCTTCTTGGCCGAGTCCCACTGGTTCTTCGGATTGCCGCCGATCGCGATCGACAGCTTCACCGGCACGACGTTGATCGAGCGGGTGATCGCCTGGGTCAGCGTCACCGAACCGGAATAGGAGTGGCCATAGTTCTGCGGGCACCAGTTGCCGAGGCAGACCGGGCCGTCGACCACGATCGAGTTCGGCTTGAAGCCGTTGAGCAGAGCGGTGGTGTAGACGTAAGGCTTGAACGACGAGCCGGGCTGGCGATAGGCGTCGACCGCGCGGTTGAACTGACTGGCGCCGTAGTCGCGGCCGCCGACCATGGCGCGGACGCCGCCGTCGAGATCGGCCACGACCGTCGCCGCCTGGGTCGCGTGGTAATCGCGCCCGAACTGGCGGAGCTGGTTCTCGATCGCACCCTCGGCGGCGCGCTGCACGTTCATGTCGATCGCGGTGCGAACCACGAACACGCGTTCAGTGTACGACTTCGGGAAAGTGTCGACGATCTTGCGGACCTCGTCGAACGCCCAGTCGAGATAGTAGTTCGGCGAATTCTCGTCGCGGCGGTCGACCACCGAGGCCGGATTGCGCCGGGCGCCGAACACCTGGCCCTCGGTCATGAAGCCGGCGTCGACCAGATTGTCGAGCACCTGGTTGGCGCGGGCACGCGCCGCCGGCAGGTTGATGTGCGGAGCGTATTTGGTCGGCGCCTTGAACAGGCCGGCGAGCATCGCCGCCTCGGCGAGGTTGATGTCGCGCACCGACTTGTTGAAGTAGAAATGCGCCGCACCGTCGGCGCCGAAGGTGCCGCCGCCCATATAGGCGCGGTCGAGATACAGCTTCAGGATCTCGTTCTTGGTCAGCCGGGTTTCCAGCCAGATCGCCAGGAACGCTTCGTTGATCTTGCGTTCGAGCGTGCGCTCGTTGGACAGGAACAGGTTCTTGGCGAGCTGCTGGCTGATCGAGGAGCCACCCTGGCGCACGCCGCCGGCCTGGGCGTTGGTCACCAGCGCGCGCAGCGTGCCGGCGACGTCGATGCCGAAATGGTCGTAGAACCGCCGGTCCTCGGTGGCGAGGGTGGCCTTGATCAGATTGTCAGGAAAGTCTTCGAGCGGGATCGCGTCGTTGTGTTTGATGCCGCGGCTGCCGATCGGATTACCGTAGCGGTCCAGAAACGTGACGGCGAGGTCAGACTTCTTCAGCCAGTCCTCGTCGGCGGTTTCGCGAAACGCCGGCTGCGCCAGCGCCAGCAGTGCGATCAGGCCGAGCAGGCCGATCGAGGCGGCTTCCGACAGCGGCTCGATGAACACCCAGCGCTTCCAGCCGCCGACATAGAAGCGGTCCATATAGGTCGAGAACCGCTCCCACAGTTCTCGGATACCGACGGCTGAGGAGAACAGCGTCGAATCGAGGCGAGCGTCGAGATCCAGAAACCAGTTCCGGACCCGCTGCTTCCAATTGTCTGGCAGAATCTTCGGCACCGGGTTCGACCAATCACATCAGCACGCCGCACAGGCGCTGTTCGTCTTGCGCAATGTTGCGGCGATCGCAAGGCGAGGCGACAGGCTTCGGGAATCTGATTCGTTGTAGCCGAGCATGCCCGATAAACCAATGGTGGTGCAGGGATTTTTCGGCGCCTCCGGGGGGCGGGGCAGCGGTTCCGCATGCCGCCATACCGGCTAAGCGCTTGCGCCGCCGGGCAAACTCCTCCTAGAACGGCGCTTCATCGCCGCAAAGCAGCATTCAGGTATGACCGCGCGCCCCAAGAAGCCGTCGGCCCAGGACGGTTTCTTCTGGAAGACCAAGACGTTGGAACAGCTCTCGCCGACCGAGTGGGAGAGCCTGTGCGACGGCTGCGCGCGCTGCTGCCTGGAAAAGCTCGAGGACGAGGACTCCGGGCGGATCTATTTCACCGAGGTCGGCTGCCGGCTGCTCGATGCGGGCGCCTGCGCCTGCCAGGACTATCCGAACCGGTCGGACCGGGTGCCGGACTGCGTGCGGCTCACTCCGAAAGAGGTTCGCGAGCTGACCTGGCTGCCGCCGAGCTGCGCCTACAAGCTCGTCGCCGAGGGGCGTGACCTGTACTGGTGGCACCCGCTGATCTCCGGCGATCCGAACACCGTGCACGAGGCCGGGGTCTCGGTGCGCGGGCGGGTGGAGCGGACCGAGACCGAGGTCCCGGTCGAGGAACTCGAAGATCACATCGTGTCGTGGCCGGCCCTGCTGCCGAAGCGCGCCAAGCTGAAACAACGGCCGAGGTAGCTCCGCTGCTCTCGCCGCCGGCGGCGCCCGCCGCTGCTTCTGACGAAGGACTTGCATGACCGCGCTGATCATCATCGCCGTCGCCGGCCTGTGGGCCGGCGTTCAGAACACGCTCGCGGGCGGCGGGTCGTTTGTGACCCTCCCGGCGCTGCTGTTCGCCGGGATGACGCCGCTGTCGGCGAATATCACCTCGACGGTCGCGCTGTTTCCCGGCCAGCTCGCATCCGGCTACGCCGGCCGCGGCATGGTCCGCGGCGTCGGCGAGGTCAGCTTCCGGGCGCTGGTGTTCACCAGCCTCGCCGGTGGTGCGGCCGGTGCGCTGCTGCTCTTGATCACGCCGCCGACGGTGTTCGCCAAGATGATCCCGTGGCTGGTGCTGTTCGCCACCGCGATGTTCGCCTGGGGCAGCTTCGGCCGCAAACCGACCGCGCAAGCCGGGCAGGTCGGCGCGCCGGTGCTGATCGGCATTCAGTTTTTGATCTCGATCTATGGCGGTTACTTCGGCGGCGGCATCGGCTTTCTGATGATGGCGGCGCTGTCGATCGCCGGCATGACGGCGCGCAACGCCGGCGCCACCAAGAATGCGCTGGCGGCGGCGATGAACGCCTCGGCGGTGGCGATGTTCGCGTTCTCGCCCGAGGTGAAGTGGCTGGAGGCGCTGGTGCTCGCGGTGTCCTCGACCGTCGGTTACTTGCTCGGCGTCTGGGTGCTGCGCCGGGTCAACGAAACCATGCTCAGAATCGGCGTCGTCGTGCTCGGCCTCGCGCTGACGATCGGGCTGTTCTGGCGGCAGATGTAGCCGGCCAATGCCGGTTACTGATCCAGTACCGGTATCCAAACTTCATTGGTGACTCATCGGTGATGCACGGAGCTTGTTCGCGCTTGCGAACGAGCCCGTCGCGCGTGCCGAAACACGCGCCAACTTATTCGTTGCCAAGGCAACTGATCTGTGAGAATTGTTCTGAACAAGAGCGACCCAGTCGCCGGTTTTGGGGAGGAGACATGCTCGGCAGCACAGCGGCCGGCTATCGCGGAGTCGCGTCCGCGATCAGGCGCAAGCAGGATGCACGGCGTGGAGCGCTGCGTCTCGGCTCAGGCGGTTTCGCCGGTGACCGCGCCGAGGTTGTTGTGCAGCCGGCGCAACAGATCGATCAGCACTTCCTGCTCGTCCGCACTCAGGCACGACATCAGCTTCCGTTCGCGCTCCAGCGCGGCGACGATCACCTTGTCGTGGGTGGCGCGACCCTTTCCGGTCAGCGAGATCGAATGCGTGCGGGCGTCGTTCGGATCGACGCGGATGGTGATCAGCCCGCGCGACTGCATGTCGGACAGCGTGCGGCTGACCGGTCCCTTGTTGAAGCCGATCACCTGACAGATCCGCGCCGCCGAAATGCCGGGCTCGATCGCCAGCAGCGACATGATCCGCCATTCCGTGACGTTGACGCCGAAATTGCCCTGATAGAACGCCGTGGCGCTGTTCGACAGCTTGTTGGCGATGAAGGTGATGAACGCCGGAACGTAACGCTCCAGATCGAGCGTAAGGCCTTCCGGGCTCGGCGCGGCCGCGGCAGATCGCCGGGATTTTGGCGGACGGGATGCACCAGTCATGGGGATGTCGGCTGCGAATGCATGCGCCGACATAAGGACATGCCACGGCATTTCACAAGTGGCGATTGAGGAGGACAACATGACCACGGCTCCCTCATCGGTGCCGGTTACCACGCCGTCCCACGACGGCGTCGGTGTTCCGCATCTCGGTATCGATCCGTTCGCGCTGGACTACTTCGCCGATCCCTATCCGGAGCAGGAGACGCTGCGCGAGGCGGGTCCGGTGGTCTATCTCGACAAGTGGAGCGTCTATGGCGTCGCGCGTTACGCCGAGGTCTATGCGGTGCTCAACGATCCGCTCACCTTCTGCTCCAGCCGCGGGGTCGGCCTGAGCGATTTCAAGAAGGAGAAGCCGTGGCGGCCGCCGAGCCTGATCCTCGAGGCCGATCCGCCGGCGCATACCCGCACCCGCGCGGTGCTGAGCAAGGTGCTGTCGCCGGCGACGATGAAGCGGCTGCGCGACGGCTTCGCGGCGGCGGCGGACGCCAAGATCGACGAGCTGCTGGGTCGCGGCGGCAATATCGATGCGATCGCCGATCTTGCCGAGGCCTATCCCTTGTCGGTGTTTCCCGATGCGATGGGCTTGAAGCAGGAGGGGCGCGAGAATCTGCTGCCCTATGCGGGTCTCGTGTTCAACGCGTTCGGACCGCCGAACGAATTGCGGCAGAGCGCGATCGAACGCTCGGCGCCGCATCAGGCCTATGTGGCCGAGCAGTGCCAGCGGCCGAACCTCGCGCCTGGCGGGTTCGGGGCCTGTATTCACGCCTTCAGCGACACCGGCGAGATCACGCCCGAGGAGGCCCCGCTGCTGGTGCGGTCGCTGCTCTCGGCGGGCCTCGACACCACCGTCAACGGCATCGCGGCGGCGGTGTACTGCCTGGCGCGTTTTCCGGACGAGTTCGCGCGGCTGCGCGCCGATGCGTCGCTGGCCCGCAACGCCTTCGAAGAAGCGGTGCGGTTCGAGAGTCCGGTGCAGACCTTCTTCCGCACCACGACGCGTGACGTCGAACTTGCAGGCGCCACGATCGGCGAGGGGGAGAAGGTGCTGATGTTCCTCGGCTCCGCCAATCGCGATCCGCGGCGCTGGGACGATCCGGACCGCTACGACATCACTCGCAAGACCTCGGGCCATGTCGGCTTCGGCTCGGGCGTGCACATGTGCGTCGGTCAGCTCGTCGCCCGGCTCGAGGGTGAGGTGGTGCTCGCCGCGCTGGCGCGGAAGGTCAAGGCGATCGAGATCGCCGGGCCTTTGAAGCGCCGCTTCAACAACA
Source organism: Rhodopseudomonas sp. BR0M22 (assembly GCF_010907035.1). Taxonomy (GTDB): domain Bacteria; phylum Pseudomonadota; class Alphaproteobacteria; order Rhizobiales; family Xanthobacteraceae; genus Rhodopseudomonas. Next base: position 57,349 of record NZ_QUMK01000010.1, read on the forward strand.
CGCTGCGCGGGCTGGAAAACCTGCCGATCCAACTGACGCCTGCCTGAGAGAGCACCATGCCGAATATCACGTTCATTCTTCCCGATGGCGAACGCCGCACCGCCGAGGCCGCGGTCGGCGACACCGCGATGTATGCCGCGCTGAGCCTGGGGCTCGACGGCATCGTTGCCGAATGCGGCGGCAACGCCGTCTGCGCAACCTGCCACGTCTATGTCGACGAGGGGCTGAGCAAGCTGCCGCCGGTCGACGGCAACGAGGACGATCTGCTCGACGGCACGGCCGCCGAGCGGCTGCCGAACAGCCGGCTGTCATGCCAGATCAAGCTGACCGACGACCTCGACGGGCTGGTGGTGCGGATTCCGGACCGGCAGTTCTAGACGATTAGTTCCGAGACCACCGTCGCTGGCAACGACCGGCGGCGTCACCAAACGAACAACATCATCTCAGGGAGAGAGACATGACCATCACCAAGGGCCTGCTCGGCCTCGCGGCCGCGTGCCTGTTGTGCGGCACCGCCAACGCCGAGATCTCCGGAAACGTCGTGCGCGTCGGCGTGCTCAACGACATTTCCGGCATTTTCCAGGATACCAACGGCATGGGCTCGGTGGAAGCGGCGCGGATGGCCGCCGAAGACTTCGCCGGCGGCGGCAAGAACCTCAAGGTCGAGATCGTCTATTCCGATCACCAGAACAAGGCCGATGTCGGCAACGCCATCGCCCGCCGCTGGCTCGACAATGAGGGCGTCGATGCCATCGTCGACGTGCCGAATTCGGCGGTCGGGCTGTCGATCAACACGCTGCTGCGCGGCACCAAGATGACGTTCCTGGCGTCGTCGACGGCGAGCTCCGATCTCACCGGCAAGGCCTGCTCGCCCAACACCATCCAGTGGGTCAACGACACCTGGGCGACCGGCAACACCACCGCCGCTGCGATGATGCAGCGTGGCGGCAAGGATTGGTACTTCATCACGGTGGACTATGCGCTCGGCAAGGGCATCGAAGCCGAAGCCGCCAAGTACATCGAGGCGCATGGCGGCAAGGTGCTCGGCTCCGCCAAGCATCCGCTCGGTACGTCGGACTTCGCCTCGTTCCTGCTGCAGGCGCAATCTTCGAAGGCCGGCGTGATCGGCCTCGCCAATGCCGGCGGCGACACCATCAACAGCGTCAAGCAGGCGGCCGAATTCGGCATCCAGCAGAGCGGGCAGAAGCTGGTCGCGTTCCTATTGTTCATCAACGACATCCACGGCATGGGCCTGAAGGTGGCGCAGGGCCTGCAGCTGATGGAGGCGTTCTATTGGGACACGAACGATGACACGCGCGCCTTCGCCAAGCGGTTCGCGCAGCGGCCCGGCATGAACGGCAAGATGCCGAGCGGCAACCAAGCCGGCGTCTACGCCTCGACCTTGGCCTATCTCAACGCCGTCGCGGCCACCGGAAGCGACGATGCCAAGGATGTCGTCCCGCAGATGAAGAAATTCAGCGGCAAGGACAAGCTGTTCGGCGACGTCACCATCCGCCCGGACGGCCGCGTGGTGCATCCGATGTATCTGTTCGAGGTGAAGAAGCCGGAGGAGTCGAAATATCCTTACGACTACTATCGCCTGGTTTCGACGATCGCCGCCGACAAGGCCTTTCGGCCGATCGCGGAAGGCGGGTGTGAGCTGGTGAAGTAGTTAGAAGCCGTTGTCTCTCAACGCCGTCATGGCCGGGCTCGTCCCGGCCATCCACGTCTCGCCACGACGCTATGCCGAAGTTCGTGGATGCCCGGCACAAGGCCGGGCATGACGCGGGAAATTTGAGTCGAGCCTACCCCAACCCTAAGCCGTCATCCTCGCGAAAACGGGGATCCAGTATTCCAGAGCGATTGTCTTGCTCGCCGAGCTAGAGCGGTCCATCGTTTGATTGAACGATCCGACCTTTCCGAAGGCACTGAGTCCTCATCCTGAGGAGCCAGGCGAAGCCGGGCGTCTCGAAGGATGGGGCAACGCATTGCCTGCGTCACATGGTTCGAGACGGCGCTACGCGCCTCCTCACCATGAGGTTGTGCGTGTGGCAGGCGGCGTGGATCAGCTCGGATTCTATGACAAACAGAACTGCTCTAAACAGGCGGCGCTCTGCGATACTGGGTCGCCCGGACGAGCCGGGCGATGACGCATGGTGCGGGGATCACTTGAGGCTCTAACGAGGTTCGGCCCGCTTCGGGCCGATCTGCCAATAAACCACAGCCACCGCGACGGGCAAAGCTAGCGCGGCCCACGACATCCAGTCCCACAGTCCGTCGCCGAGCAGCGCCGTCGTCAGGCCGAGGGCGGTGATGACGCCGATCGCGAGCGGCGCGGCGAAGATCTGCGCGGTGGTGTGCGAGGCTCTGCGGGGCGGGGTCATGCCGGCCTCACATCGGATGGCGCCGCGGTGCGGCTGCGGACGCTGCCGCCGAAGCGCTGCTTTGCGACCCAGAGATAAAGTCCGGTGATCAGCACGACGATGCAGACGAGGTCGAGCAGCCCCCAGAGGACTTTGAGGGGCAGCCCACCATAGTCGCCGAAATGCAGCGGCCGCGACATCTGCAGCAGCGTCAAGTACCACGGCATCTGCGGCACCAGCACCGGCACGGTTTGATCGACATCGACCAGCGTCGGGGTGGCGATCAGAGCCGTGAGCGCGGAGTTGCCCTTCATCCAGACCACGAGATGGCGGGGGCTCCCAAAATTCTCCGCGGTCGGCATCGTGATCGAGGAAAGACGCCCCTCCGGCAGAGCGGCGCGAACCCGCGCGATCGCCTGATCCAGCGAGGAGGGGTGGGCCACCGGCGCACCGCGATAAGGTGCCAACAGAGGCGGCAGCACCTGGCCGCGCCAGTAGTCGTACATCGGCATGGCCAGCGTGTTGATCGCGCCTGTGATCCCGACCACGAACAGCCAGACTGTGGTGACGATGCCGAACAGATTGTGCAGGTCGAGCCATTTCAGCCGCCGCGAGCGCTGACGGACGGTGCCGAAGTCGAGCCGGCGCATGAACGGCGCGTAGACGACGACGCCGGAGACGATCGACACGACCAGCAAGAGGCCCATCGCGCCCAGGAACAATTCGCCCGGCAGCTCGAGCAGCATGTTCTTGTGGAGCAGCAGGATGATGTCCATCACGCCCTGCTGCGGCCGCTCTTCGCCGAGCACGGCTTTGGTGCGGCCGTCCATCACCAGGCGATAGAACTTGCCGCGCATCGGCTTTGGCGTCGGCGACATCGAGACCACGACCGTATCCGGTTGCTCGTCCCGCCAGGTGACGAACAGCACGTGGTCGCCGGGGCGGGCCTGCTGAGCAGCGCGCACAACGTCGTCGACCGGCGCTGCCGGGACGTTGCCCGGCAGGTTCGGCGCGGCGAATTGTTGCTGCGTCAGTTCCTCGATCTCCTCATGGAAGATCAACGGCAGGCCGGTGAGGCACAGCATCAGCATGAACAGCATGCTGATCAGTGAGGTCCAGGTGTGGACCTTGCTCCAGATCCTGAGTGCGCGTGTTCCGGTCACCAGCGATAGCTCGCGGTCGCGGTGACCACCCGCGGGGTGATGTACTGGCAGCCGCCGGTCACCGTGCACTGCGCATGGTCGTCGTTGCCGATGTTCTTGACGTTGAGCGCCAGATTGATGCCCTTCGGCTGGCGATAATGCAGCCCGGCGTCGAACACGGTGTAGGCGTCGTTGGTCAGCGTGTTGAGGATGTCCATGTAGGACTCGCCGACATAGCGGAAGCCGGCGCCGAAGCCCCAGCCGGCCAGCGGCCCGCTCTGCAGGGTGTAGTCGACGAACGCCGACGCCATATGGCGGGGGATCAGCACCGGCACCTTGCCGATGTCGCCGTTGTTGCTTTCGGTGTTCTTCAGGTTCTGCAGCGTATAGGTCGCCAGCAGGTTCAGGCCGGGCAACGGCTTGGCGAGCAGTTCGAGTTCGAAACCGCGCGATTTCACCTGGCCGGTCTGGATGCTGTAGTTGAGGTGCAGCGGATCGGCCGTCAGCACGTTGTCCTGGGTCAGGTCGAACACCGCCGCGGTGAACAGAAGATCGCGGTTCGGCTGGAACTTGACGCCGCCTTCGTACTGCTTGCCCTTGGTCGGCTTGAAGGCGTTGGAGCTGAAGTCGATGCCGGCGGTCGGCAGGAACGATTCGGAATAGCTGACATAGGGCGCAATGCCGTTGTCGAACACGTAGGTGAGGCCGGCGCGCTTGGTAAAGGCGGTGTCGTCGTTCGGCTGTGGCACGCCGTTGAGGCGGTTGATGGTGGTCTGCTGGGCGGCATCGTAGCGGCCGCCGAGCGTCAGGATCCAGTTCTGCAGCTTGATCTGGTCCTGCAGATAGATGCCGGCCTGGTTCAGATTCTGCTTGTAGCTCTGCAGCAGCGTCGTCGGAATCGCGATCTGCTGGCCGTATACCGGGTTGATCCGGCTCAGCGACGGTGCGGTGCCGCCGAACTGGTCGCCGCTCAGTTCGAACGCCTGATAATCGGTGCCGATCAGCACCGTGTGCTGCAGCGCGCCGGTCGAGGCCTTGGCGATGACGTGGTTGTCGATGTTGAAGCTGTCGGTGGTCTCCAGCACCTTGCGTGAGACCCGCGGAAATACGGTCTGGGTGTCGAGCGGCGTGCCGGCAAACGTGATGTAGCGATATTCCAGGTCGACATGGCCGTAGCGTGCACGCGAGCGCACGATCAGATCGTCGCTGAAGCGATGCTCGAACTGGTAGCCGATCCGATATTGGGTCTGATCGAAGGTGTTGTACGACGGGTCGCCGAGAAACAACGGCAGCGCCTTGACGTCGACGATCTTGCCGCCGCGCACGACGCCGACCGAAACCGGAAACGCATTGCCGAACACGTCGTGCTGAAAGTCGCTGAGGATCGTCAGCGTGGTATCGTTGGTCGGCCGCCAGGTCACCGCCGGCGCGATATAGGCGCGGTCGTCTTTGACCTTGTCGGAGAATTTGGCGATCTGCGCGTCGGAATCCCGCAGCACGCCGGTCAGCCGATAGAGCAGGGTCTTGTCCTTGTCGATCGGACCGCCGACGTCGAACGCGCCCTGCAGCCGGTCGGCGCTCCCGACCAGACCGACCACTTCGCCGAACGCCTGATCGGTCGGACGCTTGCTGATCAGATCGATCAGGCCGCCGGGCGGGCTCTGGCCGTACATCACCGAGCTCGGTCCCTTGACGACGTCGATTCTCTGCACGCCGTAGGGCTCGTTGCGGAACACCGAGAAATACGCCGAGCCGTTGGCGGTGTCGCGCAGGCCGTCGCGGAAATTGGAGAAGCCGTTGGTCTCGAAGCCGCGGATGCGGGCCTGATCGTAGCGCGGATCGGCGCCGCCGGTCTGCACCGCGACGCCGGCGGTGTACTGCAGCGCCTGCGCGACGGTGTCGATGCCGCGCGCGTCGAGATTGTCGCGGCTGATCACGGACACCGACTGCGGCGTCTCGATCAATTTGGTGTCGGTCTTGGTGCCGCTGGCGCTGACGCTGGGGACGAAGCCCGGCACCGGATCGGTGCCGCGTTCGAACACCGCGCGCTGCGTGGGCTGCGCTGGCTGCGGCGCTTGCGTGGCACGCTGCGCGGAGCGGCGCGACGGGCCCGCGGCGGCGCGATTCCGGTCGCGCGCAGGCTGCGCCTGGCGCCGGCTCGCCTCCGGGGCGGCGACTTCGACGGCGGGCAGCTGGGTCGCCTGCGGTTTGGCATCCTGCGCGGCGGCCTGCGCCGCAGGCCACGCCAATGGTGCAATCAATGCGCTGGTCAGCAACAGTGCGTTGGCCACAGAACCGCGACCGGCATTGGCGCCGGCATGGACGAATTTCATCGCTCACCCCTAAGTCGAGTGAGGGGGAGTAATCGAATGCCATTGCGTGTATCAACTCTGTTATAAAGCTATTGCGCGAAGCCAGTTTGGAATTGATCGAATGTCGTTGCGGCAAAGTGCTGCAGAGATCGACACGGTGGATCATCGCTTTGATTCCGTTGAGCCGATCGGGATTCGACGACAGCGCGCCGACGACGCGATCTTTCTTTGAATCTCTCCAATCAAGCTCTGACGTCCGGGGATAACGCCGCGTGGCCAGGCCGGAGATGTCGCCCTGTGAGCGGCGCTGCGTACCATGCGGACGAAGTTGTGTTTTGCCGGATCGTGGAATGCGATGGGGCCGTCGGTCGAAGCTGGACTGATCGGATCTGGCATGGGGCGGATCGCGACCGGACTTGCGCTGATGCTGCTTTGGGGCGCTTTGGCATTCACAGTCGGTAGCGGACAACTGTGGTCCAGTGCGGTGCGTGGTGGAGCTCAGCTGCCATGGCTTGCGATGCGGCGCGTTTGCGGTCTCGCGCGACTCCTGGGCGTTGCGATTACTTTACAGCAGGGATAGTCGGTGCTAATCTTCAATTATAAGTCGTATCTCAGTGCTTGATTGATAGTTATGTTGCTGGCGCAAGTTCGCGCCAATATTGCGAATTGAATTCACAGGTCGTCCAGCCGATTTGCGAGGGCAAGGGCATGACCGATTCACCCGTAGGACGTGTTCCGACCGAAATCGTCGCGCCGAAACTCGAGGACGGCGTCGCGCTGTGCCTCTCCGGTGGCGGTTACCGCGCGATGGTGTTTCATATCGGCGTGCTGTGGCGGCTGCACGAGGCCGGCATCCTGAAAACCGTCAAACGGATTTCCAGCGTATCGGGCGGTTCGATCACCGCCGGCCTGCTGGCACTGAAATGGCCGGCATTGAGTTTTGCGCCGGGCAGCACCACGACCGAGTTCGTGCGCGAGGTTGTGGCACCGTTGCGTGCCTTTGCGGGCGAGACCATCGATGCCGGCTCGATCCTGTGGGGCATTGCGCTGCCGGGAGTATCGATCGGCGACGAGATCGCCAAGGCCTACGACAACGGACTGTTTCACGGCGCCACGCTGCAGGATCTGCCGGACACGCCGCGCTTCGTCATCAACGCCACCAATGTGCAGTCGGGCGTGCTGTGGCGGTTCGCCAAGTCCTATATGCGAGACTATCGGGTCGGTGAAGTGCGGAATCCGACCGTAACGCTGGCGCAGGCGGTGACAGCGTCCTCGGCGTTTCCGCCGGTGTTGTCGCCGTTCCAATTGCGGCTCGACCCCACCAAATTCACGCCGAACTCGGGCGACGATCTGCAGCGCGAGCCGTTCACCAGCCGGGTGTTTCTGACCGACGGCGGCGTGTACGACAATCTCGGCTTGGAGACCGTGTGGAAACGTTACACCACCGTTCTGGTCAGCGATGCTGGCGGCCATGTGGCTGCCGAGGAGGAGCCGGCGACGGATTGGGCGCAGCACGCCTATCGGGTGCTCAATCTGGTCGACAATCAGGTGCGCTCGTTGCGTAAGCGGCAACTGATCGATTCGCTCAAATCGCATGTGCGCCGCGGCGCCTATTGGGGCATCCGCACCGACATCACCGACTATCAGCTCGCCGATGCGCTGCCGTGTCCGCACCTCCGAACCATGCAGCTTGCCGAGATCGCCACCCGGCTGAAGCGGCTCGACGATGTCACCCAGGATCGGCTGATCAATTGGGGTTACGCGGTGTGCGACGCGGCGCTGCGCAAGCATGTCGATGCCGGGTTGCCGACGCCGAAACAGTTTCCTTATCCGCAATCGGGCGTCTGAGACCGGCACGGTCGCGCCAGCTCCGCGGCCGGACAGGTGCAGGCCGTGTCGTGATCGAGGAGAGAGGCAATGGCGGAGCGCGAGGTGTCCTCATGGCCGAGCGGCGACGACGGCCGGCCGATGCAGTTCTCGCTGCCGGGCGAGATCGTCGAGACGATCCTGCTCGGTCCCGCCGACGATCGCCGGGTGCTGCAGGATTCGCCGCTGCTCGGCGATGTCTGGGCCGCCTATGCGCTCGATCCCGGCGCACGCCAGGATGTGCTGATCACCCCGCACTTCAAGGCGACTGCCGCCGATGTGGCCGGCATGATCCGCCTCGGCCGGCCGATTTGGAACAAATCGCGCAACCAGATGATCGACGAGCATCTGTCGCGCCCGCTCGCGTCCGCCAAGATCGCCTATCTGCAGGGGCTTGTCGCGGCCGAGCTGTATTTCGACGAGGTGCTGTGCATCCTGGTGCCGCTGACGCTGTGGTGGCAGCAGCAGGGGGGCGATCGAATCGAGGGGGTCGCTCACCGCCAAGCCGCGCTCGTCAAGCTGCTGCAGACGCCGCCCGGCGCCACCCGCAAAGCAGGCGTCAGCGTTGATCGCGAGAATTACTCCTCGCTCGAGCGTTACATCGCGCTCGCCGGGCTGATCTTCTGGATCAGTAAGCGCACGCGTCGCGTCGAAGACCATCTGCCGGCGCAGGCCGCAAGCAGCACGGCGACGCTGCTGGCCTTGCCCGAGCTCGACGAGGATCTGGCCTTCGCGCTGTATGCGCCTTATGCCGCCGAGATCATCAAGGAGATGTTCGACATCTATCCCATGGTCGAGGAGAATCGCGCCGAATTGGTCCGCAAGAGCGCCGAAATGGGAGAGCTCGACGACGAGGCGCTGGCCAGCGGCTTTATCTTTCAGGTGTCGCTGAACCGCCGGGCCGACACTGCGCTGGATCGCTCGGTCCCCGCGGTCAAGGCCGATGCGGCACAGTCGTTGTTTCGCGTGGCCTGCGACCGGATCGTCTGGGGCGTGATCGATTCCGGAATCGACGGCAGTCATCCGGCGCTGCAGATGGTCGACAAGCAGGCGACGACCGATCCGAACAATCCAGTCCTTACCAGTCGGGTCAGGAAGACCTTCGATTTCACCCGGATCCGCGAGATCGTCACCAGTGAGGTCGACGACGTTGGGCCTACCGAGGTCGATCGCATCGCGCGGACCACCGGCCTGTCGTTCGAGGCGACGCAGAAATATCTCAAACAGGTCGCCTCGGACGCTGAGAACCGGCGTCCGATCAATTGGGCCGATGTCGAGAAGCTGATCACGCTGAAAGATCCGCCGCCGCCGACCAATCCGCACGGCACTCACGTCGCCGGCATTATCGGTGCCGACGGCAAAAGGGACGGCGAGTCCTACAGCGGCATGTGTCCGGATATCCGGCTGTACGACTTCCGGGTGCTCGGCAAGACCGCAGCGGACACCGAATTCGCGGTGATCGCGGCGCTGCAATACATCCGCTACATCAACGACCGGCACAATTACATCACTGTCCACGGCGTCAATCTCAGCCTGTCGATCCCGCACAATGTCCGCAACTACGCCTGTGGCCGGACGCCGGTGTGCAACGAATGCGAACGGCTGGTGGAGGGTGGCGTTGTCGTGGTCGCAGCCGCAGGCAATCGCGGTTTTCAGAAATTCCAGACTGCCGACGGTCCGTTCGAGAACTATGCCGCCTTCAGCATCACCGATCCCGGCAACGGCGAGGGCGTTATCACCGTCGGCTCCACCCACGGCAATTGGCCGCAGACCTACGGCATCAGCTTCTTTTCCAGCCGCGGGCCGACCGGCGACGGTCGCCTGAAGCCCGATCTGGTGGCGCCGGGAGAGCGGGTCTACTCCACCGTGCTGAACCACGGATGGGCGCCGGAGTCTGGCACCAGCATGGCGGCGCCGCATGTCAGCGGCGCGGCGGCGATGCTGCTGGCGCGTTATGAAGAATTGGTCGGTCAGCCGCGGCGGGTGAAGCAGATCCTGTGCGCCAGCGCGACTGATCTCGGCCGCGAACGCAGTTTCCAGGGGCACGGCATGCTGGACGTGTTGCGCGCGTTCCAGTCGATCTGAAGGCACCAGCGCGCGGGAGCAGAGCGATGTATTTCAGTCTCGATGTGCTGAGGGCGAGACAGGGCGACTGCCTGATGCTGCATTACGGCACCGAGGACAGGCCGCGCTTGATGCTGATCGATGGCGGCCCGGCAACGGTGTACGCCAAGTCTCTCGAGCCGCGCCTGCAGAGGCTGCGCGCCGCGCGCGAGCGGGCCGGTCTGCTCGACACCGCCGATCCGCTGCCGGTCGACGTCGTGCTGGTCAGCCATATCGACGACGATCATATTCGCGGCATTCTCGATTTGACCCATGAGCAGCGCAGGCGGGCGGCAGGTCTGCGGCTCGCCGTGACCAGCCTTTGGCACAACAGCTTCGACGACCTGCTGTCGACCAAGCCGGACGAACTGACGAGCGGATTCGGTACGGCCTCGATCCTGGCCGGCACCGATGCCAATCTATTTGCTGGCGTCGAGATCGGCGACAGCGAGGAGGAGGCTGCGGCACAAGCCGTGCTGGCCAGCGTGCCGCAAGGGCGCACGCTGCGCGACGACGCTGCTGATCTCGGCTGGAAGCCGAACCACAAATTCAAGGGCAAGCTGATCCTGACTTCGCCGGACGTCGCGCCGGTCGATCTCAGCGGCGTGGCCATCACCGTTGCCGGCCCGATGCAAAAAGAACTCCAGGCTTTGCAGGACATGCACGATCAGTGGTTGCGGCAGCGCAAGAACGACGGCACCAGGCCGACCGCGTCGGCGATGCTGGCCGCCTTCGTCGACAAATCGGTGCCGAACCTGTCGAGCATCGTGCTTCTGGCCGAATGCGGCGACAAGACCATGCTGCTGACCGGCGACGCCCGCGGCGACAAGATCATCGAGGGGCTGGAGATGTCCGGTAAGCTGGCCAAAGGCGAGACGCTGCACGTCGACATTCTCAAGGTGCCGCATCACGGCAGCGACAATGACGTCGAGACCTCGTTCTTCGAGCGCATCACCGCCGATCACTACGTGTTCTCCGGCAATGGCGACTACGGCAACCCGGAGCGTGCCACCCTGCAGATGCTGCTCGATGCGCGCGGAGCCGACGACGCCTACACGATCCACCTGACTTATCCGATCGAAGAGATCGATGCGGGGCGCAAGGCCGATTGGGTCAAGCAGCAAGCGAAGGAGGCGAACCGGGCCAAGCCGCCGAAAGGCGGCGTGCGGCCGGACTGGTCGGCGCAGGAGCAGGGGCTGGCGGCACTCTTCGCCGACAATCCGAAGCTGGCGGCTAAGGTGCAGATCGTCGGCGACGGCAAGCCGCATCTGATCGATCTGCTCGATAAGGTCGTCTTCTGAGCCGGCAAAGGTCGTGCGAGTCCTCCGTAGAAATACCAATGGGACATTCCCGGACTCGGGATTTGCCTAAATAGAATACACGTGGGAAGTGTGTCACATACTGAACATCCGCGATGCGGTTCGTCGCGGTCCCCTTCCTTGGGGCGTTTCCTCCCTAGACTTGGCCCGGGCGCCGAATGGCGACCGGGCCTTCTTTATTCTCCATTTGTAGTTGGTTTGCTGTTTGGATCCTGCATCGCCGGCTCATCCGAGGCAGCGACGGAATTCCGGCAGCGCGCGATGTGTCATCGCCCAAGCGGCGTTATCGACTGCGGCGCCCTGTGACGACAGTTTGGCGATCACCAGCCGTCTGGCCGGATCCACGAACAGGTTCTGGCCGTGGATGCCCATCGCGAACATCGTCTTCGGCTCGTCGTGGATCACGTACCAGCCGCCACGGTAGCTGAAATTCCGGTACGGAAACAATTTCTGCCATTCGCCTCGCCGCCACGCATCCGGATCGCCGCCGCTCCACAGGTCGTCGATCCATGATGGCGGCACGATGGTGCGGCCGTCGCGGCAGCCGTCGTCGAGCATCATCTGTCCGATCCGGGCGAAATCACGCGCCACCATGCTGAAGCCACCGGTGGTGCGTGCCTGACCCTGCCGGTCGGTGGTGATCGAGGCCGGCTGCTCGGCGCCAAGTGGGCGCCACAACAGGTCGGAAACCAGCGCGGCGAAGCAGGTGCCGGTGACGCGTTCGATCGCCCAGCCGAGCAGATCGGTGTTGGCGGAGACGTAGCGGAACGGACCGCCATGTGGCTGCGGCTTGATCGCCAGATTGCGATAGAACGCTTTCAGATCGGTCGGCGGTTCGGTCGGCGACACCGGATCCCAGCCGGCTGCGGCCGCATAGGCGCGCTGGGCGTCGAGGTCGATCAGAATGCCGGTCCGCATGTCGAGCATCTGGCGCAGCGTCGCGCCCTGATACGCAGTGCCCGCCACTTCCGGGATCAGTGTCGTCACCTCGGCGTCGAGCTGCAGGTGGCCGCGCTCGCTGAGGATGCCGGCGATCAACCCGGTGATCGATTTCGACGCCGACATGATGATGTGCGGTGTCGTCGCGGTGGTGCCGTTGGCGTAAGCCTCAAAGGCGATCGTGCCGTCCTTGAGCACGACCAGCGCGTCGGTGTCGGTCGCTGTCAGAAAGCCCTCGAGGTCGAGCATTTCTCCGCCCTGGGCGCGGACGCGAAAGCCAGTGAGTTCGCGCGGGGCGGCAGGCAGGGGCCAGATATCGTCCGGCGCGTTGGGGATCGTCTCGGTCGGGATCAGGGCATCGATGTTGCGGAACGACCAGCGGCTGAACGGCAGCTCGCGCCAATTGGCGAGCGTGGCGCCGGCTGCGTCCTCAGGCGCGGCGAGATCTGAACGGGGCATGCAAACTCCAGGTGGGTACTCGGATGATGTAGGCGCTCGGCCGCTGATGGTCCATGCTGGCGGCCCGTCTGCTGCCGCTCGCCCAGCTTGACGCCGATTTTATTGTAGATACATTATAATGAGTTGATCGCCATGCGGATTGTCTGGGATGAGCACAAGCGGCTCGTCAATATCGACCGGCATGGGATGGACTTCGCCGATCTCGATGAGGCGTTTTTTGAACGTTCGGCGATCGTTCCAGCAAAGCTCGACCGAATGATCGCGGTCGGAGAATTGTTCAACGGAGTCATCGTCGTTGTATTTCTCAAGCTCGGCACTGAGGGCGTCAGCGTCATCAGTATGCGTCCTGCAAGTCGCAGGGAGAGGAGACTGATCGATGAATAAAAGGCTCTCGAAGACGTTTCAGCCCGGCCGAGGTTACAGCAAGCAGGATTGGGACGATGTTGAAAGTCCGGAACTGACGGCGGAGCAGATCAAAGAGCTTCGCCCCTTCGCCGAAGTATTTCCCGATCTCGCCGCTTCGATCCGCCGCGGGCGTGGACCGAACAAGGCGCCGACCAAGCGGCTGGTGTCGCTGCGGCTGTCGCCGGAAGTGATCGACACCTACAAGGCTGGAGGTCCCGGTTGGCAGTCGCGGATCGACGCCGATCTGCGTCGCATCAACAAGATCAAGTGACCCCGACGTTTCGTCTCCGGGAGAAGCTCTCGGAGACTGCAGTTCGTCCCTGTTGTTGCGCTGTCGACCGACCTCACAGCCCCTGAAACTTGAACGGTTCCGCCGGCTTGAAGCGATCGTGCACCTCGCCGGAGAAGATGTTGCGCTGACCGGGGCCGAGGTCGAGTTTCTTCACCATGCCCTTGTCGGCGGCAAACTCGATCTGGGTCAGATCGACCCAGAACACGTTCGGCGTCAGCGCGGATTCGAAGAAGTACAGTTTGCGCTTGTGGTCGGCGACGCTGCGCCAGCGGGTCGAGGAGATGTTCGGCTGATCGGGCGTCGAGATCCCGAACGGCACCGACACATTGCGGATCACGCTGAAGGCGGCGGCGATCGATTCCACCGGGTCGGGCGTCTTCGGAATAGCGCCGACATAGAAGGATGCGCGCGCGAAGCGGTCGGCCGCGCGATTGGTGCCCGGCAGCATCACCGTGCCGCCGATCTGCTGCCAGTAGGAATTCAGCGCGAGCTGCTGATCGAAGGTCGGCGAGTTGGTCATCACTTGGTATTGCCGGCCATGATGGATCACCTGCTTGCCCTCGATGTATTCGATGATGGCACTGTCGCCGGAGGCATCCGACAGGGCCAGGTGCACCGTGGCAAGGCGTTGCTCGCCCGGCATATTGTCAGTGACGACCGTGAACGGTTCCTTGGCCAGCGCATCGACCGCGTCGGCCACGGTGGCAAAGTTGTCGAGCGCATATTGTGCCCATAGCGACAGCGCCAGGCCCGGCTTGGAGCCGCCGAGCGGCGGATATTGCGATTCCGCCAACCACAGCACGCTCGCGACCAGACCCGCCTCGTTGATGCCGTCCGAGGTCGCGACGTCATAGGCCGACGCGATGACGCTGCCGTAGCGCGCGGTCCATTGGGCCGAATTGGGGCCGGCCTCGCCGGAACGTTTGATGCCGCGGGGGAAGATCCAAAGATTGGTGCCGATGTCACGCGCCCAGTCCATCGAGCGCGCTGTGATGACCTGATTCTCGGCACCGAGGTAAACCAAACGTGTGCACGCGTCGGCGACCCGCGGCGATAACAATCCCGCGATGGCCACTGCGCCGGCGCAGGTGGCGAGGAGACGTCGCTTGAACCCAATCATGCCTGACCTCCGATCCCAATAGCCGTGGGCAAATTTTGCTATGCGGAACACTTCACCGCGGGGTGATGATATCTCGAGTCAGCGGACTGGGAGCGGTACGCGGTGCACCCATGCGTTCACGTTGCTGTCGTTTCAGCAGGGGATGCGTTAGTAGGACGCACTGGCGAATTTCCTCCGCATCGTTCCAGCCCACGAGATTCCGCGCACGCATGAGCATGTCCGAACGCCAGAGCCGCAGGTCTGCGGACCCGACGCATCATCTGCTGTCCGACGAAGCTGCCGCCGAACTCTCCAGCATTCCCACCGAAGTGATCAATCTCGGCGACGCACCGCCGCTGGCGCCGGCCGGCGCGCTGACTCAGGGCGAAGTTCGTGCGATCTTGTTGAGCCTGCTGCTGGCGATGTTCCTCGCCGCGCTCGATCAGACGATCGTCGCTACGGCGTTGCCGACGATCGGACGGCAATTCGGCGACGTCGAGAGTCTGTCCTGGGTGATTACTGCCTATCTGCTGTCGTCGACAGCGGTGGCGCCGGTGTTCGGCAGTCTGGCCGACATCTATGGCCGGCGGGTGATGATCATCGTCTCGCTCAGCCTGTTCGTCGCCGGTTCGGTGATGTGCGCCCTGGCGCCGAGCCTGCTGGTCCTGATCCTCGGCCGCGCTCTGCAGGGGCTGGGCGGCGGCGGCATCATGCCGATCGTGCAGACCGTGATCTCCGATGTCGTCACGCCGCGCGAGCGGGGCAAGTATCAGGCGTATTTCTCCGGTGTGTGGGTGTCGGCCGGGATCGGCGGGCCGATCCTCGGCGGCTTCTTCGCCGAGCACCTGCATTGGTCGATGATCTTCTGGATCAATCTGCCGCTGGCGATCGCCGCGCTAGGGCTGCTGTTGCCGAAGATGGCGAAGATTCCAGTGTATCATCGCCGCCGCAAGGTCGACTGGCTCGGCGGTGTGTTGCTGATGTCCGCGGCGATGGCGGTGATGCTGGTGCTGACCTGGGGCGGCAACCGCTTCGCCTGGCTTTCGCCGACGATCCTGGCGCTGTCGGGGGCGGCGGTGCTGCTGGCGGCGAGCTTCGTCTGGCACGCGCTGCGGGCGCGCGAGCCGTTCCTGCCGCTGCCATTGATGAGCGGGACCGTGGTGCCATGGGCGATGGCCGGGGGCGCCTTCACCATGGGTGCGATGATTGCGCTGACCGTGCACATGCCGCTGTACTACGAGGCGGTGTACCACCTGACCGCGAGCCAATCCGGCTTGGCGCTGATCCCGATCGCGGCTGTCTCGGTGTTCGGCGCGGCGTTCACCGGTCGGGCGATGGTGCATGTCGAGCGCTACAAGCGGATCGCGATTCTCGGCACGGGCTTCGCGGCGCTGATGGCCTCGGCGATCGCGATTCTGACGCCGCTGCCGCTATGGCTGTTCCTGGCGCTGTTGTCGCTGTGTTCGCTCGGACTCGGCACGGTGTTTCCGGTCAGCGTCGTCTCGATCCAGAACGCAGTGCCGCGGCCGCAGATCGGCACCGCGACGGGCGCGATGAACTTCTTTCGGGCGCTGATGGCCTCGTTTACGGTCGCGGCGTTCACGGCGATCCTGCTGATCGCGCTGGGCGGTGACATCCAGCTCGGCGGCGGCGAGCATCGCCACGTCACCGGCAACGTTGCTGCTGCCGACATGGTGGCGGCATTCCGCTGGGTGTTCGGTGCGGCGGCGCTGATGTTGGCTGCGTCGGCGCTGTGCATTGTGGCGATGGAAGAGCGGAAGCTCGCCGGCCCTGAACCGACGCTCTCGCTTTCGGAATAGGGAGCCCAAAGGCCCTGGCATTTGCCGGTAGCCCGCAACTGAAAATTCAGTACTCTGCCGCACAACGGCCGTAAGCTCGGCGCAGGGCGTTGGCTGGCGCCGCTCGGGCGCGAGAAGCGGGTGACGGGATGGCATCCCCAGACGGCAATCGGAGCGATACTTTTCGCAATCGGCGCCGCCGCAATCGCGCCCGTTTCGCGCTGGCGGCAGTCCTGACTTTCATCCTGGTTGCAGTCGGTGTGCTGGCCGTCGTGTTCTACGAGCTACGGCCGGTGAGCTTGAAGATCGCGGTCGGGCCGGGCGGCGGCGAAGATCTGAAGCTGGTGCAAGCTCTGGCCCAGAGCTTTTCCCGAGACCGTGCCGCGGTCCGGCTGGTGCCGCTGGTCACCGGCGGGGCAACGCCGAGCATCGAAGCGTTTCGTAACCACAGGGCGGATCTCGCGGTGACCCGTGCCGATCTCGATCTGCCGGCGGATGCGCAGGCGGTGGCGGTGTTGCGCAAGAACGTCGTCGTGCTGTGGGCGCCAGCGTCGGCAGGGAAGGGCAAGAAGTCGGTCAAGACCATCGCGGATCTGGCCGGTCGTCGGGTCGGTGTGATTGGCCGGACGCCGGCCAACGTCAAATTGTTCGACATCATTCTGGCCGAGTCCGGAGTTGCTCCCGACAAGGTGCACAAGGAGCAGTTCGCCACCGGGCAGCTCGCCGAAATGGCGGGCGATCCCTCACTCGATGCGTTTCTGGCGGTCGGCCCGCTCGACAGCAAGATCACCGGCGAAGCCATCGCCGCGACCGCCAAAGCGCGCGGCGAACTGCGGTTTCTGCCGATCGATGTCGGCGATGCGATCGCCAAGAAGTATCCGATCTACGAGTCAGAGGAGATTCCGGGCAGCATCTTCTCGACGAAGCCGGCGCGTCCCGAGGACAAGGTCGACACCGTCAGCGTCAATCATCTGATCATCGCGCGACAGTCGCTGTCGTCGGTGACGGTCACCAAGCTGACGCGGCAGATCTTCGCCGCCCGTCAGCAGATCTCGCGCGAGATGCCGCTCGCCGGCAAGATCGAGGCGCCCGACACCGAGAAGGACGCGGCGATCCCGGCGCATCGCGGCGCGGCTGCATTCATCGACGGTACCGACCGTACCTTCATGGAGCGCAACAGCGATTACATCTGGGGATTGGTGCTGCTGCTGTCCGGCCTCGGCTCGGCCGGCGCCTGGTTCCGCAGTTACCTGACCCGCGACGAGCGAGAAGCCGGCGCCAAGATGCGGGATCACGCACTGGCGATGGTGGCAAAGGCGCGCAAGGCAGAGTCTCTGGAGGCCCTGGAGGCTCTGCAGCACGAGATCGACAAGATCCTGCGCGACACGCTCGATTGTTATGATGACGGCGCGATCGAGGATCTCGAGCCCTTCGGTCTGGTACTGGAGCAATTTCACCATGCGGTGCTGGATCGTCGTGCGGCCTTGACCGCGGCAGGGCCCGACCTGGTGCCAGGGCATCCGTTACCGCTTCCGAACGCCGATCCGTAACCGCCGTTTGGTCGGATCGACATCAAGATTCCTGTAACCTGTCACCGCTAGTGTTCGGCCAGGTTCCACCCAGTCGGGCCACGGGGCGTGCGAATACAGGAGAGTTCGGTGCGGCAGTTGATTGCCCGTTTTCAAGCCGACACGCGTGGCGCCACCGCGATCGAATATGCCCTGATCGCCGCAGGTATCAGCACTGTGATCGTCGTCGCCGTCAACGCGCTGGGCACCACCGTGACCGCCAAATACACTTCGGTCGGCGACGCGCTCAAAAAGCAGTAGCTGTCTCGGCCAGCCTACGCCTGGCCGAAGCGGACCGGCACATTTCCAACCGCGATCGAATTGGAATTCGAGCGACGGCCTTTTGGCAGGTTGTTTCACGCGAACCCAATTTGACTTCGTGTCAAAGGGCTTCGGCGGGAGCGATGAGCTCGCCGCGGTCGATCGCATGCCGATTTTCTGTTCCGAGCCGGCCAGAATTCGAGGGTTTCAAGCCCGCATCGCAACGAACGACTTCGGCAGACCGACGAAGTACTCGACGATGATCTTGGCGTTGGGGAACAGGCTGTCGACCATGGTGCGGTCGAGCATGCTGGCGTGCTCCACGGCCCACATTCCATCGGTCACCGTCTGCGCCTTGGTCTTGGCCCAACCGAGCCGGTGATGCCGTGCGATCCAGAGCTGCATCGGGGCTGGCAGCCAATGATAGAAAGCCATGCTCTGATGGGGCTCCCACGGGAACCAGAAATTCGGCGTCTGATGAAAGTAACGCGGCGCGACACGCGTCGTTTCACGCGCGAACGACAGCTTGTTGTGCCAATTGCCGACGTGCTCGATCACCGAATTGGAATGGCAGATATCGTAGGCGTTGTCGGGGAACGGAAGGTCGCAGCCATTGCCTTCGATCGCGCGAAAGAATTCCGGATTTTTGACGGGACGGATGTCGTCTTTCAGATTGAGCAGGTCGATGGTGACCTTGTGCTGTGCGAGGTAGTCCGGGCCAAGCATGTCCCAATAATATTCCATGCCGCCGACA
Source organism: Rhodopseudomonas sp. BR0M22 (assembly GCF_010907035.1). Taxonomy (GTDB): domain Bacteria; phylum Pseudomonadota; class Alphaproteobacteria; order Rhizobiales; family Xanthobacteraceae; genus Rhodopseudomonas. Next base: position 76,030 of record NZ_QUMK01000010.1, read on the forward strand.
TCGAGAATTCGGACCGAGCCCTTTTCTGTGTGAACAGCTTCGATCATCTCTCGTAGTGGTGCGCTACGCCGCCGCCGGAACTTCGAACCGAGGCTGTTCGGATTGTCGTAGTCGCCGATGATCTGTCCGATGCTCCGCATGACCAAGCGCTCCAGTCTGGTTCGGTGACGTCTTGTTCGATGACGCCTTCGATTGAGCTATTTTCGTAGTATGCGCGTGTGTCGCGAATCAAGCGCAACGGTCGCGAGCGGACGGCTCGCATCGGCGTTTCTTGCCGAATGATTAACGTGGGCGCTGACCGCGATCCGCCAGCGAGCGGAACCCGCGATGGTTAACCGGTTCTTCGGCGTTGCCTGCTATCGATGAAGGCTCGTCCAATCAGCGCAACAGAGGCACGAACCATGCGGCTCGCCGATACGTCCGCTGTTCGTGATGCGCGCCCAGAAGCGCTCTCGAATGTCGATGTCGACCATGCGGGCGAACCGCTCGCCAGGATCGTTCTGACCTTCGTCGTCGCGGTGACTGCCACGGCATGTTCGCCGCTGCTGCACGTCGTCAGCCCGATGCTGGCGATCGCGGTCGAGACGCTGGTCGCGATCGCGATCGCGACCGCGATGCCGGCGCAGGGCCCGGTGATCGCGATCTTTCTGATGATGTTTCAGAACCTGTTCGTGTCGCTGTTCTCACCCCTCGTGGCTGAACCGTCCGAACTCGAATTTCTGAAGGGTTACAATTTCCTGATCTGTGCGGTGCTGTGGCTCGTCGCTTTCGCGCGTGCGGCGGTGTCGCAGCGATCGCCTGCGCTGAACCGGCTGCTGCTGACGAGCACCGCGGTGCTCGGCGTGATGGGTATCTACTTCATGATCGGGCTCGCCCGTGAGCCGAAGGCCGCGGCGATCTATCTCCGCAACATCGCACTGCCGATCCTACTGTTTCAACTCGCGCTGTTGGCCGCCGCGACCCACCGGATCCGGGTGACACCCTATGTGGTAACGATCGCCGTTCTGGTGCTGATCTGTGGCGGTATCGAATTTGCATTCCGTGACGCATGGCTGGATATCACCAACGGCCATGCTTACTGGCGGCTCGAAGAGATCAAGGCGACCAATTCCGGTGTGTGGGAGCGCGAAATGCGGGCCACCGGAAAGGTGATCGTCGGGATCAAGGATTTGTTCGTCGTCGACTTCTTCAACACGTCGTTGCTGAGCGGCCTAGGCCTCGGCCAAATGCTGCGGCTGTACGGACCGAACATCAGTCCGGTCAGCTTCGCCTATGGCGTCGGATTTTTCGCACTGTTTCTGCTGGCGGTGGGGCGCCGCGTACTTGGCGCGTTGGCGTTTGCGCTGATGTTGCTGTGCGGCGTCAAAGGCGCGGCGATCATGGTGCTGTTCGTCGTGGCCGCCTGGATCGGCACGGCTCTTGTCGGTCCAATCCTGGTACTCGGCGGCGCGGTCGTGGTGCTCGCGGTCTATGCGGCTGTCCTCATCCGCACCGGCCTGCAGATCGGCGACTATCACGTCATCGGCTTGATGGGCGGTGTGAACGGCTTCCTTCACGCGCCGCTCGGTCGTGGACTGGGATTGGGTGGCAATCTGACGGAAGGGTTCTCCGGCATCAATTGGCAGGCCGCACAGCAGGCCGGAGCGGTCGAAGGCGCTGCCGAAAGTTCGATCGGCGTGCTGCTGTACCAGATGGGTGTTGCCGCTCTGATACCGCTCGGCTTCTATGTGTTGGTGGCGCTGGCGTGCTGGCGGCTCTATGCGCGCTCCGGGATCCTGCTGCTCGGCCTCGCAGCCTTTGGCATTCTGGTGGTGCTGACCAACGGTCTGTTTCAGGAAGAAGCCATGTTCGCGCCGCCCGCGATGGGATTTCTGATGCTGCTGGCGGGCCTGCTGCTCGGCAGCCACGCTCGGCAGCAGACTGTTGCCGCGGTGAAGTCTGGATAAGAAAATAGTCCTTGACAGCGTGACGCTCGCCGCATAAGGTTGGGCCATGCTCCACAATTGGGTTCGAACGACGGCGCCGCATTGAGGTGTCGGAGCTTTGTTGTGTCGATTGCGCGCTCAGAGTGCATCGACGCCGATCTCCCCAGGCGCGTTTCTGGTTCCATGATCGTTGGCCGCATGCCTCTTGCCGACGGGATCGTCAGTCGGAACGGGTAAGCTAATGACGCGTTTGACTCCTCGATGACGTGCTGACAGCGCACGACCAGCTTGCGAGGAGGGATACATGGCGACCCACGAAAACGGCCGTATCGTTGAAAGTGCGATCGAGGCGAGGCAGGGGGAACGCGGGCCGTCGGTGCTTGCGTTGCTCACCATCAGTACTGGTTTGGCCGTGATGATAATGGGGCTGACTTGGTTCGTCTGGCTCAGCTAATCAACGTGTCGATCGAATGAAATTCGCGCATCGCGTGTGATGGTATCGATGCCGTCTTAAGTTCGAGGCCAGTCTCCGAGATAATTGGCTGTTGGCTGATCAATGCCGTCGACCGGTCGTTGGTACTTCTACGAGTTGCAGCATTAATCGATCATTACCGGATTCTTCCTCAGAGTGGTTACGAGTTTCATCGTCCGCGCCGCACGTCGGGAGAATCAATGTTCAGTCGTAAGTCCAAGAGCGATGCCGGCGGCTTGACGCTGATGGCGACGAAAGCTGTCCGTGCCAACATCATGGTCTCGGACGCCGATCTCAACATCGTTTACATGAACGACTCGGTCACTTCCCTGCTGCGCGATGCCGAGAGCGACCTTCGCAAGGAACTTCCGAAGTTCAATGTCGATACGCTGATCGGCACCAACATCGACAACTTCCACAAGAATCCAAGTCATCAGCGTCAGATGCTGAAGAGCCTCAGCTCGGTGCATCGCGCGACGATTCAGATCGGACCGCGGATCTTCGATCTGATCGCAACGCCGCTCAACAATGCGGACGGCAGTCGTGCAGGGGTGGTGGTCGAGTGGGCCGATGCAGCGATCCGGTTGCAGAATGTCGATTTCGCCGGGCAGGTGGCGGCGGCCAATCGCTCGCAGGCGGTGATCGAGTTCAACATGGACGGGACGGTCCGGACCGCGAACGAGAATTTTCTCAGAACCATCGGCTACAGCCTCGACGAGATCAAGGGCAAGCACCACAGCATGTTCGTCGAGCCGGCCGACCGAGACAGTGCCGGGTATGGCGAATTCTGGGCCGCGCTCAATCGCGGCGAATACCAGGCGTCTGAATACAAGCGGATCGGCAAAGGCGGCCGGGAAATCTGGCTGCAGGCGTCCTATAATCCGATCTTCGACGACAAGGGCCGGCCCGCCAAGGTGGTGAAATTCTCCACCGATGTCACCGAGCAAAAACTGCGTAATGCCGACATGGCCGGCCAAATCGCCGCGATCGGCAAGTCGCAGGCGGTGATCGAGTTCGACATGAACGGCACCGTGCTGACCGCCAACGACAATTTTTTGCATGCGCTGGGCTATACGCTGGGCGAGATCAAGGGCCGGTCCCATAGCATGTTCGTCGATCCGTCGGAGCGTGATGGCGCGGCGTATCGAGAGTTCTGGGCCGCGCTCAATCGCGGCGAATACCAGGCGGCCGAATACAAGCGGATCGGCAAGGGGGGGCGGGAGGTCTATATTCAGGCGTCCTATAATCCTATTCTTGATCTCAATGGCCGACCGTTCAAGGTCGTGAAGTTCGCCACCGATGTTACCAAGCAGGTGCTTGCCCGGATCGGCAACGAGCGGGTGCGCGGGATGATGGAGACGGTGGCTGCAGGTGCCGAAGAGCTGAATACGTCGGTGCGCGAAATCTCCTCGACCATGACCAAGTCGCGAGAGACCGCCTCCGGCGCCGTCGACCGGGTCTCGAACGCCGACGCCCAGGCGCAGCGACTCACCAGCGCAGCGCAATCGATGAGTGGCATCGTCGAACTGATCAACAACATTACTGGTCAGATCAACTTGCTGGCGCTCAATGCAACGATCGAGTCGGCGCGTGCCGGCGAGGCCGGTCGCGGCTTCGCAGTGGTCGCCGCCGAGGTCAAGAACCTTGCCAATCAGGCCAAGCAGGCCACCGACAAAATCGGCGAGGAAATCAGCAGCCTCAACACAATCTCGGGTGATGTCGCGAGTGCGCTGAACGCCATCAAGCAGGCGATCAACGAGGTCAGCGAATACGTCACCTCGACCGCTGCCGCTGTCGAAGAGCAGAGCACCGTGACGAGCGAGATGTCGAGCAGCATGCACCGTGCGGCCGCCGAGGCGGCTCGGATTGCGGCCGGTTGAACGCAGTCTGATCTCCTACATTAACTTCGACCTCGCGCCGCGCGGGTTTCGCGTGGCCGGGGCCGTTGTGTTTTCGGCCGCATCGATCTGAACGTGCCTGCCTCACGCTCAACATGCCTCCCCAGTGGCGAACCGGCAGGGCGCGTGTCCGCGCGCTGTAATGCCGGCGGCGCTGCGCTGCGGCTGTAAAGGACTGACTCATGTTCGATCGTCTCAAGGCCTATCTCGCGCCGCCCGAAGCCAAGGCGTCGCGCACCGCGCGGCTGTTGGCGTTCGAGTCGGGCGGCCTCGCGCGCTGGACGCCGCGCGACTATGCCGGGCTGGCCCGCGAGGGCTACGTGCGCAACGCGGTTGTGCATCGGTGTGTGCGGCTGATTGCCGAGCATGTCGGCGGCTGCGTGTACTCGATATTCGACGGCGCGCAGGAGAAGGAGGCGCATCCGCTGGCGCAGCTGCTGGCGCGGCCCAATCCGCGGCAGGACGGGGCGGCGCTGCGCGAGACGCTGGTGGCGCATCTGCTGCTCGCCGGCAACGCCTATCTCGAAGCGGTCGCACTCGGCGATCAGGTCCACGAACTTTACGCGCTGCGCCCCGACCGCATCAAGGTGGTGCCGGGTGCTGACGGCTGGGCGGAGGCTTACGACTACAGCGTCGGCGGTCGCAGCGTGCGGTTCGATCAGCACGGCGCGATCCCGCCGATCCTGCATCTGACGCTGTTCCATCCGCTCGACGATCACTACGGCCTGGCGCCGCTCGAAGCCGCCGCCGCCGCGGTCGACACCCACAACGCCGCCGCGCGCTGGAACAAGGCGCTACTCGACAATTCGGCGCGCCCCTCCGGTGCGCTGATGTATGCCGGGCCGGAAGGCGCGGTGCTGAATGAGACGCAGTTCGACCGCCTCAAGCGCGAGCTGGAGCAGACCTACGAAGGCGCCGCCAATGCCGGCCGGCCGCTGCTGCTCGAAGGCGGCCTCGACTGGAAGCCGATGGCGCTGTCGCCGAAGGACATGGATTTTCTCGAAGCCAAGCACGCCGCGGCGCGCGAGATCGCGCTCGCCTTCGGCGTGCCGCCGATGCTGCTCGGTATTCCGGGCGACAACACCTTCTCGAACTATCAGGAAGCGAACCGCAGCTTCGTGCGCCAGACCGTGCTGCCGCTGGCGACGCGCGTCGGCAACGCGCTGGCGCAGTGGCTGTCGCCGCAATTCGGAGACGGCGTCCGCCTGGTGATCGACACCGACCAGATCGACGCGCTGTCGCCCGACCGCACCGCGCTGTGGGACCGCGTCACGGCAGCGCCGTTCCTCAGCCTGAACGAAAAGCGCGAAGCCGTCGGCTACGCGCCGCTGGAGGGCGGCGACCGGCTGGGGTGAGGATTGGCGGCTCGCAGGCTGCAGCTGTTGCCGAAAGTCGGACTGCAATTGGGCAATCCGTATGTCACGATTCGCGAGCCCAAATCAGGCCGGGCGAGCGTGATGTGGCAGGGCGAATGACAAGTCTGGAGAACGAAGTGAGGAAGCGGATCTACTTTCAAGATCTGGATCCGGACGGTTGGCCCGAGCCCGGCGAGCTAGCGCCTTACTTCCTTTCGCCGAGCGAAAATCTCTGGTCTAGCGCTGTCGGTGGCAACGATGAGTGGGGGCTCGAGATTACCGGGCTCAATGGCACCGATGGCAAGCCGGAAGTCGATCAGGTCAACGTGCATCTCACAATGGTTGGGACACCTGATTTCGGCGTCTTCTTGCACTATTCGAAGTGGGATGGCCGGATCAGGCAGCCGCTTGATTGTTACTCCAAGGGTGACATGAGCAGGATCAAGGAGTGGTTGCGGACGCTGCAAGGCGATCTGCGGCCGGTCGGTCTGTTTATTCCCTACGCGCACGCGTGGCCCGCCGTGAAGGAGTTCATGGACCGGGACGGCGAACTACCGACCAGCATCGAATGGGTCGACGGCAAGGATCTGCCGCCCAAGACCTTTCGCTTTCCGGGCTTCTTCAAACCCGGGCCGGAGCCGCGCGTATTGCGGGATGAAGATATCAACGAGCAGCCTCCCGGCGACGGCTTCGGGTTTTTGCGCCGCTGAGCTGCGAGCGCGAGCATTCCTCTCACGATGAAGAACGACTGACGGCGCGAGGACGATTGTCCGCCACGCGGATGTCTGCGCGCGAGGGTGCTGATGTCCGATCTGATCAAGATTTTTTCCGAGCGCGGGGACCTCGCTCACGTGGCTTTGCTGCTGTGGGCAGTCGGCGCCAGTCTCGGGCTGTGGTTTGTACTTCGGGAGTGGGCGGCGGCGGTGCGGCGGTTCGACGACTTCGTCCACGCGCTGGAGCTGTTCAACCGCCGGGCCCGGCGGCGCCGGCGCGGCGCGCTGGAGCGTGACGACGACGGAGGGGCCCGATGACCGACCAGGCGCAATCGATGGACCGGCTGCACCGCGTGATGGCGTCGATCCGCCGCGAGACCAAATCGGCCAAGGATCCGTCCAAGGTGTTTCGCGAATTTCTCAGCCATCTCGATCAGGCGCACAGCGCCGTGCCGCGGCGCGCGCGGGCGAAGCCGATGCCGCGCCGGCCGGCCAAGAAGCGCGCGAAGTAGTTCGCTGCGGCGGGGAGGGCGTCGCGCCGCTTTGCTAAGCAGGCGCCGCGACGCGCGAACCTCGCCTCAGCCGACCTGACGAGCCGTCCATCTTCCCCGCAAAGGGGGGGGGGAGGGCCGGCGCCGCCTGCCGCTGATCGCGGCGCGGCGTGTCGGCACTCGATTCAGCAGATCGTTCTCTCCATCCATCGTTTTCACGAGGCGCTCATGCTTGCCCCGCTCACCGATGCCGTGCCGGCGCCGGCGCGATTTGTGCTGGCCGGCGACGGCAGCATCGAAGGCTATGCCAGCCTGTTCGGCGAGGTCGATCAGGCGCGCGACATGGTGATGCCCGGCGCCTTCACCCAGACGCTGAAGCAGCGCGGCCTGCGCAAAATCCCGATGCTGTTTCAGCACGATCCCGCCGAGCCGGTTGGTGTCTGGCTCGAACTGATCGAGGACTGGCGGGGCTTGCGCGCCCGTGGCCGGCTGATCCCGGACGTGGCGCGCGGCCGTGAACTCCTCGCCCTGCTGCGCGAAGGCGCGATCGACGGGCTGTCGATCGGCTATCGCACCGTGCGCGGCCGGATCGATCCGAAGACGCGGGTGCGGCGGCTGTATCAGGTCGATCTCTGGGAGATCTCGATCGTCACCTTTCCGCTGCTGAACGGCGCGCGCATCGCCACCGTCAAGCAGACGCCGCGGCCCTCGCCGCAGCGCGCCGCGGCGGAGGCGGCGTGGTGCCGCGTCCACGATGCGGCAGCGATGAGTTCCGACGATGCCGCGGAGGCACCGGCATCGCCGATCCGGCGCGGGAGGATCGCGGCGACGCTGTCCACCCGCGCCGGCCGCAAACAGGCGCTGGCGAGTATCACTGGCCGGGCGCGCCCGGACCTCGCCCCGCGCGCGCCCGCATCAGCACGGAGCGCCGACGCGGGCGATGGAGCGTCGTCCTGAGCCCCGACGCTGCGATGCCCGGCTGCCCTCACCCCAACCCTCTCCCGCAGGCGGGAGAGGGGGCGCGCTGCGGGGCGGGGCGACGACTTTTTTAAGACCGACCTCCTTCATCATCACCACAAGGGATCTCATGATGACCACGTTCGACCACGCTCCCGAGACCAAGGCCGGCCTTGCCGGCGACGATGCGCAGCAGGTGTTCGATGCCTTGATGCGCACCTTCGAGGACTACAAGGCCGAGAATGACGCGCGGCTGAAGGCGATCGAGGGCGGCCGCGGCGACGTCGTCGCCGAGGAGAAGCTGGCGCGGATCGACGCGGCGCTCGATCATCAGCAGCGCCGGCTCGACGAGCTGGCGCTGAAGGCGGCGCGGCCGCAACTGGCAACCGAGCGGCCGCCGGCGGCGGATCAGCGCGAGCACAACAGCGCGTTCGACGCCTATGTGCGCAGCGGCGATGCGAGCGGGCTGCGCCGGATCGAGACCAAGGCGATGTCGATCGGCTCGTCGCCGGACGGCGGCTATCTGGTGCCGAGCGAGCTGGAGCGCAGCATCTCGGCGCGGCTGGCGACGATCTCGCCGATCCGGGCGCTGGCCTCGGTGCGCGAGATCTCCGGCGGCGTCTACAAGAAGCCGTACACGATCGCCGGTCCGGCGACCGGCTGGGTCGGCGAGACCGATCCCCGGCCGCAGACCGCCTCGCCGTCGTTCGACGCGCTGTCGTTCCCGGCGATGGAGCTGTACGCGATGCCGGCCGCGACCGCGAATTTGCTCGACGACGCGGCGGTGAATCTCGACGACTGGCTGGCGGGCGAAATCGACCAGGTGTTCGCCGAGCAGGAGGGCCTCGCCTTCGTGGCCGGCGACGGCATCAACAAGCCGAAGGGCTTTCTGGCCGTGCCGACGGTGGACAACGGCGCCTGGAGCTGGGGCAAGCTCGGCACCATCGCCACCGGCGTCTCGTCGGGCTTTGCCTCCTCGGCGCCGGCCGACGTGCTGATCGATCTGATCTACGCGCTGCGGCCCGGCTATCGCCAGAACGCCAGCTTCGTGATGAACCGGCGCACCCAGGCGGCGATCCGCAAGTTCAAGGATTCCTCCGGCGCCTATATCTGGCAGCCGCCCGTCACCGCCGGCGGCCGCGCCAGCCTGGCCGGCTTCCCGCTCGCGGATGCCGAGGAGATGCCGGACATCGCCGCGGGCTCGCTCAGCATCGCGTTCGGCGATTTCCGCCGCGGCTATCTGATCGTCGATCGCCAGGGCGTGCGGGTGCTGCGCGATCCGTATTCGTCGAAGCCCTACGTGCTGTTCTACACCACCAAGCGCGTCGGCGGCGGCGTCCAGGATTTCGACGCCATCAAGCTGGTGAAGTTCGCAGCGAGCTGAAGCGCAGCGCCGGTTCTCCCTCTCCCGCCTGCGGGGAGAGGGCCGGGGTGAGGGCTGTAGGGT
>NZ_QUMK01000110.1 GCF_010907035.1 Rhodopseudomonas sp. BR0M22
GCACCGCCCGTCTCCGCCAGAACCTTGGTGATCGCCGCCGTCAGCGACGTCTTGCCATGGTCGACGTGACCGATCGTACCGATGTTGCAATGCGGCTTGTTACGTTCAAACTTTGCTTTGGCCATCGTTCTCCATCCTAGTCGGCGCCAGCCTGGAAGGCGGCGAAACCGCGGCTGGTTACTGCGGAAAAGCACCCTGTTCAAGCCGGATTTTATGGGTCAATCTGGCGCGGAACACCGTCCGAAGGCCCGGATGACACGCGTGTGAACGCCGGCGCCCGATCACAACAAAAAACAGCCCCCGGGAGACGCAATGACCGCGACCGCCGCCGCAACCTCCGCCGCCACTCCGCAGACCCCCGCTTTGCCGGATGCCAAGCCCGAAACCCTGGGCCTGTCGCCGCGACGGCTGCAGGTGATGTCGGACGCCTTCAAGCGCGAGATCGACAAGGGCACCATCCCCGGCGTCACCGTGCTGGTGTCGCGCAAGGGCAAGATCGGCTGGTTCGAGGCGCTGGGACGGCAAGCGCCGGGTTCCGACGCGCCGATGAGCCAGGACAGCATCTTCCGGATCTTCTCGATGACCAAGCCGATCGTCTCGGTCGGCATCATGCAGCTCGTGGAAGACGGCCACATGCTGCTCGACGATCCGCTCTCGAAGTTCATTCCCGAATTCGAGAACACCAATGTCGGCATCGTGCGCGGCGGCGAACTCGAACTGGTGCCGCTGCAGCGAGCGATCACCATCCAGGATCTCCTGCGCCACACCTCCGGCATCACCTACGACCACACCGGCGATGGCCCGATCCATCAGATGTATCGCGCCTCGCGAATCCGCAGCCGCAAGATCAGCAACGAGGAACACGCCCGTCTGGTCGCCTCGATGCCGCTGGTGTGCCAACCGGGCGCAGCCTGGAACTACAGCCGCTCGACCGACATCCTCGGCCGGGTGATCGAAGTGGTGGCCGGCCAAACGCTCGGCACGTTCCTCACCGAACGCATCCTGGCGCCGCTGCAGATGGCCGAGACCGGGTTCCACACATCGGCAGAGAACAAGAGTCGCCTCGCCGAGGCGTTCCCGACCGACCCGTGGACCGGCGATCCGGTGGCGCTGTTCAACATGCTGGAAAAGCCGGTGATGGAATCCGGCGGCGGCGGTCTGGTCTCGACCACGATGGACTATGCGCGGTTCTGCCAGATGCTGCTGAGTGGCGGCACGCTGGATGGGACGCGCATCATCGGCCGCAAGACGCTGGAGCTGATGGCGAGCAACCACCTCGAGGCGCACATCCCGCCGGACAACTACATCCTGCCGCCGGGCAACGGTTTCGGCCTCGGCTTTGCGGTCCGCACGCAAGCCGGCATCTCGCCGTTCCCCGGCTCGGTCGGCCAGTACTACTGGAGCGGCATCGCCGGCACGTTCTTCTGGATCGACCCTGCCGAACAGATGTTCGCGGTGTTCATGTCGCAAGGGCCGGGACAGCGCGAATACTTCCGCACCCTGGTGCGCGATCTGGTGTACGCGGCGGTGGAGTAGTCGCCGCTCCTTTCCGCTAGTCATTCCGGGGCGCGAGCGACAGCTCGCGAACCCGGAATCTCTCTCGTTACTATAACCTCGGGATTCCGGGTCTGCGCGCCTGCGGCGCGCATCCCGGAATGACGGAGTGTGTGGCGAGGAGGAGCGCCTCAGCTAATCGTCGCGCCGCCGTCGATCACGATGGTCTGGCCGGTGGTGAAGGTGCCGGCCTTGGAGGCGAGGAAGATCGCGGCGCCGGCGATTTCGTCGGGTTCGCCGATCCGCTGCAGCGGCGAGCGCGCGGTCGAGGCCTTCAGCGTGTCCGGGTTCTCCCACAGCGCGCGGGCGAAATCGGTCTTGATCAGGCCGGGCGCGATACAATTCACGCGAATGTTGTGCTCGCCGTATTCGCAGGCGAGATTGCGGGCGAGCTGCATGTCGGCGGCCTTCGAGATGCAGTAGGCGCCGATCACGGTCGAGCCCTTCAGCCCGCCGATCGAGGAGACGATGGTGATCGAACCGTCCTTGCGCGCAATCATCTGCGGCACGACCTCGCTGATCAGCCAGTGATTGGCCACGATGTTGTTGTCGAGGATCTTGCGAAACTGATCGTCGTTGATGCCGGCCTGCGGGCCGTAATACGGGTTCGACGCAGCGTTGCAGACCAGCGCGTCGATCTTGCCGAAGCTCTGCGTCGCTTCCTGTGCCAGGCGCTTCAGATCGTCCTTGCTGGAGATGTTGGCGGCGAGCGCCAGCGCGGTGCCCGCGCCGAATTGATCGTTGATGGCCTTCGCCACCGCGTCGCAGGCGTCCTGCTTGCGCGACGAGATCACCACCTTGGCGCCCTGCTCGGCCATCCGCTCGGCGATCGCCTTGCCGATGCCGCGCGACGAACCGGTGATGACCGCAACTTTGCCGGTCAGGTCGAACAAGCTCATGTTTCTCTCCCGTTGTGAGTGCTGTTGATTATTGCAGTCCGTCATTGCGAGGAGCGAAGCGACGAAGCAATCCAGGATCAGTGTTCTCGACTCTGGATTGCTTCGCTTCGCTCGCAACGACGGTGAGACTTGTCAGACCATCCCAATGACGGCGCCTAGGCCAGCTTGCTCGGCGTCGCCAATTCAGGGCCCGCGGGCTGATGCATCGCGGCGTGCGACGGGTCGGCGATCCACGGCTGCTGATTGACCATCGGAATCCGCCAGCCCTCGTGACCGTTGGAGGCCATATGGTCGAGCCGGGTGATCGAGCAATTGTCGATCGTGAAGGCGAGCCCCCGCTCCGGCTGATCGCGAAGCGCGACGCCGATCGCGGCCTTGATGGTGCCGCCGTGCGCAACCGCGACGATGTCTTCACCCGGATGCGCAGCGGTGATCCGCGCGATCGCACGCCGGGTGCGCTCGTACAAATCCATGAAGCTCTCGCCGTTCGGCGCGCGCTCGTCGATCGGCGCGAACCAGAAGGTGTCGAGATTGACCGGCAGCTTGGCGAAGAACGCGGCGCGGTTGGTGCCCTGCCAGTCGCCGAGATGCTGCTCGTTGAGATCGGCATCCTGCGTGATGGTCTCGGGTCGCGGGAAGCCGGCGGCGAAGATCGCGTCCGCGGTCATGTGAGTGCGCTTCAGCTTGCTCGCGTACCACACCGCGTTCTGCGGCAGCACCCGGCTGACCGCGTCGAACACCACCTTGTCGCTGCAATCGCAATCGATGTCGATCTGGCCGTAGATGTTACCGCCGTCGCTGCGGACCGGCGCGTGCCGCACCCACCACCACCGCGTCGCGGTGACGCCGACCGGCACCGAGTGCTGGGCGACGAACGGTTTGTCGTTGGAAGACGGCGGCACGTTCGTCATGTGAGAAAATCCTTCAATCCGGTCACAAGTCGCTGTACGTCAGACCTCGCATCGTCTCAAGTCACTTGTGTGTCGGACGCGCGATGTCGACGAACGATCGTCGTTCCAATTCCGTCAAACGGCAAACGCCGCAAATGATCAGCAGGGAGCAACGCATGGGCCGCCTCGAAGGCAAATCCATCATCATTACCGGCGCCGGCAGCGGCATCGGCCGCGCGGCATCGCTGCTGTTCACCAAGGAAGGCGCGCAACTGATCGCCGTCGATCGCACCGAGGGCGTCAACGAAACCGTCGAGCTGGTGCGCAAGGCCGGCGGCACCGCCGAGGCGGTGATGGCTGACGCCGGCTCCGAGGACGACGTGAAGGGCTTCGTCGCCAAGGCGCTCTCGGCCTACGGCAAGCTCGACGGCATCTGGGCCAATGCCGGTATCAGCGGCGGTCTGGTGCCGCTGCCCGAACAAACGCCGGAGCATTGGCAGGAGATCCTGCGCGTCAACCTGATCGGTCCGTTTCTGGCGATCAAGCACACCATGCCGCATCTGATCAAACAGGGCCACGGCGCGATCGTGTGCACCGCCTCGGTCGCGGGCCTGAAGAGCGGCGCGTCGGGACACCCTTACGCGGCATCGAAGGCCGGCGTCATCAGCCTGGTACAGACCACTGCCTATTCGCTGTCCGGCACCGGCGTGCGCATCAACGCGGTGTGCCCCGGCCTGATCGAGACCGGCATGACCAAGCCGGTGTTCGACGGCGCCCGCGCCCGCGGCACCGATCACAAGATCGGTCAGCTCAACCCGCTGAAGCGCGCCGGCCAGCCGCACGAACTCGCCACCATGGGGCTGTTCCTGCTCAGCGACGAAGCGTCCTACGTCAACGGCCAGGCGTTCCCGGTCGACGGTGGCCTGACCGCTTCGATGCCCTATGCGGGCAAGCCGATCTGAGAAACCCAAGTCATTCGGGGGCGCGCGTGAAACGCGCGCCCCCGAAATCTCGTCGTACCAATCTCGAGATTCCGGGCTCGCCGCTGCGCGGCGCCCCGGAATGACCGGATAGTAATAAGGCGTGGCCGTTTCGGACCGCGCCTTCATTTTTTGGAATAGAAATCTCGCCGCTTACTTCGCGCCGGCCTTCTGGGCGTATTCCCACGCCAGCTCCGCCATCGGCACGGTGCGGGCGGCGGATTCCTTGGCCTTGTCGGAGGCGGCGGTGCCGTCGCGGACGCGGCCGGCGATGCCCGCCAAAATGCCGGCGAGGCGGAAGGTGTTATAGGCCAGATACCAATTGAGGTTCGGCACGCCGGAGATGCCCGCGGCCTTGCAATAGATGTCGGCGGCCTGCTCCAGCGTCGGCAGATTCAGCGCCTTGAGATCGGCCTCGGCGAGGCCCGGCATCGCCCACTGCATCAACAGATAGGTGAAGTCGGCCATCGGATCGCCGAGCGTCGACAGCTCCCAATCCAGCACCGCCAGCACGCGCGGCTCGGTGGCATGGAAGATCATGTTGTCGAGCCGGTAGTCGCCGTGCACCACCGACACCCGCTCCTGCACCGGCAGCGTGTTCGGCAGCCATTCCATCAGCCGCTCCATCTCCGGGATGGGCTCGGCCACCGACGCCTTGTACTGCTTGCTCCAGCGATCGACTTGGCGGGCGAAGTAATTGCCCGGCTTGCCGAAGTCGCCGAGACCGATCTTCTCCGGATCGTAGCTGTGGAGCTGCGCCAGCGTCTCGATCTTGGCCTTGAAAATCGCCCAGCGCGACTCCGGCGTCTGGGTCGGCAGGGTCGGATCCCAGAACACCCGGCCCTCTTCCATCGACATGATGTAGAACGACACGCCGATCACGGAATCGTCCGTGCACAACGCATAGGCCTTGGCAACCGGGAAGCCCTGCTTGCCCAGCGCGGCGATGACGCGGAATTCGCGGTCGACCGCGTGCGCCGACGGCAGCAGCTTGCCGAACGGCTTGCGCCGCATCACATAGGAACGGTTCGGGGTGACGAGCTTGTAGGTCGGGTTGGACTGCCCGCCCCTGAACTGCTGAACCTCGAGCGGGCCCTGATAGCCCTCGACATTCGATTGCATCCATTCGGCGAGGCGGGCCTCGTCGACCCGATGCCGCTCCTCGACCGGCTTGGTGCCGGTGTAATCGTCGTCGTTTCGCTTCCCGACCAAGTGACGCTCCTTGTTCTTGTTCGCGCGTTACGCGCCGCGCGTTCCGACAATCCCGAAATGGTCATACCCGGGCTTGACCCGGGTATCCATCTTTTCAAGAGATGCATCGCCGGATCAAGTCCGGCGATGACGTTTTTGTGCTGCCTTTGCGCGTCAGTGCGCCGCGTTGGCGTACTTCTTCATCTCCAGCCGGGCGATGGCGCGGTTGTGCACCTCGTCCGGGCCGTCCGCGAGCCGCAGCGTGCGGATGTTGGCGTAATCCTTGGCAAGACCCGCGTCGTCCGACACGCCGGCGCCGCCGAACGCCTGGATCGCTTCGTCGATGATGCGCTGCGCCATCCGCGGCGCCGCCACCTTGATCATCGCGATCTCAAGCTGCGCGGTCTTGTTGCCGACCTTGTCCATCATGTCGGCGGCCTTGAGGCACAGCAGGCGAGTCATCTCGATGTCGATGCGGGCTTCGGCGATCCGCTGCTCCCACACCGAGAATTCGATGATCCGCTTGCCGAACGCGACGCGCGACTGCAGGCGCTTGACCATCTTCTCCAGCGCCTCTTCGGCCTTGCCGATGGTGCGCATGCAGTGATGGATACGGCCCGGACCGAGGCGGCCCTGCGCGATCTCGAAGCCGCGGCCTTCACCGAGCAGCAGGTTCGAGGCCGGCACGCGGACGTTCTCCAGCTTGACCACGCCGTGACCGTGCGGCGCGTCGTCGAAGCCGAATACCGGCAGCATCTTCTCGATGGTGATGCCGGGGGCGTCGAGCGGCACCAGAATCTGCGACTGCTGCTGATGGCGGGCGGCGTTCGGATCGGTCTTACCCATCACGATCGCGATCTTGCAGCGCGGGTCACCGACGCCCGACGACCACCACTTGCGGCCGTTGATGACGTAATGATCGCCGTCCTTCTCGATCCGGGTCTCGATGTTGGTCGCGTCCGACGACGCCACCGCCGGCTCGGTCATCAGGAACGCCGAGCGGATCTCGCCGGCCATCAGCGGCCGCAGCCACTTCTGCTTCTGCTCCTTGGTGCCATAGCGGAACAGCACTTCCATGTTGCCGGTGTCGGGTGCCGAGCAGTTGAACACTTCCGAGGCCCAGGAGATGTGGCCCATCTGCTCGGACAGCAGCGCGTATTCGAGGTTGGACAGACCCGCGCCGTGGAATTCGTCGTCGTCGTGCGTCGACGGCGGCAGGAACAGGTTCCACAGACCTTCGGCCTTCGCCTTGGCCTTCAGCTCCTCGAGAACCGGGATCACCTTCCAGCGCTCGCCCTCGGCGTCCTGCTGCTTGTAGATCGGCACCGCGGGGCGAACGTGGTCGTTCATGAACTTGGTGACGCGGTCCAGCCATTCGCTTTGGCGATCGGACATCGTGAAATCCATCAGGCGATCCTCACTGTTTTTCCCAGACTGTTGTGACCGACGGGGTGGCGGCACTGTCGTCCTGCCGCATCGCGCCCGCAAGTCGGATTTCCGCCCCGCGTCCCCCGGGGGTGGGAGACCACGAACCGCGAAAACGAAGCTGCCGGCGTCTCGGCGCCCGACGGCGCATTGACTTCCGGCTGTGAAACGATAGTTTCATACAGCTGTTTGAATTGCAAGAACGATGATTTCCCGCGGAGCGGCATGTCCACCGACACCACACGCAGTGCGATCCTGACCGCAGCCGAACGGCTGTATGCCGAGCGCGGCTTCGGCGACGTCACCTTGCGCGACATCGTCGCCGCGGCCGGCGTCAACCTCGCCGCGGTGAACTATCACTTCGGCTCGAAGGACGAACTGATCGCCGAACTGTTCGTGACCCGCTCGATCGCCACCAATCGCGAGCGGTTCAACGAGCTCAAGGCCGCGGAATCCGCCGGCGGCGGTCGCGCGCCGATCGAGGCGGTGTTGCGGGCGCTGATCGGCCCGACATTGCGCGGCTGCCTCGGCCAGGACAGCGAGCGCTCGGATGCCGCCCGCTTCATGATCCGCGCCGCGATTGAAACCATTCCGCCGATCCGCAAGATCAAGAACCGCGAGATCGACCACTTGCGCAAATTTGCAGCCGCGATGCGGCGCTCCCTGCCCGGCAAGCCGGACGCCGAGATCTATTGGGGCCTGCACTTCGCGTTGGCGATGGCGCAGCAGACCGTGCGCGACAGCGAACGTCTGCTGCGGCTGTCGGAAGGCATCTGCGATCTCGACGACGTCGACGGGGTGATCGACCGCGTCGTCGCGGTGGCGTCGCTGGCACTGAAGACGGGCACCACCGGCACCGGCGAGGCCGCGGTGTCGCGGCGGCGCTGAGCCGACCAGCGCAGCAGCCGCCGGATGCCTCAGCGCGCGATCAACTCGACGATGCGGTACAGCACCAGCCCGGCCGCAAGCACCAGATAGCCGCGGAGCACCAGCAACCAGGTGCGGCTGATGGCGCTGAGACGGGCCGGCGGCAGCGTCGCCAGCGGCGGCATCCGCCACTCTTCCGGCGCAACAGCGAGCTCCGCCACGGGCTCGGCGCGGACACCCCGCGCGCGGCGCGCGATCAGCGCCACGGCGCCGGACAACAGCAGCGCGCCGACCACGCCGCCGCCCAGGATGCCGAGGATCATCCCCTCGCCGACGCCGGGAAACAGCACCGACACGGTGAGGATGACCGACAGCAGCACCAGCACCGCGACGATCGCGCCGGTGAACAGGTTGCCGGCGCGGCCGTTAGCCCATGGCCCGAGCACGGCCTTGTCGTTGCACAACAGCAACAGAAACACCGTCGCGCTCGGCAGCAGCACGCCGGCCAGCGTCTGCACCGCATTGGTGAGCAGGCCGAGCGGCATCCCCGGCGTCACCACCAGCGCCGCCGCGAACGCGATCAACCCGGCATAGACCGCGTAGAACCCCTTCGCCTCTCGCGGCTTGCGATGCAGCGAATGCGCCACCGCAAACACATCGCCGATCGCGTAAGCGGTCGACAGCGAAACGGCCGCCGCACCGATGATGCTGGCGTCGAGCAACGCCAGCGCGAACAGGATCGCCGGCAACCGCCCGGCGGCCTGCTCCAGACCGTGCGCGGTGCCGAGCGCATCGGTATAGGCGCCGAACTCCGGCCGGCCGGCGAAGGCCGCGGCCGAGAAGCCGATCATCGCCACCGCGCCGATGATCACCAGGCCGATGCCGACGCAGAGATCCCAGCGCTCGTAGCGGATGAAGCGCGGAGTGATGCGCTTGTCGATCAAATAGCTCTGCTGAAAAAACAGCTGCCACGGCGCGATCGTGGTGCCGACG
>NZ_QUMK01000111.1 GCF_010907035.1 Rhodopseudomonas sp. BR0M22
CCCAACCCCTCCCCGCAAGGGGGAGGGGGGGAGGCCCTGCCAGAGGGAGGGGAATTGAGCTGTGCATGGGGCGAGGGCCACATCAGCGCCACCGTCTCGGACAGGTCGCCGACGTAGTCGTAGGACAGGCCGAACAGCACCGGGTCGGTACGTTCGGCGATCAGGGCGCGGATCAGTCCGGGCTTTGCGTGTCGGAACGACAGCGCGCCGGTGAGCGCCGCCAGCGCCCAGCCGCGGTCGGGGTCTTCGACTTCGCGGAAGTAATTGGTGATCAGCCGCAGCTTGTTATTGCGGCCGGGCTCGTAGCCGAGGCGGTCGAGCAGTTCGGCGAAGCGATTCATGCCTCTGCGGCCTCGCTGTCGCTTGCCGGCATGCCGACGTCTTCATCCTCGTCGCCATAGCCGACCAGATCGAGCGGCCGGGCGGCGAGGCCCTTGGTCTGGCACCAATGTACCAGCGCGTCTTCCTGGCCGTGAGTGACCCAGACTTCGCCGGCGCCGGTGGCCGCGATGGTCGCGGTAAGGCCGTCCCAATCGGCGTGATCGGAAATCACCAGCGGCAGTTCGACGCCGCGCTGGCGGGCGCGGGCGCGGACCCGCATCCACCCCGAGGCAAATGCGGTGAGCGGATCGGGGAAGCGGCGGGTCCACAGATCCGAGGTCGCCGACGGCGGTGCCAGCGTGATGGTGCCGGCGAGTGCGGCCTTCTTGACGCCCTTCACGGCACGCAATTCGCCGAGCGGCACGCCCTGCTCCGCATAGTAATGTGTGATCTTCTCCATCGCGCCGTGCAGATAGATCGGCGCGTCGTAGCCGGCCTGCCGGATCAGCGCGATCACTCGCTGGGCCTTGCCGAGCGAATAGGCGCCGACCAGATGCGCCCGTTCCGGAAACAGCCTGACCGAGTCGAGCAGCTTTCCAACTTCACCCGCTGCATCGGGATGGCGAAACACCGGCAGCCCGAACGTCGCTTCGGTGATGAAGACGTCGCACGACACGATCTCGAACGGCGCGCAGGTCGGGTCGGGCGCATCCTTGTAATCGCCGGAGGCGACGATGCGGATGCCGCCGGCTTCGACCGCCACCTGGGCAGAGCCGAGCACGTGGCCGGCAGGGTGGAACGTGACCGTGGTGTCGCCCAGCCGGATGGTCTCGCCATACGACACCGCCTGGGTTGAGCCCGCGAAGTTGTCGCCGTAGCGCAGCCGCATCATGTCGAGGGTTTGCTGCGTCGCCAGCACCGCGCCGTGGCCCGGGCGGGCGTGATCGGAGTGGCCGTGGGTGATCACGGCGCGATTGACCGGGCGCACCGGATCGATGTGGAATCCGCCCGGCTTGCAGCAAAGGCCGGAGGGAAGCGGCGTCAGGAGATCGTGCGGGCGCATACTGGCAATATAGGAGGGACCATCGGGCAAACGAGTCCGGTCCGCCCTGGTTCCATTGCGGCGCTGACGCAAACAAAAACCCCGGCCGCGAGGCCGGGGTTTCGGTGTCTTTCGTGCGGGTCGCTGAAGCTCAGTACTTCGCGACCACCGGCTGATTGAAGTGATAGTTGATGCCGGTGCGCAGGATGTGTTCGGTGACCTTGGTGGTGTTCACCGCGGTGGCGAACGGATAGTCGACCGAGCCGAGGTCCACGTAGAGATATTCGGTCTTCGTGGTCCAGTTCGGGCCGAGCAGGCCGAACAGCTGGAACGGGGTCTCGATGCCGGCGCCTGCGGCCCAGCCACCCTTGGTCTTGTTGTAGCTGAAGCTGCCGGCGGTGCTCAGGATGTTGGTCTTGAGGTTGCCATAGGCGTAGCCGGCGGTGCCGTACAGCAGCGTGTCGCCGATCGAGTAGCCGATCCGGCCGCGCACGGTGCCGAACCACGGCATCTTGGCGTCGTAGAAGGCGGTCGGGCCGAGCACCGCGGTGCGCTGATCCTTCTGGGTCGAGCCCTGGAAGTCGGCTTCGGCGCCGAACACCCAGTTCGCGGCCTGGAAGTTGTAGCCGATCTGGCCGCCGCCGGTGAAACCGTCCGGCGCGAGGTTGAACGCCTCGTTCCACGGGCCGATGCTGGTGGTGCGGTTGCGGGCGGTGGCGCCGCCGAAATTGCCGCCGATGTACAGGCCGGCCCAGTTCGCGGGCGGCGGGGTGACGTACATGCCGTTGCCGCCGATGCGGTAGTTCAGGCCGACGCGGAAGATGCTCTCACGCGCTTCGGTGCGCAGCGACTGCGTGCCGAACAGATCGGTGCGGTTGCCGAGGTCGAGGTAGAGATATTCGATCTTGCCGGTCCAGTTGCCGCCCAGCGCGGCTTCGACGCCCGAGCCGACCACCCAGCCGGAGCGGGTGCCGCTGCTCTCGAACGAGAACACGCCGGGCTGGGTCACCGTGGTCTTGAAGCTGCCGGCCGCATAACCGCCGGTGAAGTAGCTGACCACCGGACCGCGCACTAGGCCGACGCGGCCGCGCACGGTGCCGAACCAGTCGAGCTTCTGGTTGTAGCCGACATTGGCGCCGTTACCGGCCGCAAGGCTGGTGTAGCCGTCGCTCATGCCGCTGCCCTGGATGTCGGCTTCGACGCCGATCAGCATCGGGCCGAACATCGAGCCGATCTGCCAGTTGTAGCCGATCTGGCCACCGCCGATCGCGCCCTGCGGCTGCTGATAGAAGCTGTTGAGGGAGCCGCCGCCCGGATAATCGTGGGTCACGAGATCGCGGCCGATGCCGACGCCGACGTTGGCGCCAATGTAGAAGCCCGTCCAGTCGTAGACGGCGGCAGCCGGGGCCTTCAGGTACGGAGCTTTGACGGCGAGATCGGCCGCTTGGGCGCTGATGGCGGCGGTGCTGGCCAGCACGACGCCGGCAAAAATACGTTTCATGGACGGGAATCCCCTCTTGGACTTGGCCAGACATTAAAGTCGCGGCGTCGAGTCGTCTGTACCCGCGCGGCCACACCCTCCGAAATTCGCGGGTAAACAATTGATTGACGCAGGGAATTCCCGGTCGTCGGGTTCCAGGTGCGGCGTCTCGTCGCGAGCCGATTGCCCGCGATACGGCATGATCTGCACGTTTTGCGTGTTTATCCAAGTCTCTCAATCTTTTGGAAGGTTGCGGTCCCCGGCCCTTGCACCGAGGATGCCCCGCCGCAGAAGCGAACCACGCCGCGGCCGAACGAGAACCGGACCTTCGATCCGGCACCAGGGGAGAGAAACTCGATGAAATCAAACTACAATTCCGTCCTCGCGTCCGCTGCCGCGATTGTGGCGGCGACGCTGGCCATCGGAACCGCGACGGCGGCCGACAAGAAATACGACCCCGGCGCCAGCGACACCGAGATCAAGATCGGCCAGACGGTTCCGCATTCCGGTCCCGGTTCGCTCTATGGCGTGCTGGGGCGCGTCGGCGAGGCCTATTTCCAGATGCTGAACGAGAAGGGCGGCATCAACGGCCGCAAGATCAAGTTCATCACCTTGGACGATTCCTACAGCGCGCCGAAGGCGGTCGAGGCGACCCGCCGGCTGGTCGAGCAGGAAGAGGTGCTGGCGCTGTACGGCTCGCTCGGCACCGCGCCCCAGACCGCGGTCCACAAGTATCTGAATTCAAAGAAGGTTCCGCAGCTGCTGCTGAACACCGGGGCGTCCAAATGGAACGACCCGAAGCACTTCAAATGGACCATGGCGGGTCTGCCGCTGTATCCGACCGAGGCGCGCATCCTGGCCAAGCACGTCATTGCGGTGAAGCCGGACGCCAAGGTGGCGATCCTGTACCAGAACGACGATTTCGGCCGCGACTTCCTGGGGCCGTTCAAGAAGGTGCTGGAGGAAGCCGGCGGCAAGGCCAAGGTGGTGGCCGAGGCGAGCTACGATCTGACTGAGCCGACGATCGATTCGCAGATCATCAACCTGTCGAAGTCCGGCGCCGACGTGTTCTTCAACATCACCACCGGCAAAGCGACGTCGCAGTCGATCCGCAAGATCTCCGAAATCGGCTGGAAACCGATGCATCTGCTGTCCGCGGGCTCGACCGGCCGTTCGATCCTCAATGCGGCCGGGCTCGACAACGCCAAGGGCATCGTGGCGGTCCGCTATTCGAAGGAAGTCGGCGTGCCGCGGTTCGAGAACGATCCGGACGTCAAGGCGTTCGAGGAACTGCGCGCCAAGTACTTGCCGAACGTCGACAAGGACAACACCATCGCCTACGCCGGCTACGGTCAGGCCGTGACGATGGCCGAGATCCTGCGCCGCTGCGGCGACAACCTGACCCGCGAAAACGTGCTGAAGCAGGCCGCCTCGCTGAAGGGCTTCCACTCGCCCTATTTCCTCGACGGCATCGATTACAGCTACACGCCGGACGACTACACCCCGATGAAGACGCTCTACATCGCGACCTTCAACGGCACCGATTGGGACATCTCGGACAAGCCGTTCACGGAGTAAGCCCGCGCGATCGGGCGCAGTTCCTCTCTCGGGCGGCGTTGTGAGCGTCCTCGAGACGTGATGTGTTAGGCTCGTGCTCGTCGCGCCGTCGGGACCAGTCCCGCCGGCGCGACGAAGCCTGAGCATTCTGCCGAGGACATGCCGCCGTAGAAGCGAGCAGCCGCGGTCAAACGAGACCGGACGCGACAGCGAGCCGGCACATCAAGAGGAAACCGTATGAACCCACGCTCGAAATCCGTCCTCGCGTCCTCAGCCATGCTGGGCGCGCTGCTGCTCGCCGCCACCCCGTCGGTCGCGGCCGAGAAGAAATACGATCCCGGCGCCAGCGACACCGAGATCAAGATCGGCCAGACGGTGCCGCATTCGGGCCCCGGTTCACTGTACGGCGTGCTCGGCCGGGTCGGTGAAGCCTATTTCGAGATGCTGAACGAGAAGGGCGGCATCAACGGCCGCAAGGTCAGGTTCTTCACCAAGGACGACGCCTACAGCGCGCCCAAGGCGGTGGAAGCGACCCGTCAGCTGGTCGAGCAGGAGGAAGTGCTGGCGCTGTACGGCTCGCTCGGCACCGCGCCGCAGACCGCCGTGCACAAATATCTCAATTCCAAGGGCGTGCCGCAGCTTCTGCTGAACACCGGCGCCTCGAAGTGGAACGATCCGAAGCACTTCAAATGGACCCTCGCGGGCCTGCCGCTCTACCCGACCGAGGCGCGGATCCTCGCCAAATACGTGCTCAGCGTGAAGCCCGACGCCAAGGTGGCGATTCTGTACCAGAACGACGATTTCGGCCGCGACTTCCTCGGCCCGTTCAAGAAGGTGCTGGAAGACGCCGGCGGCAAGGCCAAGGTGGTGGCCGAGGCGAGCTACGATCTCACCGATCCGACGATCGACTCCCAGCTCATCAACCTGTCGAAGTCCGGCGCCGACGTCTTCTACAACATCACCACCGGCAAGGCGACGTCGCAGTCGATCCGCAAGGTCGCCGAGCTCGGCTGGAAGCCGCTGCAACTGCTGTCTGCGGGCTCCACCGGCCGCTCGATCCTGCACGCCGCCGGCTTCGACAACGCCAAGGGCATCGTGGCGATTTCCTACGTCAAGGACATCGGATCGCCGAAATACGCCAACGATCCGGATGTGAAGGCGTTCGAAGCGCTGCGCGAGAAGTATCTGCCGAACGTCGCGGCGGACAATTCGATCGCGTTCGCCGGTTACGGCCAGGCCGCCACGATGGCGGAAATCCTGCGCCGCTGCGGCGACAACCTCACGCGTGCTAACGTCCTCGAGCAAGCCTCGATGCTCGGCGGATTCCGCGCGCCGCACATGCTGGACGACGTCAGCTACTCCTACACGCCGACCGACTA
Organism: Rhodopseudomonas sp. BR0M22; assembly: GCF_010907035.1. Taxonomy (GTDB): domain Bacteria; phylum Pseudomonadota; class Alphaproteobacteria; order Rhizobiales; family Xanthobacteraceae; genus Rhodopseudomonas. The sequence continues at coordinate 5,780 of NZ_QUMK01000111.1, forward strand.
CACCTCGATCAAGACGCTGCACACCATGGAGTTCGACGGTAAGGAATGGCAGATCTCGGAGAAGGCGGTCACTGAGTGACCTGCCACTGAGAATTCTCCGTCCCGTGACGCCCGCCTTCTGGCGGGCGTTTTGCGTTTCCGGCGGCGCCATCTCGACCCGCGCCTCGGCAATGCCTACCTTGGCGGCGTGAGCCTCGCCGAACCCGTCGCCGATTCCCGTCTGCTGCCCGAGCTGTTCCGGCGCTGGTTCGCCGCGCGCGGCTGGACGCCGCGCGACCATCAATTGGCGCTGCTGGAAAAAGCCCACGCGCAGCGCTCGGCGCTGCTGATCGCGCCGACCGGCGCCGGCAAGACCCTGGCCGGGTTCCTGCCGTCGCTGGTGGAGCTGAGCACTGCGTCGCGGCTCAACCTCTCCCCGCCTGCGGGGAGAGGTCGACTGGCCGGCGCAGCCGGTCAGCCGGGTGAGGGGGCTGATGAGCCTGCACTTGTCGACGCGGCGCGTGATGCGGAGGCGCCCCCGCATCCGGCGCGCCAAGATGCGCTTGCCGCGCCACCTTCTCCCCGCATGCGGGGAGAAGGAACAACAGCCCAGCGCGGTGGCCTCCACACCCTCTACATCTCGCCGCTCAAGGCGCTCGCTGTCGATATCGCCCGCAATCTCGAAACGCCGATCGCGCAGATGAAGCTGCCGATCCGGGTCGAGACCCGCACCGGCGACACCCCGGTGTCGCGGCGGACGCGGCAGCGGCGCAATCCGCCGGACATTTTGCTCACCACGCCGGAGCAGCTTGCGCTGTTACTCGCCTCCGACGACGCGCCGTATCTGTTCGGCACTCTGCGGCGGATCGTGCTCGACGAGCTGCATGCGCTGGTGACGTCCAAGCGCGGCGATCTGCTGTCGCTCGGCCTCGCCCGGCTGTGGCGGATCGCGCCGCAGCTTCGCGCCATCGGCCTGTCGGCGACTGTCGCCGACCCTGACGAACTCGCCCGCTTCCTGGTGCCGCAGCCGGATGGCGAAGCAGTTTCGGCCGACATCGTGGTCGCCCATGGTGCCGCGCCGCCGATTGTCGAGATGCTCGATACCCGCGAGCGGCTGCCCTGGGCCGGGCATTCGGCGCGTCATGCGCTGCCCGAAATCTACGACCTGATCAAAGCCAACAAAACCACGCTGGTGTTCGTCAACACCCGCAGCCAGGCCGAGATGCTGTTCCAGGAGCTCTGGCGCATCAACGACGATAACCTCGCGATCGCGCTGCATCACGGCTCGCTCGACGTCGGCCAGCGCCGCAAGGTCGAGGACGCGATGGCGGCAGGACGCTTGCGCGGGGTGGTGTGCACCTCGTCGCTCGACCTCGGCGTCGACTGGGGCGATGTCGATCTCGTCGTCAATGTCGGCGCGCCCAAGGGCTCATCGCGGCTGATGCAGCGGATCGGCCGCGCCAACCACCGCATCGACGAAGCCTCGCGCGCGGTGCTGGTGCCGGCCAATCGCTTCGAAGTGCTGGAATGCGCAGCCGCCATCGACGCGGTTGCCGAAAACGCGCAGGACACCCCGCCGCAGCGCAAGGGCGCGCTCGACGTGCTGGCGCAGCACATTCTCGGCTGCGCCTGCGGCGAGCCGTTCTCGGCCGATGATTTGTATGCCGAGATCCGCAGCGCCGCGCCTTACGCGGATCTGCCGCGCGCCGATTTCGACGACACGCTCGATTTCGTCGCCAGCGGCGGCTACGCGCTGAAGAGTTACGAACGCTTTGCCAAGATCAAGCAGGACAAGCAGGGCCGCTGGCGCGTCGCCAATCCGAAAGTGCGCCAGAGTTATCGCCTCAACGTCGGCACCATCGTCGAGGAGGCGATGCTGAAGGTGAAGCTGGTGCGCTCGTCACGCGCCAAGGGCAGCGGTTCGACCGGCGCGATTGCGCGTGGCGGCCGGATGCTCGGACAGATCGAGGAGTACTTCATCGAGGGACTGACGCCGGGCGACACTTTCGTGTTCGGCGGCGAGGTGGTGCGCTACGAGGCGCTGATGGAGGATCAGGTCTACGTCTCGCGCGCCCACGACAAGGACGCGCGGGTGCCGTCCTATATGGGCGGGAAATTTCCGCTCTCGACCTATCTGGCCGAGCGGGTCCGCGGGCTGCTCGCCGACAAGCGAGCGTGGAAGGGCTTGCCGGATCAGGTGCGCGACTGGCTGGCGCTGCAGACCAAGGCGTCGCAGGTCCCGGCCCGACGCGAACTGGTGATCGAGACATTCCCGCGCGCCGCCAAGTATTATCTGGTCTGCTATCCGTTCGAGGGCCGGCTCGCCCATCAAACGCTCGGCATGCTGCTGACGAGGAGGCTGGAACGCGCCCGCGCGCGGCCGCTCGGTTTCGTCGCCAACGAATACGCGCTCGCGGTGTGGGGTCTCAGCGACATGTCGCAGATGATCCGGCAGGGCCGGCTCGATCTCGACGCGCTGTTCGATCCCGACATGCTCGGCGACGACCTTGAAGCCTGGCTCGCCGAATCGGCGCTGATGAAGCGCACCTTCCGGAACTGCGCGATCATCTCCGGGCTGATCGCGCGGCGGTTTGCCGGCGAGGAGAAGTCGCGGCGGCAGGTGCTGTTTTCGACCGATCTCGTCTACGATGTGCTGAGCAAGCATCAGCCCGACCATGTGCTGCTGCGCGCCGCCCGCGCCGACGCGGCCACCGGCCTGCTCGATCTGCGCCGGCTCAGTGATATGCTGATGCGAATCAACGGGCGCATCGTCCACAAGGAACTCGACCGGGTGTCGCCGCTGGCGGTGCCGGTGATGCTGGAAATCGGCCGCGAGGCCGTGTACGGCGAGGCTTCCGACGTCCTGCTCGCCGAAGCCGCCGACGAACTGGTGCGCGAGGCGATGGGGTGATGTCTTCTCCCTCCCCCTTGCGGGGGAGGGTCGGGGT
>NZ_QUMK01000112.1 GCF_010907035.1 Rhodopseudomonas sp. BR0M22
CGCCGGAGAGCTTCCTGACGAGCCTGCGGATCGAAGCCAGGCGGTGGTGGGGTTTGGGGCGGGAGCGACGTCATGGCGAGAGCGTCTCGGACAAGCGCAGAGGTCAGTCGCCGGCGATGCGAAACGCCGGTGGTGTTGCCTCCGCTAATGCATCAGGTTCCATCCGGTTCCATTGTCGTGAAGCGGGCGCGCAGCGCTCGCTGCCCGCCGGTCTTGGTTAAGAAATCGTCTACGACGCCAGCCACCGAACGCCGCCGCATTACTTCGAGTCCATGATCACGCCGACGAGGTTGCCAGTGCTGGCGCGGTGGCGGCCCGGCTTCTATATCCTGCTGGTTCCCGCCTCGGATCTTCGGCCTTCCGATCGATCCAAACCCCGAGTCGATCGATATGACAGGTTCGTTCTCCAATATGATGCTGGTGATTTCGGTCTGGGCGCTGCCGCTCCTGATCGCAATCACGTTCCACGAAGCCGCGCACGCCTATGTGGCAAAGCTGTGCGGCGACAACACCGCCTGGATGCTGGGTCGCGTCAGCTTCAACCCGATCAAGCACATCGATCCGTTCGGCACGTTGCTGCTGCCCCTGCTCCTGCTGGTGATCCAGTCGCCGTTTCTGTTCGGCTATGCCAAGCCGGTGCCGGTGAATTTCCGCAACCTGCATAATCCGCGGCGCGACATGGTGCTGGTCGCCGCGGCAGGACCGGCGATCAATCTGGTGCTGGCGGCGCTGGCGGGGCTCGCCTTCCATCTGGTCGGCTACGTGCCGGGAGAGGCCGGCCAATGGCTGATGCAGAACCTCGCCAACGCGCTGCTGATCAATGTCGTTCTGGCGATCTTCAACCTGCTGCCGATTCCGCCGCTCGACGGCGGCCGGATCGCTGTCGGCATCCTGCCGCGCGCGCTGGCGAACCCGCTGGCACGGCTGGAGCCTTACGGCATGCTGATCCTGCTCGGGCTGATCTTCATCCTGCCGCTCGCCGGCATCGGCGTGGCGACCCAGTTCATCGCGCAATCCAGCAGGGTCGTGGTCCAAGCGATCCTGATGCTCACCGGGAACGTCTGACCGAGTCCCCGTCCCTCGAGCGGTGCCACCGTAAGCATCACGCTCTGTACGATTAACTCTGCGACAGGATGCGCAGTGAGGCGGAACCGCAGTCGCGGCGACCACTTGGTACGACAGGGGGCGAGACCTGTTCGCGGCGCGACTCCTTCCGGAAGCGTCGCGGCAAAGCGGGACGACCACCGTGACCACAGCCGCAACTCATAATTCTAGTTCGACCTCCACACCTGCTCCCTCGCCCGACCGCGATCCGCTTACACCGACGCGGCGCGACTTTCTGTTCGTCGCCACTGGCGCCATGGCGGCGGTCGGCGCGGCAGCGGCGATTTGGCCATTCATCGATCAGATGGAGCCGGACGCCTCGACGCTGGCCTCCGGCGCCCCGATCGACGTCGACCTCAGCGCCGTGCAGCCCGGCCAGCAGATCCTCGTTCGCTGGCGGGATCGCCCGATCTTCATCAACCGCCGCACGCCGCAGGCGCTGCAATCGCTGCAGTCCCCAGCCCTGCTGGCGCGGCTGTCCGACCCCACATCGAGCGTGCACCAGCAGCCCGACTACGCCGACAATTGGCATCGCTCGGTCAATCCGGAGTTCGGCGTGATGGTCGGCATCTGCACCCATCTCGGCTGCATCCCGACATTCGAGCCGCTGCCAACCGACATGCCGTCGTCCGAGCACTGGGTGGGAGGTTACTTCTGCACCTGCCACGGCTCCAAATACGATCTGGCCGGCCGCGTCTTCAGGGGCGTTCCGGCACCGTACAATTTGCCGGTGCCGCCGTATCATTTCATCGGCGATGCCAAGATCCGGATCGGCGAAAATCCGCCGAACAGCAAGTTCGACTTCTCCACGATCCGCCAGATCTGAGGATGTTGGCCGGGGGAACGTTCACGCCCGTCCGCCGTTTGCCGCCCATCGACGAGGCGACATCATGCAACACAGGAAATTGCACGACGACGGCGGACAGACGACCTGGGTGATCGTGCTCGAAACCGGCGACGAGGTCATGCAGTGCATGCAGCGCTTCGCCGAGGAGCAAGGCATCTTTGCCGCGCAGTTCAGCGCGATCGGCGCATTTCGCCGGGTCGTGCTGAATTACTTCGACTGGGACGCCAAGAAGTACATCCGGATTCCGGTCGACCAGCAGGTCGAAGTCGCTTCGCTCACCGGCGACATCGCACAAGCGCCGTCCGGCAAACCGGCGCTGCACATCCATCTCGTGGTCGGCCGGCGCGACGGCAGCGCGATGGCGGGCCACCTCGGCGAAGGCCATGTGCGGCCGACGCTGGAGATCGTGCTGACCGAGAGCCCGACCTTGCTGCGCAAGGCATACGATCCGGAGTCCGGTCTGGCGTTGATCCGCACCGACACCTGATCGCGCGGCGGCCCTGCTCAGCCGTAGGGCCGCACGCTCTCGGCGACCGAATCCGCAACGTGCTCCTTGGTGATCACACCGACTACCTGCGAGGCCCGTGGGCGGCCTTCGCTGTCGACCACGATCGCCATCGACGCCTGGCGGCGGGTCATGCGGGCGACGATCTCGAACACCACGTCGCGGCGGCGAGCGATCGTGAACTTCTGTGCCAGGTCTCCGAGCGTGACGCCGGAATAAGACGGCGAGGTACTGCGGCGAAAGCCGGTATTGATCCGGGCCGCTCCCACGATCATATCGCCGCGTGTCACCACCACATGGGCGAGCCCCTGCGGAAGATCGTCGCGCTGCAGGAAGTCGTCGAGCGGAGTCGTCGCCGCAACGATGAGCGGATTGCGATCCATCACCTCGTGGGCATGGCGGACCAGGAACATGTTGGCGTGGTGCGCCTTCGGGATCGCATGGCCGCGGCCGACCAGCTTGATGGTGTAGATGTTCTCGCGGCTGAGCAGCCGGCGCACGCCGATCGCCAGCGCCACCGCGACGATCACCGGCATCACCAGATCGTAGTCGCGGGTCATCTCGAAGATCATCGTCACCGCGGTCATCGCAGCGCCGGTGGCGCCGCCGACCATCGCCGCCATGCCGACGATCCCAGCGGTCGCGACCGTCAGGCCCGGCGCGGGATCGACCAGCGCCACCGCCGCGCCGAACGCGCCGCCGAGCGTCGCGCCCATGAACAGCGACGGCGAGAAGATGCCGCCCGAGGCACCGGCGCCGAGGCTGACCGAGGTGGCGGCGAGCTTGCAGATGAACAGCAAGGCCAGCAGCCCGGGCAGCATCAGCCCGCCCGTCATGATCGCCTGAATCGTCGCATAGCCAACGCCGTCGACGTAGTACTGGCCGAAATTACGCATCAGCACGTACAGCAGGACGCCGACCATCAGCATGCCGACGATATTGCGCAGATAGGTGTTCTTGATCGTCTCGAATAGCGTCTCGGCCGCCGACAGCCCGCGGATGAAGGCGGTCGCCGCCAGTCCCATCAGCGCGCCGAGCAGCGCGAACCACAACAGCGATGTCAGCGGCGTCGGCTGGTCCGCCAGCAGCAGATCCTGCGGCAGCGCGAAGGCCGGCGCCAGGCCGAGGAACAGTCGCCCGATGAAGGTCGCCGTCCCGGTCGCCAGCGCGACGGGCAGGAAGGTGCGCGCGCTGACTTCCGGCAGCATCAGCTCGATTGCGAACATCACCCCGCCGATCGGGGTGTTGAAGGTCGCTGCGATACCGGCGCCGGCGCCGGCCGCGACCAGCGTGATCCGCTGCCACGGCGCCACCGCGACGAGCTGGCCGAGCGAGGAGCCGAGTGAGGCGCCGATCTGGATGATCGGCCCCTCGCGGCCGACCGCCGCGCCGGTGCCGATCGAGATCGCCGAGGCCAGCGACTTGATCGCGGCCACCTGCGGCCGGATCTTGCCCTCGCGATAGAAGATCGCGTCCATCACCTCGGGCACGCCGTGGCCGCGCGCCTCCGGGGCGAAATTGTTGACCAGCCAGACCACCACCAGACCGCCGATCACCGGCACCAGGATGATCAGCGCCCCCCATGGCGAGGCCGGGGTGAATTCATTGGCGTCGTAATAAGCCGACAGCGTCCCGAAGAACGCCGCGTTGTGGATCACCGCGATCAGAGCCCGAAACGCGATCGCGCCGAAGCCGGTAATGACGCCGACCACAACCGCCAGCAGGCACAGGCGAAACAACCCGATCCGATGCGGCCAGAGCATCGCGGCGATCCGCCGACGGCTCAAGGGCCGGCTGGAACGTCGACGCAACGGCGCACGATCGGCTGCCGTCGAGCCGGCTCCCGCTCCGCCCCGCGTCACGACCGAACCCACGCCACGTCGGACGGAACTGCCTGATTCATCGTCGTTCTTTCAAACCGCCCGGTGCCGACGGCGAAATCGGCAGTGGGCTTCGATCTGGGAAGAACGCGCGCCGCGGACCGGCGGCTCGCGCACAGCCGCCAGCGCGCGCGACCTCCGCGATCCCTTAATCCGCAACATCTTCGGAATTTTCAGCAAGACGCCCGAACCGACCCGGAGCCGCAACGCCTCGCGCCGCAGCATCGTCGCAATCTGTGAGCCGCTCACCGAAAGTTCAAATCTCTTTCCCGTGAGACTCGGCGCGGGATCCCCCCGCCTCTCCCCGGCGAAGCGCCCATGCTCGAGACGTTGATCGGCCGATTGGTTCACTCGTCCGTGGCGGACCGACTCGTGCCTAAGACCGAATCCAGGCGACGCACATCGCGGTCGCCACGGGCCGGATCAGCGGTTCAACCAGTATCCACCGCCGGAACGCAGAGGCCATCGCGCGCTATCGTCTTCCGTAGACCATCCGGTGATACGGACGGCAAAGCGCGTTGCTCCCCAGGACAGGCAGTAGGCACTGAATGATTGCACCGACCCAGGGCAATATCCGCATTGACCTTTCAGCGACGGACCTCATGCACCAAGCAGGCTTGGGCATCTCGGGGTCTCAAATCGTTTGGTTATACGCGCCGACTTCTGGATGCTGGCGCAGCACGACGTTCACCGCTTCGAACATGTCGTGCATCCGCTGCTCCGACACCGGGCTTTCGACGACCACCACCAGTTCGGGTTTGTTCGAGGAGGCGCGGACCAAGCCCCAGCTGCCGTCTTCGCAGGTGACGCGGACGCCGTTGACGGTGACAAGATCGCGGATCGGCTGGCCGGCGACCTTATCTCCGTTCTTCTGCGCTTTTTCGAAGTGCTTCACGACCTCGTCGATCACGCGATACTTCACCTCGTCGGCGCAATGCGGCGACATCGTCGGCGACGACCAGGTCTTCGGCAGAGCGTCCTTGAGCTGCGACATCGACTTGTTCGGCGCGCGATCGAGCATCTCGCAGATCGCGATCGCCGACACCAAGCCGTCGTCATAGCCGCGGCCGGGCGGCGCGTTGAAGAAGAAGTGGCCGGATTTTTCGAAACCAGCGAGCGCGTTCAGCTCGTTGGTGCGGCGCTTCATGTAGGAGTGGCCGGTCTTCCAATATTCGGTCTGGGCACCCTGCCGTTGCAGCACCGGATCGGTGGCGAACAGGCCGGTGGATTTGACGTCGACGACGAACCGCGCGTTCGGATGGATCGCCGACATGTCGCGCGCCAGCATCACGCCGACCTTGTCGGCGAAGATCTCCTCGCCGGTGTCGTCGACCACGCCGCAGCGGTCGCCGTCGCCGTCGAAGCCGAGGCCGAGATCGGCCTTGTGCTGCAGCACCGCGTCGCGGATCGCGTGCAGCATCTCCATGTCTTCGGGGTTCGGGTTGTACTTCGGGAAGGTGTGATCGAGCTCGGTGTCGAGCGGGATCACCTCGCAGCCGATCGCTTCCATCACCTGCGGGGCGAACGCGCCGGCGGTGCCGTTGCCGCAGGCGACCACCACCTTGAGCTTGCGCTTCAGCTTGGCGTGCTTGGTCAGGTCGGCGATGTAGCGGGCCGGGAAGTTCGGATGAAACACATAGGAGCCGGCGCCCTGCTTGAACGCTGCGCCGAGCACGATCTCCTTCAGCCGGTTCATCTCGTCGGGGCCGAAGGTCAGCGGCCGGTTGGCGCCCATCTTGACGCCGGTCCAGCCGTTGTCGTTGTGCGAGGCGGTGACCATCGCCACGCACGGCACGTCGAGCTCGAACTGCGCGAAATATGCCATTGGGGTCACGGCGAGTCCGATATCGTGGACCTTGCAGCCCGACGCCATCAGGCCGGCGATCAGCGCGTATTTGATCGAGGCCGAATAGCTGCGAAAGTCGTGACCGGTGACAATCTCCTGCGGCCGCCCGAGCTCGGCGATCAGCGTGCCGAGCCCCATGCCCAGCGCCTGCACCCCCATCAGGTTGATCTCCTGGCCAAACAGCCAGCGCGCGTCGTACTCGCGGAAACCAGTGGGCTTCACCATCGGCTCGGATTCATAGGCGTAGGTGTTGGCCGTCAGAAGCGGCTGCGGCGTCGGGAACATCGGCGGACTTTCGCGAATAGGAGGAGCGGGCTGACGACGATCAGTCAGGAGCGACGATAATCGTCGTCGAACCGAATGATGTCGTCTTCGCCGAGATAACTGCCGGTCTGCACTTCGATCAACTCGAGCGTGATCTTGCCCGGGTTCTCCAGCCGGTGGGTGGCGCCGATCGGGATGTAGATCGACTCGTTTTCGTGGATCGTCTTGACCAGTTCGTTGACGGTCACCTGCGCGGTCCCGCGCACCACGATCCAGTGCTCGGACCGGTGATGGTGCTTCTGCAGCGACAGCCGCTCGCCCGGCTTCACGATGATGCGCTTGACCTGATGCCGGTCGCCTGAATCGAGCGAGCGGTAGGAGCCCCAAGGACGGTGGACCTGGGCGTGATGGTCGGTGACCTCGGGCGCCGCCGCCTTGACCTTGGCAACCAGCCGCTTCAGCCCGTTACCGTCCTTTTGCCGGGACACCAGAACGGCGTCCTGGGTCGCGATCACCACCAGATCGTCGACGCCTTCGAGAGCCACAAGGGTGTTGTCGCTGGAGACGTGACAGTTGCGGGAGTCTTCAAACACCGCAGGACCTTGTGCGGCATTGCCGCCGCCGTCCTTGGCCGACAGCTCCCACACCGCACGCCAGGAGCCGACGTCCGACCAGCCGCAGTCGACCGGCACCACGGCGGCGCGCTTGGTCTTCTCCATCACCGCGTAATCGATCGAGATCGGCTTGGCTTTGCCGAACGAGGCTTCCGGCAATGTCACGAAGCCGAGGTCGCTGCCGGCCGACGTCACCGCCTCGGTGATCGTCGCAACGCTGTCCGGATCGACCGCATTGTACTCTTCGAGCAGCGCCGCAGCCGGAAACATGAAGTTGCCGCTGTTCCACAGATAGCCCGCCGCGACATAGCCCTCGGCGGTGGCGAGGTCCGGCTTCTCGACAAACTTCGCGACCGCACGGACCTTGCCGACGATCTCATCGCCGGGGCAGATGTAGCCGTATTCGGTCGCGGGACGCTCCGGCTCGACCCCGAAGGTCACGATCCGGCCCTCGGCCACGCCCGCCAGACCTTCGCGGCACGCTGCGACGAAACCATCCTTGTCGCGCACGACGTGATCGGCCGCCAACGCCAGGACCGTCGCTCCCGCCTCACGTTGCTCGGCGAACACCGCGCCCGCAACGATGGCGGGACCAGAATCCCGCCGGGCAGGCTCCAGCAGAACGTCGGCCTCGATACCGATCTCCGCGAGCTGATCACGCACCATGAAGCGGTAGGCCTGATTGGTGATGATGATCGGCCGCCCGAACAACGTCGGATCAGATACCCGCAGAAGGGTGTCCTGAAACGTCGAGCGAGGCCCGAACAGCGGCAGAAACTGCTTCGGGCGCACCTCACGCGACGCCGGCCAAAGCCGGGTCCCGGCGCCCCCGCACATGATCAAGGGAAGACACCTACGCTCGTTCGCGGACTTCCGGTCACCGTTCATCGAACACACCCAACCATGATTGCGATCTCTTTGTGGTTGCAACGAATTGTCGAGTCAATAAGCCCCCGAGACCACCAATCAGCCCCCCGGGCTCACCCTGGCAGGACCATGGAACAGGCATCGACCTTCCGCCACCCGCCCTGCCCGATCGGCACCAGGATCCCTTGGCTGACCAGCATCCACATGCAGCCAAATCACCGCCCCCTCAGAGCACGTCCTTCCACCCCCCGTCCATCGGAGATCGCAACGACGCGATCTCCGCTTCGACCCGGGAGCGCGGATTGGCACTGACGCCACCCTCTCAGCCGCTGTATACGACCGCCACGCGCTCACTCTCCTCAGGCTCGTTGGCCGAGGCGGCGCCTTCCCCCCGTGCCTCCCTGTCCACCGGCCCGCAGTGCACATGCGACTTCATCGACGAGGCCGAGCCGTGGCCTTGTCGCAGATCTCGGCGCCCCCCGAGACCGTCGCGATCACAGCCCGGTCAGGGATTGGCGCAGGATAATCTCCTCCGCCTTGAGCGCCTCCCTCGTCTCGCTCCCACATTCGA
>NZ_QUMK01000113.1 GCF_010907035.1 Rhodopseudomonas sp. BR0M22
CCCCACCCCCGACCCCTCCCCGCAAGGGGGAGGGGAGCGCGCGGTGCTCGGCGCGATGCTGATCGCCTTAATCACAATCGGTCTCTCCTCCGTCATTCCGGGATGCGCTGCGCGAGCAGCGCAGACCCGGAATCTCGAGATCGTTGTGCGCAGAGATTCCGGGTTCGTGAGCTGCGTTCACGCCCCGGAACGACGTTGAGAGGCTCTGCCAAGCAACGAGAACAGGCGCTGATGTCATGAGCTACATCACTGGCGTCGGCCTCACCCGGTTCGGCAAGATCGACGGATCGACTACGCTCGGCCTGATGCGCGAGGCCGCGGAGGCGGCGATTGCCGACGCCGGCCTGAAGCGCGGCGACATCGACGGGCTGCTGTGCGGCTATTCGACCACGATGCCGCATATCATGCTGGCGACGGTGTTCGCCGAGCATTTCGGCATCCGGCCGAGCTACTGCCACGCGGTGCAGGTCGGGGGGGCCACCGGCATGGCGATGGCGATGCTGGCGCATCAGCTGGTCGAGAGCGGGGCGGCGAAGAACATTCTGGTCGTCGGCGGCGAGAACCGGCTGACCGGCCAGAGCCGCGACGCCTCGGTGCAAGCGCTGGCCCAGGTCGGCCACCCGGTCTACGAGGTGCCGCTCGGGCCGACCATCCCGGCCTATTACGGCCTTGTGGCATCGCGCTACATGCACGACCACGCGGTCACCGAGGAAGACCTCGCCGAACTCGCGGTGCTGATGCGGACCCACGCCCTCAGTCATCCCGGCGCGCAGTTTCACGAGCCGATCAGCGTCGCCGAGGTGATGGCGTCGAAGCCGATCGCCTCGCCACTGAAGCTGCTCGACTGCTGCCCGGTGTCGGATGGCGGCGCCGCGCTGGTGATCAGCGCAGAGCCGACCACCGAACATCGTATCAAAGTGCGCGGCTGCGGTCAGGCGCACACCCATCAACATGTGACGGCGATGCCAGCCGAGGGCTCGTCCGGCGCCGAGCAGTCGATCGCGCGCGCCTGGGCGGCGAGCGGCGCTGCTGTATCCGACGTTCGCTATGCCGCAGTGTACGACAGCTTCACCATCACGCTGTTGATGCTGCTCGAAGATCTCGGGCTCGCAGGCCGCGGCGAAGCGGCGGCGCGGGCGCGTGACGGCTACTTCTCGCGCGACGGCGCGATGCCGCTCAACACCCATGGCGGCCTGTTGTCCTACGGCCATTGCGGCGTCGGTGGCGCGATGGCGCATCTGGTCGAGACGCATCTGCAGATGACCGGCCGCGCCGGCGATCGTCAGGTGCGCGATGCCTCGGTGGCGCTGCTGCACGGCGACGGCGGCGTGTTGTCGTCGCATGTCAGCATGATCCTGGAGCGGGTGCGATGAGCGAGGCGGCGATCTCCGATTGGACCAGCGGCGAACTGATGATCACGTATCAGCGCTGCGGCGGCTGCGGCGCGGTGCAGTATTTCCGCCGCGACTTTTGCGCGGCCTGCGGCAGTGAGGATCTGACCACACTGGTCGCGAGTGGCGAGGGCGTGGTCTGCGCCGAGACCCTGGTGCATCGCGCTGCCACGGCTGAGGCGCGCGTGCATGTGCCGTTCAAGATCGTGCTGGTCGATTGCGCCGAGGGATTTCGGATGATGGCGCATGGCGCGAACGATCTGGTGATCGGCGACCGCGTTCGCGCCAGCTTCACGCATTTCACCGGGCAGCTGGTGCCATTGTTCGAGAAATCGGCGCGCTGAATGGCGGACATGCGAGCGGGCGCCTGTCCGCCCGCTGCCGTGTGCGATAATTGCGGAACGTCAGCCGCACCAGATCCGCACGACGCGCTCGGTGGTCGGATCGAGTTCGATATTGCCACGGTCGGTCCGATAGCTTCTATCGAGCATATCGCCGGTGTGATAGACGCGGAGTACCTTGCCGATCAGGTCGCACGCGCCCGGTTCGGTTGGTAACCACCACGGCCACGGGATGGCATCGCCGCCCGAGAGCGCGACGGCCTGCTTGGCGTTGTCGCTGGTGTCGAGCGACGCTTCCTTGGTGTTGCTACGGGCGTGAATCCGGACGCCGCGCAGGGCCTTGCCGGGTCCCCAGTAATCGGCGGGGTCGCGTGGGATCACCGCTTCAGCCACGATCGTCGTGATCACCTCGAGCACGATGCCGGTCGGTGCGTCGGCGACGAAATCGAAATCCTGAATGCCGTCGGCCGGAGGCAGGATGTAAAACCACGGCGACAGCCGCGGATGCTTCCATCCGGAGGTCGGCACCGTGCCATGGGTGACGATGTGAATTTGCGGGGGCTTGGTCTTGACCAAGCTGAGATCAACCGACGTGACTTCCAATACACGCTGCATTGCAAAACTCCTTGGTGTTAAAACACCAGGATGCTCAACCAATACGAGTAGTCAGTCCAGTGAAATTTGAACGACGGCGGTCGGGCGGCATCACGCCGCCGAACCGCCGTCGCTCACGTCAGAGTGCCGGACGTGCCACCGGCCCGGATGCATTGCCGCGGCGCACCAGCAACAAGGCGATCAGCAAGGTCGGCGCCAGCAGGCACAGACCGAGCGAGGTGACCTGCAACTGCGACAGCGGATTGATGCCGCCGCCCGGCGTCGCTAGCACGAAGCCGCCGATCACCAGTGCGACTCGCAGCGGCCATTCCAGCGCGCCGGCGCGGCGGAGATTGCCGATGCCGACCTGATAGCCCTGGATGCCGCCGCAGATGCACAGGGTGCCCGCGGCCGCCAGCGTGAGCAGGCCGAGCGCGGCGAGGTAGGGGCTCGGTCCCTGCAGCACCAGCGCAGGATTCATCACGAAGAAGAACGGGATGAAATAGATGATGCTGCCGACCCACATCGACTCCCACCCCGTCTTCATCGCCGGAGATCCGGCGATGCCGGCGGCCGCAAAGGACGCGATGGCGACCGGTGGCGTGATCGACGACAGCATGCCCCAATAGAAGATGAACATGTGCACCGCCATCCGGTTCAGTCCGAGCTTCTCCAGCGCCGGCGCCACCAGGATCGCCAGGAAGATGTAGCAGGCGGTGGTGGTGAGGCCGAGGCCGAGGATCAGGCTGGTGATCGCGCACATCGCCAGCAGCAGGAAGGCGTTGTCGCCAGCCAGCCGCAGCAGATCGGCCGCAAGGCTGGAGATCACGCCGGTCATCGAGAACGCGCCGATCAGCAGGCCGCAGCCGGCCAGGATGCCGATCAGCTCGACGAAGGTGCGGCCGTTGACTTCGAGGAAGCGGACGACGCTGCCGGCGGTCCACCGAGTGTCCTTGGAGAAGATCTGGTTGAGCACCAGCAGCAGCGCGGTGGCGTAGAACGGCGCGTGGCTCTCGCGCTTGAAGTACAACAGCATCACCACCAGCAGAGCGATGACGAAGGCGTAGTACCAGCCCTCCTTCAGCGTCTGCCACAGGCTCGGCAGTTCCGAGCGCGGAATGCCTTCGAGCCCGTGCCGCGCCGCGTAGGCGTCGACCTGCATGAACAGGCCGATATAGTACAGCGCGGCCGGCACGATCGCCGCCAGCGCGACCTCGGCGTAGGAGACATTGAGGAACTGCGCGATGACGAAGGCGGTGGCGCCCATCACCGGCGGCGCCAGCACCGCGCCGGTGGAGGCGCAGGCTTCGATCGCCGCCGCATAGGAGGCGCGGAAGCCGCTCTTCTTCATCACCGGAATGGTCATGGTGCCGGCAGTGAGCACGTTGGAGATGATCGAGCCCGACATCATGCCGAGCAGCGCCGAGGCGAAGATGCAGACCTTGGCGGCGCCGCCGCGGAACGTGCCGCAGATCGAGAACGACAGGTTGATGAAGAATTTGCCAGCGCCGGTCAGCATCAGCGCGGTGCCGAACACCAGGAATCCGATCACGGTGTCGGCGAATGCCTGGATCGGAATTCCGAGCAGGCTCTCGCCGGACAGTACGTGATAGGCGGTGGCCTGTTCCAGCGTGGATTGCGAGCCGCCGAGCGGGCCGAGCCAGCGCGCACCGGCGAACAGCGGATAGACGGTGAACGGGAAGATGCAGAGCAGCAGGCTCCAGCCGCCGGTGCGCCGCAGCGCCTCCATCAGCAGCGCCCACATCACCAGACCGGCGATGAAGACGTGGGTCGGCGCGCCGCCGAACTCCCAGCCGGCTTCGGCCGCTTTCCGGATGGCGCTCATCAGCACCAGCGCCGCCACTACGGTCGCGGCGAACAGGGCGATGTCGTACAGCGGCACGCGGTCGAGCCGTGCCGTCGGCGATGCCGGGAAGATCAGGAAGGTGAACGGCAGCATCAGCGCAATCAGGAGGTAGAAGTACTCCGTATTGAGCTGGGTGTAGCCGATGAAGAATCGCAGCGAGAACTGCTGGTTGATACACAGCAGGATGGTGGCCGCGGCGGCGGCCACCAGCGCCCAGCGCCAGAAGCCGGTCAGGCTTCGGACGCGGGTGACTTCGGCTTCCTGCATGTTGTCGACCGAGTGCGGATCGTCGAGCACGATCCGTTTGGTCGGGCGGGCGGCGGATTCAGCAGCGCGCATGGCAATGTCCCCGGCGTTGCGATGCGTTACTCGAACCCGTTCGGCAGGCCGGCGCGCTTCAATGCCGCCGCCCGTGCGGTCATCCAGCCGTCGCGGAATTCCTGATCACCGGACGGCGCGGCGGCTGCGTACTGCTTCCACGCCGCGGCCAGCACCTCCTGGCGCTTGATCAGCCCGTCATTGTGAGTCTGATCCTCGGTGGTCCACTGGCCGGCTTCCTTCAGCGCCTTCACAGCGCCGGGATGGAACGGCACCACCCATTTCATCGTCTGGGTTTTCACCGCCAGGCCGGTGGCGCCGGGGGCATTGTCCTTGTAGGCGTCGTAATCGACGATCATCGATTTGGTGATCGAATACACCTGATCGGGCGATTGCGTCGCGTAGACGGTGGCGATCGGGTAGGGGTAGTTCGACAGTTCGATCGGTTTGCCGGGCTGGTGCGCGGCGCCGCAGCTCGACATCGCCGGATTGAAGAACGGCGCGACCTTCTTGACCCGCTCCCACGCCGCCTTGTCAGCGTGCGGCATCGGCGGCCAGATCAGGCCGCGCGGCGAGTTCTCGGCCTCCCGCGCCGGACCGGTGATGGTGGTGCCGAAGGCTGCGTCGACGTCGTTGTTGACCAGCCCCTTCCACATCGCGCCGTAGCTGGCGAATTCGACAATCTTGACGTCGGCCTTGGTCAGGCCGCCATAGGCCATGATGCCGAGTGCGTTCTGGTTGAGCGCCGGCGAGCCGACCACGAAGCCGACGCGCTTGCCGCGCAGATCCTTGATTTCCTTGACGCCGATATCGGCGGCGACGCCGAGCGAAGAGCCATTGCAGTCGACGACGCTGAGCGTGATCTGCAGCGGTTGCGGGCCCCATTCCTTGGCGCCGAATTCGAACACGCCTTCCTGCGCGAAGTAAGTGCCGGATCCCATCCAGGCGAGCTGGGCGCGGCCGTTGCGCAGCGGGGCGAGGCGGGCGACGTCGTTGCCGGCGGGCAGCACGCGGACGTCGGTGCCGTGCTTGTCCTTCATCATCTTGCCGACCGCGACCGCGATGTTGAAGCCGGCGGTGCCGGTGTCATAGGCGGTGAACGCCATCGTGGCTGGTAGTTTGATGTCGTCGGCGCGCGCAGTGGTTGTGGTGATCAGCGCGCAGCTCACGGCCAAGGCCGCGAGCGGAACGAAACGTCCCGTCATGTCTCTCTCCCCGAACGCATCCGCTTTGCGGATTGCTTTGTTATCGGGGAAGCATGTCATCGCCTCGAAGTGATGGCAACGCGGTGCGGACGCTGTCTGCACACCGCATCTTGATCGCGTGATGCGACATTACGTCCCGTAATCGCGCTTAGCGTGTGCGATCCGAGAATGCACGCGTGTGACGATGTCAGCTTTCGATTACCGCCACGAGCTGGCCTTCGGCGACGATGTCGTCGAGCGCGACGTGCAGCGACTTCAGGGTTCCGCCGGCCGGAGAGGGCACCGGAATTTCCATTTTCATCGCTTCGACGAAGGCGATGTCGTCTCCTTCGCCCACCCCGTCGCCGACCGATAATGGCAACGCGCAGACGCGGCCGGCGACTTCTGTGACGATCTTGATCTCGGCCATCGGCTGTTCCTCCGTCGTGTTGTTGTTGTGGCGCCGGGTTCCGCTGCTGCGGCCGGCGCCAAAAATCTTGCGCCGAGTGGTCGCGCGTGGGGCGTTGCGCCGCGCGCGTCGATATTGTCGGGGGAATTTGCCTGATGTAGCTTTGTCTTCAAGCGGAATTATATTCCGCTGAGCGAAACAAAAACCAAGAAACGTAAGGTGCTCCGGGTAGGAACGATCAGTGCTCTCGGAGCATCGAGCATCATAACTACGCAGGACAAAAAGACATGGGACGACGCTCGGAGCGACTGTGCAGGCAAGGGGATGTGGCCGGTGACGGTGACGTGATTCAGGTGGTGTCGCGCGCCTTCGACGTGCTGCGCTGCTTCGAAGGTCACGACGTTCGGCTCGGCAATCTTGAAATTTCCAATCGCTGCGGCTTGCCGCGCTCGACGGTGTCGCGTCTCACCCACACGCTGACCCGCATGGGCCAGCTCGTCTATCTGCCGCGCGACCAGAAGTACCGGATCGGCCCCAGCGCGGTCGCGATGAGTACGTCGATGACCCGCGGCCTGCAATTGCGCAATCTGATCCGCGCGCGCCTGCAGGAGGTCGCCGACCAGATCCCCGGCACCATCGGCTTCCTGATTCCGGACCGCTTCCATCTCGTCTATCTCGAATTCGCCCGCGCCGCTCACGCGCTGGGGCTGCATTCGACCACCGGCAGCCGGATTGCGATCAGCCGCTCCGCTGCCGGCCACGCCTACGCCGCCTCGCTCGAGGACAACGTCGCGGCGGCTCTGATCTCGGACATTCAGCGCGACACGCCGGCCGATGCGGCGCTACTGAGCGAGCGAATCGATGCCGCTCGCGCGATGCTGAACGAGCGCGGTTACGTGGTGTCGTGCGGTCTGTTCAGCCCGCACATCAACGGCATCGCGGTGCCGATCTGGGCGCCGCAGTACCAGACCTACGTGATGGTCACGATCGGCGTGCTGGCCGCGATGTACGACGAGCAGCGGCTGCACGACGAGATCGCGCCGCTTCTGCTCAAGCTCGCCGGATCGATCGAGCCTCTGGTGCAGAATGCGGACGGCGGTCTGGTCGCGGTGCGCCCGGCGGGAAGCAACAACAAGAAGACGATCAGGCCGGAGGGAATGCATGAATTGGAAGCCGGAGCTCGACGAACTGGCCCGGCGCGAGACCTTCGCGCGGCAGATGGGCGGCGCCGACAAGGTCAAGCGCCAGCATGACCAGGGCCGGCTCACCGTTCGTGAGCGGATCGACCGGCTGTCCGACGCCGGCAGTTTTCACGAGATCGGCGCCGTCGCCGGTCTCGGCGAATACGACGCCAGCGGCGAACTGATCAATCTGACCCCGGCCAACTGCGTGTTCGGCCGGGCGAAGATCGATGGCCGCACCGTGGTGGTGGTCGGCGACGACTTCACCGTGCGCGGCGGTTCGGCCGATGCGTCGATCCAAGCCAAGCCGCAGATGGCGGAGGAGATGGCGCACGACTATCGCCTCCCGATCATCCGCGTGATCGAAGGATCGGGCGGCGGCGGGTCGGTGAAGACGATCGAGAGCAAGGGCGCTGCCAATCTGCCCGGCGGCGTCAATGGCACTCGCTGGTACTCGTACACGACGGCGAATCTCGCGCAGGTGCCGGTGGTCGCGCTCGGGCTCGGCTCGGTGGCCGGCCTCGGTGCGGCGCGACTCGCCGCCAGCCACTATTCGATCATGACCCGCAGCTCGGCGATGTTCGTCGCCGGACCGCCGGTGGTGGCGCGACTCGGCCAGGATCTGAGCAAGCAGGATCTCGGCGGCGCCGACATCCAGACCCGCGCCGGCGCGATCGATCATGCGGTCGACACCGAGGAAGAAGCGTTCGCCTGCGCGCGGCGCTTCCTGTCCTATCTGCCGTCGTCGGTGCACGAGCTGCCGCCGACGCTGCCGTGCGACGACGATCCGGAGCGCTCCGACGAGAAGCTGATGAAGGCGGTGCCGCGCAATCGCCGGCAGGTCTACAAGATGCGGCCGATCATCGAGTCGGTGGTCGATCAGGGCTCGTTCTTCGAGATCGGCTCGGCGTTCGGCCGTTCGATCATCACCGGCTTGGCGCGGCTCGAGGGGCGGGCGGTGGCGGTGCTGGCCGGCGATCCGTATCACTACGGCGGGTCGTGGACCGCCGACACCTGTCAGAAGGTCATTCGCTTCGTCGATCTCGCCGAGACCTTCCATCTGCCGGTGGTGTATCTGATGGATTGCCCCGGCTTCATGATCGGGCTTTGGGCCGAGAAATCG
>NZ_QUMK01000114.1 GCF_010907035.1 Rhodopseudomonas sp. BR0M22
GCCTCCATAGACCCCGAGGCCAGGCCTGCGGACCTGCTGCCTCGCGGCCCCCTGCCGCCTTCCTCCGCGCCGCCGCCGCGTCCACCGCACCCCGCCCCGCGACAAGTGACGATCGCGAGCCACCCCTCGGGAGTAGAGCGGGATGGGTAGGGAATATAGACGAGATAGGAATTTTGTCAGAATGGCGACAGGCGTTCTACGCTGCAACCATTCAGGTGGCACAATGCTGGCACTTCGTGGCCACCGGTGACGAGTCTGAGCTGGCTTAGTCTGGGATATAGCCCGATGCGTTGTCTGGCGGCGTATGCTCTACAGCGTTTGTACGACTCGATGAGAGGACCTGAAATGCCAATCCAACGCCAGCGCCTTGCCGTGCGATTGTTCAATGTTGTCGAAGGGGAGGCGGAAGGACCTCTTGGAATCGTCGTCTTTCTGCTCGTCATCATCTTAGCCGTAGGACTAGGTATCTGGCGGTTCGGGTAGGACGCCCTTGACCATTTCTCCGGCAGCGGCGGCTTTGTCGTCGGTACGCTTGCGTGACATGCATGCAGCCGCCTCGCTCGCAGCTTGATTATTCGTTACTTCAGGACAACCGGATGACAACGCAAAAGCTGGAAATTCGCCTGAATGCCAACGGCGTTGCCGCACCCGCTCAGCGGGCGGCATGGCAGTGCAATGAGATCGTCGCATTTTGCTTAGAGGCGATTAAGGAAAGCGACCTCACGGAGCGCCCCCAGATCACGTCGCCTTCGATGGCTTACCGCTTCGATGGACCCGACCTTCCGGCTGGCGAGCGCTTAGTGGTTTACGAAAACTGGCTGCTCTCGAAGGGCTTTCACGAGCTGGCCCGCGGCGTCCGGGAAACCCTTGAGGAAGCGCGTGTATTCATTGAACTTGTACGTTTTCAAGCGACTGAAATGACATGGGGCGAATTCCAGGATTACTTGGCCGCGCTTCGGGAACGGGTAGGGCGTCTGCCATTTCCGGCGTTGTTGGGAGAGGTCAATGTGAGACTAACCTCACCAATGGACTTCGCAGACGAATTTATGTCGTTCCAAAAAGTACGAAATTGCATGGAGCACCGGGCGGGAATTGTGGGACCTCCCGACGTGGGGCCGGAGCAACGACTCACGTTGAAGCTCCCGAGACTAAAAATGTTCTACAACAACCCTGCTGGCGAGGAGGTCGAGCTTGTAGCTGGAACCGTCATAGACACGCACCAACACACCGGCATAGCGGAGATCCTCATCAAGCGGGATACGCGTAGTAAGTCCTATGCCTTGGGAGAAACGGTTTCCTTCACCGCCGCCGAATTCAATGAATTCGCGTTTGCGTGCTACCTATTCGGGAGCGATGTGGCGTCCAAATTGCCAATACTGCTTCCGGCGGAGAGACCGTAGCCGGCAGGATAGATTAGCCTAAAGGTGAAGTCCGCCGCCGTTGAGCATAGTGGAATACGGCCTTGCCCACTCTCTCAGCGCTTAATCAGCGAAATACCTACGGAGAAAAGCACCGCTCCCGGCCCCCTCTCAGCCCATGGCTGATAGTTTAGCCCGTAGGGCGGATTGGCCGAAAGCGTAATCCGCCGCGATTGGAGATGGTGGGTACGGCTTCGCCTAACCGAGTCTACTGACCTTCAGGATTTTCATGCCAACATCCCAAGCCAGTTCAATCGCGATCGCGCCAAAGGCGAGGTTCGTCACACGTTTTGCTGCCGGCTCAGATGGGGGTGCCGTATCCAGCGTCTGGAGAGTTTGGTCAGCGAAGAACAAGCCAGACCTCTATTTGGCCGTTAGAGAAATGGGAGAGATCAAAGCGACGCTTCATTGCCCTACGAGCAAACGACCGACGTGGGGTCGACACTATGGATTCGATTTCAACGCCCGCGGTGACGTTGCCAACGCAATCCGCGCAGCAGGCGAGTCACGGCATCAAGCGACCTGGACAGGGGCTCCCATTGGCTTTGGCCGATCAATCGAATGGCGGATATTCGTACGCGGCCCCTCACTTAGGCCAACTCCAGAACGGGCGCCCGATGACATAATTCTAGTTGCTCCTCCGAAGCCAAACGAGACGTTGATCTTCATTGTCTCAATCGGTCTTCCAGGAGACCCGGCTGGGTTTCCACAAGCCAGCGATGCGATCACTCGTCTCGTGCGAGAAGGCAAGCTATGCGACGGAACAAGAGTATGGGTTACGTACTGCTACACGGGCTTAGTCACGCCTCCTCTCCCTGCAAATCATCATCCAAGACAATTCGGTTCAAAGGAGGCGATCTTGTCCGCTCGAAAAACTCTTCGGGCTTTAAGTCCACATTCCATTCAGGACGGCAGCTTGGGCCTGTTTGAATTTCGCGCCGAACTTCGCGATGAATCTACACTCACAATCATTTAGCGAAGCACGTGAGCGGCGCCGAAGTCCTTATCCACCGACGTCGAATATTGTTGGCTTCGCCTATCCCACTGACCGGCTCTAGATCATTCGGAAGTGTCGCAGAGCAGCCTCGATGGCCGTTCGTTTCGCGGATGGGCAAGGATGCTTCCGTGTCCGCGGATCTTCTCGATTATGGGCCATTCGCTTGGTCAATCCGTGTTCGCTCAACAGATCCGCAATCCAACATGGCTTGGCCGCGAATCCAGATGTCCTACGAACGTATTCAGCGATTTCTTTGTAGGTGGCCACGGCGGATCTCCATGGGCAAACTTGAGCACGAATGTGTTGAATATACCCGGCGGGACAAGCGAGCCGAAGGCGTAATTCGTCGCGGCAAAGATGGTGGCTCCGGCTGCACTGAGGGTTTCCGCGTCCGTGCTCGTGTCGCCCTCACCCCGGCCCTCTCCCGCAAGCGGGAGAGGGGGCGCGCTGCGGCTCGGGGTGGGAGCGGAGCGACTGTCGCTCGCAGGGTGGAGGGCCGTCCTGCGCTGGTTGCTATCGGATGCCGTGCGGCTTGTTCCAGAAGTACTCGCGGTTGCCGAGCGCGCTTTCGGCGTATTGGTCGATCGACAGCAGGATGGCCTGGACGTGGTGATAACACCAACCTTCCCGCGTCCCGAGCCGCCGCACCTCGGCGAGCGCCTTGACGAAGTCGGAATGGTCGTCGGTCTCCTCGAACCACTTGATCGGCTGAACCGCCATCACACGCGCCTCGCCAGCGGACCACGAATGAGCTTGTCGCGCCCGGCGTAGGTCCGCCGCTGCTCCCCGGCCAGGCGGTCGCGATCGGCGCAGAGCTTGTCCAGCCGATCCTGCATCCTGTGCAGAACGGACTCGGCGTCGTCGGTGCGGATGCCGGCGCGCTGCAGCTGGACAAGGTCGGCCTGCTTGCGGCGGATTCGATCGCGCAGCTGCGCGATCTCGGAACGGGTGTGTTCGAGGTCCATGGGGGCTCACCGTGTTGGGCGAAAGAACAAAAGCAGAACATACCGGAGAGTCAATCCCGGTTGGGGAGTCCGCGCTGGTGTCGCCCTCACCCCGGCCCTCTGCCGCAAGCGGGAGATGGCGCGGGCTGCGGCGCGGGGCGGGTGCGGGGCCGAACTAATCGGCCAGCCGGCGGCCCAGGAAAGAGGCGACGCGGGACAGCGCGTCGGCGCGGGCGGCTTGGTCGGTCCCGACGACCGGAATGCGGCCGTCGGGGGCGCGGTATTGCGGCAGTTCGGTGCGCGGCAGCTTGGGGGCGTCGAAGGCGTGCACGGCGTTCGGATAGCTGATCAGCTCGATATCGTTGCCGCGCGCCCTGGCGGCGTCGAGAAAGTCGCGGCACGGCGCCAGCTCGGTCCAGACGTCGGCCTCGCCGAACAACACCAGCAGCGGCACCTGCGAGGTCCAACCGCGCGGCGGCACGCTCGTGTACGGCGCACTTTGCAGCTTCTCCGAACAGGAGCCGGGATAGAACGCCACCGCGGCGGCAAAATCGGTTTTCAGATCGGCGGGGCGGCCGATGCTGCGGTCGTTGATGCTGAGCAGCACCGTGCCGCCGCCCTGCGACCAGCCGATCAGCGCGACGCGGTCGGCGCGCACGAACGGCTGCGCCTGCAGATAGGCCAGCGCCGCGTAGGCGTCCTTCGGCCGGTCGCGCAGCATGGTGCGCCGCTTCTCGCCGGCGCTGCAGGTCTGACCGAAGCCGCGCGACGACGCGCTGTCGACCACCAGCACCACATAGCCCTGCTGGACCAACGTGCTCAGCCACGCCGGATACAGCTGAAAGAAGCGCCCGCGCGGATTGATCAGCCCGGAGCAGCCATGCAGCATCACCACCGCCGGCCGCCTCTGATCGCCTGCCGGCCGCGCCAGATAGGCGGTCAGCGTGGTGACGCCATCGAACGAGGCGAACTGCACCGGCTGCGCGCCGGGCGGCGGATGGATGGGCTGGGGCTGGATTTGTGGCGGCTGGATGGACGGCGGCGGTTCGGGTGGATTGGCGGCGGCGCTCGGCTGCTGCGCGGAAGCGACACCGACGCCGGCGAGGATCGCCAGCGCGGCGACGAAGGCAATGCGGACCAGAGCAGACGCGCAGGCCATCATGACGAGTGATCCGGAGCACCCGCGCGTTCGCGGGCGGCCACGCGAAGCTAGCAAGCCAACATGACGCGGGAAAGGTAGGCGACGGCCGCGCCTGCTCCCCGCCTTTGCGGGACCCTCGTCGGGGCTACGGCCACTGGCCTAGTCAGTGCTCGCGTCGCCCTCACCCCAGCCCTCTCCCGCAAGCGGGAGAGGGAGCGCGCTGCGGCTTGTGGTGACCTATGTGTCGCGCTGTTCGCGGCTGTGGAAGACGCGCAGGATGACGACGCCGTTGGCGCCGTGGGCATAACGGAGAACGTAGGTCCCACCCATGACCGGAAGGACCAGCTCGCGAAAATCCCTATCACGGATCGGGCGGCCAAATTCCGGGTAGTCGCTGAGGACTTCCGCCCGCTTTAAGATTTCGACGCCGATGCGCCGGGCCAAGGCGGGATGATGATCCTGAAGAAAAGCCGCAAAGCGGTTCAGGTCGGCAAGCGCAGGCAGCGACCACGAGAGCTTCATGGCGCCGGCGCTTCATTTCACCGGAAACGGCTTGTAGTCCGGCGTGCCCCAGGTCTCGAGCCATTGGGCGACCTGCTCGTGAGGGACCACTCCCTCTTCGCCAGACTGAATCGCCGCCCATTGCCGGTCGAGCGCGGCGAGGTCTTCGGGGGAAATTTCGACAGGACTCTCGGCAAGCGCTGTCAGGCCAGCGACCACTTCGGCGACCGAGATGCCCTGCGCATCGGCGCGTTCGCGCAGGCGGGTGGCAGTGGTCTCATCGACCTCGATCAGTTGCCGCTTCGATGCCATCGGCTTGGCCTCGGCTTCATCAGGCGTGGAAGGTGGGCGCGGCGCAACTGCGCCTTTGCCCACCCTACTCTCGTTAGTTATCCAGGAAGCTCCGCAGCTTCCGTGACCGGCTCGGATGCTTCAGCTTGCGCAGCGCTTTGGCTTCGATCTGGCGGATGCGCTCGCGGGTCACCGAGAACTGCTGGCCGACTTCTTCCAGCGTGTGGTCGGTGTTCATGCCGATGCCGAAGCGCATGCGCAGCACGCGTTCTTCGCGCGGGGTCAGCGAGGCCAGCACGCGCGTGGTGGTCTCGCGCAGGTTGGACTGGATCGCGGCGTCGATCGGCAGCACCGCGTTCTTGTCCTCGATGAAGTCGCCGAGATGGCTGTCTTCCTCGTCACCCACCGGGGTTTCGAGCGACAGCGGCTCCTTGGCGATCTTCAGGACCTTGCGGACCTTCTCCAGCGGCATGCCGAGCTTTTCGGCGAGCTCTTCCGGGGTCGGCTCGCGGCCGATCTCGTTGAGCATCTGCCGCGAGGTGCGGACGATCTTGTTGATCGTCTCGATCATGTGCACCGGGATGCGGATGGTGCGGGCTTGGTCCGCAATGCTGCGGGTGATCGCCTGCCGGATCCACCAGGTGGCGTAGGTCGAGAACTTGTAGCCGCGGCGATACTCGAACTTGTCGACCGCCTTCATCAGGCCAATGTTGCCTTCCTGAATGAGATCGAGGAACTGCAGGCCGCGGTTGGTGTACTTCTTGGCGATCGAGATCACGAGGCGGAGGTTGGCCTCGACCATTTCCTTCTTGGCCTGACGGGCTTCGCGCTCGCCCTTCTGCACCGAGTGGACGATCTTGCGGAATTCGCCGATCTCGAGACCGGTGAGCGCCGCCATCGACTGCACTTCCTGGCGCAGGTCCTTGATCCGGTCCTTCTCGTGGTGGACGAAGTTCTTCCAGCCCTTGGCCGAGAGCTTCGACACCCGGTTGAGCCAGCGCGGATCGAGCTCCGAGCCCTGATAGTTGCGCAGGAAGTCGTCGCGGGCGACGCCGTGGCTGTCGGCGAGCCGCATCAGGCGGCTCTCGAACGACACCAGCTTCTTGTTGATGTCGTAGAGCTGCTCGACGAGGCTGTCGATACGGGCCTGATTGAGGCGCAGCGACTTCACCTCGACGATGATCTCGTCCTTCAGCTTCTTGTACTTGCGCTCCTGCGACGGCGACAGCTGCTCGTTCTGCAGCTGGTTGGCGATGTCCTGCTCCTGCAGCTTGCGCAGCTTCTTGTAGTTGTCGGCGATCTTGTCGAAGGTCTCGACCACCTTCGGCTTCAGCTCGGCCTCGATCGCGGCGAGCGACATCTGGTTCTCGAACTCGTCGTCGTCGCCGTCGCCTTCCGACGCGCCTTCGCCGCCCTCGCCGGATTCAGCCGGCGCGGCGCCGCGCTGCTGCGCGGGACGGAACGGGGTGGCGGCGGCCGGCGCGGCCGGCGGCGCGACATGCGCGGGCGCAGCGCCCTCGCCTTCGCCCGAGGCTTCCTCGCTGTCGCTCCCAATGTTGTTCTTGCCCTCGGGGCCCGCATAGGTGGCTTCGAGATCGATGATGTCGCGAAGGAAGATCTTTCCTTCGTTGAGTTCGTCGCGCCAGATGATGATCGCCTGGAAGGTCAGCGGGCTTTCGCACAGCCCGGCGATCATCGCCTCACGGCCGGCTTCGATCCGCTTGGCGATCGCGATTTCGCCTTCGCGCGACAGCAGCTCGACCGTGCCCATCTCGCGCAGATACATGCGGACGGGATCGTCGGTGCGCTCGCCGGGCTCGGACTTCTTGGTCTCGGTGACGGCCTTGGCTGTGACTTCGACGAGATCGTTGTCGAGCTCCTCGTCAGCCTCCTCCTTGGCCTCTTCCTCTTCGGCCTCGGTATCTTCCGCCTCGGACACATTGATGCCCATGTCGGACAGCATCGACATGATGTCTTCGATCTGCTCCGGCGACGTGGTGTCGGAGGGCAGCACTTCGTTGAGCTGATCGAAGGTGACGAAGCCGCGCTTCTTCGCCTGCTTGATCATCTTCTTGACGGCCGCGTCCGACAGGTCGAGGAGCGGCGAGGGAGCGTCGACGGTGTCCTTCTCCGGCGCGTCTACCTTGTCGTCCTTGTCCTTGTCCTGCACCTGTACCGTCTTCGCCTTGCTGGCCATCCACTGCTCCTGAACGCGCTCACGGACGAGGCGTCACCGCACCGCCATGAAAAACTTGCCTTGCCGGGTGAGACGCGCAAAGGGCGGCGCCAGCCTGCACCACCCCACACGATCCCGCTCGCTGGTCACCCAAATTGGTCGCCCGAAGGCCTTTTAACCGAAATGCCGTTAAGCCCTTACTAACCCTGTTTTTGCAGCCAATTCAGGGGATTTGCGAGTCTTTTCGACTCGATCTCCGTGTTCGGACGCGGGCCAGCGCCTCAGACGCTGCGCTGGAACCGTCCGGATGATTCGCCGAAACCTTCGATCAGCGCCTCGGTCCCCTCGACCTGGGCCAGGCGCGCCTTGACGTCGTTCAACCACTGCATGTTCGCCTCGCTGCCGTCCTCACCCAGCGCCAGCTCGGCATCCTTCAATTCCCTAAGTAAGGAGTGAGATTGTCGATGCAAGGCAACGAGTTGCTGCCACGTCGAAAGGACGTCCTCGCGCGCCGCGTTGGGCCCGGCTCCCCATACCGCGGAGGTCGTGATCGCCCGCTCAACCCGCTGCAATTGCTCGGATAATCCTGCCTTAACCAAATCTGCGCGGAGCTTCTCCGCCTGGCCGGCCGGATCGTCGGTGCGGTGGTGATGCTGGGCGAAGGCGGCGATGATCGCCGCCCGCAGCCGGTGCGCCTCGGGATGGGCGAATTCCAGCGCGGCGATTTCCTCGAGATGATCGTCGAGCAGCCAGGGGTGGTTGAGAAGCGTGATCAGGATCAGCGCCTCGCGGCGCGACATCGCCGAGCGCTGGCCGCGCATGATCGGGCTGGCGATCAGGTCCGGGCTGGCAATTTGGTAGGGCCCGCGGCCGAGCCCAGG
>NZ_QUMK01000115.1 GCF_010907035.1 Rhodopseudomonas sp. BR0M22
TCATGCCCTTGAAGCCGAGCATGTCGCCCATCGTGCCGACGATGATGTGCTTGACAGGCGTGCGGGCGACCACCTGCTCGACCGTGTGGGCGAAGTTCTCCAGCACGATGATGGCTTCGGCGCCGGAATCCTTGAGCTGGTGCTCGAGTTCGCGCGGGGTATAGAGCGGATTGACGTTGACCACCGCGAAACCGGCGCGCAACACCGCGGCGATCGCCACCGGATATTGCAGCACGTTCGGCATCATCAGCGCGACGCGCGCGCCTTTCTGCAGACCCTTGCCCTGCAGGTAGGCGCCGAGCGCGACCGACATCTCGTCCAGCTCGCGATAGGTGATCGCCTTGTCCATGCAGATGAAGGCTTTGCGATCGCCGAACTTACGGAAGCTCTCCTCGAACAGGTCGACCAGCGAGGGGTACAGCGTCATGTCGATCTCGGCCGGGACACCTGCCGGGTAGTGCTTGAGCCAAGTCCGCTCCATGGTGTGTTCCTCGTGTCGGCTGCCCGAAGCATGAGGCTTCGTGCATTATGATTGTTGCATATGGGCCGGGGGCGGCGAATTGGCCGAAAGACGCCGTGGGTAGTTTGCTGCGCTGCAAAATAACGGCGCGAAAACCGCGTCCAACCTCCCGTTTGGCGGAGTATTGAGCTAAGCCAACTCCGAACGCAAGCGACTGCACGCCGCAGCAATGCTGCATCAGCGGTCGTGACGCGATGACCAAGTCATCGCGGTCACGACGGCACGGCGCGGTGTCAGGACTTCGGCTTGGTCTCGCCCGTCGCGCTCTTCGGCGCCGGCTTAGCGGCCTTCGGCTTCGGCTTGGAAGCAGCCGGCTTCTCGGCCGCAGTTTGCCGTTTGGAGGTGCCGTGCTTGGCGCCGGCCGTCTTGTTGGTCTCGACGATCACCGAGGTGCGCGATTTCGGCTTCTTCGCCGCGGCGCCGCTTTCGGCGCTCGCTTCCTCGGCGGTCTCTTTCTTCTTCGCGGCCTTGCGGCCCTTCTTCTTGGCCGGCTTGGCGGCGTGATGTTCGGAGTCGCTGCTCTCGGCCGCGATCAGTGCAGCGCCGGTTCGTGTCGGCCCGGTGTAGACCACCACAGGTTGGGTCGGCTCGGGTTCGGCGGCGACCATGTCGGCCGGCCGCAGCGCCGGCGGCTGGAACATCGACATCACCGGATTGCCCGACAGCGCGTTGGCGACGGTCTCGTCCTCGTCGCTGGCCGGGCGTTTACGCTTCGGTCCGCACATCTCGTCGCGCAGATCCGGCGGGGCGGCGGCGATCGGTGCGAGATTGTCGACGGTGCCGAGCGACGGCGTCAGCCAGGCGAGGGTATTGGTCGAGAAGCCGCGCTCCAGCAGTTGCGCGGCCTTCACGGCGCGGTCCGTGCCGGAATTGGCGCCGAGCACCACAGCGATCAGCCGGCGGCCGTTACGCGTCGCGCTGGCGACGAGGTTGTAGCCCGAGGCGCAGATGAAACCGGTCTTGAAACCGTCGGCGCCGGGATAGCGGCCGATCAGCTTGTTGAAGTTGCGCGTCACCCGCTTGCCGAAGCGGATCGCCGGAATGTGGACGTAGTATTCGTATTCGGGCAGGTCGCGGATGATGGCGCGGGCGAGGATCGCGAGGTCGCGCGCCGAGGTCACCTGCTCGTCGGCGGGCAGGCCGTTGGGATTGACGTAGTGCGTCTGCGTCATCCCAAGCCGTGCCGCGGTGTCGTTCATCATCTCGGAGAAGCCGTCGATCGAACCGCCGACGCCCTCCGCCAACACCACGGCCATGTCGTTGGCCGACTTCACCATCATCATCTTCAGCGCGTTGTCGACGGTGACCTGGGTGCCGGCGCCGAAACCCATCTTCGAGGGCGATTGCGCAGCCGCGACCGGAGATACCGTCAACAGCGAGTCGGTCGTGAGCCGGCCTTGCTTTACCGCCTGCAGCGTGACGTACAGCGTCATCAGCTTGGTCACGGATGCCGGATGCCACGGGTAGGTGGCGTTCTCGGCTTGCAGAACCTTTCCGGTGTCCGCTTCGACCAACAACAGCGCTTCGGCGTTCGCCACTCGCGGGAGCACGGTGAGCGACAGCAGTGCCGCCACGACGATGGTGAAAAACGAGGATGAACGGCGAGGCTGTGCGGTGATGAAAGGCACGTTCCGATTCCGGTCCTGTGAGTTCCGTCGCGCCGACGAGATCGCGGCACGGTGACGTTCGGGTTTTCAGGCGGTGGCCCCAGCAAACCCGACCCTATACCGGCTCGCGCCCGCAGAACAGGGCTTGGACCCCGGTAATCGGGGACGAAAGGGGCTGAAATTCGACCGATCAGCGTTGGCCGTCGACAGCGGAGCTGATCGCCGAGCGTGCACTCTCCTGCACCATGAACTGCGCCCGCGCCAATTGCGCAAATGTCCCGCCAAGGTTCACCAGTTCATCGAACGTTCCGCTTTCGATCACTTTGCCGTTCTCGAACACCAGAATACGGGTGGCGTCCCGAATGGTGGACAGACGGTGTGCGATCACGAAGGTTGTGCGTCCCTTCATCACCTCGTCGAGCGCGAGGTTGAGCTTGGCTTCGGTGACGGCATCGAGTGCCGACGTGGCTTCGTCGAGGATCAGGATCGGCGGATCCTTCAGCAGCGCACGCGCGATCGACAGCCGCTGCCGTTCGCCGCCGGACAGCATCCGGCCGCGTTCGCCGGCATTGGTGTCGAACTTGTGGTCGCTGCGTTCGATGAACTCCAGCGCTTGCGCGCGCTCCGCGGCGAGGCGCAACTCGTCGATCGTGGCGTCCGGTTTGCCGATCCGCAGATTGTCGGCGATCGAGCGGTCGAACAGCAGCGCTTCTTGGAATACGACGCCGATGTTCCGGCGCAGCGACGCCAGCGTCAGGCCGCGAATGTCCATGCCGTCGACCTTGATCAGGCCGGACTGCGGATCGAAGGCGCGGTGCAGCAGCGCGATCGCCGTCGATTTGCCGGCGCCGGTGGCGCCGACCAGCGCGATGGTGTCTCCCGGCAATGCGGTGAAACTCAGATCCTCCACCGCCGGCCGCTTGCCGTCATAGGAGAACGACACGTTCTGAAATTCGACGAGGCCGGACAGCCGGCCGGGGTCGATCGCGTCCGGACGGTCGCGCACCGCCGGCACCGCATCGAGCACCTCGATGAACTCGCGTAAGCGCGGCGCTTCCATCAGCACGTTGTTGATGAAGTTCACCACCTGCTCGAGGCGCTGGATCAGCAGCGAGGCGAACGAGACGAACATCACGATCTCGCCGACGCTGGTGAGCCCCTGCTGGTTGAGATAGATGCCGAGCGTGAAGATCGACAGCACCGTGATGGTGGTCGAAGCGCGGGTGATCACGGTGACCAGCGCCCACCACGACAGCACCGGCATCTGTGCCGCCAGCAGCCGGCCCGAGACGTTGCGCAGGCCCTGAACTTCGGCGTCGACGCGAACGAAGCTCTGCACCAGCGCGACATTGCCGAGCGCGTCGGACGCCCGCGCCGACAGATCGCTGTACTGCGCCTCGACTTCGCCCTGCATGCCGTAGGTCTTGCGCACGACCAGCGTGGTCAGCACCGTGAACACCACGCACAATATGAACAGCAGGATCGCCAGCCGCCAGTTGATGTACAGCGACAACGGCAACAGCACGACCAGCGACAGGATCGCGGCGAAGTGCTCGCGGAAGAAGCCGAGCCACATCCGCCACAGCGCGTCCGTGCCCTGCAGCATCACCTTCATCAGCCGGCCCGAATGCGTGCCGGTGTGGAAGCTGATCGGCAATTGCAGAATGTGCTCGAAATAACTGGTCAGCACCGCCTGGCGTTGCCGATGCGACAGCCGGTCCGCCTGCAGCGCGACGACCGCCGAGCATAGAATGGTGAACAGCCCGAAGCAGGCCCAGGCGGCGAGCAGCGGCCAAGGCGAGCGCGTTTCCGGCACCAGCGCGCCGGTGGCGAGATTGCCGCTCATCACGTCGATGATGCGGCCGAACAGCACCGGCTCGGCGAATTGCGCGGTGGCCAACAGCAAATTGGCGATCGCCAGGACCCAGCCGAGCCGCGCCTCCTTGCCGAGCAGTTGCAGCACCCGGGTGTAGAGACCAATCAATGACATCGGCAGGGCCCAAGACGGAACGATTATGGTTAGATCATTTCCGGGCCGGGCGAAATCCGTCGGCGCATCTGTCCACGCGTCGTTTTTCGGAATGTGCGTGCCGCTCGCTCACCTCGGTCCGCGCCGCTGCGTCCGGCTCCGCTTCGTCGCTGTGGCAGCCGAACGTGGCAACGTGCCGCATCTGTCCGGAAGTCTGATTCGCGGCGCTGCGAAAGGTGCGCAAAACGCCGCCCGAGCAGGCTTTTCAGAAGTGCTTCGGTCGTTTCAAGTACAGGAAATCACGAGCGGAATCTCACGTTGTCGTGGTCGCAGACTTGATCGGCGTCAACCAGCCTTGACGGGTCGGGTGGCATGGTGACGATACGTTACAACCAGACGTCCATACCCCATGCGGACCGCTACGTGATCCGCTCTTCCGCTGTTTGTTGGAGCCTTGCCGGTGGGTGATCTGACCCTTCCGATCAATTCGGGCGCCGCACTCGCCATCCACGTCGCGCTGTCGGCCGGGATCGTTGCGGCGATCATCGTGGTCGCGGCCTGGCTGCGCGAGAAGCGCTCCGGTGCGCGGCCCGACGTGCCTTACGAAGGCGGCGTGCTGCCGGCGCAGCCGCAGCAGGGGCCGCTGAACGCGCCGTACTTCCTGATCGCCGCGCTGTTCGTGATCTTCGACATGGAAGCCGCGATCCTGTTCGCCTGGGCGGTCGCCGCGCGCGACGCCGGCTGGCTCGGCCTGATCGAAGCGGCCGTCTTCATCGGCGTGCTGCTGCTGGCGCTGGTGTATCTGTGGCTCGACGGAGCGCTCGACTGGGTCAAGGGCAAGCGCCGATGACGATGACGCCGCAACATCCGGGCATGCCGGACGAACAGCGCTCGGTCGAAGAGCATATGGCGCTGTCGAGCCTGTTCACCACGCTCGAAGACCTCACCGCGTGGTCGCGCAAGCACAGCCTGTGGCCGTTCAATTTCGGACTGTCGTGCTGCTACGTCGAACAGGTCACGGTGCTGACGCCGGTCTACGATCAGGCACGGTTCGGCGCTGAGGTGATCCGCGCTTCGCCGCGGCAGGCAGATCTTCTCGTCGTGTCCGGCACCGTGTTTCACAAGATGGCTGCGCCGCTGCTGCGCCTGTACGAGCAGATGCGCGCGCCGCGCTGGGTAATCGCGATGGGCGCCTGCGCCTGCTCGGGCGGCATGTACGACATCTATTCGGTGGTGCAGGGCGTCGACCGCTTCATTCCGGTCGACGTCTACATCCCCGGCTGCCCGCCGCGTCCCGAGGCCGTGCTCGACGCGCTGATCATGCTGCAGCAACAGGTCGGCAGCGAACGCCGCCCGCTCGGCGTCACCGTCGGCAACACCGCCGGCCTCGGCTTCGATGCGCCGCGCCGGCGCGACCAGCGCCGCGAGACGCGCATGGCGCAGACCCTGCTCGATCCGCCGGAGTCATTGTGAGCGCATCCGAACTCGTCACCGAGCTCAGCGCGCGCTTCAAGGATGCGGTGCTGGGCCAGCAAATGACTGCCGATCGGTTTCCAACCGTCTGGATTCGGCCGGACGCGACGATCGACGTGCATCGCTTCCTGAAGCAGGAGATCGACAGGCCGTTCAGGATGCTGGTCGACCTGTGGGCGATCGACGAGACCGCGCGCAAGCATCGCGAAGGCCTGCCGCCGTCAGGCATCACCATCGCCAGCCACCTGATGTCGCACGAGCGCAATGCCGACATCCGGCTCAAGATCGCGCTCGATGCCGAATATCCGCGCGCCAAGTCGATCGGCACGGTGTATCGCAACGCGCCGTGGTACGAGCGCGAAGCCTACGACATGTTCGGCGTCGAGTTCGAAGCTCAGCCGCATTCGCTGCGCATCCTGCTGCCGCCGGGCTGGGAAGGCCACCCGATGCGCAAGACCCAGCCGGGTCGCGCCACGGAGCGGCCGCTGTTCAACATGACGGCGTCGCTGTTCGACGCCAAGGAACACGCGCTCGCCGCCGATCCGGAGAAGTTCGGCCTGCCGACGCATCGCGACGGCGTCGCGCTGATGATCCTGAACTACGGGCCGCATTCGATGGCGACCCACGGCGTGTTCCGAATCGTGCTGGCGCTCGATGGTGAAGAGATCGTCGCGGCGCGGCCCGATATCGGCTTCCATCATCGCGGCGCCGAGAAGATGGCCGAGCGCCAGACTTGGCACAACTTCCTGCCCTACACCGACCGCGTTGATTACTTAGGCGGGGTGATGGGCGAGATGCCCTACCTGCAGGCGGTCGAGAAGGCCTGCGGCATCAAGGTGCCGGATCGTGCGCTGACGGTGCGGATCATGCTGTCGGAAATGTTCCGCATCATGAACCACCTGTTGTTCTACGGCACCATGGCGCAGGACACCGGTGCGATGTCGCCGGTGTTCTACATGTTCACCGACCGCGAGCGCGGCTACCGGGTGATCGAGTCGATCACCGGCGCCCGGATGCATCCGGGCTTCTTCCGCATCGGTGGCTTGTCGATGGATCTGCCGGAGGGTTGGGACCGGCTGGTGCGCGAATTCCTCGACTGGATGCCGTCGCGGCTCGACGACTACGAGGGCATGGTGCTGCGCAACGAGATTTTCCGCGCGCGCACCAAGGGCATTGCGGCCTACGACACCGCGATGGCGCTCGACTGGGGCGTCACCGGTCCGGGGCTGCGCGCCACCGGCTACGCCTGGGACGTGCGCAAGGCGCGGCCCTATGCGGGCTTCGAGAATTTCGACTTCGAAATTCCGGTCGGCCACGCCGGCGATTGCTACGACCGCACGGTGGTGCGGGTCGAAGAGATCCGGCAGTCGCTGAAGATCATCCGGCAGTGCGTCGACAACATGCCGTCGGGTCCGATCAAGGCCGATCATCCGCTGACGACGCCGCCGCCGCGCGAACGGATGCTGCACGACATCGAGACCATGATCCATCACTTCGTCAGCACGAGCTGGGGACCGGTGCTGCCGCCGGGCGAATACACCGGCCAGGTCGAGACCGTGCGCGGCCTGACGCAGTTCGCGCTGATTTCGGACGGCGAGCCGTCGAGCTATCGCACCCGGATTCGCACGCCGTCGTTCGCGCATCTGCAGATGATTTCCGCGGTCGCCCCCGGCATGATGGTGGCCGATCTCGTCGCCTATCTCGGCAGCATTGACTACGTGATGTCGGACGTCGACCGATGAGCCTCAGTCCCGCCCTCAAGACCGCGATCCAGCACGCTGCCGCCACCCATGGCGGCGCGAAGGCTGCGATGGTGGAAGCGCTGAAGCTGGTGCAGGAAGCCGAAGGCTGGGTGTCCGACGCCCACCTGAAGGAAGCGGCCGATGTGCTCGGCGTCACGCCTGCCGAGATCGACACGCTCGCGACGTTCTACAGCCAGATCTTCCGCTCGCCGGTCGGCGACACCGTGATCCTGCTCTGCGACGGGCTGAGCTGCTATCTGTGCGGCGGCGATGCGGTGCGAGATGCGGTGATGAGCAAGCTCGGCATCGGCTTTGGCGAAACCACGCCGGACGGCAAGTTCACCCTGATCAACATCTGCTGCGTCGGCGGCTGCGATCGTGCGCCGGTGGCGCTGGTCGGCCCGGAACGTAAGCTGATCGGTCCGCTGACGCCGGACGATCTCGACGCGCTGATCGGCGGCGCTGTAGTGGGAGGCCAGCCATGAGCGACAAGCCGCTCACCGGCCGCGCGCGCGCCGACCGTCAGCCGCACAGCCTCGCTGCCTGGCGCGGGCTCGGCGGCTACGCGGCGCTGTCGCTCGCGCTCAAGCGGCCCAGCCCGGAAGCGATCACCCCAATG
>NZ_QUMK01000116.1 GCF_010907035.1 Rhodopseudomonas sp. BR0M22
GGGAGATGGGTATAAGAGACAGACCATGCGCTGGCAATCGGCCTGGTCAACCGCGTGGTGCCGCATGGCGAGCTGCTGAGCGCGGCGGATGCGCTGGCGCGGCAGATCATCCGGCATCCGCCGGGCGCAGTCGCAGCGGTGATCACCGCCGCAACGCGCGGACTCAATCTGTCGATCGACGAGGGGCTGCTGGTCGAGCGCGCGCAGTTCGCCGCGCTGGCCGGCGGCGAGGAGCTGGCGCGCGGCCTCGCCGACTGGCGCAACCGGCGGCGCGGCCCAGCTTAGACCGGATGCCCGTCAGACCGGATAGCCCGGTGTGGCGCGCGCCAGGCCGCCGAACGCATCGAGCAGCCGCTCGCGCCAGGCATAGACCGGGTCATCGCTCTGCAGCAGTTGGAAGTCGCTGACGATGCGCGCCCATTGGAAGCCGCCGAACACGCTGTAGTCGGCGTAGTTCGGCGCCGCGCCGCCGATGAAGGCTTGCGTCTTCAGCGTCAGCCGCAGCGGATCGAGCGACTTGCGGAAACCTTCGACCGCACGATCGCGGCTGGCGGCGGCCTCTTCCAGCGTTGTCTTCAGCCGCGCCTCGCGCGACTGCCGGAAATACGCCGCGTCGGCAGGCTCCAGCCGCTGCACGATGTCGGCCACGATCATCGGGAAGATGCCGCCGACGATGGCGAGGTCGCCCCACCAGTTCAGCATCCGCGCCATCGCCCGGCCGCCGTCGCCGCCGAACAGCGACGGCCGATCCGGATAGGCGTCCTCGAGATAGTTGGCGATCGCCCAGGAGTCGCACACCGCCTTGTCGCCGTCGAGCAGCACCGGTACCTTCTCGGAACCATGGCAGGCGATCGCAGCCTTGTCGGTGAAGCGCCACGGGATCGTCTCGGCGCTCAGCCCCTTGTGCGCCAGCGCCATCCGCGTCCGCCACACGAACGGCGAGAACGGCCGGCCCGCATCGGCCCCGACCAGTTCGAACAGTTTGAGAGTCATGTTGCGCGTCATCCCTCGTTGATGCGCCGCTGTGATCCGGCGCTTGCCCGACAACCGACGTCATCGCCGGACCTGATCCGGCGATCCATCGTTCGGGAGATGGATGCGCGGGTCAAGCCCGCGCATCACTTAATTGGTCAGTATCACGCTCGTCATTCCGGGGCGCCGCGCAGCGGCGAACCCGGAATGACCGACGGATCGAACTACTTCACCACCGCAGCGGTCTGGCCGAACAGCATCTTCTTTTCTTCCTCGGTGCGGATCGTCGGCTGGCCGAAGCTCGGATTGACCTCCTTGGCCTTGGCATAGGCGCGCTCGGTGGCGGGCCGGGCCGCGATGGCCTCGAGCCAGCGCTTCAGATGCGGGAAGTCGTCGATGTTCTGGCCCTGGTTCTTGTACGGCACGATCCACGGATATGACGCCATGTCGGCGATCGAATAGGTGCCGGCGAGAAATTCGCGATCCGCCAGCCGCTTGTTGAGCACGCCGTACAGCCGGTTGGTCTCGTTGACGTAGCGGTTGATGGCGTAGGGAATCTTCTCGGGCGCATAGACGTTGAAATGGTGGTTCTGCCCGGCCATCGGCCCGAGGCCGCCCATCTGCCAGAACAGCCATTGCAGCGCGTCGTTGCGGCCGTACAGATCCTTCGGCAGGAACTTGCCGGTCTTGTCGGCCAGATACAGCAGGATCGCGCCGGATTCGAACACCGACAGCGGCTTGCCGCCGCCGGCCGGCTGATGATCGACGATCGCCGGCATCCGGTTGTTCGGCGCGATCGCCAGAAAGTCCGGCTTGAACTGATCGCCGGCGCCGATGTTCACCGGCACGATGTTGTAGTCGAGCCCGGCCTCTTCGAGAAACATCGTGATCTTGTGGCCGTTCGGCGTGGTCCAGTAGTAGAGATCGATCATGTGGCGTGTCCTGCTGCCATGGTCGCGTCTGTCGCCTCGACCGCGCCGAATGGAACGATCGCCGCAGATTCATGCAACTGCATTCAATCTGCCGGAACCGAGCGCGAAGTCAATGCCCGGCGCCGATCAACAGCCCGTGTGACGTCCAGGAATGCAGCGGCTCTGCTGCGGGGCTGGCGTGCACAGCCCGTGGCCGCAGCCGCCCTTTTCTCGCTGCGGCTTGTCGGCGCGGTCGGCGAGCGGCAGGGTCTTGGTGATCGCCTCGTTGGCCGCGCGCGTCGCCGGCTCAGCGTCGTTGGGTTGCGCGGCTAACGGCGTGGCCAGCAGCGCCAGCGCCGCGGCGGTCGCTAACATCATCGACGGTATAATTCGTACCATGCTCAATCTCTGGAAGGGCACGGATCATCACCCTGGTCCCGCCGCAATGACCATTGCAATCCCGCCCGCGAAACCGAAATTACCCGCCGCAATCTCGGCTCTCCACAGCCACGGTTTTCCCGCACGACAAAGTATTCCGTAACTCTCATTGAACATGATCACGCTTCACTGAGACCACCAACGCGGGCGGTCTCCCGGAGCGGGCGGCTGGGCGGAGGGAGAGTGACGATGCGCTATTCGGCCGAAGACCTGCAGGCGGCGACCCAGGCTGGCATCATCACGCCGGCACAGGAGGCGGCGCTCCGCACCTTCCTGGACGCACGTCACCCGGCGGCCGCGAGCGACGGCCCGCGCTTCGATATCGTGCATCTGCTCTGGTACGCGGGCGCGCTGATCGTGATCAGCGCCATGGGGTTGTTCTCGACCATGGCGTTCGCCGGCCTTGGCGGCGCGGCGCTGACCGCCACGGCGCTGATCTACGCCGTCGCGTTCTGGTGGACCGGACACTACCTGTGGCACGTGAAAAATCTGCGCACGCCGGGCGGGCTGTGTATCGCCGTGGCGGTCGGGATGATGCCTCTGGCGGTGTATGGCGTGCAGGAGGCGTTCGGGCTGTGGTCGGAATTCGGCAAGCCCGACACCGTTCGCAGCTTCTACATCTGGATCAAAGGCAGCTTCATCTTCATGGAGCTCGCCACCATCGTGGCGGCGCTGGTAGCGCTGGCGTTCTATCGCTTTCCGTTCATCGTGTTTCTGATGGCGGTGGCGCTGTGGTTCCTGTCGATGGACCTGGTGCCGTGGATCACCGGCACACCGCACGGCGATTTCGAAACCGCCCGCAAGGTCTCGATCGGCTTCGGCGCCGGCATGGTGATCGCCGCGGTGCTGGTGCATCTGCGCCAGCGCAGCGGCGACTTCGCCTTCTGGCTGTACCTGTTCGGCGTGATGACGTTCTGGGGCGGCATCACCGCGACCTCGAACGGGAGCAACCTGGACAAGGCGCTGTACTGCGCCATGAACGTCGTGTTCCTCGGCATCGCCGTGGTGCTGGGCCGGCGGGTGTTCGCGGTGTTCGGCGCGCTCGGGATCGCGATCTATCTCGGCGATCTCGCCGAAAAACTGTTCCGCGACTCGCTACTGTTCCCGTTCGCGCTGTCGCTGATCGGCATCGCCATCATCGCGCTCGGGCTGTTCCTGCATCGCCGCCAGCCGGCGATGCAGGCATGGTGCGACGCGCGGCTCCCCCACGGGATGAAGCGGCTACGGGTGGCGCCGACATAAGCGAAACGCGCGCGGGCGGCCGCCCTTTATTCGCCGGGCGCTTCGCCCCATATTGCCGGCATGGCGAAGACTCCTGACAAGCCTGGCAAGCCGGCAAAAACCCCAAAATCCAAGGCGCATCGGCCCGACGTGCAGCCGATCGGTCCGGCGCTGGCCGAGCTTTTGAATCCGGCGCTGAATCGCGGCGATGCGGGCCTCGGCTCCGGCACCGGCTTGCAGCCGCCGCCGGACAATTCCCACGACCGCCGCGGCGGCGAAGCGGCGGTGCATCGCGGCCGGGCCTCGACGCCGAAGGCCGGCGACGGCGCGACGCCGCGGCCGACAGCGCTGCAGCCCTATCCGCAGCCGCCGGGCGCCAGCCGCGGCGGCCTCAATGAAGCGCCGCAGGCCAATTACGGCACCGCCGCTACCATCCCGACGCTCGATCCGGAACTGGCGCGGCAGCTCGGCCTGCCGACCGAGGAGGACGACGCCGAAGCCTTGGCAAGGCCGCCGCGCAGCAAGATGGAAGCGCTCGGCGTCAAGGCCACCGCCGACGCACTGGAGAGCCTGATCCGCGAGGGCCGCCCGGAGTTCAAAGGCGAGGACGGCGGCGTCAAGCTGTGGGTGCCGCACCGGCCGCCGCGCCCGGAGAAGTCCGAAGGCGGCGTGCGCTTCGTGCTGAAATCCGACTATCAGCCGCGCGGCGACCAGCCGCAGGCGATCAAGGAACTGGTCGAAGGCATCGACCGCAACGATCGCACCCAGGTGCTGCTCGGCGTCACCGGCTCGGGCAAGACCTACACCATGGCCAAGGTGATCGAGGCGACGCAGCGCCCGGCGATCATCCTGGCGCCGAACAAGACGCTGGCGGCGCAGCTCTACGGCGAGTTCAAGAACTTCTTCCCCGACAACGCGGTCGAGTATTTCGTCTCGTATTACGACTACTACCAGCCCGAAGCCTACGTCCCGCGCACCGACACCTATATCGAGAAGGATTCGTCGATCAACGAGCAGATCGACCGGATGCGCCACGCCGCGACCCGCGCGCTGCTGGAACGCGACGACGTCATCATCGTCGCCTCGGTGTCGTGCATCTACGGTATCGGCTCGGTCGAGACCTATACGGCAATGACCTTCGCGCTGAAGCGCGGCGAACGGATCGACCAGCGCCAACTGATCGCCGATCTGGTGGCGCTGCAATACAAGCGCACCCAGGCCGACTTCACCCGCGGCACCTTCCGGGTGCGGGGCGACGTCATCGACATCTTCCCGGCGCACTATGAGGATCGCGCCTGGCGGGTGAAGATGTTCGGCGACGAGATCGAGGGCATCGAAGAGTTCGACCCGCTCACCGGCCACAAGCAGGACGAGCTGGAATTCGTCAAGATCTACGCCAACTCGCACTATGTGACGCCGCGGCCGACGCTGATCCAGGCGATCTCCTCGATCAAGACCGAGCTGAAATGGCGGCTCGATCAGTTGCACGCGCAGGGCCGCCTGCTCGAAGCGCAGCGTCTCGAGCAGCGCACCACGTTTGACATCGAGATGATGGAAGCGACCGGCAGCTGCGCCGGCATCGAGAACTACTCACGCTATCTGACCGGCCGCAGGCCCGGCGAGCCGCCGCCGACGCTGTTCGAATACGTGCCCGACAACGCGCTGGTGTTCGCCGACGAAAGCCACGTCTCGATCCCGCAGATCGGCGCGATGTTCAAAGGCGACTTCCGCCGCAAGGCGACGCTTGCCGAATACGGCTTCCGGCTGCCGTCCTGCATGGACAACCGGCCGCTGCGCTTCGAGGAATGGGACATGATGCGGCCGCAGACGGTCGCGGTGTCGGCGACCCCGGCGGCGTGGGAGCTGAACGAGAGCGGCGGCGTGTTCGTCGAACAGGTCATTCGTCCGACCGGGCTGATCGATCCGCCGGTCGACATTCGCCCGGCCCGCACCCAGGTCGACGATCTCGTCGGCGAGGTCCGCGCCACCGCGGCGCGCGGCTATCGCACGCTGATCACCGTGCTGACCAAGCGGATGGCCGA
This sequence comes from Rhodopseudomonas sp. BR0M22, assembly GCF_010907035.1. GTDB lineage: Bacteria > Pseudomonadota > Alphaproteobacteria > Rhizobiales > Xanthobacteraceae > Rhodopseudomonas. Next base: position 5,585 of record NZ_QUMK01000116.1, read on the forward strand.
GGACCTCACCGAGTTCCTGCACGAGCAGGGCATCCGCGTGCGCTACATGCACAGCGACATCGACACCATCGAGCGGATCGAGATCATCCGCGACCTGCGGCTTGGGGCGTTCGACGCGCTGGTCGGCATCAACCTGCTGCGCGAAGGTCTCGACATTCCCGAATGCGCGCTGGTGGCGATCCTCGATGCCGACAAGGAAGGCTTTTTGCGCAGCGAAACGTCGCTGATTCAGACCATCGGCCGCGCTGCGCGTAACGTCGACGGCAAGGTGATCCTCTACGCCGATCAAATGACCGGCTCGATGCAGCGCTCGATCGACGAGACCAATCGCCGCCGCGAGAAGCAGATCGAATACAACACCGCGCACGGCATCACGCCGGAGAGCGTCAAGAAGTCGATCGGCGACATCCTCAACAGCGTGTACGAGCGCGACCATGTGCTGGTCGAGATCGGCGACGGCAAGGGCGCCGGCTTCACCGACGACGCCGCGGTGATCGGCCACAATTTCGAGGCGGTGCTGGCCGATCTCGAAACCAGGATGCGCGAGGCCGCCGCCGATCTGAACTTCGAGGAAGCCGCCCGTCTGCGCGACGAAGTCAAACGCCTGCGCGCCACCGAGCTGGCGGTGATCGACGATCCGACCGTGAAGCAGCGGGGCGTCGCGGCGAAGGCCGGCAGCTACGCCGGCGCCAAACGCTACGGCGACGCCGCGAACTTGCCGGCCGATGCTGGCAAAGGCGGACGCGGCAAGGGAGCAGCGCGAGGCGGCGCCGCCGCTTCACCCTCCCCCTTGCGGGGAGGGTCGGCCGAAGGCCGGGGTGGGGGTACCCCAGGCACAGCGTCGAAAGTCCACAAGCCCGACCTCGACGAAATGGGCATCGCCGGCTTTCACGAGTTCAAGAAAGTCCAGCGCCCCAAGCCGCGCAAACCGACGCTCGACGAAATGGGCCCGGGCACGGAGAGCAAGATCTATCAGCCGACCTCCAGCCGCGAAGCCGGCCCCGAATTCGGCCCCTCCCCGCGCTCGACCGGCGGCGCGCCGGGAAAGCGGGGTGGGTGGAAGAAGAGGTGAGAAGCCGTTGCCAAACTCACCTGTAGCGCTTAAGCTACAAGTGAGGGCGGCAAGATGCCGACGGTCCGAAAGACACACGAGTTCGAGCGCTGGCTCCGCGATCTGCGTGATCAAAGGGCTCGTGCTCGAATCTTGTTGCGGCTCGATCGACTGGAGCTCGGCAATCCTGGCGATGTAGCTCCGGTCGGAGAAAGGCGTCAGCGAGCTCCGCATCCACTACGGACCCGGATATCGAGTCTACTTCGTAGAGCGCGGTGCAACCTTGATCTTTCTGCTTTGCGGGGGTGACAAGAGCTCACAGGCCGCCGACATCGCAGCAGCTAAGAGACTAGCGCGGGACTTGGAGGATCAGACATGGTGAGCACGACGCCTTTCGACGCCGCCGATTATCTCGACAGTCCGGAGATGATCGCGGCCTATCTGACCGAGGCATTCGAATCCGAAGATCCTGCGCTGATCACCAAAGCTATCGGTGCAGTCGCGCGCGCCAAGGGCATGAGCAGCGTGGCGGAAGACACGGGGCTGTCCCGAGAGAACCTCTACCGAGCTTTGGGTGGTGACGCCAAACCCGAATTCGCAACCGTGCTGAAGGTGCTACATGCCCTCGGCATCAGCCTGGTGGCGCAGCCGAAGGCGGCTTGAGGACAAGACCGATATCCGCCCCGTGCCGGACGGCGGTCACTCCCGATCGCCCTTCAGTAATACCCTCACCGCCTCCTCGACCTGCTTCCGATCTTCCACCAGCACATACTCCCCCTTTGCCAGCGTCCCCGCGCTCGCCGTGACCACCGCGCGCTTGGGGCAGATGCCGAGACAGCCGGTGGTGACGAGCTTGGGGCGTTTGCCGCCCTGTGCGGCGACGGCGCGCTTCAGCTCGGCCTTCAGCGCCTGCTTCAGCTTCTTGCCGCCGTCGATCTTCGACAGGCACTTGCCGCAGATCAGCACAGGCGGCGGGCGTTTGGGGCGGGCGATGGGCTGTCCCCTATACACATCTGGCGCCGCCGACGGCGG
>NZ_QUMK01000117.1 GCF_010907035.1 Rhodopseudomonas sp. BR0M22
CGTACTCAGCGATCAGAAAACGCCACTTCTGGATGTAGTTTCTTTCAATCGTCCGATCGAAGCTGTTGTCGCGCATCGAAGCCTCCCTGATGGGTGGATTCGATCACCGAATTGTTGAACATGCACAGCAATGACGGCCAAGGTGGTGCAGTGCCTGAGACAGAACCTCAGTTCACCCGCCGGTCCTTATCGCTCCAATACGCCGCGCGGAGCGCGGTCTTGTTGATCTTGTTGACGCTCGACAGCGGCAGGGGATCGTCGCGGAATTCGATGCTGCGCGGCGATTTGTAGTCGGCGATCAGCGAGCGGCAGAACGCAATCAATTCATCCTCGGTGACCGCAGCGCCAGGGCGACGCACCACTACCGCATGCACCGCTTCTCCCCATTTGGCATGGGGGATGCCGATCACTGCGCATTGCAGCACATCGGGGTGCGCCGCGATCGCGTTCTCGACCTCGATCGAATACACATTCTCACCGCCGGTGATGATCATGTCCTTGATCCGATCGGAGATGTAGAGATAGCCATCGGCATCGAACCGGCCGGAATCGCCGGTGTGCATCCAGCCGCCGCGCAGCACCTGCGCGGTCAGCTCCGGCTGCTTCCAATAGCCCGCCATCACCATCGGCCCGCGCACCACCACCTCGCCGACCTCACCGGGCTTCAGTTCGCGATCGTCCGCATCGACGATCCGAACTTCGGCAGACACGATCGGCCGCCCCGCGGAGCGTAACCGCTGCCGTGGCGCCGACGGCAGATGATCGGCCGGCGACAAAATCGTCGCGACCGGCGACAGCTCGGTCATGCCGTAGGACTGGCCAAACTTGATTCCAGGAAGCCGTCGCAAACACTCCTGCAGCACGGCCTCCGGCATCGGCGAGGCGCCGTAGGTAATCAGCTTCAGGCTCGACAGATCGTAGCTGTCGAGATCCGGCAACTGCAGGATCATGCCGAGCATCGTCGGCACGAAGGTTGCCACCGTCACCCTGTGTCGACTGATCGCGGCCAGCACGTCCTTGGGCGAGAACCGCGGGATCACCACATGGCGTCCGCCCATGATCGAGGTGGTGTAGACCCGCGCGCCGGCGCCGAGATGGAACAGCGGTCCGGCGTGGAGCGCCACCGTGCTGTCGTCGAAGCCGAAATACAACGACGTCACCACCGCGTTGACCCAGAGGTTGCGGTGGCTGAGCATGACGCCCTTGGCGCGGCCGGTGGTCCCGCCGGTGTAGAACAGGCAGGCGAGATCTTCGCCGGCGCGGCCGGCGTCGGCGCAAGGCTTGTGGTCGGCGAGCACCGCCTCATAGCCATGGACATTCGGTAGCCCAGCGGTGCCCGGCGCCGCGGCGATCACGGCGCTGATGCAGCGACACGCCTCGGCGAGCTGCAGCGCACTGTCGAGGAAGCCGCCATCGCTCACCAGCACCGACGGCTCCGCGTCGGCGACCTGTTCGATCATTTCCGGCAGCGAGAAGCGCGAATTGATCGGGACCGCCACGCCGCCGGCCCACAGCACCGCGAAATAGCACTCGATGTACGCGTTGCCGTTGGCCGCGAGGATCGCGACCCGCTCGCCGGCCTCGACGCCGAGGCCACGAAACACGCTCGCGAGCCGCGCCACCCGGTCCAGCAATTCGCCGTGGCTGAAGCTGCGATCGGGCGTGACGAGAGCGGTCTCGTCGGCACGGAACGCAGCCGCCTTGCGCAAGCCCGCCGTCAACTGCATGTCGCGCTCCCACCCTGGCCGCCTTGTTGCTTGAGGGCAGTTGTAACATTGCGAAAATCGTTTTCGCAATCGGCGGCCGATGCTCTATGCTTGGCGCAAACAGAACTGGGACGGAAACATGCCAACAAACGCCACCGGCGGCGACGCCGTCGTGTTCGAACGCCATGACGACGTCATGGTGGTTCGCCTCAACAGCCCGTCGACGCGCAATGCGCTGCAGCCGGCGGTGAAGAAACCTCTCGAACTTCGCATCCCGGAATTACTCACTGATCCGACCGTCCGCTGTCTGGTCATCACCGGCAGCGACGAGTCGTTCTGCGCCGGCGGTGATATCAACAACATGGGAGAGCGCGGTGCACCTCAGGTGCGGCGGCGGATGCAAGTCACGCACGGCTGGGCCCAGATGTTGCTCACGGCCGAAAAGCCGGTGATCGCTGCCGTCAACGGTGCGGCCGCCGGCGCGGGCTTCTCGCTGGCGCTACTCTGCGACATCGTGCTGATGTCCGATCAGGCCTATTTTCGGGCGGCGTTTCCTGGGCTCGGCGCCGCGCCGGATCTCGGCCTTGCACTGACGCTGCCGAGGGCGATCGGTGCGATGCGCGCCAAGGACATTCTGCTCACCAACCGCCGCGTCGAGGCGGACGAAGCGCTGGCGCTCGGCATCGCCAAGCGGGTGGTGCCGGCCGGCACGTTGATGGGTGAAACGCTGAAGCTCGCGGCCGACCTTGCGGCCGGTCCGGCGACATCGCTCGGCCTCACCAAGATGCTGGTCAACGGCGCGTTCGAGCCGATCGAACAATTCTTCGCCCTTGAAGCCTTCGCCCAGGGCGTCGCGTTCGGCAGCGCCGAGTTCGCCGAAGGCGTCGCTGCGTTCCAACAGAAGCGCAAACCGGACTTTCGGCGCTAACCGTCCGCTCGACCATCGGCATGGTTCGATCGTGCCGTCTGGCGTCGCCCGCTCGGCTGCGCCTTCAGCCGTTCGGCGGCCTTACGCTTTGACGATGGTCGGGATGCGCGTTGCCGGCGGCGTATTGCGCGAGCGCTCGCTGCGGACAATGCCGTCGATGATCGTCATGCCGATACCCGGGATGTCGCCGAACTGAACGCTTTCCAGCAGAGTTGCCCCGCCGGAATGTTGGGCAACGTCCATGATCACGAAGTCTGCTGCGCGGCCGACCTCGATCAGGCCGACGTCGAGATCGCGCATCTTCGCGGTGTTGCCGGTGGCGAGACAGAACGCTTGCTCGGCCGGCAGATCGCCAAGCGACGACAGCAGCGAAACCATCCGCAAGATGCCGAGCGGCTGCACGCCGGAGCCGGCAGGGCCGTCGGTTCCGAGAATGACGCGATGCAGATCGCCCATCTCGCGCGCGATGCGCAAGGTGTACAGCGCCGATCGCTCGTTGCCGTTGTGCACCAACTCCAGGCCGGCCTTGCAACCCTCGCAGATACAACGGATCTGCCCGTCGGGCAGCGCGGTGTGGCCGCCGTTGATATGTCCGACCACGTCGGTGCCGGCTTCGAGCACGACGTCCTTGTCGATCAGTCCGGAGCCGGCGATCGACGGGCCGCCGGTGTGGATGGTCGATTGGATGCCGTATTTGCGAGCCCACTCCACCATCTTCTTGGCGGTCGGGCCGTCCTTGACGCCGCCGAGTCCAATCTCACCGAGCAACTTGACGCCCGCCGCGGCGAGTTCCTTGAAGTCGTTCTCCTCCATCTCGTGCTCGATCACCGGCGCGCCCGCGTGCATCTTGACGCCGGTCGGGCGAAACGCGCTGAACGAACGCTGCGCCGCGATCGCCAGCGCCTTGATGCCGATGACGTCGCGAGGCCGGCCCGGGTAGTGCACCTCGCCGGCCGAGATCATGGTGGTGACGCCGCCATGCAACGACGAGTCGATCCAGTTGATCTGGCTCTGCCTCGGTGTCCAGTCGCCGGCGACAGGATGGACATGGCTGTCGATCAGGCCCGGCGTGATCGCGGCGCCGTTGGCGTCCACTGTTGTGGTCGCGCCCTCGGTATCGACGTCCTTGAGTCGGCCGATCGCGGAAATCCGTCCGTTCTCCGCGACGATGGTATCAGCCTCGAGGATCGGCTTGTCGAGATCGCCGCTGAGCATCAGACCGATGTTGCGGATCACCAGCTTGGTAGGACCTTGGGGGCCGGACGGCGCGTCGTGAGCCATGGAAGACGTCTCCGATAAGAGCGCCGGGTTGGCGAGGTCGGGCCCGGCCGTTCATTTGTAAGCATACGAACTCTACGGCGCCGCGCGGTAATTGCAATGCGGACGGCCACGATGCCGTGCAGGAAAATACTCAGCGTTCGGCGAACGCCTTTTCCAGCACGAAGTCACCAGCCTCGCCGTGATTGCCTTCCTCGAAACCGAGACCGATCAGCCTTGCCTTGAGGTCCACCATCATCTGCGGAGACCCGCACAGCATGGCCCTGTCCTGCTCCCGGTCGAGCGCCGGCAATCCAAGGTCGTCGAACAGCTTTCCGGTATCGAGCAAATGCGAGATTCGGCCCTGGTTGCGGAATGGCTCGCGGGTCACGGTCGGGTAGTACAACAGCTTGTCGGCGATCTCGTCGGCCAGGAATTCGTGGTCGCACAGTGCGGTCACCATCCGCTCGCCATAGGCGAGTTCGGCGACCTGCCGGCAGCCGTGCACCAGCACCACCTTTTCGAAACGCTCGTAGGTCTCGGGATCGCGCACGATCGACAGAAACGGCGCGACGCCGGTGCCGGTGCCGAGCAGATACAGATTGCGGCCCGCGCGCAGATTGTCGATCACCAGCGTGCCCGTCGCCTTGCACCCGACGATGATCGGATCGCCCTCCTTGAGGTGCTGCAACCGCGACGTCAGCGGCCCATCGGGAACCTTGATCGAATAGAATTCGAGGGTGTCCTCGTAGTTCGGACTGACCACCGAGTAGGCTCGCATCAACGGCCGGCCGTCGACCTCGATGCCGGTCATGGTGAACTGGCCGTTGCGGAAACGAAAGCCCGCCTGCCGGGTCGTAGTGAAGCTGAACAGCCGATCGGTCCAGTGACGCACGGCGAGCACGCGCTCTTCCATCATGTTGCTCAAAGCAGGGCTCCGGAGTTTGCGCCCCCCGAGCTGCGCCGGTGCGATGAGCAGTCGCTGCCGGCGAGTGTTCCGGCTGAGGGACAAGGCCGCCCTGGCCGAGCCCGACGATTGCTCTTCCCGGCCCGCTGGTGGCCGCCACATTTCATTTGTATACAAACGAAATTACCGATTTTGAAAGCGCTCGTCAACGCGGCAGCGTTCTGCGGCTGCGGACATTTCGGGCAATTTGCGCTGTTATTTCAGGCGGCCGGAGCCGGAACGTCCAAGCTCAGTGCACCGCGCGGTGCGCACGTAGCCGTGCGACGTCCTGCTCCACCCCGCTCCAGGCCGGCGCGTCGGGAGCGAACTTGCCCCGCATGTAGTTCACCAGCGCCGCAATCTGGTCGTCGCTGAAGCTGTCGCGAAACGCCGGCATGTCGCCGAGGTCGGCGGCGGCCGGATCGGGGATGCCGTCGAGCACGACACGGATCAAATTGTCCGGGGTCGCGGCGTGCACATTGGTATTGAGCGCCAACGCCGGGCGGACGCCGAACAGCATCGGACCCGTCTCGCTGTGGCAGCTCGCGCAAGCGCCCTCGTAGAGTCTGCCGCCGAGCGTATCGAGCGGACGCAACGAAGCCTCCGCCGCGCTCTTCAGTGCCGCGGCCTGCGCAGCCGGATCGGACGGCGGCGCCGGCGCGAACGAAGCCAGATAGGTCGCCATCGCGCGGATGTCGGCGTCGGGCACGGCTGCGAGTTGTTGCACCACCTGCGCCATCGGGCCTGCGGCGGTGCCGTGGAACTGGGAAAAACCGGTTCGCAGATACGTGAACAGCTCCGCCTCGTTCCAGGCGATCGGCGCGCGCGACAGCGCGGTCAGCGACGGCGCATGCCAACTGTCGACATCGCCACCGGCCAGATGGTGCTTGTCGCTGCGCTCTGCGCCGAGCGCGTTACGCGGGGTGTGGCAGGCGCCACAATGGCCGAGGCTTTCGACGAGATAAGCGCCGCGATTCCATTGCGGCGAGCGGCTCGGATCGGTCGGTATCTGGCCGGGCCGCAGGAACAACGTATTCCACCCCGCCATCAGCGGCCGGATGTTGAACGGAAACGCCATCTTGGCGGTCGGCGTCTTCGCCTTCACCGCAGGCCGACTCATCAGATACGCGTAAAGCGCCTGCAGGTCGGTGTCGGACGTGTGCGTGAACGACGCATACGGGAACGCCGGATAAAGATGAGAGCCGTCCCGCCCGATGCCTTCGCGCATCGCCCGCTCGAACGCCGCATAAGACCAGGCGCCGAGGCCAGTCTCCACATCGGGAGTCAGGTTAGTTGAATACACCGTGCCGAACGGCGTCTCGATCGGACGACCGCCGGCATTGGCGATGCCGCCGGGCAGCGTGTGACAAGTCATGCAGCCGCCGAGTCCGGCAAGCTGCGCGCCGCGCGCGATCATGTCGGCGGAGAATGACGCCGGATCGGGCGGCGTGATCGGCGCGATCGCGCCACGGATCGGCAGCGCCAGAGCCGCCATGCCGAGCGCGCCGGCCAGCGCCGCACCGGCGAGCGCGAACCACGACTTCTTCTTCGGCTGCGACGGCTTGGGCGGCGACAGCGGGTTGCCGAGCGCGGCCCGCACCCGCTCCGGCGTGAACGGCGGCTCGCGCAGTCGCACACCGGTGGCGTCGAAGATCGCGTTGGCGATCGCAGCCGCCGACGGCACCGAGGCGGATTCTCCGGAGCCGAGCGGCGGATCGTCCGGCCGCGGCATCAGCACGACGTTGATCACCGGGACTTCCGGAAACGTCAGGATCGGATAGGCCCCCCATTCCTTGTCGGCGACCGCCGTATCGGTGAAGCTCACCTGCTCCTTCAATGCACGGCTGGTCGACTGGATGACGTTGCCATGGATCTGATGCTCGATCCCGGCCGGATTGATCATCAATCCGGAATCCTGGCCGACCACCACGCGCTTGACCGCGACGTCGCCGGTCGCGTTGTTGACCTCGACATCGGCAACCCAGGCCGACCATGCCGCGCCGTATCCGGGAAACTTCGAATGCACGTACAGCGCATAGGCAAAGCCCTGACCGCGTGTGATGTCGCTATCGACCATTTCGCGCCGCGGTCCGGTGCGATGCTCCCAGCCGGCGCGCGCCGCGACCGCCTTTACCAGATCGACCGCGCGCTCATCATGCAGATAGCGTAGCCGGTACTCGACCGGATCGACGCCGGCCTCTGCCGCGAGTTCGTCGATGTAGCTCTCGTGCGCAAACGAGTTCGGCAACGCCGACACGCCGCGCAGCCACGCCGCGCGCACGATCGGCGCCATGTCGTGAACTTTGACGCGGATGTTGTCGTAGGCGTATGGCGGGATCGCGGTGCGATCGCCCATCTCGAAAACCGGATTATCGGCCGGCACCATCCCGGTCAGCAGCAGCGCCAGTGTCGTCGCCGCGTTGGACGGATAGCGGGTGGCGAAATCATAGGCAGCCGGACTGCCGTCGGCATTCAGCCCGCCGGAGACCTCCATCAGTTGCGCGGCGCCCTTCGGCTCCCAGGCATGTTCCTGTTCCCGGGTGAGCTGTACCCGCACCGGCCGCCCGACTGCCCGCGACAGCAGCGCGGCGTCGGCAGCGACATCGTCGGCGCAGTTGCGGCCGTAGCAGCCTGCGGCCTCGAACCGCAGCACCTCGATGGCCTGCTCGTCGATGCCGAGCAAAATCGACAGATCGAGCCGTAACGGATACGGGTTCTGTGTCCCCGACCAAATCCTCGCCCCGTCCTCGCGCACGTCGGCGACCGCGCAGGACGGGCCGATCGAACCGTGCAT
>NZ_QUMK01000118.1 GCF_010907035.1 Rhodopseudomonas sp. BR0M22
GCCCCCAGACCAACGGCAAAATCGAGCGCTTCTGGCGGACGCTCGACGAGGACGTGATCGAAGGTGCCACCTTCGACAACCTCGACCACTTCGCCAACGAGTTGTTCGAATACATGGTCTATTACAATAACTTCCGGCCTCACCAGGCCCTCGGCGGCAAAACCCCGAAGGACTTTGCCGCCGACAAAACCATGCGATCAACGAATTAGTGAACTCGCACAATTGCGAGGAGGCGAAGCCGACGAAGCAATCCAGGAGCCCCGTGCATGGAGCCCCTGGATTGCTTCGCCTTCGGCTCGCAATGACGAGAACCGCCAACCTGAGACTCAGCGCCAGCCTTCGAGCACGCCGATCGGCTGGTCGCACACCCATTCCGGCCGCAGGATCACCTGACAGCCTTTGTCGAATGGCAGCAAACCGACCCGGCGCTGGTCCTGCATGATCTCGATCGACCAGTTCCGCGGCACCGACGGCTGTTCCTGGACCAGCCGCTGGATCACCCCCGCAGCGAACAGCATCGCATCGATATCGTCGGCGAGCGCCGCGCCGTCGTGGCCCGGGCCATCGACACGGTTGATCGGATCGCGGACGTGAAATCGATAGAACGGCATGTCTTCAAGAATGGCGGCAGAGGCGGCGGTACAAAATGACACAGATCAAACGGCGCGCGACGCAGCCGTCATTCTTTCGATCAGCAGCCGATTAGCAGGCAGAATCTTGATCGAAATCAAGCGGAACCCGACGCCCGGCGGCTCAGCGGCCCGGCTTGTCGAACAATTGATAGTTCAGATGCGCCTTCACGGTCGGCCATTCGGCCGCAATGATCGAGTACACCACGGTATCGCGCAGCGTCCCGTTGGGCGCGATCTGGTGATTGCGCAGGATGCCGTCCTGTTTGGCACCGAGCCGCTCGATGCCGCGACGCGACTGATGGTTGAAGAAATGTGTACGGAACTCGACCGCGATACAATCCAGCGTTTCAAACGCGTGTTGCAGCAGGAGCAACTTGCATTGCGTGTTGAGTCCGGTGCGCTGCACGCGGGACGCGTACCAGGTTGAGCCGATCTCGACCCGGCGGTTGCCGGCATCGACATTCATGTAGGTGGTCATCCCGGCGATTTTGCCGGCGGCGTCCTTGACCGTCCACGGCAGCATCGCACCCTGGGTCTGCAGCGCCAGCCGGCGCGCGATCTCGGCTTCGATCTTGGCGGGCTCGGGCACGAAGGTGTACCACAGCTTCCACAGCTCGCCGTCCTTCAGCGCCTCGATCAGCCCGTCGCGATGCGACGGTGCGAGCGGCTCCAACGTGGCGTGCGGGCCGCTCAGGGTGACGGGTTCGAGCCAGGGCATCTGCGCAACTTCCTCAAGGGTGTCGGAAGCATCGACCATAATACGCCGCGGCCGAGCTTGTCCCGGCCATCGGCGATCATGCCCATATGCGCCGATGGAGGGACGAGACGCCCTGTCACGCGGCGTCGGGCGAGTTGAAGACCCGGTTCAGCACTACTTATTGAGAAAATTCAGCGGCAGCCCGGGCCGAGCCCAATCCATCGCAATCAGCTCGCCCTTGCCGGACAGCGTGATGTAAGCCGTCTTCAGCTCGGGGCCGCCGAACGCGATGTTGGTGGTGACTCGGTCGCCCGTGGGCACCTGTTCGACCAGGGTGCCGTCCGGCGCGATCACCGAAATGCAGCCCGACACCAGCGTCGCGACGCAGACATTGCCGCCGGCCTCGACGGCGAGCGAGTCGAACATCTGGTAGCCGCCGAGCCCGGCGATCGGCTTGCCTTTTTCGCCGCGATAGATCACGTCGCGCGGCTTGACCTCGCCCGGCGCCGACAGATCGAACGCCCACAACCGACCGGTCGGCGTTTCTGCCGCGTACATCGTCGCCTCGTCCGGCGACAGACCGATGCCGTTCAGCGGCAGCGTGCCGAACACCTGCTCGGTGATCTCGGTCATGCCGCGTTTGATGTAGTAGGCAGCGCCGACGTCCATGTCGCGGGCGCGGCGCTTGCCGAGATCGGTAAACCAGAGTCCGCCGTGCTTATCGAAGACGAGATCGTTCGGCCCCTTCAGCGGATGCTCGCCGCATTTGTCGAACAGCGTCTCGACCGCTCCGCTCTGCAGATCGACGCGCTGAATCGAGCCGCCGATATATTCGTGCGGCGCCGGCGCGCCGGGCATCATCGTGCCGCGCGAGGGAAACCAGCCGAAGCCGCCATTATTGCAGATGTACATCTTGCCGTCGGGGCCGAGCGCGCCGCCGTTGGGCCCGCCCGGAATCTTCGCCACCACCTCCTTGCGACCGTCCGGCCACACCCGCGTCAGTTGCTGGGCGCGGATCTCGACCAGCACCACCGAGCCGTCCGGCATCACCACCGGCCCTTCGGGAAACGCCAGATCGGTGGCGAGAACGCGGACGTTGGACATGGTTTTCTCCCGAGATGTTTGTTGTTGCGCGGCCGCCAGCGGCGTCCGCGTGGTTTTGTCTCGGATCGATTTGTAAGTCATGTGGTCGCGGCTTGCCAAGCAAGCCTGCGAATTCCGCAAAACGGCAAGCGCGCCGAACTACTTCTTGGCGTCCGCCTTCGGCGGCGTGGTATCCTTGGGCTGCGCCGCATCCTTGGACGCATCCTTGGCAGGTGCAGCATCGGTCTTGGCCGGCTTCTGTGCCGCCTGCAGATCGGCGAGCTGCTTTTGCAGCGCCGCCACCGCGGCGCTCAGCGCTGCGATCTGCGCTCTGGCCGCATCGAGCTTCTGCTGCTGGTCGAGCCGCGCCTTGTCGATGCTCTTGTGCAGGAAGTCGACGTTGCTCTGCAGGCAACTGGTGCGCCGCTCCATGGTCTTTTCCACGGTGCAGATCTCGATACCGGGCACGTCCTGGGCGCTCGCGGCCGGGCTCCACAGCAGCGGCGCCAGCAGCGCCAGCGCGATCATCGGTTTGCCGGCCATTGTCGTCTCCTTCGCTTGAATCGGATGCCGAGCGAAGCCGCTGGCGCGGCGGCCGTCAACGGCCTTGCCCCGCGGCGGATTGCCGGACTCCACGAAGCCGTGCGAGGCTGGCGCCATGCAGGATATTCCCGCCGAAGAAGAGTGCTTCGTCTACGTGCTCGGCTGCACGCACGCGGGCCGCTATCTCACCTATGTCGGCTGGACGCTCGATCTCGACCGCCGGCTCGCCCAGCACAATGGCGGCACCGGCGCGCGCTCGACCCGCGGCCGCGCCTGGGTGCTGATCCATTCGGAGCGCTTCACCTGCCGCCGCGACGCGATGAGCCGCGAGTGGCACCTCAAGCGCGACCGCGCCTTCCGCCGCCGCCTCGCCGGGGAAGCGCAGGCGCGGGCCGCCAAGCTGCCGAAAACCGCCAAAGCTGTCTCAGCGCGTAACACACCGCCGCCACGCTCTTAACCTTTGGAACGCGGCCGGAACGAAGCGGGCCCGAATCAGCGCGAATCAGTTCGGAGCACCGGCTCCGCACCAGATCTCGCGCGCGGCGTCTCGTCAGTGGCACAACATCTACCCGGCGCTGGGTGGCATCCGGCCGCAAATCCGGCTGAAAGCGTTAACACCAGCACCGAGATCATGATCAGGCTCCCGTCCGATGGCCTATCGGCCACGCCCGTGCGCGAGCCCAACCCCACCGATGCGCTGTCCCCGAATGCGACAGCGAACCTGCACGATCTTAACCTTCGGAACGCGGGTGGAACGAAGCGAGTCCGAATCACTGCGAATCACCACTCGCATCGGTCGGGGCGCTAGATCTCGGCGCGCTCACGCAAGCCCGGCACAACACCTGCGCGCGTGCGTTCGCGCGAACGCGCAGATCATCATCGAAGTCGTTAACGAGCGCGGACAGTGATGGTGAGCGAGCGGCAACGCGATGTTCTGCAGCATTGGTTTGAAGACGGAGCAGGCACCGCCACGCGCACTGTCCCCGGATGCGACACTCGCCTTGCACGATCTTAAGGTTTGGAACGCCGGCGGAACAAACCACCGACGAATCAGCGCGAATCAGGAGTTCGCGGTGAGCGCGTGCTAGATCTCGCCACCCGTGACGATCGACGGCGCAACATCTGCGCAGCGGTGTTCTCGCAGGCCGGCACGACGCGGACTCACCGTTAACGCCCCAACCACAAACCCGACGCGCGAATGCGCGCCGGTGCGCAAGAGCGCACCAGCGACGGCATTGCTGCGAGATGGTGAGAGCAGGCCGGCCGAGCGTCCAGCGCCGCCGGCAGGCAAAGATCAGCTGCGCGGGCGGATATACGGCTCGACCGGGCCGTGAACCTTGATCGCGAGCTGATTGCCGAAGCGATCCTTGGCGGTGCCCGCGGCAACGCGGATCCAGCCTTCGCTGACGCAGTATTCGATCACGTTGGTCTTGTCCTGCCCCTTGAAGCGGACGCCGACGTCGAGCTCGAGCAGGGCCGCGTCGTAGTAAGGGCTGGAAGGCTCGATCGACAGACGATCGGGCAGTTCAATGTTCTGAGTGTCGGTCATAGCAAGGTCTCGATCTCTTTCGAAAGCGCCTCCGGCGTCGTGGTCGGCGCATGCCGCGATACCACGCGCCCGGACCGATCGACCAGGAACTTGGTGAAATTCCATTTGATCGCCGAGCCGAGCAGGCCGCCCTTTTCATCCTTCAGAAACTTGTAAAGCGGATGGGCGCCCGCGCCATTGACATCGATCTTGGCGAACATCGGGAAAGTCACGCCGTAATTGACCGAACAGAATTGCGCAATCTGCGCCTCGTCGCCGGATTCCTGCGCGCCGAACTGGTTGCACGGAAAGCCCAACACGGAAAAGCCGCGCGCGCCGTATTTCTGCTGCAGCGCTTCGAGCCCTTTGTATTGCGGCGTGAACCCGCAGGCGCTCGCTGTGTTGACGATCAGCAGCACCTGACCTTCGAACTGTTTCAGTGCGACGTCTTTGCCCGCCAGCGATTTGGCGGTGAAATCATAGATCGACGCCATCGTCCCCTCGCCTCCGTCTCAAGCCACCGGATCGATCGGCGACGGCGGTACGCCGCCTGCCTCGATCGCTTCGCCGGCAAGCAGGCACAGATCCTCGCGATAGCGCCCCGACACCACCTGCACGCCGACCGGCACTCGGCCGACCATCCCGGTCGAGACGGTCAGCCCCGGCAGGCCCATGAACGGCAGCCCGACCTGCGGCATCTGCGCCGCCCACACCCGCTTGAACGACTCCTCGTCCTTCAAATCGAGCCGCTGCGGGAACGGCAGCTCGCCGCACACCGGCATCAGCAGCACCGCATAGGTCTCGAAGAAGGTCTGCCAGTCGCGCGTCAGCGTGGCGCGGCGGGTGAGCAGCTTCGAGTAGCTGGCGAGGTCGCCGATCGCCTTGTCGCGATTGCCGCGCAGACATGCCAGCGCGCCTTCGTCGCCTTCGCGTTCGGCCGCTTCCAGCATCGCCTGATAACCGTCGCCGAGCCAGAACTGCGCCTGTAGCTCGGCGGCCTCGTGCAGCGGCGGCGTCTTCTCGATCTCCTCGACGATCCAGCCGGCGGCTTCGAGACGCTTAGCGGCGTCCTTCAGCGCATCGCGCACCTCCGGCACCACCGCAAGATCGTCCGGCGCAACGCACAGCGCGGCGCGCTTGTCGCGCGGCGGGCCGTCGAGCGGCGCCGGCACCCACCACGGATCGCGCGCATCCGGCTGCGCCAGCGCCTGCAGCCCGAGCCGCACGTCGGCGATGGTTCGCGCCAGCGGGCCAGAGACGGCGCTGATCTGCGGGCAGATCGGTCGCTCCGGCGAGGAGGAGTTGTAGGCGGCGACGCGGCCGATCGTCGGACGCAGCCCGTGCACGCCGCAGGCATAGGCCGGGTAGCGCACCGAGCCGGCGATGTCGGTGCCGTGCGCGATCGCGCCGATCCCGGCTGCAACCGCCGCGGCGGCGCCGCCGGAGGAGCCGCCGGGCGTGATCGAGGAATCGCGCGGGTTCAGGGTCTCGCCGTGCAGCTTGTTGGCGGTGAACCAGCGATACGAGAACGCCGGCGTATTGGTACGGCCGATGATCACCGCGCCGGCTTTGCGCAGATTGTCGACCACCGGGCTGTTGGTCTTGGCGATCCAGTCACGCTGCAGCGTCACGCCGTTGGTGGTGGCGAAGCCCTGCTGATCGACATTGACCTTCACGGTCACCGGCACGCCGGCGAGCACGCCGAGACTCTCGCCTTTGCCGAGCGCGGCGTCGACCGCATCGGCCTGCGCCAGCGCATCGTCGGTGTTGTGATCGACCACCGCGTTGATCGCGGGATTGACGACGGAAAGCCGGTGCAGCGCAGCCTCGGCCGCTTCGCGGGCCGAGACGCGGCGGCTGCGGACGAGATCGGCCAGTTCAGTCGCGGAAAGGCGCCAGATGTCCTGCATGATCACTCCGTTGCGAGACAGACGTGATAGCGTGACGGGATCGGGGGCGCCACCGCCATTTCAGCGGCTGCTCAATGCCGATTTCGCGGCGACGTAGGCAGATCGAGCATCGCCTCGCTGAAGGGAAATTCGAGCAGCACATCGCCCTCCTCATCGGTCACTTCCAGACTGGCGCGCAGCAAATCGACTTGCGCACTCTCGGTCTTGACGATTTCACGGATCGTGGCGCGAGCCACTTCCCAGGCGTGGTCGGCGTCGCGCAGCTCCTCGCCCTCAGGATCCGGAATCAGTTCCTCACCGATCCGGGTGTTGAAAAAATATCTCGGCATTCCATCTCCCGATTGGACATCCGGTCAAGGTGGCCATCATCGATATGATCCGCAACCCTGCCGTTTTCGCGGCACGCTGGGTGGTGCTCGCAAAACTCGCGGTTTCGCGCTAACAGTTCGAGATGCCGTTCGATCCGGAAACTGATGCTGCGCCTGCGCAGCGCACCGCCGCGGGCTCCCCTCTGTCGTCGCAAATGTTCGCGGTCGGCGACGGCCACGAACTCTATGTCGAAAGCAACGGCCGTGCCGACGGCATCCCTGCGGTGTATCTGCACGGCGGTCCGGGCAGCGGCTGCCAGGCGGATCATCGCCGGCTGTTCGATCCGCAACGCTTCCATGCGGTGCTGTTCGATCAGCGCGGCGCCGGCCGCAGCCGCCCCAAAGGCAGCCGCGATGCCAACACGCTGCCGCATTTGATTGCCGACATGGAGGCTATCCGCGCCCTTTACGGTTTCGACCGCTGGCTGGTGGTCGGCGGTTCGTGGGGATCGACGCTGGAGTTGGCGTATGCCGAGGCGCATCC
>NZ_QUMK01000119.1 GCF_010907035.1 Rhodopseudomonas sp. BR0M22
CTACACTCTCTCCGTCGTCGGCGGCGTCAGATGGGTATAAGAGACGGGTGCGGGTTCAGTCTCTCAATCAGGTGCATCGATCGCATGCGACGATGCTTCGGCCACCACGGCGGCGGGGACGAGTAGTTGAGAGCTGGTCATCCGTTTCGGCAGAACGTGACTTACTTTGCACGCCTTTCGCGCTGCGCATTGAGTAATCTCGCCTCTTCACGTCTGTCATTCCGGGGCGTGCCTCTAGGCGCGAGCCCGGAATCCCGAGCTTGTGGAGCACGGCCCCTTCACATCGAGATTCCCGGTTCGCTCGCTGCGCGAGCGCCCCGGAATGACTTTCTGTGGGGGAGGGACGCGAGTGCGCAAGGAGAAGAGCATCCATTTCGCGTGGCGCCGCTCCATACTTTGGCCGTTCGCTCTGCATCTGTTATCCATCAAGCGTCAGGACACCGCGAGAACCGCAATGATCACGCGACTT
Organism: Rhodopseudomonas sp. BR0M22; assembly: GCF_010907035.1. Lineage (GTDB taxonomy): Bacteria > Pseudomonadota > Alphaproteobacteria > Rhizobiales > Xanthobacteraceae > Rhodopseudomonas. Next base: position 470 of record NZ_QUMK01000119.1, read on the forward strand.
GCTGTTTCGGGCTACCGATCATTGCGCGATGTGCGGCTGTCGCTCGGGCCGCTGAATGTCGTCACCGGTGCCAACGGCACCGGCAAGTCGAGCCTGTATCGCGCCCTGCGGCTGCTGGCCGAGATCGCGCAGGGGCGGGTGATTCAGTCGCTCGCCGGCGAGGGCGGCTTGCCGTCGACGCTGTGGGCCGGGCCGGAGACGTTGTCGCGCAGCATGAAGCGTGGCGCGCAGCCGGTGCAGGGTACGACGCGGAGCAACCGCGTCGCCCTCAAGCTCGGTTTCGCCGGGCCCGATTATGGCTACGCGATCGATCTCGGGCTGCCGCTGCCGGACGCGACCTCGCTGTTCGGACGCGACCCGGAGATCAAGGTCGAGAGTGTATGGACCGGCGAGCTGCTCGGCCGTGCCAATGCGTTTGCCGAGCGGCGTGGTCCATTGGTGCGGGTGCGCGACGACGGCGGGCAGTGGCGCGAGGTGTATCGATCGCTCGGCGCCTCCGACAGCATGATGACCCACGGCGCCGATCCGCGCGACGCGCTCGAACTGTTGCTGCTGCGCGACCGGATGCGGGACTGGCGGTTCTACGATCAGCTTCGCACCGATCGCGACGCCCCGGCGCGGCGGCCGCAGATCGGCACCCACACGCCGGTGCTCGGTGGCGACGGCGCCGATCTGGCGGCCGCGATCCAGACCATCCTGGAGATCGGCGATCCCGCCGCGCTCGAAGTGACCATCGACGATGCGTTTCCGCGGGCGCGCCTGGAGGTGTCCGAGGCCGACGGCTATTTCGAACTGGCAATGGCGCAGCACGGCCTGCTGCGTCCCTTGAAAGCCGCAGAATTGTCGGACGGCACGCTGCGCTATTTGCTGCTGGTCGCCGCGCTGCTGTCGCCGCGGCCGCCCGAACTGATGATCCTCAACGAGCCGGAGGCCAGCCTGCATCCGGATCTCTTGTCGCCGCTCGCCCGGCTGATCGCCGCAGCCGCGACACGCTCGCAGATCGTTGTGGTGTCGCATGCCGACGGGCTGGTGTCGGCGCTGCGCCGGCAGGCCGACAGCCGCGAGATCGTGCTCGACAAAGAGCTGAGCGAGACGCTGGTCCGCGACGCCGATTCCCCGTCCTGGAACTGGCCGGCGCGTTGAGTGTCTTGATCTGTGGCGGGCTGTTGTCCCGGCTCCCGCCTTCCGATAGGTTCCGCGCTCCTTTCCCGCCATCCGTCCGAATCGAAGTTCCGCATGTCCGGCCGTCCCAAACTCGTTCTCGCCTCCGGCTCGCCGCGACGGCTCGCGCTGCTCAATCAGGCCGGGATTTCGCCCGATGCGCTGCGGCCGGCGGATGTCGACGAAACCCCGATCCGCGGCGAGCTGCCGCGCGCCTGCGCCAACCGGCTGGCCCGCGCCAAGGCCGAGGCGGCGCTGCAATCGATCCAGCTCGACGACGACCTGCGCGGCTCGTATCTGCTCACCGCCGACACCGTGGTGGCGGTCGGCCGCCGCATCCTGCCGAAGGCCGAGCTGACCGACGAAGCCGCGCAGTGCCTGCGGCTGCTGTCGGGCCGCAACCACCGCGTCTATACCGCCGTCTGCCTGGTCACGCCGAAGGAGGCGTTCCGGCAGCGCCTGGTCGAGACCCGGGTGCGGTTCAGGCGGCTGACCGAGGAGGACATCTCCGGCTACGTCGACTCCGGCGAGTGGCGCGGCAAGGCCGGCGGCTATGCGGTGCAGGGCATCGCCGGCTCGTTCGTGGTCAAGCTGGTCGGCTCCTACACCAATGTTGTCGGGCTGCCGCTGTACGAGACGCTCGCGCTGCTCGGCGGCGAAGGCTTCCCGATCCGCCAGGGCTGGCTCAATGCCGGCTGACGCGGAGCAGCCGCCTCGCCGCGGCGCCAAGCCCTGCCCGGTGTGCGGCAAGCCGGCGACCGCCGAATCGCACCCGTTCTGCAGCGAGCGCTGCCGCGACGTCGACCTCAACCGCTGGCTGTCCGGCTCCTACGCCATTCCCGGCCGGCCCGCCGACGACGAAGAGGATTGAGCCAGAATTCCGGGCGGCGGCTGTGCGACGATCCGGTGAATTTTTCCCCGGCAAAACACCGTCGCGACGGGTGGACAGCGCCGCCGTGTCTGACTATAACCCGGCGCTCCCCCGGTTTCGAACCGGGCGGACGACGCCCAGGTAGCTCAGTTGGTAGAGCATGCGACTGAAAATCGCAGTGTCGGTGGTTCGATCCCGCCCCTGGGCACCATCTCCCCTTTAAGCCTCGGCCCCCCGCACAGACCTCCACCGGTCCCTTTGCTTGCATCGGCCTTGCGCCGGATGATACCGCTGGGACGAGCGCGCGGAGCGTGAATTTCTGTGGCTTCGCGCGGGTCGCTGTGTGCCGTCGGTGGACGGCGGTTCCGTTGTGCATCCTTGATGTCATCGAGCGAACGATCCGACAGCCGTGCAGCGCCGCTCCCCGTCGTGACCGCGGCGGCGCCGCGCCGTCAGTGGCTCCACGATCTGTTGAAGGCCGCCGGCCTGCGGTTCGACGATCCGGCCGAAGAGCGCCGGTTCGTCGACAGCTATGTGCGGTCCCATGTCGGCTGGACCCAGGCGGCGATGGTGCTCGGCGCGCTGACCTATGCGGGCTACACCTTCTGGGACTGGATGCTGTATCCCGAGGTCGTGCCGATCACGCTGGCGATCCGCGGCGGCACGGCACTGCTGGTGCTGCTGCCGCTCACGCTGCTGCTCGGGGTGGCGCGGCGCTGGGCCGAGACCATTCTGCTGCTGTACTGCGTGATTCCGGGCTGCGTACTGCCGTCGGTGTATCTGGTGCTGCCGTCCGGCTTCACCTACGCGTCCGCCGGGATGATCATCGTCATCCTGTTCGTCTCGACCATGCTGCCGCTGCGGATCGGCTCGCTGCTGATCTTCTGCGTGACGACCTGGCTGGCCTTCGCCTTCGCCGAGCGGTTGGCGCCGGAGATGTCGTCCGGGCTCGGCTTCATCAATCACTTCCTGATCGGCAATTCCTATCTGCTGTCGCTATACGCGGTCGGCGCCCGCGAACATCGGGCGCGCCGGCAGTTCGCCACCACCGAGGCGCTGCAGCGCGAGACCGCGCGGTCGGAAGCATCGTTGCGCGAACTCCGCGCCACCCAGGCGCATCTGGTGCAGGCCGAGAAGCTGGCAGCGCTGGGGCAGCTCGTCGCCGGCGTCGGCCATGAGGTCAGCACGCCGATCGGGCTGGCGCTGACGACCTCGAGCGCGATGCAGGCCGACGTCCGCGACCTCGCCCGCGCCCTTGAAGGCGGTGCGGTGCGGCGCTCCGATCTGACCCGCGGCATCGGCCGGCTCGATGAAGGACTGGGGATGACGCAGCAGAACCTGCTGCGCGCCTCCGAGATGATCCACGCCTTCAAGCAGGTCGCGGTTGATCAGGCCAACGAGCAGCGCGAAGGGTTCGAGCTGCGCGGCTGGCTGTCCACCAGCTTCGACAAGCTGCGTCCGCTGCTGTCGCGCCGCGGTCTCGCGGTGGAGCTGAACGTTCCGGAGGGCATCACCATGATCAGCCGCCCCGGCGCGCTCGGTCAGCTGCTCGGTATCCTCGCCTTCAACGCGGCGATCCACGCTTACCCAGGCGATGCCGAGGGCGTGCTGCACGTCGAGGCCGAGCTGATCGCGCCGGACCGGGTCCGGATCACGCTGGCGGACGACGGCGTCGGCATCCCGGCCGATCTCGCCGAACGGATCTTCGATCCATTCTTCACGACCAAGCGTGACGGCGGCAGCATCGGTCTCGGCCTGCACATCGCCTTCAACCTCGTTGCCTCGACGCTCGGCGGCACCATCGAATTGATCGGCCGCGAGCATGGCGCCGCGTTTCGGATCGATCTGCCGACCACGTCGCCATCATGATGAGCCCATTCGTAGCACCGCATAGCGGGGCTGCGTTTTCGGAAGGCGATGCGTGGCGATGAGTTGAAACGCGGCCGATTGCCTGCGCGATGAGCATGATGCGAGCGCGCGCGGCGATGGTTCGGTCGAATGTTGCGTCCGCGTGGGCAATTGCGTAACGCCGCGTCACGCGCGCAAGCCGCGTCGAGCGCGCGTCACCGCAGCGTCACGACAAGTCCAGACAATCCGCTGCGCCAGCTTATACGAACCTTAACTCGTAAAAGTACGAATGCCTCGCAACGAATTGGGGGCTTCATGCGGGTACGTGCGCTTTTCATGATGTGTGTCGCTGCGATGACGATCGTCATCGCAGCCGCGGCTGCGATCTTCGTCGTCCAGGGCTGGCGCGACTATCGAAACGCCGACAAGGCCGCGCGGCTCGCCGCGGCGATGTCGGCCCTGTTGCACGCCACCGAGGAAGTTGCCGTCAGTCGCGGTCCGCACAACGCCGCGTTGATCGCCGATGCGCCGACGGGTGATGCAGCGCTTGCCGGCATCGCGCGTGCCCGAGAGGAAGTGGCTCGGTCGCTGACCAAGGCGCGCGCCGCGATCGTCACCACGCAATACGGCGAGCGCGACCGTGCGCTCGATACGCTCGATCGCATCGACCAGCGTCTCACCGCGACCTACGGGCGGCTCGATGCCGCCTACCGGCAGCCGCGCGCCGAGCGCGATCAAGCACTGATCAGGGACTACGTACCGCAGATGCTGGCGCTGAGTACTCAGCTCAACGGCATCGCCAACGCGCTTGAGCGGGCCGCGTCCGTCGCGCACGACAGCGTCGGCAGCCTGATCGAAGTGGCACGGCTCGCCTGGGACATGCGCGATTCCGCCGGTCGCCGCGCCAGTTACTTCACCCGCGCCGCCGGCAATGCCAGGAAGCTGACGATCGCCGACATCGAACAGTCCTCGGCGCTGACCGGGGAAATCCGCCACGCCTGGGGTCGGCTGCAGGCGACCGCCTCGCAATACAGCGAGATGCCGGCGCTGCAGGCGGCGGTCAAGGCGGCCGAGCCGGAGTTCTTCGGCAAGGCCGACAGCTTCATCGCCGAGCTGACCGCGAAGGGGTTGTCCGGCACCGACTACGGCGTGTCGTTCCAGGAGGTGCTGAGACGTCTGGTCGAACCGGCCAAGGCGGTGATGCCGATCCGCGACGTGGCGCTGGCGCAGGCGACACAGGTCGCGGCGCACGAGCGCGACGCAGCGCTGATCCGGCTCGGTGTGGTGTGCGCCGGCCTGGTGCTGGTGCTGGCGCTGGTGATCGGCGTGGTGATCGTGTTCGACCGGCGCGTAGTCCGGCCGCTGGTGACGATGACCGCGGTCATCTCGCGGCTGGCCGATGGTGACCGTGCCGTCGAGATTCCGGGGCGAAACCGCAGCGACGAGATCGGCGAGATCGCAGCGGCGTTGGAGACCTTGCGGCTCAACGCCATTGCGGCGGCCGAACTTGAAAACGAGACCGCCGCCGAACGCCGCGCCCGCGAAGCCAGGGCCGAGCGGATCGAGCAACTCACGCGCGCTTTCGATGCCGCCAGCCACGAGGCAATCCAAGGCGTCACTGTCGCCGGCGACGCGATGCGCGCAGACGCCGAGTTCTGTTCGCGGCTGGCGTCGGGTGCCGCGGCCCAGGCCACCAATGTCGCCGCCGGTGCCGAGGAAGCGTCGGTCAACGTCGCCACCATCGCCAGCGGCGCCGAGGAGATGAGCGTTGCGGTCGCCAACGTCGCGGAGCGACTCGAAGTTTGCGCCGGCATTGCCGCCGAGGCGGTGCGCGAGGTCGCCGACGCCAACACCCGGATCGACGGCCTCAATGGCGCGGTCGAGAAGATCGGCGCGATCATCAAGTTTATCCAGGGCATCGCCAACCAGACCAATCTCTTGGCGCTCAACGCCACGATCGAGGCGGCGCGCGCCGGCGAAGCCGGTCGCGGCTTCGCCGTGGTCGCTACCGAAGTGAAGACCCTGGCGACGCAGACCGCCAAAGCCACCGAGGAAATCGCCGAGCAGATCGCCAGCGTCGAAACCGAAACCGCGGCGGTGGTCGAGGCCATCAAGGTGATCGCAACCACCATCGACCGGGTCGACGCGGTGACCGGCGACATCTCGGCGTCGGTGACGCAGCAGCGGCAGTCGACCGGCGAGATCGCCGACAACGCGCAGCAGGCAGCAGCCGGCACCAAGGACGTGTCCGCCAATGTCGGCGCAGTGTCGACCGCGATGGCCGACGCGGAGGCCGCGGCGCTGCGGATGATCGCCAAGGCGGGCGATCTGTCGGCGCGCAGCAACGACCTGACGGCGCGGATCTCCGAGTTTCTCGGCAATGTCCGCGCGGCGTGATGGCACGCGCGCCGGCGGCCGGGTTTCATTCCGGATCGGCATTGCTGTTTTGTCGAAACCGGCCGCGCTAGGGCCTTGCTGATCGCGGCCTGACGGTCGCAAGTTGCCGTCGTTCAGCCGGGATGCTGGGCGATCGACCGCGCGAAATTGTCCGTCGCTGACGGGCGCAGTCTTGAACTTCTCTCTTCCTCAACTTCTGAAAGGACACGCGATGGCCATCGATCGGCGCACGCTTCTGCAATTGTCTCTGGCTGGCGGCGTCGCCGGCGCACTCGGCCTGAAGAGCGCTCCCGCGGCGGCGCAGGAGGCCGCAGGCGAAGGCGTGAAGTGGATCTTCCTCGGCACCAAGGGCGGCCCGCGGATCGGCACTGGGCGTTCCAATCCGGCCAACGTGCTGCTGGTCGACGGCGTTCCGTTCGTGATCGATTGCGGCTACGGCGTCGCGCGGCGGCTGGTCGAAGCCAAGGTCGCGCTGCCGAGCCTGCCCTCCGTGTTC
>NZ_QUMK01000011.1 GCF_010907035.1 Rhodopseudomonas sp. BR0M22
CATCCGCACGATTCCTGAGGCGATGCGAAACTTGAGGCAAACGTCCGCGTTCGGTGTCATAATATGATCCTGAACATGGCATGGATCGCCGATGCGCTATTCGAAGGAACATAAGCAGGAAACCCACGACCGCATCGTCCGGCGGGCGTCGGTGAAGCTGCGCGAAAAGGGGGCCCACGGCATCGGCGTCGCCGATCTGATGAAGGATGCGGGCCTCACCCATGGCGGGTTCTACGCGCATTTCGCTTCGCGCGAGGCGCTGGTGATCGAGGCGTTCAGCTACGCGATGGACCGCTCGACCGAGCGCTGGCGCAAGCTGGCGGAGGATCTGCCCCCAGAGCAGCGGCTCGCCGCGCTGGTCGACGGCTATCTCAGCGCCGACCACCGCGACGATCTCGGCCGCGGCTGCGCGGTGCCGGCACTCGGCGCCGAGATCGCGCGCGAAAGCCCGAAGGCCCGCAAGGCGTTCGCCGCCAAACTCGACGAGATGATCGCGATGATCGCGGCGCAATATGTCGATGCTCCGCCGAAGGCCGCGCGTAAGCAGGCGATGGCGACGTTGGCGACCATGATGGGAACGTTGGTGCTGGCGCGGATCGCCGGCAGCGGCGAATTGTCCGACGAAATCCTCGCCGCGGGCCGCGAGGCCGCGCTGGCCGAGGCCGGCGCTGCTGCGCCGAAGAAGCCGGCGCGGGTGATCACGGCCAAGCCGAAAAAGACCGCCGCCAAGGCCGCGGCCCGGTCAACCACGCGCGACTGAAGCCAGCTTGCAGCGCGTGGCGGCGCCGCGAGCGGTGGCCGCATGCCGCAGAGCGGTGGCCTCTCCATTTCGGCACAGGTGTCGCGCGTGCAGGGCCTTCCCAAACCTGAAAAAATTCTGTTCAAGGGGAATAGAACACAGCCTTTCAGGAGGAAGTCCATGCGCACGGTCGGGCATTTCATCGGCGGCAAAGAGGTCGAGGGCAAGTCGGGGCGTTTCGCCGACGTGTTCGAGCCGATGACCGGCGAGGTGAAGGCCAAAGTCGCCCTCGCCACCAAAGCCGAGCTCCGCGCAGCGGTTGAAAACGCCAAGGCCGCGCAGCCGGAATGGGGCGCCACCAACCCGCAGCGCCGCGCCCGCGTGTTGATGAAGTTCCTCGAATTGGTGCAGCGCGATTACGACAAGCTCGCTGAGCTGCTCGCGCGCGAACATGGCAAGACCATCCCCGACGCCAAGGGCGACATCCAGCGCGGCCTCGAAGTCGCCGAGTTCGCCTGCGGCATTCCGCATCTGATGAAGGGCGAATACACCGAGGGCGCCGGCCCCGGCATCGACATCTATTCGATGCGCCAGCCGCTCGGCGTCGTCGCCGGCATCACGCCGTTCAACTTCCCGGCGATGATCCCGATGTGGAAGTTCGCGCCCGCAATCGCCTGCGGCAACGCCTTCATCCTGAAGCCGTCGGAGCGTGACCCCGGCGTGCCGATGGCGCTGGCGGCGCTGATGCTCGAGGCCGGCCTGCCGCCGGGCATCCTCAACGTCGTCAACGGCGACAAGGAAGCGGTCGACGCCATCCTCGATGATCCGGACATCAAGGCGGTGGGCTTCGTCGGCTCCTCGCCGATCGCGCAGTACATTTATGAGCGCGCGGCGCAGACCGGCAAGCGCGCGCAGTGCTTCGGCGGCGCCAAGAACCACGCCATCATCATGCCGGATGCCGACATCGACCAGACCGTCGACGCGCTGATCGGCGCCGGCTACGGCTCGGCGGGCGAACGCTGCATGGCGATCTCGGTCGCGGTGCCGGTCGGCAAGGCCACTGCGGATGCGTTGATGGACAAGCTGATCCCGCGCGTCGAAGCACTGAAGATCGGTCCGTCGACCGATCCGACCGCCGATTACGGCCCGCTGGTGACCAAGGAAGCGCTGGAGCGCGTCAAGAACTACGTCGACATCGGCGTCAAGGAAGGCGCGACGCTCGCGGTCGACGGCCGCGGCTTCAAGATGCAGGGCTACGAGAAAGGCTTCTACATGGGCGGCTGTCTGTTCGACAACGTCACCAAGGACATGCGGATCTACAAGGAAGAGATCTTCGGCCCCGTCCTAAGCGTCGTCCGCGCCCATGATTATGCCGAAGCGCTGTCGCTGCCGTCCGACCACGACTACGGCAACGGCGTCGCGATCTTCACCCGCGACGGCGACGCCGCCCGCGACTTTGCGGCGAAAGTGAACGTCGGCATGGTCGGCATCAACGTGCCGATCCCGGTGCCGATCGCCTACTACACCTTCGGCGGCTGGAAGAAGTCCGGCTTCGGCGACCTCAATCAGCATGGCCCGGATTCGATCCGGTTCTACACCAAGACCAAGACCGTCACCTCGCGCTGGCCGTCGGGCGTCAAGGAAGGCGCGGAGTTCTCGATCCCGCTGATGAAGTAAGCTAGGTTTCGGAGAGGATTGTCGTGCCGTCAGCATGATGGAGGGAACGATGGCTGAAGTAGTCATTCCTGATGTCGCCGAGGAGACGATTGCCATCTACCGGGAGCGGGCGCGGCTTCACGGTCGCTCGCTCGAGGAAGAGTTGCGCGACCTCCTCGAGCGCCACCGCCCGTTCTCGCGAGCAGAGCGGGCGGCGCTGTCACGACGGTTCCTGTCCGAGTATCCGGACGTTCAGCCGGCGCTGACCGCCGAGGAACGACGCGAAGGGCTGATGTGAATTGGCCTATCTCGTCGACGCCAGCGTGGCGGTGAAGTGGCTCGTCACCGAGGAGGACAGCGAGCGGGCCCATGCGCTGCTCGATTCCGATGCCGACTTGCTGGCGCCGCGATTTATCTTCGACGAGGTGGCTAACGTTCTCTGGAAGAAATGCAGGCTCGGGTTGCTGCAGCCGGACGATGCGATCAGCCGAATGCATCAGCTTCCCGGATTTTTCGATCAGATCGTTGCCGATGCCGATGTGGGCAAAGTCCTCGCGCTTGCGATCAAACTCGACCATCCTGTTTACGATTGCATCTATCTGCAAGCGGCGCTCGATCTGGGCTTCCCGCTGGTCACGGCCGACACCCGATTGACCAGGAAGACTCGACAGATTCCGACGCTGACCATTCATGACCTCGCCAAGATGGACATGCCTTGACAGCCATTGACCAGTTTTCCCTCAACGAAGACCAGCGCGCCATTCGTGACATGGCGCGCGACTTCGCGGCCGAGAAGATCGCGCCGCATGCGCTGAAATGGGATGAAGACAAGCACCTGCCGCTGGACGTGATCCGCGAAGCGGCGGCGCTCGGCATCGGCGGCATCTACATCCGCGACGATGTCGGCGGTAGCGCGATGACCCGGTTCGACGCGGCGCTGATCTTTGAGGCGCTTGCGACCGGCTGTCCGTCGGTGTCGGCGTTCATTTCCATCCACAACATGGCGGCGTGGATGATCGACAGCTACGGCTCCGACGCGCAGCGTCAGCGCTGGCTGCCGAAGCTGTGCAGCATGGAGCAGGTCGCCAGCTACTGCCTGACCGAACCCGGCTCCGGCTCGGATGCCGCGGCGCTGCGCACCCGCGCGGTGCGCGACGGCGATCACTACATCCTTGATGGCCAGAAGCAGTTCATCTCCGGCGCCGGCGCCAATGATCTGTACGTCGTAATGGTGCGCACCGGCGGCGATGGCCCCGGCGGCATCTCGACGCTGGTGGTCGAGAAGGACACGCCCGGCCTGTCGTTCGGCGCCAACGAGCGCAAGATGGGCTGGAACGCGCAGCCGACCCGCACCGTGATTTTCGAGAACGCGCGGGTGCCGGTCGCCAACCGACTCGGCGACGAAGGCATCGGCTTCAAGATCGCGATGGCCGGTCTCGACGGCGGCCGGCTCAACATCGGCGCCTGTTCGCTCGGCGGCGCGCAAGCCGCGCTCGATAAGACGCTCGCTTACATGAAAGAGCGTAAGGCGTTCGGCAAACGGCTCGACGAATTCCAGGCGCTGCAATTCCGGCTTGCCGACATGGCGACCGAATTGGAGGCTGCGCGCACGCTGCTGTGGCGCGCCGCCGCGGCGCTCGACCGCAAGGATGCGGACGCCACCAAGCTGTGCGCGATGGCCAAGCGCTTCGCCACCGATGCCGGCTTTGCGGTCGCCAACGAGGCGTTGCAGCTGCATGGCGGCTACGGCTATCTCGCCGAATACGGCATCGAGAAACTGGTGCGTGACCTGCGCGTCCACCAGATCCTCGAAGGCACCAACGAAATCATGCGGCTGATCGTGTCGCGCAAGCTGCTCGAGGCCAATCGATGAATGGTGCCGTGACCGAACCCGATCTGATCGTCCGGCGCGAAGGCTCCGCCGGTGTGATCCGTCTCAACCGGCCGAAGGCCATCAATGCGCTGACGCTGGAGATGGCGCGTGACCTCGATAACGCGCTCGACGCCTTCGCCGCCGATCCGCAGGTCGCGCTGATCCTGGTCGAGGGCGCCGGTGAGCGCGGGCTGTGCGCCGGTGGCGACATCGTCGGGCTCTACAACAGCGCGCGCGAGGGCGGCGATCTCGGCAAGGTGTTCTGGCGCGAGGAATACATCACCAACGCGAAGATCGCTAAGTATCCGAAGCCCTATGTGGCGTTCATGGACGGCTTGGTGATGGGCGGCGGCGTCGGCATCGCCGGCCACGGCAGTCACCGCATCGTCACCGACAAGACCAAGATCGCGATGCCGGAAGTCGGCATCGGCTTTTTCCCTGATGTCGGCGGCACCTGGCTGCTGACGCGCTCGCCCGGCGAGATCGGGACGTATTTCGGGCTGACCGGCGATATCATGAACGGCGCCGACGCGATCCACGCGCAATTCGCCGACGCCTATGTGCCGACCGCGAATTGGGCAGCGCTGCGTCAGGCGCTCACCGAAGCACCGAGCGGCGCATCGGCCGAGCAGGTCAGCGGAATCATCGCGCGCTTTTCCGAGCGGCCGGCCAAGGGCCCCGCCGAGCTGCATCAGGCCGAGATCGACCGCTGGTTCGGGCACGAGACGATCGAACAGATCTTCGCCGCGCTGGAGAGCGATGCGTCTGAGTTTGCGCAAGCCGCGCTGAAGACGCTGCGCATCAAATCGCCGACCAGCCTGAAGGTGACGCTGAAGCTGCTGCGCGCCGCGCGGCACAGGGCGACGCTCGAAGAGTGTCTGGTGCATGAATATCGCGCCGCGCTGCAGGTGTTCGTCAGCGACGATTTCGTCGAGGGCGTTCGTGCCGCGGTGATCGACAAGGACCGCCAGCCGAAATGGCGGCCTGCGACGATCGCAGAGGTGACGCCGGAGATCGTGGCGCGCTACTTTGAAGATCGCGGCGACGACGAACTGAAATTTCCGGGCTGAAGCACCGGGGACAGGCAAGGGGAGGAAGGGGACATGACGGATATCGCATTCATCGGTCTCGGCAATATGGGCGGGCCGATGGCCGGCAATCTCGCCAAGGCCGGCCACAAGGTCGCCGGCTTCGATCTGGTGGCGGCCTCGTGCGAGGCGGCGAAGGCCGAGGGCGTCAGCATCGCGCCGACCGCGATCGATGCGGTGAAGGGCGCGAGTGTCATCGTCACCATGCTGCCGGCCGGCAAGCACGTGCTGGCGGTGTGGAACGAGATCCTGCCGCACGCCGCCAAAGGCGCGCTGATCATCGATTGCTCGACCATCGACGTCGAGAGCGCCGTGCAGGCGCATGCGCTCGCCGCCAAGCACGACATCGCGTCTGTCGATGCGCCGGTTTCCGGCGGCACCGGCGGTGCCAAGGGCGCGACGCTGACCTTCATGGCCGGCGGCAGCGAGGCGGCCTTCGCGGCGGCCAAGCCGGTGCTCGAAAAGATGGGCAAGAAGATCGTGCATTGCGGCGGTGCCGGCGCAGGGCAGGCGGCGAAAATCTGCAACAACATGATCCTCGGCATTTCGATGATCGGCGTGTCTGAGGCGTTCACGCTGGCCGAGAAGCTCGGCCTGTCGCATCAGGCGCTGTTCGATGTCGCCTCGACGTCGTCGGGGCAGTGCTGGTCGCTCACCAGCTATTGCCCGGTGCCCGGCCCGGTGCCGGCGTCGCCCGCCAACAACAGCTACAAGCCGGGCTTCGCCGCCGCGCTGATGCTGAAGGACCTGAAGCTGTCGCAGGAAGCCGCCAAGGCGGCAGGCGCCGCGACGCCGCTCGGCCAGCACGCCGCCGAGATCTACGCCGCGTTCGAACAGGCCGGCCACGGCGGCACGGATTTTTCCGGAATCATCAACTACCTGCGCGAGCAGGGGCGGAAGTAAGCGTTTGATGTTTCGCACGGCGACACCTCCGTAATCGCCGTCATGCGCGGGCTTGACCCGCGCATCCATCGCTCTTCGCAATCCGATGGATTGCCGGGTCGAGCCCGGCAATGACGGGTGAACTGGCGGTGGCCGCTGTGCCTCGTAAGCGAGGTGCTTCATGACCACGTTCCAGCAAGCCCGTTCGTTCCTGCTTCAACACCGCACCGACTACGCAGCCGCGGTCACCGGCTTCCGCTGGCCTGATCCCGTGCCGTTCAACTGGGCGCTCGACTGGTTCGACGCCGAGCTGGCAAGCAATCCGGACAGCCGAAACCGTCCCGCGCTGTGGATCGTCGACGGCACCACCGGCCGGGAGGAGAAGCCGAGCTTCGCGCATCTGTCGAAGCGCTCCAACCAGGTCGCCAACTATCTGCGCGCCAAGGGCCTGAAGCGCGGCGATCATTTGCTGCTGCTGCTCGGCAACGTCGTGCCGTTGTGGGAGGTGATGCTGGCCGCGATCAAGCTCGGCCTCGTCACCATCCCGGCCACCACGCTGCTGACGCCGGAGGAATTATGCGACCGGCTCGACCGCGGCCGCGCCAAGGCGGTGGTGGCTGCGCCCGACCAGATCGCCAAATTCAAGGGCCTCGGCGGCGACGATCTGCTGCGCGTCGTGGTCGGCGACGCCCAGGACGGCTGGCTCAATTACGACGGGACCGCGCTGCAGTCTGACGTCTTCACCCCGGACGGGCCGACCCAGGCCGATGATCCGATGCTGCTGTATTTCACCTCCGGCACCACCGCGAAGCCGAAGCTGGTGCGGCACAGCCAGCGCTCCTATCCGGTCGGGGCACTGTCGACGATGTTCTGGCTCGGGCTGCAGCCGGGCGACGTGCATCTCAACATCTCCTCGCCGGGCTGGGCCAAGCACGCCTGGAGTTGCTTGTTCGCGCCGTGGAACGCGGGTGCCACCGTGTTCGTGGTCAACCAGCCGCGGTTTGACGCCAAGAGCCTCCTGGCGACGATTGGCCGCTGCGGCGTCACCACGCTGTGTGCGCCGCCGACGGTGTGGCGGATGTTCATCCAGGAGAAGCTGGCGGACTATCAGGTCGCCTTGCGCGAAGTCTGCGGCGCCGGCGAGCCGCTCAATCCGGAAGTGATCGATCAGGTCAAGGCCGCGTGGGGCCTCACCATCCGCGACGGTTACGGCCAGACCGAGACCACCGCGATGGTCGGCAATTCGCCGGGTCAGACGGTCAAGATCGGCTCGATGGGCCGGCCGCTGCCGGGCTACATGGTCAAGATCACCGATGCCGACGGTCATCCGGCCAAGGAAGGCGAGATCACGCTGGCGCTCGGCGATGCGCGCCCCGCCGGGCTGATGCAGGGCTATCAGGGCGAGGGCGGCAAGCTTTCGGGCGCCGACGGCAAGGTGTATCGCTCCGGCGACGTCGCGTTCGCGGACGAGGACGGCTATCTCACCTTCGTCGGCCGCACCGACGATGTGTTCAAGTCGTCGGACTACCGGATCTCGCCGTTTGAACTGGAGAGCGTGCTGCTCGAGCACGACCTCGTCGCGGAGGCCGCGGTGGTGCCGAGCCCGGATCCGATCAAGCTGGCGATTCCGAAAGCCTATGTGCTGCTGACCGCGAACGCGGAACGAACCCGCGACACCGCGCTGTCGATCTTCAAGCACATGCAGGGCCGGCTGGCGCCGTTCAAGCGCATCCGCAAGCTGGAGATCGTCAGCGAATTGCCGAAGACGATCTCCGGCAAGATCCGCCGCGTCCAGCTCCGCCGTATCGAGCACGACAACGATCAGGCCGATAGTCTGCGCGGGCTTGCTTTCTCGGAAGAGGACTTCCCGGAGCTGAAAGCCGCGCCGGCAAAGGAGGGGTGAGGGCGCAGCGCCCCCACAGGTCATTCCCGGGCGTCCGTCGACCGTAGGATGGGTTGAGCGCAGCGAACCCCATTGGCGTCGGCTGCGTGCGGCGATGGGTTTCGCCTCCGGCTCAACCCATCCTACGAGCCGTGCCGGGACGGTGTGCACTGTCCTCTCGTTGGTCATTCCGGGGCGCGCGCAGCGCGAACCCGGAATCTCTCTTTGCAACAACCTCGGGATTCCGGGTTCGCGAACGTTCGTTCGCGCCCCGGAATGACGTGCTTTGGCGACAGCGCTTACTTGTAGTCGCGTTCGTCCCACCACGGGAAGTAGGGCGGCATGTCGGTGGTGATCTTGTTCTTGAACTGCGCCGGGCGCTTTTCCAGGAACGACGAGACGCCTTCCTTGACGTCGTCGGAGCGGCCGCGCTCGTAGATGCCGCGGCTGTCGATCTTGTGGGCTTCCATCGGATCGTCGGCGCCCATCATCCGCCACATCATCTGCCGGATCAGCGCAACCGACACCGGTGCGGTCTTGGCGGCGATTTCCTTGGCGAGCGTGCGGGCGGTTTCCAGCAATTGATCAGCCGGCACCACCTTGCTGACCAGCTTGCCTTCGAGCGCCTCCTGCGCCGGGAAGACGCGGCCGGTGTAGCACCACTCCAGGGCCTGGGCGATGCCGACGATGCGCGGCAGGAACCAGCTCGACGCCGCTTCCGGCACGATGCCGCGCTGCGAGAACACGAAGCCGAACCGCGCGGCTTCGGATGCGATGCGGATATCCATGGCGAGCTGCATGGTGACGCCGATGCCGACCGCCGGGCCGTTCACCGCCGCGATCACCGGCTTCAGGCACTTGAAGATGCGCAGCGTCACCTGGCCGCCGCCGTCGCGCACCTGCGGGTCGCTGTAGTCGGTCGAGCCGTCGGCATTGCGGCGCACCGGGCCGCGGCGGGCGTCGCGGTCGAAGGTGTCGGCGCCGGAGGACAGATCGGCGCCGGCGCAGAACGCACGGCCTTCGCCGGTGACGATGATGGCGCGCACGTTGTCGTCGGCATCGGCCTTGTCGAACGCCTCGATCAGCTCGCGCTGCATCGTCGGCGTGAACGAGTTCAGCTTGTCCGGCCGGTTCAGCGTGATGGTGAGGATTTGATCGGCGACCTCGTATTTGATGGTCTCGAACGGCATCTGGTTTCCTCCAGCGTGTTTTTTGTTTGTACGACGTCATGCGTGGGCTCGACCCGCGCATCCCTCCTTATGAAGGAGATGGATGCGCGGGTCGAGCCCGCGCATGACACCTTGTAGGATGGGTTGAGCGCAGCGAAACCCATCGCGAGGTCGGACGTGTGGCTGATGGGTTTCGCTGCGCCCAACCCATCCTACGCGTTCGTCACCGCGGCGCCACCGGCCACGGCTTCTGTTCGCCGCGCAGTCCCTCGAACGCCTTCGCCATGCGCAGCACGCCGAGATCGTCGAAGCGCTTGCCGACGATCTGCACGCCGATCGGAAAGCCCTTGGCGCTGTAGCCGGCGTTGATCGAGGCCGCGGGATTTTCTGCCATATTCCAGGGCACGGTATAGAGGATGTGGTCGAACGGAATATCCGGATCGTCGAGCGGCGATGCGACGTCGGCGGCGAAGCTCACCACCGGCGCCACCGGCGAGATCAGGTAGTCGATGTTGGCGAACAGCTTGGCGCCCATCGCGCGCACCGCCATGGTCTGGTTGAAGCCGCGCACCACCTCGACGCCGGACAGATTCGCGCCGCCTTCGGCCCAGCGCACGATGTAGGGCAGCACCTGCGCGCGCTGAGCTTCGCTGAGCTTGCTGACGTCGTCCCACATCCGGGCTCGCCAGAACGCGTCGAGCCCGTCCATCATCTCGCGGGTGAAGCCGAGTTCGACCTGTTCGACGATCGCGCCCTGAGCCGCCAGCAGCCGCGCAGCGTCGGTGACGACGCGGCGGACGTCGTCCTCCAGCGCCATGCCGAAGCCGAGATCGGTCAGCAGGCCGATTTTCTTGCCGCGGAGTTCGGTGTCGAGCTCGCTCCAGTCGAAATCGTGCGGCGGCAGGCTCATGCCGTCGCGGCCGTCGGGCTGCGACAGCACACTCATCATCAGCGCTGCGTCATCGACGGTGCGGGTCATCGGTCCGGCACAGCGGCCGACATAGGGAGGGTCGATCGGTATGCGGCCGAGCGAGGGTTTCAGCGCGAAGATGCCGCACCAGTTCGCCGGCAGTCGCACCGAGCCGCCGATGTCGGTGCCGAGATGCAAAGGGCCGTAGCCGGCCGCGCCCGCGGCGCCCGCACCGGCGGACGAGCCGCCGGTGTTCTGCGACACGTCCCACGGATTGCGGGTGACGCCGTGAAAGCTGGAGAGACCCGACGACAGCATGCCGAAATCCGGCATCGTCGTTTTGGTCCAGAGAATGCCGCCGGCCTCGCGCAGCCGCGCTGCGGGCGGTGCATCGGCTGCTGCGGGCGTCAGCGGCGTGATCGGTACGCCGAGCGGCACCGGCGTGCCTTGCGTCGCCACGTTTTCCTTGACGGTCACCGGCACGCCGTCGAGCAGGCCTTGCGGCTCGCCCTTCGCCCAGCGCTCGGTCGAGGCCCGCGCGGCGCGGCGCGCGCCGTCGGGATCGAACGCGTACAGCGCATTCAAATGCGGCTCCCAGCGCTCGGCCTGGGCGATCACCTCGTCCATCACTTCGGCGGGCGAGAACTGCTTGCCGTAGTAACCGGCGAGCAGCTCGGTGGCGGAGAGATCGTGCAGCGCGGTCGCTTTGGTGGTGATGCCGTCAGACATGGGCGGTCGCCTCGGCGGCCAGCGGCAGACGGGTTTCGACGATCCGCGCGAACATGCTGGCGCCGATCGGCAGGATCTTGTCGTCGAGCACATAGCCGGGATTGTGCACCGGCACGTCGCCGTCATGGCCGACCCAGAAATACGCGCCGGGGATCGCCTGCAGCATGTCGGCGAAATCCTCGCTGCCCATTTTCGGCTGTTCGCGCAGCTTGACGCCTGCGTCGCCGACCACACCGCGTGCCACCTCCACGACGACGTCGCTCTGCTCCTGCTGATTCACCAGCACGCTGAAGATGTCGCGGATGTCGACGTGGATTTCGACGTCAAACGCCGCCGCGATGCCGGCCGCGAGCGCCCGCATCCGCGTCCGCACCAGCTTGCGGATGTCGTCGGAGAAGCAGCGCACCGTGCCGGCGAGCCGGGCTTCGCCGGGGATCACGTTGTAGGCCGAGCCGGAATGGATCTGTGTGATCGACAGCACCGCCGAGTGCAGCGGATCGACGTTGCGGCTGACGATGGTCTGCAGCGCCTGGCCGAGCGTCATCGCGATCACCACGGGGTCCTTGGAGCGCTCGGGCATCGCGCCGTGGGCGCCGTAGCCGGAGATGGTGATGTCGAAGAAGTCGGCGCCGGCCATCGCCGGTCCCGGCAGCACGGCGATTTCGCCATGGGCGAGGTCGGGGGCGTTGTGCAGACCGTACAGCTCGTCGCACGGGAATTTCTGAAACAGCCCGTCCTTCAACATCGCGCGCGCGCCGCCGAGGCCTTCTTCGGCCGGCTGGAAGATGAAGTGAACGGTGCCGTCGAAATTGCGGGTCTCGGCGAGATAGCGGGCGGTGCCGAGCAACATCGTGGTGTGGCCGTCATGGCCGCAGCCGTGGAAGCGGCCGGGGATCGTGGAGCGCCACGCCAGTTTGGTGTGCTCCTCCATCGGCAGCGCGTCCATGTCGGCGCGCAGTCCGATGCGCCGCCCGCCGTTGCCCTTGCCCTTCAGCACGCCGACGACACCGGTGCCGCCGAGCCCGCGATGCACTTCGATCCCCCATTGATCGAGCTTCTCGGCGACGATGTTGGAGGTGCGAACCTCCTCGAAGCCGATCTCGGGATGGGCGTGCAGATCGCGGCGGATCGCCGTCATCTCGTCGGCGAAGGCTTCGATACGGTCGATAGTCGGCATGCGCGGATCACCTCGGCTGTGGGCGGGCTCAGTGAGACGTTTCGGGCGGCCTGCATGCAAGGAACGGGCAACAGCGGGGCAGGGCAGGTGAGAGACGCGGAATCGGCATCGGCTCGAGAGAGATCGCCGCGCCCGACGCCGCAGGCGCCGAGCGCATTCCAGCCGAGAATGCGGGGCGATGTCAAAGCGCGCGGCCGGCGAAGCCGCAGCATCGCTGCAACCCCGCTTTGCGTTGCGCCGCCGGGTCGATTATGAATGCGGCGCACTGGCGCGGAAACCGGCACCGTCACGGCCGCCGAGCCGGATGGCCACCGCCGCAGCTGCCACCTCAACGGCGGCCTTCGCGGTCCGGGATGCGGGCGTGGCGAAATTGGTAGACGCAAGGGACTTAAAATCCCTCGGCTCGAAAGAGCTGTGCCGGTTCGACCCCGGCCGCCCGCACCAGCACTCAAGTCTGAAAATGAGTCCCGGCAGAAATCGAACCATTGTCAGCGGCATAGTGTGATTAATGATGAATCATCAGGGGAAAGCTGAGAAGGGCCTTTCAAGGTCTGATGATGAAGCTAACCAATCGGCGCAGGGCCGAGCTTGCCAATGCGAAGGCGAGCGCGGAGCGAGCACGAGCCAAATACCATAGCCTGATGGAACGGTCTTACCTCGATCCGGAATCAGCCGAACGGAAGATGGAGGTCTATCGCGCAAAGCACGGCGACAAGGCTCTTCAAGAAAAATTGGCCGACAATGCGCGCAAGACGGCGTTTGGCCGTCGGCCAGGCAGCATTGCGTCGCGGGACGGCTACGCTCCCGGTGCAGGTGAACGCAGGGAAGGCTCTCATATTGCCCGGCAGTATCTGCCTGAAGCGACCCTTGAGAAGATCAGGGCGGAGGAGCGGCTGAAATACGCCGAGCGAGCCGCAGGCGGCGATATGCTGTCTGCGGAGAAACAGCAGCCTGACAAACCGGAAACCAGAGAGGCAGCGCCCCGCGCGGGAAAGAGCTTCAAACAAAAGCTGGCAGATCAACAAATGACGTCTTCGAAGGATAAGGCAGCCCTCGACCGGCTCAAAGCGGATCGGGGAAAAGACAGGGACATTGAACGGTAAAGTTTGCCCAGCGTATCAGCCAATAAAGCAACAGGGGCAGTTGCTGCGGCCCCTGTGTTCGTCGAATAACCATTCAATCGATGTGGTAGTATATACATCGGAGACGATAATGCGTGAATATTTTCGT
Source organism: Rhodopseudomonas sp. BR0M22 (assembly GCF_010907035.1). Taxonomy (GTDB): domain Bacteria; phylum Pseudomonadota; class Alphaproteobacteria; order Rhizobiales; family Xanthobacteraceae; genus Rhodopseudomonas. Next base: position 13,336 of record NZ_QUMK01000011.1, read on the forward strand.
GCCGCCCTAAGCGGCGAAGATAGTCGTGGTGGCTAGAATGCCTTGTGAGTGGCATCCTATCCCGGAGTCTCCTTCGCTGGCACCAGAGTGATTTTATTTGCCGGCTGATGATAGAGTTAAGAAGACCAATGAGGAGCTATAAAGTGGAAATAGATTTCGACAAACTGATTGGTGATGATGAGAGCTTGCCGACAAATCCGCGCGATATTTTCCTGACGCTCGACAAAAGCCCGGAATTTTCATTCCTTCGCGATATTCAAGCTGATGTATTGGACTCGTGGTACGAGGATCCGGATAGGCGCGACGCGGTCATAAAGCTAAACGTTGGCTCTGGCAAAACACTTGTTGGGCTGCTCGTCCTTAAGAGTTCTCTCAATGCGTGTGTGGGTCCGGCCGTATTCATTTGCCCCGACAATTTCCTTGTCGAACAAGTTATTGCTGAGGCCGAGCGCCTCGGCATAGATGCGACGACTGACGTCCACGACATTGCGTTCCGCTCTGGAGGCAAGATTCTTGTCACAAATATATACAAACTCTTCAATGGAAAGTCTGTTTTCGGAGTTGGCCCCCTAGGAGAGCGCATCGAAATCGGCGCTCTAGTTATCGACGATGCGCATGCGTGCCTCCAGTCGGTCATAGAGCAGTTTAGGGTGCGACTCCCTAATACGCATCCAGTGTACGATTGGATTCTCAAGAATTTTGGGCCTGCGATGAAGCGCCAAAGTTCGTACACCCACTTATCAATCGTTTCGGGAGATCCACAATACTATCAAGAGATTCCCTTTTGGAATGTCCAAGAACAGGCCGATGCTCTTCTCAAAGTAATGCATGACAGCCGCGAGACCGAAGAACTAAAATTTACGTTCCCCTTTATAGCGGATGTGCTCCCTCTGTCGCGTATTGTCATCAGTGGGCGGGAAGTAGAGATAACGCCAATGTGCCCGCCCACGGATCTGGTGAATTCGTTTCGAAATGCAAAGCGGCGAATCTATATGACCGCTACGTTGTCTGATGACAGCATCCTGGTAACCCATTTCGGCGCCCAAGCCGATAAGCTCACTGGCGCAATCACGGCCGCCTCATCCCAGGCGATGGGTGAGCGCATGATCATAATGCCTCAGGAGATCAATCCCGACATCACATTACCAGATGTCAAAGGTATGTTGGCGAAGGTAGCTAAGAATTACAATGTCGTTGTTATTGTGCCGTCTAAGAAGGTGGCCGACGAGTGGGCAGATGTGGCAAATCAAACTCTTGTGGGGGACGCAGTTTCACAAGGTGTGGCGAAATTGAAGGAAAAGCATGTCGGCTTGACTGTGCTTGTAAATCGTTACGATGGAATAGATTTGCCGAAGGAGGCCTGTCGCCTTCTTGCCATAGTCGATCTGCCTGAGGCTGCGTCTTTACTGGATAGGGTTGACACGAGCATTCTTGGGAGTTCGGCGATCGGGTTGCGCCGACAAATTCAAAGAATCGAACAAGGAATGGGGCGTGGAGTAAGATCGACTGATGATCACTGCGCAGTTGTGCTTTTCGGAGCAAAGCTAACAGAAAGGCTCCTTTCGAAGGATGGTCGTGAAATGCTCACTCCTGCCACACAGGCTCAATTGGCGCTTTCCAGGCAGTTGGCAAAGCAAATCGGTGGGGCCACCATTGGTGACATAGAGGTCGTTATTAAGAAGTGTCTTGAGCGTGATAAGGGGTGGATTGCGGCGAGTAAGAAGGCTCTCCTGAAGGCTGTAAAGCAGCCTGGTCTGAACCTTGATAGTGGGCAGATAGCACTCAAGCGGGCATTCGACGAAGCGAGATATAACGAGCATACCAAGGCAGCCGCGACATTGGCAGATGTCGCTAACGGCACAGATGATGAACCATACAAGGCTTGGCTTAAGGTTCGTACTGCCGAAATGACGAATTTTTTCGACAGGGCGGAAGCTCAGCGTATTCTGCAATCCGCATACCGGTTGAATCGAAATGCAATGCGGCCGGTCGAGGGCGTCTCCTATGAGAAACTCAAGGCGCAAAAGGGCGCGCAGGCTATTGCAGTTCAAGCCTTCTTTCGGGATCGCTTTCTTGAAACTCCTGAGAGAATTCTTTTCGCGCAGAGTCTTAGCGATGCCCTAGTGTTTGAGCCAGATGCGGCAGACAAGTTCGAGCAAGCCGTACTTGATTTGGGGTTGGCAATTGGGATTACCTCGCAGAGACCGGAGAAGCAATTGGGAGAGGGCCCCGATAACCTTTGGAGATTTAGAGATGGTCGATTCTTGGTCGTTGAATGTAAGAATGGATCGACCTCGACAAACGGGATTTCGAAGACTGAGCTAGGGCAGCTGGAGCAGGCAGATACGTGGTTTAATGAGCGATACGGGAACGAAGAACGTATCCCAGTAATCATCCATCCGTTGAATTACCTTGGTCCGCAGGCGAGCGCTCCAAAAGGTCTCAGGGTGATTAGCAAGAGCAAGCTTGAAGCGTTGAGGCATGCACTCGTGAGTTTTGTAAAGGCGATATCGATTGATAGTGTGCTGAGCAATGAAATGCGGATCAAAGAGGCACTGGAGACGCATAAGCTTTCCGAGAGTCTCTTTCTTGGAGCGTTTTCGGTGGGCCCAAAATAGAAAAGAGACTGTCGGAGCGCTAAGTGGATCTCAACAAGTCTTGCTAGCCGCGAGTCTTGGCCCCACATACAGACGCGGAAACCATCGGTCCAAGACCGCGAGCGGGAAGCCGAGTTGCACAGGTGAGCGACACCAAGAGGCTTTGTTCAATAAGGGGATTGAGCACCGTTCGTGCTTGGCGTTCCTGATAAGCTGCCAGTTCGGGAGCTTTGCCGCGCGAGATCATCTCGCGGCAGAGCAGGGCTTCGCACAGCAGCCGCCAGTTGCCTTTTGGGGAGGTGGCCGGCACTCGTTTCTTCTTCACATCAGATTTCGATGCGGCATTTCGGTTCGCCGGGTTCAAAGGGGATTACATAAAGACTATCTTGTTCGATGCAGTGGATAAAGCTACCAGGTTGGCTTGGATATCGATCATTCACATCAACAACAGGGCTGGATGCTCCGGAGGGAGCGATTAGTCCAACTTCAGGTGATAGCGAGTATAGCGCAATTCACCTGTTCGGGTCAGAGCGTCCTTTGCAACAAGGTCTTGTAGATCGCGCGTGGCGGTGGAGCGGGTCGCCTTGGTGATGGTGATGTAGTTCTCTGCGCTCAGGCCGCCTTTGAAGCCTTCGATCCCTTCCTCGAACATGCGCGCGATGGCCTTCTCTTGCCTTTCATTCAATTGGCCACGCAGGCGCTCGTAGAATCGGGTCTTGGCAAGGGAGAACTCGACCCGCTTGTTGGTGTTGTCCTGAGCTTCAAGGACCGTCTTCCCGAAATAGACGAGCCAGTCGGTGACCTCTGTCGACTTGTTATTGAGTTCCAAGGCGTCGTAGTAGGCTTTCCGTTTGTGTTGTATGGTGTAGGCGAGGGCGATGAGAGTGGGCTGGTTGAGGTTTTGTGCCAGTGATTTTTCAGCCAAGGCACGCGCGATCCGCCCGTTGCCATCTTCAAATGGGTGAATGCTGACAAAGTAGAGGTGAGCAAGCCCGGCGCGTGTGAGCGCGGGGAGCGCTTGCGGGCCGCCGGGAGCGGTTTCGTTAAACCAGTTGATGAAAGCCGTCATTTCCTCCGTCACGCGCTCTGACGGTGGTGCTTCGAAGTGGACTTTGCGGTGTGCGATTGGGCCTGACACGACCTGCATGGGGTCGGCGTGAGTCCGATAGGCCCCCACCGTCTGAATCGACTTCGTTCCCGCCATGAGCATCTGGTGCCACTCGAACAGCGTCTCATGGGTGAGAGGCTCATCAAACCTGCGATAGAGGTCGGCCATCATTTGAGCGATGCCGCGTTCGGCCGCTGGCACGCCAGGCCGATCCTTCGCGAGGCCAAACTGATAGCGAAGTGAGGACTGCACGCTATCGCGGTTCAGGATCTCCCCCTCGATTTCTGAGGTCTTGAGGGCTTCCTCACTGATCAACTCGATGCGGAGATTGGTCTGTTCATCTTGGCTGACATGCTTGAAGGCTCCGATGAACTCACCGGAGCGCAAGAGAAAATCGCTTTCAAATTTCTCGAACCCTTTGGTTTCGTAAGAAAATACGGGCCAGTTTGGGTCCTCCCAATTCCAAGGCATGAGCTATAGAACTCCTTTCTATAGCCCAGTATTGGAAGGAAAATGAGTTATAGCAAGGCACTCTATGCCTCATCGGGCATGAAGGCGTGATGCGCTCAGCCACCAAATTCTTTCTAACCATTTGTGATATTGTGTATTTTTAAGTTCCATGAGGCCTGGTTAGGTATTAAAGCAAGTCTGGGGCGTGTTGGCGGCAGGCAACACTTCGGGTGGGTGCTTCGGCTGACCGGGTTCGATCGGCCCTGGGTGATCGGATCGCCCAAAGAGCATGAGCAGAGTGTCGCGCCGAGAGGGCGCCACAGACCGGTCGCCAGGCTCCGTGTGAAGCGGGCGGAAAGGATTCGTTAACGGTCTGCGGGCTACCGTTTAGGGCAGGTATAAACCCCTGAATCTCCCACAAAACCTGATTTGTCTGACATTCAGCACGTTCGACTAGGCCGAACGGGCCGATTTTGATGTTTTTTAGCACGTCCATTAGCACGCTGCGTTTTGTAGTCCAAAAAATACTAAATAAATCAGATTGTTAGAGTATACCCATTAGGACTTAAAATCCCTCGGCTCGAAAGAGCTGTGCCGGTTCGACCCCGGCCGCCCGCACCATCCATGCCACCTGCAGTCCCGACAGATTTGTGATGCGATCGTCTTGGCTTTAAAGACGACACTGCTGACAACAGGCAAGGCGCGCGCGGCGTTGCTCATACCGACTGCCGCGCGGCAACAACTATCCGATCCGCTTCACCATATGCACCACCCGCGCGCCGTTGGTCCGCGTCTCCAGCCGTTCCTGCGCGTAGCCGAGCGAGGCGTAAAGGCGGATGTTTTCTTCGAAGCGCTCATTGGTGTAGAGCCGCAGCGTATTGCGGCCGACATCGCGGGCGATTTGTTCGGCGAGGTCCATCAGCCGGCGGCCGTGGCCGCGTTTCTGGGCGTCGGGCGAGACTGCGACGTTGACAATCAGCAGGTCGTCGTCGCGGAGTTCGGTTTCGATCAGCGCGGCGAGGGTGCCGTCCGCTTCCAGCAGGTCGAAGCGATGCTCGCGGATCGCGACCGCGTAGTCGGCGAGCATCGGCAACGGTTCGTAGCCGATCAGCGCCAGCCATTTGGCGTAGGCGCGCATCGTCAGGTCGGTGATTGCCGCGACGTCGGAGGGGGTGCCACGCCGGATCAATTCGGCCATGCGATGCCTTTCGTTTCGCAGAGCGTCAGCCAGCCGTGGCTGCGTCCTTCGCCTTGCCGAACACGCGATCGAGCACCGGCAGGATCGAGGCGTCGTCTTCGGCGTTCATGTCTTTCTCGGCAGCGAAATGCCAGTCGCTGTCGCGCGGCACCGGGGTCGAGGCGTCGCCGCGCTGGATCTTGGTCTGCAGGTCCGACAGCGAGCGCGACCAGTAGTGATTGAGCCTGAGCAGGTCGAGCACCGGGCGGTCGCCCTGGAACGGCCGGCCCATGGTGTCGATGGTTTCGCCCTGCCAGTATTTGTAGAGATGCACGTTGCGGATGGCGCGGATCCAGCGCGGGTTGGCGATGGTCTTGGCCGAGATCTTCGACAGCGGCGAGCGCTTGGTGAAGGCGCGGCTGATCGGCACCGGCGGCCGCTGCTCGTGGCCGGCCGAGCCGAAATACGGCGAGAACACGCCGACCGCCGGCGCGCCCTCGAACCGGCCGAGCACGTCGGTGACCTTGTCGGCGACCGGCGAGAACAGAAATTCGTCGATGTCGATGAACGCCATCCACTTCGCGTCCAGCATGTGATGCTTGATGCAGTGGCGATACGCCGGCAACTGACCGACTTCGACCGGCCAGTCGGTGAGCGTCACCAGCCCGCGCGCGATCCACGGCGCCAGCACGTCGCGGAAGTGATCGGTGCTGAAATTGTTGTAGAGATAGAAATGGCCGACGCCGACCGCCTCGTGGAAGCGCAGCCACTCGTCGAGGAACGGTGCCTCTTCGCGGAAGATCGCCACCACGGCCAGCGTCGGCACATTGCGCTGCGCGACGATGCGGTCGCGCGCTCGCGCCCGCCACACCCAGGGGGCACGCAGCATTTGCTTCAATCCCGACACGGGTCGCTCCTTGGAAAGTCAGATCGATTGCGGCGCGACCCTGTTCCAAACCTGCGGATTTGGCAAGGCGAGCGATGCGCCGCGGAACGCGCGGTTACTTCACCAGCGTCACGGGTAGTTTGGTGAGGTGGACCACCTTGTTGGCGACCGAGCCGAGCACCAGATTGCCGATCGCGCTACGGCCGCGGGTGCCCATCACGATGCCGTTGCAATTCAGCTCTTCGGCGCGTTTGACGATGCGCTGGGCGGTGTCGCCGGTCAGGACTTCGGAAGTGAATCGGATGTTGGCGGCGTTCAGCTTGGTGATCGCCGGTTGCAGGATGTCGTCGCCATGCTCGCGCTGCAGCTCCTCCATCTTGTCCTTGGAGACGTAGACCGCGATCTCGCCGTACAGCGCCGGCTCGGGATGGGCGTACACCAGTACCAGTTCGATCGGGACGTTGTCGTTGACCAGACCGATCACCCAGTCCAGCGCGCGGCCGGCATTGGCGGAGCCGTCATAGGGGAGAAGGATCTTCTGCATCGGTGGCGTCCTGCTGGTGGGGGCGTACTGCCGGCCACACTGCGGTCATCACAGCCTGATTTGACCCAAACCTCAACCTGGTTCACACAGCCGGTCACCATGACATCGCAACGCCAGTCCGATTCCGCCGCAGCCCGCGCTGCTGCCGCCGCCGCTTTGATCGCCGCCGCGCTTGGCCTGTCCGGCTGTGCCGGAATGGGCGACAGCGCGTTCTCGCAGGCGTTCGTCGATCCGGCCAGATACGAGCTGTACGACTGCAAGCAGCTCGAAGCGGAGCGCAAGTCGCTCGACACCCAACTCGCCAAGCTGGACGGCCTGATGCGCAAGGCGCAGACCGGCGTCGCCGGGCCGGTGGTGGCCGAGGTCGCTTACCGCAACGACTACATCAACCTGAAAGCGCAATCGCGGCTCGCCGAACAGACCTGGCGCGACAATCGCTGCACCGCGACGCCGGAGCCGCCGCCGGCTGCCGAGCCGGCCGCCGCCAAGCGGGCAAGGCGCGGGTCGCGCTGATCCCGCCGCAGTCCGTCGAGGCAAGCAGCCGTTGGGTGCCTCACGGGCGCCAGTCGTAAATCCAGTTCTGCCGCGCCAGCAGCCGGTCGGGCCCGAGCGTCCGCATCGCGATGTCGCGAGCCAGCGCCGCGGCGCCGGGCAGGTGGTAGATCATGCCGTTCTGCCGGGCGAGCCGCTGGACCCGCTTGACCCGGTGGCGGCGCAGCGCCGCATAGCGCTGCAGTGTCGCCGCGACCTCGGCGGCGGTGCCGCGGCCTTCGCCATGGCTGGCGCCGAGGCTGGCGGCAAGCACCGCGGCATCCTCGATCGCCATGCCGGCGCCCTGTGCGGCGAACGGCAGCATGCCGTGCGAGGCGTCGCCCAGGAGGGCGACCGGGCCCTGGTTCCAGGCTCCGCCGTCCGGCATCGCGAACAGCGCCCAGCGCGTCCAGCTCTCGACCGCCCCGATCAATGCCCGGGCGTTGCCCGCCCAATGGGCGAAGCGGCCGATGATTTCGGTCGGTTCGCCGCGCGCGCTCCAGCCGCGCTGGTTCCACGAGCCGTCGACCACCGCCACCAGATTGATCCGGCGGCCGCCGGAGATCGGATAGACCACCAGATGGGCGTCCGGTCCAAGCCAGAGTTGCACCCCGCGCAATTTCTCGCCATCGGGCATCGCCTCGGCCGCAAACGTCCCGCGCCAGGCGATCAGCCCCGAGAACATCGGCTCGATCTTGGGAAAAACCCGCCCGCGCACCGCCGACCAAATCCCGTCGGCGCCGATCAGCGCCAGTGCCTGTTCCAGTCCGCCCCCGGCGGAGACGGTGACACCATCGGCATGGAGGGTCACGTCGTCGAGGGCACAGCCGAGCCGCAACTCGATCGCGGGGTGGGCGGCGACCTGCAAGGCCAAAGCGGCCTGGAGATCGGCCCGGTGCACCACCCAATAGGGCGAGCCGGTGCGCGTCGCGACATCGCCGATCGGCATCCGCGAAATGCTGCGGCCGGAGCGCGCGTTGATCGCCGTGACGGCGTCCGGCGTCACGGCACAGGCTTCGAGCCGGGATCTCAGGCCGAGATCGACCAGAACGCGGGAGGCATTGGGAGACAGTTGCAGGCCGGCGCCGACTTCGTCGAGGCGTCCGGTGCGCTCCAGGACGACGACGCGGAAACCCTTGGCGGCCAACGCCAACGCGGCGGTCAGGCCGCCGATGCCGGCTCCGGCGACGATGATCGTATGCGAATCCGCCACCTCGCGGTCAGCGTTCGATCAGGCGACCTTGTCCTTCAGCACGCATTCCGGCGGGCGGGCTTCGCCCGGCTTCAAATCCGGCGCGTAGCGGTACAGCGTCGAGCAGTACGGGCAGATGATCTCGTTGTCGTTGCCGAGGTCGAGAAACACATGCGGATGGTCGAACGGAGGAGCGGCGCCCACGCACATAAATTCCCGCGAACCGATTTCGATCGTCGCAACGCCGGCATCGTTCTGGAAGTGGGGAACCACATGGTCGGACATTCAGCTCACCTTTGCTGACAGCGGAGGGCAACTAACAGTGCAGCGCACCATACCGGCGCCGCTGCCTGATTCCTAGACCGGCCGGACAGAGATTGCCCGTTGAAATTCGACACAATCCCGTGGTGTGGGAGAAGCCCTTCTTTCGTCTGATCGGTTGTGTCGAAGTGATGACGCACCACATCTACTTGGGAGAACAACGAGGAACCTGATGCGGCTGCAACTCGGCGTGGCGAAACTCGGTCTTGCAATCAGCGCGGTGGCGCTGGTGGCCGTGTGGCCGCGTGCTCATCACGGCGCAGCGATGATGGCCGCCCAGGACGACCCGGCGAAACTATCCGATCTGCAGACCGCCGAAGCATTGCGGCAGGATCGCGGCGTGATTGCGCGGCAGACCGAGCTCGCTTTGTCCGCCGGCGATCCTGACCTGGCGCGTAGCTTCGTCGAGCTGGCGAACGCCCATCAGGTCGTACTGCCCGAAGATCTGACCCGGCGGGTCGACGACGCCGTGAAATCGGAGCGGGCGCCGGCGCAGGTGGCAAGCCGGTTCGCGGCCGGATTGGTCACCGGGCAGGGCGATGATCTGGCGGCGCTGTCCGGTACGGTGGCCGGCGATCTGTTCGTGTTCGGCGACATTCGTGACGTGATCCGCGAGGGCAAGCATCTGGCGACCGGCGAGGCCGCCGATCATCTGGTGCTCGGGCTTGCGGCGGCCGGCATTGCGGTGACCGCGGCGACCTATGTCAGCGTCGGCGCCGCTGCGCCGGCGCGTGTCGGGCTGACGCTGGTGAAGGATGCCCGCAAGGTTGGCCGCATCAGCTCCGGCCTCGCCGGATGGGCCGGCCGGTCGGCGCGGGAGATCGTCGATGCGCCGGCACTGCAACGCGCCGTCGCGGATGCCTCGTTACTACGTCCGGCGCGGACGCTGGAGGCCGTGAAGGCCGCTGTTCGCACCGACAAAGCCGGCGGGCTGATGCGGTTCGCAAAGGATGTCGGCAAGATCGGAGAGAAGGCGGGCACGCGCGGCGCGTTCGATGCGTTGAAAGTCGCCGAAAACCCGAAGGATGTCGCGCGGGCCGCGCGGCTCGCGGAGTCAAAGGGCGGTCAGACCCGCGCGATCATCAAGCTGTTCGGCCGCGGCGCGCTGCTGCTCGCAACCGGGACGTGGAATTTCGCATCGTGGATATTCAGCGCACTGCTGATGCTGTTCAGCATCGTCACCTCGCTGAAGGCCGGCACCGAACGCCTGACGCAGCGCTGGCTGGACCGCCGCAAACGCAAAGCGGCCAAACGTGCGCTTGCCGAAACGACACGTCCGCAGCCGTCCGTCGGCGCGGCATCCGCCGTAGCCGAGGCATAGTGCGAGCGGTGCAAGAATGATAAAGTTCGATCCCGTTCGTCACCATTGCGCCGATTGCGGCCTTGCTCGCTCGCCGACGCGGCGGATCGTGTGCCTCGGCTGCGCTCGCCGTCCGGGCCCGACGACGTAACTTTCAACGCTCATTCCCATCATCAACGACGGATATCTGATGCCGAGCTTCGATCACGCCGGAGTCAACATCGCTTACCTCGACGAAGGCGAGGGCGAGCCGATTTTGCTCATTCACGGTTTCGCCTCGAACAAGAATGTCAATTGGGTGTATCCGTCCTGGCTGTCGGAATTGAAGCGCGCCGGACGCCGCGTCATCGCGATCGACAATCGCGGCCACGGCGAGTCCAGCAAGCTGTACGATCCGGAAGACTACACGCTCGAAGCGATGGCGGCCGATGCGGCGGCGCTGCTGGATCATCTGGACATCTCGCGCGCCGACGTCATGGGCTATTCGATGGGGGCGCGGATCGGCGCCAATCTGGCGCGGTGGCAGCCGCTGCGGGTTCGCTCTGTCGTGCTCGGCGGTCTCGGCATGGGCCTGCTCAGCAACGAGGGGCGTCCCGGTGAAAACGTCGCGGGCGCGCTCGAGGCCGACGCGCTCGACGATGTCACCGATCCGGTCGGCCGCACCTTTCGCGCCTTTGCCGATCAGACCCGTTCCGATCGCAAAGCGCTCGCTGCCTGCATGCGCGGGTCGCGTGGACTGATGAGCCGTGAGGATGCCGCGCAGATCGCGGTGCCGGTGCTGATTGCGGTCGGCACCGACGACGATGTCGCGGGCTCGGCACACGAACTCGGCGCGATCATTCCGGGCTCAGAGGTGCTCGATATCCCGCGGCGCGATCACATGCGTGCAGTCGGAGACAGGGTCTACAAGGAGGGCGTGGTCGCGTTTCTGGAGCGCCGGCCGTGAGCGCCGCTGCGGCGCGCTCTTGATTCCGACCGTCTTGCGCCCAACTTGATCTGAAAGGTTGCACCACCCGACGAACCTTGTGGATTTAGGAATCTCGACCAGGTTCAATAGGTTAAGGATCTGCCGCGGTGCCTTTCGTGACGCCCGCCGGGTGCCGCGACAGCGCGGTGTTCGCCGTGCTATAGTTTTGCAGTGACCCGATCGAGAGAGCCGGCATGGTGATGCATCAGATCAATCCGCAGAGTGCGAATGTTACGGCGCTCGATCCGATCTGGGAGCGGGTCCGTAGCGAAGCCGAAGACATCGTGCGGCGCGAGCCGGAACTGGCGTCTTTCATCTTCGCCAGCGTGCTGCATCACGATCGTCTCGAAGACGCGGTGGTGCATCGGGTGGCCGAGCGGCTCGATCATTCGGCGCTGTCGGGCGATCTGATCCGCCAGACCTACGAGGACGCGCTGCGCGACCAGCCGGACATCGGCAACGCGTTTCGCGCCGACATGGTGGCGGTGTTCGATCGCGATCCCGCGACGACGCGTTTCATCGATCCGCTGCTGTACTACAAGGGCTTCCACGCCATTCAGACCCATCGCCTGGCGCATTGGCTCAACGGAAAGGGCCGCAAGGATTTTGCGCTGTATCTGCAGAGCCGTGCATCTGCGGTATTTCAGACCGATATCAATCCGGCCGCCAAGATCGGTCGCGGCATTTTCCTCGACCACGCCACCGGGCTGGTGGTCGGTGAAACGGCGGTCATCGAGGACGACGTTTCGATTCTTCACGGCGTCACCCTCGGCGGCACCGGCAAGGAACACGAGGATCGCCACCCCAAGATTCGCCATGGCGTGATGATCGGCGCCGGCGCCAAGATCCTCGGCAATATCGAAGTCGGTCATTGCGCCCGGATCGCCGCCGGTTCGGTGGTGCTGAAGGCCGTGCCGCACAACATGACGGTGGCCGGCGTGCCGGCGAAAGTGGTGGGCGAGGCCGGCTGCGCCGAACCGTCGCGTACCATGGATCAAATGCTCAACGCGATCGGGCTTTGATCGGTCGGGGATTGATCGACCGCGTGACCGTCGCGGCGTTTGCGGTTCGCAACTCGCCGCGAGGGGTTGCGGCTGGCGCCGTGAGAAAGTACTGACGGCGACCCCGGCGGTGCCGACCGCGCGATGGACGTGTCGTCGGTGCTGTGCTGCCGCTCAGTTGAATTGGAGATCACCGTGGACGTTCAGGAAGTCAGAAAACTCGATGCCTATCTCAAGCGGGTATTCGGCAATCCGAAGATCCGCGTGGTGCCGCGGCCGAAGAAGGAAGACTCCGCCGAAGTTTATATCGGCGAGGAGTTCATCGGCGTTCTGTTCGTCGACGACGAGGACGACGATCGCTCGTTCCAATTCCAGATGGCGATCCTTGAAGACGATCTCGCGGACGTCGACTAAGCAGAAGCGCCGCCCTCAGCCGCGCACATGGATCTGCGCGGCGAGCCGCGCGATCGCACTCGCGACATCGCGCCACTGGTTCAGCCATTGGCGCGGAAACCGGAAGGTGATGTCGGCGCCTTCAATCCGCATTTCGCTGAGACACATTCCGGGTGTCTGGCGGTCGCGGGTGCAGCGTGCCGACAGCTCCGGTTGCTCGGCGGTGAACAGATCCTCGCTCGCATAGGGCGAGCCATCGACGAACGGCCGCATCGTCAGCCCGTCCAGCGTCTGCGGCGCCACCTCAGCCAGATAGCGTGGATAGATCGTCCGTAGCCGCGTCTCTGGGGCCAGCGTGTCCTCGTGCGCGGCGATCGTGACGAAGATCCGGTCCATCGGCTGGAACTCGGCGATCTCCTCGGCGGTCTTGTGCACCGCGCGCTCCGGCGGCGTCAGTGAAGGATACAGGAACACGAGATCGACCCGCTCCTGCGGTCCGGATCGGCGCTGGTACTTCACCCGAAATGCCTTGGTCGGCACGTTGAACAGGGTGTCGCCGATCGTCACCGGGGTGCGGTCCGGATCGCCGACGCTTTGCACCTGCCAGGTCGGCCACAACAGATATGCGACGGCCGCGATCGACGCCGCGCCGATGGCGCCACCGATCATCAGAGGAAGGCGGGAACTGGTCCGCGGGGCGCGACGTCGGCGCTGGCGGCCCGGAAGCGAAGATACCAAAGTCATGACGACGCAGAGGTCCGGCACACGAATCAGATTCGACTATGCCACGCGCCGATTCGGCACCGAACGGGATTGTGCGGCGCACGGCAGCAATTCTTCCGTCGCGCGTTAACCTTTTCTTAAGGCTGTCGTGGCGGCCGGCGCTGGATTTTGCGACACCTGGGGCCGTCCTGATCGAGCCGGAAGCCGCCGATGTCGCCCGATGCCCTCAACAACCTGTTCTCGCTTCTGATCGGCTTTGCTGTCGCCGGTGCATTGACCAGCGCCTATCAGGCGCTGGCGCAGCGCCCGGCCGGGTTCGGCCTGCTGCAGCAGGGCGTGGTGCCGCAGAGCTTCGCGGCGTTGCCGTTTCTGATGTTCGCGGCACCCTTCATCATCATGCGCAACACCCTGACCGGTCCGCGCACCTCCGATCTCCGCCGTGCGCAATTCGTGATGCTCGCGACCGTGCTCGCCGGCTTCTGGAGTCTGATGTCCGGAACGGTGGTGCTGATGACGCTGCAGTCGCTCGGCGTGTTCGCCTGAAAACCATTGCGTCGCCGGCTTCGCGTTGTCATGACGAAGCCGAAGACAGGAGACTGCGATGGCGATCTACGAACTCGACGGGCAGCGGCCCGAGCTTCCGGCGGATGGAAATTACTTCATTGCCGATAGTGCGTCGGTCATCGGCAAGGTCCGGCTCGGCGCTTCGGTGTCGGTCTGGTTCGGTGCCGTGATGCGCGGCGACAACGAGTGGATCGAGATCGGCGAGGGCTCCAACGTCCAGGACGGCACCACCTGCCACACCGATCCCGGCTTTCCACTCAAAGTCGGCAAGGGCTGCACCATCGGGCACAACGTCATCCTGCACGGCTGCACGATCGAAGACAGCGTGCTGATCGGGATGGGGGCCATCGTGATGAACGGCGCCAAGCTGGCGCGCGGCTGCGTGGTCGGTGCCGGCGCCGTGGTCACCGAGGGCAAATCGTTCCCGGAGAATTCGCTGATCCTCGGCGCGCCTGCCAAAGTCGCGCGCACGCTGACGCCGGAACAGGTCCAGGCGATGCTGGCCGGAGCCGGATTTTACGTCGTCAACGGCCAGCGCTACGCCAAGGGCCTGAAGAAGATCGGGTGAATGTGCGCGGCCGCCGCGCTCAGGTTCCTTCCGCTTCGCTCGCCTCGATCGCGGTTGCGATCCGCTCGTGGCCGGCCGCCCACAGCGCGTGTTCTTCGCTGCCGTCGTGATATGGATTTGCCTCGGCTGGGATGTTCTGGCGTGCCGCACGTTCGCCCAGCGTGAACGGATCCGGATCGGCTGACATCGGCTGCTCCTCAATGTTTGCGATGCGGCGTGTCCGCTGCGCTCTTGCGCAGCGCGTCCTTCAGGTCGATCGGAACGCCGTGCTTCCTGAGCAGATCGGCGAAGGCTTCGTCGGCGAGTTCTTGTAACGTCGCCATCCGATCGCGGCCGAGCTGCTTCAGCTTGTCGAGAGTGTCGGCGTCGAAGCCGATCAGCTTGCGCATCGCGTGGTCTCCGCGACGTCAAGTTCAGAGCTTGATAAACGTTCCAATAGCGACGCGGGGCGGGCTGTCACGGAAGACCTGCTCGGCCTTCAGAAGCGCGGAGAGAACTCGACGCGCTGAGCGGTGCTCAAAAAGGAAAACCTCCGGCGGGGCATCGCCGGAGGTTCCTTGGAGGTTTACAAGTTGCTTTGGACTTAGAAGGTGCGCTGGACGCGAACCGCGCCCACCACAGTGTCCTGATCCTTGAACTCGTACACCGCAGTCGGCTTGGTCGCGGTCGGAGAGATCGCCGCAGCGGTCACGCCCGAGTAGTTCTGGTCGAGGCGCATCCACATCACTTCGCCCGAGAACGTCAGGTTCTTGACCGGGGTCCAGGCGGTGCGGACACCGATCTGAGCGATGTTGAAGTTCGGGTTGCCGGTGTAGGTGGTGCCGAAGCCCGGAACAGCCGCAGCCAGAGCCGCGTTGTACAGGGCGCCGCCGGTGCCACCGAAGTCGACCGACGAGTACGCGCCGAAGATCGAGGTCGCCCAGTAGGGGTTCCAGTTGTGGTTGAAGGCACCGCGGATGCCCCAGGCCTTAACGGTCGAGATGCCGGTGCCGTTGAGGTTGTTGGTGCCGGCGAACACGCCGTCCGGAGCAGCGCCGAAGCCGACGCTCTGATACGCGCCGACGCCGCTGCTGCTGTACATCGCGAACGCGTTCGGGCTGGTGCCGCCGATCACGTAACGGGTCGCGCCGTCAGCATAGGTGGCGTCGAGGTTGATCGAGTCGCCAGGGCCGGTCGGCAGGTTCTTGAGCGAGAGGGCGGCGAGCACCGCGAAGCCCCACTTGTCGCTCGGATGGCCAGAGGTCTCCAGCGCAGGATTGTAGTAGCTGGCGCGGACCTGGTGAGCCGCGGCCGACACCTGGAACAAGCCCCAGGCCTGATCGACGCGGACCTTGCCGACGATGTCCGGAACGTCGGTGCCAGCAGTGTAGCTGGTGCCGTTGCCGGTGCCCTGCAGCCAGGAAGCCGCGGTGCCGCCGTTGGCGTTGATGACGTTGGAAACGCCCTGCGCCCAGCGATAGCTGCTCTGGTCTTCGAGGCTGATCGAGGCCGACACGCCGTTGCCGAATTCGGCGGTGTAGCTGATCTGGTTGATGCCGGTCGAGGTGTCGTCGCCGCCGAGCAGGTTCGAGGTGATGTTGCCGGGGGCGCCGTTCCACGGGGTCGAGAACTGCGAAACCGCCTTACCGAAGGTGAAGCCGGCGAACTGCACGAATGCGAAGTACACGCCGGGGGTGTCACCGCCGGCGACCGGCGCACCGCTGGTCCAGGTGAACACGGCGTCGAAGTAGGTGCGAACCACACCGTATTCGGTGGCGGTGCGGGTGTCGATGTTCAAGTCGGCGCGCGAACGATAGATGGTGTTGTTCGCCGTCCGGTTGCCCTGACCGGCGGCGCTGTTCCACGACGGGGTCTCGGTCATGCCGCCGGCATTGAACGCGTACTCGGCGCGGATGAAGCCGCCGAGCTTGATGCAGGTGTCGGTGCCCGGGACGTAGTAGAAGCCGGCGCCATACAGCGAGCAGACCTTCACATACTCGACCGCCTTGGCCTTGAGCGGAAGATCGGCCGCCTGCGCACCAGCGGTGGCGACGAGAAGCGCCGCACCACCGAGCATAAGGCTCTTCGCAAAATTCATCGTAAACCTCCAAGTTTGCCTAAAGGGCTTGCCGACCGGTGCTGAGCGCCGGAAACGGCCTCCCCCGTGAACCCGACTGTCCGTTGCCTTGGCGCCGGACAGGTTGAGCCGGGACGACTTCGAGGTTGCCCCCCTCCGTCAGGGAACTAGATACATAACAAAAATAGCTAACGAAAGGATCGAGCGATGATGCGACGCGTCATCGGCCGAGGCTGTGGTATTGCAGCAACAGGGCGTCATGATTCTGTCACGACCGAATTCCGTCCGTCGGATTTGTTCGACGCCGCGACGGATCCGCTGCGAATGGAGCGATCGGCTTGAATCCAATAAGGTTTTCAGCCAGCGCAAGATCCGTAGGGGGCGTGTGTGACGAACAACGGTACGGCAGGAACGGAAATTGGTACCTTTGGTCCCAGCTCAGGATTGCGTACATAGCATGGTCCCGGCTGCGCCGCGATTTCGGGTTCGTCCGAGTCGACAAACAACAAAAGACTGTTCGGGCATGATTCGGAGGGCGCGGGATGCCGCATCGGAGCAGGGTATCGCATCATAGCGAGCCCGCTGGGCCGACCACATCGGTGGAATCGTCGGCCCCCGTGGTCGATGTCGGCGAGCTGCCGGGCTCTCCGCAGGCCTGCGCGCATCGGGATTTCGGGCTGTCCTACCAGGTGATCTGGGATTTCGTCTCGATCAGCAACAACCTCGAGGACATGCGACGGGCGTGGGCCAAGCTGTTCGGCATCAGCGGCTCGCAATGGCTGATTCTGATGGCGATCGCCGATCTCGATCAGGGCAATGGCGTTTCGGTCGGGGAGGTGTCGCAGAAGATCCACGCGGTCTCGACCTTCGTGACCACCCAAACCAAGATCCTGGAACGGCTCGGGCTGCTCAATCGCGTGCCTTCGACCGCGGATGCCCGCGTCGTGCTGATGTCGCTGTCCGGTGAGGCGCGGGCCAAGATCGAACGTCTTTCGCCGCGCTGGGAAGCGTTGCACGAATACATCTTCAGCGACTTCGACGCCGAAGCGCTCAACGACGTCAAAGCCAAGCTCGAGCGGCTGAAGCACCGCACCAAGCAGGCGATGCAGCGCGTCGTCGACGAGTCCTGAGCCAGCCTTTCGCGCTTTTCGGTTCCCGCAAAAAGTTGTGGCCAGCCTTGGGGGAGGCTGGCCACGCACGATCCGGTCTGGGACGGGGAGGGGTGGGGATTCGACCGGGTCGCGTTTCTCCTGATGTGTCGATCGTGGTCAGCGCTGTCTGGCGCTGGCGGTGGCCACTGCCGGACGGCCGTCGCCGAGTGCGACCCAGGTGTTCGGATCGCTCTGAGACTGACGCTTGACGAAGCGGTAGCCGGTCTCGGTCCAGGCGACGACGTCCTCGTTCTGGTTGTCGAGGATGAATTCGCCTTTGTCGGTCTTCACTGTCAGCACCGCGTGGCCTTCGTTCTTCTTGTCGCGGACCACGGTGATCAGCAGCGCTTCGCGCGGCCATCCGGCGTCGATCAGCATCTTGCGCTTCAACAGCACGTAGTCTTCGCAATCGCCGTAACCGTCGGTCGGCAACGACCACTTTTCGATCACGCCCCAATGGTCCATGTCGGTCAGCGGTTTGACGTTGTCGTTGACCCAGCGATTGACCTTCAGCAGATCCTGCCAAGCGGTCTGCGTGAGAACGATATCGCGAGCCTGGCTGCGACCGCCCCGGCATTCCGCAGGATTGTCCGCGCAGAAATCGACCCAACCGATCGGCGCGCGCGCCTCGTCGCCGACGCTGGCGTAGCGAACTCTGTTTTCAGCTTGCGCCGTCGCGGTCAGCGCGACGACGGCGGCGATCACCGCCAGCCCCCGAAATCCCCTGTTGCCCGACATTGTGGCCCCCGTTTTCTTGTTGGGACCATGATTTGCACAGACGATTTGCAGGGCCGCTAAGTCGACTAAGTAAAGTCGAGGCGAATACTCATAAAACTAGCCGCGAATTCGATTTATACTTGAATCGAATTTAACTAAAATTCGAACGATCGGGAATTGATTCAAATTTGAGGAATTAACGCGAAAATTGCCGCGGGACGCGGTTTGGTCACACGCGCAAGTGCGTGCGTTAACCCTGCCGCTAAGGGCGCACACGGGTCCGATGATGGTGTGGAGGGGGAATTATCGCGCTGCTGGAGCGCCGAAACGGCGTTCGCCGCGGGTGATTTCGTTCACCGCGCGGTAACGTTGTCTTCGAGAGTTTCCTCGAGCTGCTCGTGAGTGAACTCCAGCGCGAAGCCGTCGTCGAGATGACGGACGACGTGAGCGGCGACACGGCCGAGCAGGACTTGTGAGTTCAGCGCCGGGCGTTGTTCGGCGGCGATCGCCGCGCCGGAGCGCGACATGTCGATGATGCGGCAGCTCATCCGGCTGCCGTCGTCGAGCGTGAGGACGGCAATCGGGTTGCGCGGCACGATGCGGTCGTGACGGCGGTCTTCCGGCAGATTGAGAATGTCGCGATTGGCGAGCCAGGTCAGTTGCGCGGCGAGCTTGTCGCGTTTGCGCGGGGTCGCCGCCAACGTCATCGCGAAGCCGTTGTCGATGATGCGTGTGATTTTGCCTTCGACGCGACCGATGTGGTCGAGATAAGCGATCACCCGGTCGCCGATATTGCCGATCCCCGGCGCCAGCAGCGCCAGTCCGCCGGGCGACATGTTGACGACCTGACACGGAAACTCACGGCGATCAGGCAGCATGTAGCGGCCGAGCAGGTGAACTTTCACCCGCTGGAAGCGGCGCCGCTCGAGCGAGGCCGGCTGAACCGTTGGTTTCTGCAACAACAAAACTGAAATTCCGATAGCCGGTCGCGCTGCCGTCACGCGCAGCCTACGGCCGTCACGGTTAACGGCCCGTTAGCTCACTGCCGCAGTGGTTGCAGACTCGGCGCCGGTCGCGCGTCGGCGATTGATGCAGTGCGGGAGCAGTTCCGCTGCCGATCGCGCCCGGCGGAACTCAGCGCGTAGTTGTACGAAGTGGACTTTGCTCGTGTCTCAACCGATTAAGGTGCATCGGGTGCCGCAATTGCAGCGGCAGACTCGGGGAAACGGGGCGTAGGGCGTCGCGCGGTGTCGTGCGTAGTCCCGGGGGCGGGGATCATGGCGATCAGTCAACCAGCCAACGAATTGCTTGCGGCATTGCAGGGCGCGGACCTGGATCTGCTACGGCCGCATTTGCGGACGATCGATCTGAAGTTCGGTCAGATCCTGGTCGAAGCCGGCGCGCCGCTGGAGCGGGTGATTTTCCCTCACGGCGGCATCGTGTCGAGCATGATTCACCTGAGCAAGGGGCAGGACATCGAGGTCGCGGCGATCGGTCGGGACGGCGTCATCGGCGCCGAGGCGGTCAACGAAACGGTGGCGGTGGCCACGGCGGTGGTTCGATATCCGGCGACGGCATCGGTAATCGACTGTGCGCATTTCCGGAATGCCGTCGACCTCAGCCCGACACTCAGCAATTTGTTACTTCGCTACCACTGGGTGCGATCGGTCAGAGCCGAACAGATCGCAGGATGCAATGCTGCCCATTCCGCCGAGTCGCGGCTGTGCCGCCGCCTGCTGCAATCACGCGATCTCGCCGGCAGCGACTGTATGCAGCTCGGCCAGGACCTGATGGCGCAGATGCTCGGCGTGAAACGAAACACCATCTCGCTGATTGCCCACGCCCTGCAGCAACAGGGGCTGATCCGCTACAGCCGTGGCCGACTGGCGATCACTGACGTCAATGGACTGATCCAGCGCTCCTGCGAGTGCTACCGGGCCGATCGCGGCGGGTTCGCAGCCTCGCCGGTCGAACGTCGATCGAGCGTCATGATCCACCGGATTGGGGCGGATTGCGCCGAGCCTCAGCGGCTGCCTTCGTAAACCGTCAGGCCGCGCACCACCTGCAGCTTGCGCAATCGGCGCGGCGCGAAGCGGCGCGGCTGCTCGCTGGCGGTTCGCCATGAGTTCAACCGCAGGCCGGTCAGCGGCCCGATCACCCGGCTGCCGAGCGGTGCCAGCAATCCGGTCATGCTCAGCGGGGTATGGGCACGCGGCGCGAACGGCAGCAGCAGAAGCTCCAACGCGACCGGGGTGGCGTTGGACGCTGTTGCGGTGACCCCGGCCACCACGGCGATGCTGTCGCCCGCGACGATATCCAGCAGCTCCTGCACCGCGAGCCGTTGCTCGAGCACGAACTGGGTCGTCAGCTTCTCGCCCTTGAGGTCCTGGCCGAGCAGGGCATTCAGCCGGGTGCCGGCGAATCGGAACGGATAGCCGGTGGCGTCGCAGGACACGACGAACATGTCTCCGAGCAGGCTGCGCAGGGCGTCGGGCTCGACCGCGCTGCGATCCGGGGCGGGGGCACCATCGCGTTGCTTGTCCCAATAGGCGAAGAACGCTTGGCTCGACGGATGCTTCATGGACGACCTTGGTTCGCGGCTGTCGCGGCCTGACGACTTTGAGACAGGACTGTCCCGAATTCGCCCGGCGCAACGCTCCTGGAATGTTGTGCAGGAGGCGTGTTGCAGCGTCCATGCCGGCCAGCGCGAACGGCGGCGTCATGCCCGGCTTTACGTCGTTAAGGTTAAATTAACTATGGCATTGCCCCGCGCAGGGCGACCGTTAGGGTGTCGTCATTCCTGCACCGAACGACTCCAGACCGTCGGCGCGGGTGATGACAGGGTGGCCGAAAAACAGGCCGGCCAACGCACCTGAGAGGCGACGTCGCTGGGTGCGAATGATGTCGGCACGGACCAAGGGAGGGCTTTCCAAGAGCCCTCCCTTTTTCGTTGATGAGATTGCTTCCCATCTTCAAGTGTATGATATTGCGTGATTATTGACCCGGGCAGGCGGATGAACTACCGTTTCGGCATCGGGGAGTAGCGGCGCGCTCAGGCGCGCGGTCGTATCAACAGACTCGCGGCATGGTTCGCGTGGTACGATCAGCCGGATAAGTCCGGCGCAGCGAGACCGTGACGGCAGGCGCCTGTTCCGGACAAGGCCCCAGTTCCGTCCGGTCACGACGTCCGCTGATGGGTTCCCCAATGTCACCCGTATCTATTGCCGTGCTCGCTGTGGGCATGTCGGTCGACGCCTTGCTGGCGTCGCTCGGCCGTGGCGCCGCGATGCGACAGGCGCGATTGCTTGAAGCGCTGCGCACCGGTGTGGTGTTCGGCATCGTCGAAGCGATCACCCCGCTGATCGGCTGGGCTGCAGGTTTCGCCGCCAGCCAGTATGTCGCCGCGGTCGATCACTGGATCGCGTTCGGCCTGCTGGCGATCGTCGGCGGCCGCATGATGTTGCATTCGTTCAAGCCGGCGGAGGAGCGCGCGGCCGCGGCGGTCGGCGGCTCGCTGTGGGTGCTGATGGCCACAGCCGTCGGAACCAGCATCGACGCGATGGCGGTGGGCGTGTCGCTTGCGTTCCTGGACGTGAATATCCTGGTGATCGCCGCGGCGATCGGCTGTGCCACCTTCGTGATGTCGACCGGCGGGATGTTGGCGGGCAAGCTGATCGGCGGATCGTTCGGACGCTGGGCCGAGCGGGCCGGGGGCTTGGCGCTGGTCGGCCTCGGGCTGTCGATTCTGGTCAATCACCTCAGCGCTGGGTGATGATCGAGCCTCGGCTTCTCGGCGGCGGTGCCGGTTTTCCGTAGTTGCGAAAAGTGCTCTAAGGGACCGGCGCCTCCGTCCCGCGTCTCCTATCAGGTCGTCCGCTTTGGAAGCTCCGCTCGAACAGAACCCGTTGTCGCCGTCGCAGCCGCCGCGCGAGCCCATCCTGACCCTGCCGGGGGCGGTCACCGCCTATATCGCATTGCTGGCGGTGATCCATCTCCGCACGCTGCTGTCTACCGAATTCCAGTATTGGACCATCGAGATCTTCGGCTTCATCCCGATGCGCTACGATCAGACGCTGCTGGAGGCGCCATTCCCCGGCGGCACCGGCGCCAAGATCTGGACCTTCGTCACCTATTCGCTGCTGCACGCCAATCTCAGCCACATCCTGTTCAACGTGCTGTGGCTGCTGCCGTTCGGCAGCGCGTTGGCGCGACGATTCGGTGCGGTGCGGTTCTTCGTATTCATGGCGGTGACTGCCGCCGCCGGTGCGCTCGCGCATCTTGTCACCCACGCCCACGAGATGGCGCCGATGATCGGAGCTTCCGCCTCCGTGTCGGGCGCGATGGCGGCGGCGATTCGCTTCGCCTTCGTCCGTGGCAGCTTCCTGTCGCTGCGGCGTGGGGATGCCGATGCCGCGGCGCGGGTGCCGGCGCAGCCGCTGACCCGCGCGCTGCGCGATCCGCGGGTGCTGGCGTTTCTCGGCATCTGGTTCGGCATCAATATCATCTTCGGCATTGGTTCGATCGCGATCGGCAACGAAGGTGCCAGCGTCGCATGGCAGGCGCATATTGGCGGCTTCTTCGCCGGGCTGTTGTTGTTCTCGCTGTTCGACCCGGTGCCGCGCGCGCCCGATAGCGCCACATCGTGATGCACTGCGGTCATCGCTCGCAGTTGCGAGAGTTGTGATTCATCGCCGAAACGCCGCAATCTTGCGGTGTCATTGCACCCGGCGCCGCTTTGCGCCGGGCTCGGAATGGGATTGGCGCGGTGTCGTGTTGCGCCGATCTGGTCGAGTACCCATTCCGCCCCATCGCCGTGACTGATCCGCTGCAAGTGTCACAACGAGAGCCGCTCGGCTCGTCCGGCGGCCTATGGGAGGCGACCATGACCGTGCGTGCAATTCTGGAATCGAAGGGCCGCTACATCCACACCGTCGAGGCCGATGCCCGGCTCGCGGTGGCGGTGAAAACTTTGGCCGAGCGCCGGATCGGCGCGGTGTTGGTCATGAACGGCGCCCGGCTCGAAGGCATACTGTCGGAGCGCGACGTGGTTCGCGTACTCGCCGACCGCGGCGCTGCGATGCTGGATGCGCCGGTCGGCGTGGTGATGACGCGGGACGTGATGACCTGCCGCCAGGACGACACCGTCGGTCAGATCATGGAGCGGATGACGGCGGGCAAGTTCCGGCATCTGCCGGTGATGGAGCAAGACCGCGTCGTCGGACTGATCTCGATCGGCGACATCGTCAAATCGCGACTGACCGAATACGAGCACGAGCAGCGGGCGCTGCACGACTACATCAAATCGGCCTGACCGTGGCTCAGGCGCGCGCGCCGTCGAGAAACAGCGTCCAGGCCTTGTCGAAATAAGCGTTCTGGGCGCGGGACGACGCATAGGTCGTGCCGCCCAGCATGGCGTCGAGCATCGGCCCGACCGCGATGCAGTTGATGAGCTGTGCTGCGAGAAAGCGCGCGTCGCTGCGGGCGAGGGCGCCGGCCTTCTGCGCGTCGCCGATCAGCGACAGCAACCGGTCCATGATCGGATCGTCGGTCCGGTTTGCGACAGCCTGTCCGACCACCAGTGCCTCGCTGAACGCGATCCGCTTGAACGCGATCAGCGTCGGATCGAGGTTGACGGCCAGCAGCCAGCGCGCCGCGGCGCGGAGCTGCGTCAGCGCGTCGCCGGTCTGTGTCGCCATCGCGGTCTGGAAATGCGCCAGCGTCTGCACGCGGGCATGCTCGACCACGCCTTCGAACAACGCCAGTTTCGACGGGAAGCGCCGATACACCGTGTCCTTGCCGACGCCGCATGCGGCCACGACCTGCTCGACCGAGGTTGCGGCGAAACCCTGCTGCGCGAACAGCCGCGATGCCGTCTCGAGGATGTGAAGCGACTTGGCTTCGACGTCGCTTTTGCGCGGGCGGCCGCCTTTGGAAGTGGTCGTGGAAGTCGGCATCGAGGTCCTTGATCGTCGGTGCGACGCGGCGAGTCTTTCGAGCAATTCCAATCCCAGATTTGCAATCGCTTGGCAATCGATCTGGACAGGACGGTCCCGTCCCGTTTATTTCCCCGCCCGCCTGTGAAGGCGAGGGTTCTGGGGGAGAGCGGATGGGACACGAAAACAAGATCGTCGCCGGAGTCGCAGTTGCGCTATCGCTGGCGGGCGGACCGGAGGCGATGGCGCAGAGCGCCCGGGAGACGTCGGTGGCGTTGCCGCCGGTCACCGTGCAGCCCTCCGAACGTCGCGCGGTACGCCGGGCGCAGCCGACTCCCGCGGCTCCGCGTGCGGTGTCGGCGCGGACATCGGCGCGAGAACCTGCGGCGCCCGCGGCGCGGCCGGTCAACGCGAGCAACACGTCCGATCGCTATGCCGCCCGGACCTCGGCGACCGCCACCAAGACCGACACGCCGGTTCTCGAAACCCCGCAGTCGATCTCGACCGTCACCCGCCGCCAGATGGACGACCAGAACGTTCAGACAGTGGCCAACGCCCTGCGCTACAGCGCCGGGGTGCTGTCGGATGCCGACACCAATTCCCGCTACGACAGCGTCTTCATCCGCGGCTTCGGCGCGTTCGGCACCGCGACCAACTACGTCAGCTTCCTCGACGGGCTGAAGCTGCCGCGCGGCCAGGCCTTCGCCAACACCGCGATCGATCCGTTCCTGCTCGACCGCGTCGAGGTGCTGAAAGGGCCGTCGGCGGTGCTGTATGGGCAGACCAGCCCGGGCGGTCTCGTCAATCAGATCAGCCGGATGCCGAGCGCAGTCCCGTACAATGAAGTTCGCGTCGAAGGCGGCAGCTATGGCCGCTTCCAGTCCGGCATCACCAGCCAGGGCGCGCTCGATAAGGATGGGCATTGGCTGTACAGCCTGAGCGCGATCGGCCTAACCTCTGGCACGCGCTACGACAATGTCGACGAGCAGCGTTTCGCCGTCGCGCCGGCGCTGACCTGGGCGCCGGACATGGACACGCGCTTCACCATCCAGAGCTATTATCAAAAGGACCCGAAGGGCGGCTACTTCAACTCGCTGTATCCGACCTCGCTGGCGCCGCTGCAGTACCGGCCATACCTGAACTCCAAGCTCAATGTCGGCGATCCCGGCTTCGACTCGTTCGAGCGCGAGCAGTACGGCATCGGTTATCAGTTCGACAAACGGCTCAACGAGGTCGTCAGCGTCAAGTCGAGCCTGCGCTATTCCCACGTCGACATCGATTTCAAGTCGCTGCAGATGAGCGGACCGCTCACCGCCACCGGCACGATCCCGCGCTGGGCGCTGCGCTCGATCGAGGACGTCGGCGGCCTCTCCACCGACAATCGCGTCCAGTTCGATTTCGCCACCGGCGCCCTGCAGCACAAGGTCATCACCGGTGTCGATTATCAGAACACGCTCAGCAACTGGACCTACCAGCTCGGTGGCGCGACTTCGCTCGACGTTGTCAATCCGCAGTACAATCAGCCGGTCGGTCCGCTCGCGTCGTTGATCGACAGCGGTCAGAAGCTCACGCAGACCGGGCTGTATGCGCAGGACCAGATCAGCCTGGGCGGCTGGCGCGCCACGCTCGGTGTCCGCCACGATTGGGCCGAGCAGAGCACCGAGAGCCGTCTTGCCGGATCGCGCTCCAATCAGTCGGACGACAAGACCACCTATCGGGCCGGCCTGCTGTATCTATTCGACAGCGGCGTCGCGCCCTATGTCAGCTATTCGACGTCGTTCGAGCCGGTCACCGGCGTCGGTGCCGACGGGCAGCCGTTCATCCCGACAACCGCCGAGCAATACGAAGGCGGCATCAAATATCAGCCGACTTTCCTGCCGATGCTGTTCACCGCGTCGGTGTTCGACATTCGCCAGCAGAACGTGCTGACGCCGTCATCGGTGCCGGGCTTCAATGTGCAGCAGGGCGAGATCCGCTCGAAGGGCGTTGAACTCGAAGCCCGCGGCAACGTCACCGACAGCCTCGAGCTGATCGGCGCCTTGACCTTCCTCGATACCCGTGTGGCGAAATCCACGACTGTGTCGATCATCGGCAACCGGCCGCAGGCCGTGCCGGACTTCTTCGGCTCGATGTGGGCGAACTACACGTTCCGGTCAGGCCCGGTCACCGGGCTGACCTTCGGCGGCGGTATCCGCCATGTCGGCGCCAGCTACGGCGACGATGCCAACACGCTGCGCACGCCGGCCTATACGGTGGTGGATGCGGCGTTGAAATACGACCTCGCGAACGTCGCGCCGAGTCTGAAGGGCACGACCCTGACGCTCAACGTCAACAACCTGTTCGACAATGAATACTATTCGAGCTGCTCGTCGGGATTCTACTGCCAGTTCGGCAATCGCCGCACGGTTCTGGCGGGGATCAGGTACCGGTGGTGAGGATCGACGCCAGAGGGGCGCGCCGCCGATGACGCGGCGCGCTGTTCGGGCCTGGGTTTGGCTGCATCGCTGGAGCAGCCTGATCTGCACGCTGTTCGCGCTGCTGCTCTGCCTCACCGGGCTGCCGCTGATCTTCAAGGACGAGCTTGGTCCCGACCTGCAGCTCGCGGCGACGACGGCGCCGCCGGGCCGTGCATCGGTGGACTCGATGGTCGCGCGCGCGCTCGCGGCGCGGCCGGGTGAGGTGGTGCCGTATCTGTTCTACGATCGGGATCATCCGATTCTGAAGGTGCCGACCGCAGCCTCGATGACGGCCGATCCGGCGACATTTCACTATCAGGTGTTCGACACCCGCACCGGGCAGCAGATTGCAATCCCGCAGCCCAATGAGGGCTTCCTGTATGTGATGACCCGGCTGCATCTCGACCTGTTCGGCGGTGTGCCGGGCACGCTGTTTCTCGGCTGCATGGGACTTCTCCTGGTCCTCGCGATCGTGTCCGGCGTGGTGCTGTACGGTCCGTTCACACGGCGTCTTGCGTTCGGCGTCATCCGGACCGACGGCAGCCGCTGGCGCAGTTGGCTCGACCTGCACAATCTGCTCGGCATCGTGACGCTGGCCTGGTTCGGTGTCGTCAGCTTCACCGGCGTCATCAACACGCTGGCAGCGCCGATCGAACTCGCCTGGCAGGCCAATCAGCTCGTCGAGATGGCGGCGCAGGCGAAGCCTGCCGAGATCGAGGGACAACGTGCGTCGACCGATGCCGTGCTGCGCGACGTCCGCGCCGCGGTGCCCGGCATGAACGTGATGACGGTGGCGTTTCCGGGGACGCCGTTCGCGACGCCGTCGCACATCGCGATCTTCCTCACCGGCAATACGCCGATCACCAGCCGCATCCTCAAGCCGGCGCTCGCCGATGCGTCGACCGGGCAGGTGGTCTCGGTGCGCGACATGCCGTGGTACGCAACCGCACTGTTCATGTCGCAGCCGCTGCATTTCGGCGATTATGGCGGGCTGCCGCTGAAGATCATCTGGGCGCTGTTCGACGTCGCCACCATCGTGGTCCTGCTCAGCGGCCTGTATCTGTGGTGGGCGAAGCGCCCGCGCCGCGGCGATGCCGAGTCCGCCGGGAGCGCCGCATCATGAGCGCATTCCGGCGCCAATGGCTGTGGCCTGTCGCGCTCGCGGCTTCGACCGTGTTCGGATTGCTGACCGCATTGATCGGCGAGGGCGGCCTGTGGTGGCTGCTGTGCTGGGTCGCGCTGGCGACGCCGCTGGTGACGATCGCGCTGTGCGTCGTCAGGCGCCGTCCCAGCAGCGGTCTTTGATCTGATCGCCCGCTCAGGTTTCCACCGGCACCGTCGCCTTGGGCTGCGGAACGGCTTCCTCGATCGTCTCGCGGATCGAATCGATCGCCCGCTCGGCGGCGCGGGCGCCGTGCGCGATGATCTCGTCGGCGCGGTGGAAGTCGAACCAGCCGATCCGGCCGACCCGCGGCGAGATCAACAGGTCCGGCGGATCGCCCGCGAGCCGTGCCCGGGTGATGCGGTCCTGCATGATGTTGAATGCGTCGGTCATCACCTTGGAGATGCCCGGACGTTCGGGGCTGCCGAACAATTCCTGCTTCACGAAGCGTTCCGGCGAAAAGAACCGCGTGAAGCCGCGCTTGGGCGCAGCTTCCTCGGGCTCTGGCTCGGGCGGTGCCGGCATCGCGTTGCCGTGCGAAAAGATCGTGGTGCCGTGGCCGAACACGTCGCTCGAGACGTTGGCGGCGATCACGATTTCGGCGCCGAGTGCGCGAGCGGCCGACACCGGCACCGGATTGACCAGTGCGCCGTCGACCAGCCAGCGGTCACCGATCAGCACCGGGGAGAAGATGCCGGGCAGGGCGTAAGAGGCCCGCACCGCATCGACGATTCGGCCGCGCGTCAGCCAGATTTCGTGACCGGTCGCCACTTCGGTGGCGACGCTGGCGAATTTCTGCGCGAGATCCTGGATCAGGATCTGACCGAGCGTGGCGTCGAGCTGCGCCGCCAGCTTGCTGCCGCCGATCAGCCCGGAGCCATTGAGCCGGATGTCGAGATAGCCGAAGATGTTGCGGGGCTGCAGTCGTCGCGCCCACTCTTCCAGGGTGTCGAGATGACCGGCGACATAGGCGCCACCGACCACTGCGCCGATCGACGTGCCGACCACCACGTCGGGCGTAATGCCATTGGCCAGCAGGGTGCGCAGGATCCCGATATGAGCGAAGCCCCGTGCCGCGCCGCCGCCCAGCGCCAGCCCGATCACCGGCCTGCGGATGCTGTCGAGGCCGACCTTGTCCTGTGCCGGCGGGTTGGCATGCCCGCGTCCGATCAGATTTTCCAGCACGGCTCTCTCCTGAACTCGTCGTTCCTTGCGGCCGGGGGCCCAGCTCGCGACTCGCGCCGCTTCATCGTGCCACGGCGTTCTGAAAGCATGAATAATGCCTTGGGCGGCTGGGACTAGGGGAGAATCGTGACGCAATCACGAACAACACGCCCTTACCGCTCGGGTCTGCGCCAGCCCGGCCCGGCACCGGACCGGCTTGAATTTGCCGCGTTTTCGGTGAAAACCATCGCGATGGATTTTAGGGGTAACATCATCGGGAGCCGGCTGCGCGGGGCGGCCCGTTGGGGAATGCTCGGCGTGTGCGTGGTGGCGCTCACCCAGCCTGCGGCCGCGCAATTATTCGGCGAACGGCCGCCACCGGTGCCGCCGGCCTCGGTCCCCGAGCCGCCCGCCGGTGGAGCGATCAGTCTGGCGCCACAGGGCGGCCCGGCCGCAGTGCCGAATCTCCCGGCGCCACTCACCCAGCCGCCGGTCGCCGCGGTCACACCGCCGGCGGCGTCTCCGCTGCCGCCTGTGACCGCTGCTCCGCAGGGCGTGCTGGCGCTGACCGCGCGCTACGGCAAGGACCAGCCGGTGATCAACAGCGGCCTGGTCTGGCGTGTCTACTCCGATCGTCCCGACGAAAGTGGCTCGATCAAGCTGTTGCGCGAGGATCATGGCGCCACCCCGAACATTCTGCTGCCGCCGGGCAATTATGTCGTGCACGTCGCGCTCGGACTGGTCAGCGCGGTGCGGCCGGTGACGGTGAAAGCCGACACCGAACGCGAGAATTTCGTGCTTCCCGCCGGTGGTCTTCGGATCGAAGGCAAGGTCGGCGGTTCGCGAATTCCCTCCAACCAGATCTCGTTCACGATCTACAAGGGCAGCCAGTTCGACAACGCGCAGCGCGCGCCGCTGCTGCCGAACGTCGCGGCCGGCGATGTCGCGCTGGTGCCGGAAGGCACTTATTACATCGTCTCCAACTACGGCGACGCCAACTCGGTGGTGCGCTCCGACATCCGCGTCCAGGCCGGCAAGCTCACCGACGTCACCATTACCCACCGCGCCGCTGTGATCACCTTGAAGCTGGTGAGCGAGAAGGGCGGCGAAGCGCTCGCCAATACCTCGTGGTCGGTGCTGACGCCGGGCGGCGACGTCATCAAGGAATCGATCGGCGCCTTCCCGCGCGTGGTGCTGTCCGAAGGCGAGTACCGCGCCATCGCCAAGAACGAGGGCAAGGTGTTCGAGCGAGGCTTCAACGTCGTCAACGGTGTCGACGGCGAAGTCGAGGTGCTGGCGCGCTGAGGCCTCGCGGCCGGCGAAGGCAGCGGCACCACAGTAGTGAACGCGAAGTAACCATTCCGCGACTTAAAACCTTCATAATCAGCGGTTTGCGCATCGCGGGGCGCTACGTTTACATCGTCTTAATCGGGAATAGCTCGACTGCGCCGCAGTATTCATCCGCGGGGCGCTACTCGTGTCGGCTGCCGTTCCTCAACTTTCCGAAAATTCGACCAGTCAGCTTGCTGCCGATTTAACCGTGCTGCAGCGCAAGTGGCACGCTGCAATTCAGCCCGGGCAGTCGCTGCCGAGCTACGAAGAGGTGATGCTGGGCAGCCTCGGCCGGCTCGCCGATCATCTGGTGCTGCTGGAGATCGACGGCGAGACACCCGAAGTCTCGCGCACCGGCCGCTATGCGCAGCAATGGCTCGGCGACGAGCGCTGGGACATCCCGCTCGATGCGCTGTCGCCGGATTGCGGCACTGCGCTGGCGCAGGCCGCCTCGGGCGCGCTGCAGAACAAGCGGCCGCATCTCGGCACCGCGCATTGCGTTCGCGACGGCATCGTGCAGCGCTACACGCTGCTCGCGCTGCCGACCGCCTCGCGCTGGGGCGGCCCGCTGGTCGGCGTCTATGTCAACGAAGAGGCGCAGCGCTACAATCTCTTGGATGCGATCTTCTCCTCGACCGATGACGGCATCGTCGCGCTGACGGCGATCCGCGGCCCCGACCGCCGGCCGTTCGATTTTCAGATTGTGCACGTCAACCACGGTGCGTCGCAATTGCTGCGGCGGACGGTTGCCGAGCTGCGCTGGAGCCGGCTGTCGGTCGGACATCATCTGCTCTGCGCTCCAGACGTCGCCGGCCGACTGATCGATCTGGTCGATGCCGACGCCTGCATCACCTTCGCGGTCGACAGCGGCGATCGCAATCTCAGCCTCAGCGCCACCGCGTTCGGCGATGTGGTGTCGGTGACGATCTCCGACGTCACCTCGCTGAAGAAGCGCGAGGAGTCGTTCCGTTTGCTGTTCGACGGCAACCCGATGCCGATGTGGGTGTTCGACGCCCAGACCTTCGAATTCCTCAGCGTCAACGACGCCGCGGTGGCGCATTACGGCTATCCGCGCGAGCGATTCCTGCGGATGTCGCTGCGCGAGATCTGGCCGCGCGAGGAGTGGATCGCGCATGGCCAGACGCTGCTGGAGATGCGCGACAGCTATCAGTCCGAAGGCAACTGGCGTCACGTCAAAGCCGACGGCTCCGAGATCCATGTGCTGACCTTCGGCCGCCCCGTGATGTTCGACGGCCGCGACGGCTTTCTGGTCGCCGTGGTCGACGTCACCGAGCGCCGCAAGGCCGAGGCCAAGATCGCCCACATGGCGCATCACGACGGGCTCACCAATCTGCCGAACCGCGCGCTGTATCAGCAGCGGCTGGAGCAGGCGCTGGCGCAGGCGCGCGGCAGCGGCGCGATGGTCGCGGTGATGTGCGTCGACCTCGATCTGTTCAAGAACGTCAACGACTCGTTCGGCCATCCGATGGGCGACCGGCTGCTGCGGTGCGTTGCCGAGCGGCTGCGGCAGCAGGTCGGCGACGGCGATCTGGTGGCGCGGCTCGGCGGCGACGAATTCGCGATCGTGTTGACCTCGCTGGCCACCCCGAACGAGGCCAGCAGTTTCGCGGCGCGACTGATCGAGATCCTCAGCGCGCCTTACGACATGGACGGGCTCGAAGTGGTGATCGGCGCATCGGTCGGCATCGCGCTGGCGCCGTCCGACGGCGACGAATGCGAGGCGCTGTCGCGCAATGCCGACATGGCGCTGTACCGGGCCAAGGCCGCGGGCGGCGGCTGCCATCATTTCTTCGAGAAGGAAATGGACCGCCAGGCGCAGATCCGGCGCGACATGGAGCTCGACCTGCGGCAGGCGTTCGCGCGCGGCGAGTTCGAACTGCACTATCAACCGCTGATCGACCTGGCCGAAGACCGCATCGGCGGCTTCGAGACGCTGCTGCGCTGGCGCCATCCCGAGCGCGGCATGATCTCGCCGTCCGACTTCATCCCGGTGGCCGAAGACATCGGCCTGATCGTCGGCCTCGGCGAATGGGTGCTGCGGCAGGCGTGTCTGGAGGCCGCGTCGTGGCCGTCCGACGTCAAGGTCGCGGTCAATCTGTCGCCGGTGCAATTCCGCAGCCGCAACCTGGTGCAGGTGGTGATCTCGGCGCTGGCGCAATCGAGCCTGGTGCCGCACCGGCTCGAGCTGGAGATCACCGAGTCGCTGTTTCTCGCCGACAGCGAGGCGAACCTTGCGACCCTGCATCAGCTCCGCAGCCTCGGGGTGCGGATATCGATGGACGATTTCGGCACCGGCTATTCGTCGCTCAGCTACTTACGCAGTTTCCCGTTCGACAAGATCAAGATCGACCGTTCGTTCGTGAAGGATCTGACCGAGCGGCCGGATTGCCTGGCGATCGTCCGGGCCATTGCCGGGCTCGGGCGGAGCCTCGACATCACCACGCTCGCCGAAGGTGTCGAGACCATCGAGCAGCTCGATGCGCTGCGCGCTGAAGGCTGCCACGAGGTGCAAGGATTCCTGTTCAGTCCGGCGCGGCCGGCTGCGGAGATCGCCGGGCTGCTGATGCGGTTTGGACGACGGGCCTCGCAGGCGGCGTAGAACTCACCAAACCGTCAGCCGACGCCGTCGCTCTCTTTGCCTGCGCGCGGGGAGAGGCGCCGTCGAGGCTCAGAACCTCGTCACCACCTCCGACAGCGTCGGGCGCGGCCGATCCTCGATGTCTTTCGGACGGGTGCCGATGTGGATGAAGCCGGCGAGCTTTTCGTCGCCGCGCAGGCCGAGGCCGCTCAGCACTTCGGGATCGAACGCGATCCAGCCGGTCAGCCAGTTGGCGCCGTAGCCGAGCGCGGTGGCGGCCGAGACGATGTTCATGCAGCTCGCGCCGGCGGACAGTTCCTGCTCCCAGACCGGCACCTTGGGGTGCGGCTTCGGCGACGACACCACCGCGATCACCAGCGGAGCTTCCAACAGTCGCGCCTTCTCGGCGGCGATCTCGGCCGCGGTTGCGCCAGGGTTCTTGCGAGCGAACACGTCGGCGATCACCTCGCCGGCGCGGGCGCGGGCATCGCCTTCGAACACGATGAACCGCCACGGCGCGATCTTGCCGTGGTCCGGCACCCGTGCGCCGATCGTCAGGATCGTTTCGAGCTGGTCGGGCGAGGGACCGGGGCCAGTCATCTCGCGCGGTTTCACCGAGCGGCGGGTTTCGAGGAAGGAAATGACGTCCGACATGGCGTGGCTCCGGCGATCGGGTCGCATGATGATCGGTGGACCTTCTAGCAGAGAACACGCGTCCGATCGACTGCCGGAGCGCGTTTCAGAGAGCTTCCAACAAGTCGCGATGCCGTTTCACGGATCGCGCGCGGTGGTTGGCAGTGCCTGCGGCACAAGGATTTCAGAAGTTTAATGAAACGCGGCCGGTAGTCCGGCCGTTGTCCGGGCGAACTCGACATCGTGGGTTCTGCCGACCGATCACCGGAAGTCGATGACCGCGTTCGACAGCTAATTTGAGGAGAAACGATCATGCTTCGTGTCAGAACAACGCTCATCGCCACCGCTCTCGCAACCACCGCCCTCTGCGGCGCCGTCTATGCGGCGGATCACCAGCCTGCTCCGGATCACGTCGCCGCGCAGGACTTCTCCAAGCTGTCGAAGGACGGCTTCAACGCATTCCAGGACATCCGCGAGGCGCGGCTGGCGCTGTTCAACGGCAAGCCCGAGGCGGCGCGCAAGGACGTCAACAAGGCGATGGAGTCGCTCGAGAAGAGCAAGACCGACGACTCGGTGTTTCTGAAGGCCGAGGCCGACATGAAGCTGATCCCGCCGACCGCCGACAAGTCGCAGCAATCCGATCATCAGAGCACGGCCTCGACCACGCCGGTGAAGTGGCTGCCGATCAACGGCACGATCACGGTGCAGGAAGACTACTCGGCCGTGCCTGCCAAGGTGGCCGCGATGAAGACCGCGAATTCGCAGCTCAAGGCCGGTAAGCAGAAGGAGGCGCTCGAGACGTTGAAGATGAACGACGTCAACGTCGCGGTCTCGCTCGAAGTTGCTCCGGTCGACGCCACCCTGAAGGGGGTTGATCAGGCGTCCAAGCTGCTCGATGCCGGCAAGTACTACGAGGCTAACGGCGCGCTGATGCAGGTCGAGAACGGCGTCCGCTACTCGGTGGTCGATATCCAGGACAAGGCGCAGCCGCACACGGCGGCCAACACCGCGGCTCCGGCCGCGAAGGCCGCGCCGACCACCAGCGGCCAGGCGAGCGCCAAGCCCGCGGCGGCTAGCCCGTCCGCGACCACGCCGTCGCCGGCAAGCTCGCCGACCCATTGATGATCGTTACGGTCGAAGCGACGGATGATCTCCGGCCGTCGCTTCGACCCGCTCCGGCAGGCGGCGGCATTTGCAGGGACGCGGGTTGCTTCTGCAATGCCGCTGCCGCCGGTCGGGTGAGCGAGGGCAGGTCGCCCCCGCTCGAGGCTGTCGGCTTACTCGGCCGCGACGGCAGGCGAGGCGTGCATCCGCTTCACATCGGGCGGGGTCGCCTCGTCGACCAGTGCGGCGATGGCTTCGTCGGTGGGCATCACCTTCTGGCCCTCGCTGCCGAGGCGGCGGACGGAGACCGAGTGGCTCTCGGCTTCCTTCTTGCCGACCACCAACAGGGCGGGGACCTTGGCGAGCGAATGCTCGCGCACCTTGAAGTTGATCTTCTCGTTGCGCAGATCGATGTCGGCACGCAGGCCTGCCTTACGCAGCGCCGCCAGCACCTTCTTGGCGTAGTCGTCGCCTTCCGACGTGATCGTGGTGACGACGACCTGCACCGGCGCCAGCCACAGCGGGAAGTTGCCGGCGTAGTGCTCGATCAGGATGCCGGTGAAGCGCTCCATCGAGCCGCAGATCGCCCGATGCACCATCACCGGCGCCTTCTTGGCGCCGTCGGCGTCGATGTAGAATGCGCCGAACCGCTCCGGCAGGTTGAAGTCGACCTGCGTGGTGCCGCACTGCCAGTCGCGGCCGATCGCGTCGCGCAGCACGTATTCGAACTTCGGCCCGTAGAAGGCGCCTTCGCCCGGGTTGATCTCGGTCTTGATGCGGTTGCCGCCCTTGGCCTTGATTTCGGACAGCACCGTAGCCATCACGCGCTCGGCGTGGTCCCACATCTCGTCGGTGCCGACGCGCTTTTCGGGGCGGGTCGACAGCTTTACCGTCAACTCGCCTTCGAAGCCGAAGTCGGAATAGGTCGACAGGATCAGATCGTTGATCTTGATGCACTCGTCGGCGAGCTGCGCCTCGGTGCAGAACACGTGCGCGTCGTCCTGGGTGAAGCCGCGCACCCGCATCAGGCCGTGCATCGCGCCCGACGGCTCGTAGCGATGCACCACGCCGAACTCGGCCATCCGCAGCGGCAGGTCGCGGTAGCTCTTCAGGCCGTGCTTGAAGATCTGAACATGGCCCGGGCAGTTCATCGGCTTCAACGCGAACCAGCGCTTGTCCTCGGCGTCCTCGCCGGCGGACTGCGCCGCGAACATGTTCTCGCGGTACCACTCCCAATGGCCCGAGGTCTCCCACAGTACCTTGTCGAGGATCTGCGGCGCGTTGACCTCGTCGTAGTCGCCGGCCAGGCGCCGGCGCATGTAGCCGACCAGTGACTGGAACAGGCTCCAGCCCTTGGCGTGCCAGAACACGACGCCCGGACCTTCCTCCTGGAAGTGGAACAGGTCGAGTTCACGGCCGAGCTTGCGGTGGTCGCGCTTCTCGGCTTCCTCGATCTGATGCAGGTAGGTGTCGAGGTCTTCCTGCTTGGCCCAGGCGGTACCATAGATGCGGGTCAGCATCGGGTTGTTGGAATCGCCGCGCCAATAGGCGCCGGCCACCTTCATCAGCTTGAAGGCGGTGCCGATCTTGCCGGTCGAGGTCATGTGCGGGCCGCGGCACAGATCGAACCACTCGCCCTGCTTGTAGATCTTGATGGTCTGGTCTTCCGGAATGGCGTCGACCAGCTCGACCTTGAACGCTTCGCCGTTGTCGGCGAACACCTTCTTGGCTTCGTCGCGGGTCCAGACTTCCTTGGTGAACGGTTTGTCGCGCGCGATGATCTCGCGCATCTTCTTCTCGATCGCGGCGAAGTCTTCCGGGGTGAACGGCTCGTTGCGGAAGAAGTCGTAGTAGAAGCCGTTCTCGATGGTCGGGCCGATGGTCACCTGGGTGCCCGGCCACAGGCTCTGCACCGCTTCGGCGAGCACGTGGGCGCAATCGTGCCGGATCAATTCCAGCGCGCGCGCATCGTCACGGGCCACGAAATCGATCGCGGCGTTGTCGTCGATCGGATCGGCGAGATCGGTCAGCGTGCCGTTCAGCGCCATCACGACGGTGCGCTTGGCGAGCGAGGGCGAAATGCCCTTGGCGATATCGAGCCCGGTAGTGCCGCGCGGATATTCGCGGGTCTTGCCGTCGGGGAAGGTGATGGTGATCTGGTCCATGGGGGCCACCGGCTTGAGGTTGGAGAGGGTGTACTGGAAGCCGGAGGTGGACGCGGAAGGCTTGTCGCCCGAAGTCTTGTCGGTCATCGGAAGGCTCCTCTGGCTCACTCCTGCGTACGAGCGCAGGTAAGCGGAAAGGGGCTGTATAGCAGGGGAATCGGACGATTCAAGGAACCCGGACCCCGCGGCGGCGCGCATTTCGCCCGCTGGTGTCGCGGAGGATGCGCGGTCGCTCAGAATTTTAATGCACTTGCATTTAAAGCCTGCTAGCCTCTGGTGGTGTCCCGCTCGTTTGCCCCCACCGCCCTGATGCTCGGCAATTTCGTCACCGGAACCTCGGTTCTGGCGCCGGCCGGCATGTTGCCGGATCTGGCGGCTGGGCTCGAGGTGACGATCCGCGATGCCGGGCTGCTGATCACCTTCGGGGCGATCGTGCTGTGCATCGGCTCGCCGCTCACCGCCTGGCTGACCAGCCGGATCGACCGCCGGCTGCTGCTGACGACGACGCTGGCGGTGCTGGCGCTCGGCAATCTCGCCTCCGCCTTTGCGCCGAACTATACCGTGCTGCTGGTGCTGCGGCTGGCGATGCTGTCGGTCGGCGCGCTGTACACGCCGCAGGCCGCCGGCGCGGTGGCGCTGATCGTGCCGCCGGAGAACCGCGGCGGCACCATGGCCTATGTGTTTCTCGGCTGGTCGCTGGCGGTGGCACTCGGCGTACCGCTGGTCACCTTCGCGGCCGATCATGCCGGTTGGCGCGGCGCCTATCTCACCGTCGGCGGCATCGGGCTGATCAGCTTCATCCTGTTATGGCTGCGACTGCCGGGCGGTCTGACGGCGGCGCCGGTGAGCCTGCGCACCTGGGCCGCCGTGGGGCGCAACCGCCGCATCCTGACGCTGCTCGGGGTGTCGTCGCTGCAGACCTCCGGGCAGTTCGTGGTGTTCACTTTCTTCGGGCCGCTGCTCACCGGCCTGACCGGCGCCGGACCGCGAGAGATCGCGCTGGTGTTCGCGATCTACGGCGTCTGCGGCTTCGTCGGCAACATCGTCGCGAGTCGAATTGTCGACGGCTGGGGCGCGTATCGCACCTCGGCGCTGTTCACCTCGCTGATGCTCGCCGGCGTCGCCGGCTGGACGTTCGCGGCCGGTCATTTCGCCGTGATGGCCGCTGCTGTGGCGGTGTGGGGGCTGGGCTTTGCGGCCTCGAACTCGATGCAGCAGGTGCGCTTGGTCACGGCCGATCCGATGCTCGCCGGCGCGACGGTGTCGTTGAATACGTCGGTCCTGTATGTCGGCCAGGCGGTCGGCTCTGCGATCGGCGGCACACTGTTCGCCGCCGGGCTGCTGCACGTCAACGGCTACGTCTCCACCGCGGTACTGGCTCTGGCGCTGTGCATGGTGGTGCTTGCGACCCGCGACCGCAACGCTTGAGCGCGCCGCAGCCGCATCGCGCCGCGCTCCGACGTCTCACATAGTTGATCACGCCGAGCAGCAGGCGCGTGCCGATCAGCACTGGCGCGTGGGTCGGTGAGGCGTGCGGCGGGATCAGCACCGCGATCGCGGTGAAGGCGATGCAGATGTGCAGCGCCAGCCGGCGGCGCAGCGACAGGGCGGGGGCAGGCGAGGCATCGATCGAACGGACGGCCATGGGAGTCTCCAGGCTGATCCGCGATCGGCGGCGTCATCAGCGCACGCCGACCGCGATGGATCGGGACGTGCGTTGATTGACGTTGAACGCTTACGGCCGGCGTTGCCGGCGGCAGACCGCGGGGCGCGCGCCCCGTCGGAAGTATCAGCCGAGCCGCATCGACAGCTCGACATCGCCGGCGAACGGCACCGACAGATAGCCGTTCGCCGGATCGCGCACCCTGGCGAGATAGTCCGGGCAGTGATCGGCGTTGTCGGCGACGATCAGCGCGCCGGGGGACAGACGGCTTTCGAGCCGGTCGAGAATGTCGGCGTACAGCGCCTTGGCGCCGTCGAGCAGCACCAGATCGATGCGGTCGGGCAGATCCTTGCTGAGCGTCTGCAGCGCATCGCCTTCGCGGAATTCGACCAGATCGGCGAGATCGCCGGCTTCGAGATTGGCTTCGGCGCGGACCAGCTTGGCGTGCTCGAACTCGGTGGTGATCAGCCGGCCGCCGCCATTGTCGCGCAGCGCGGCGGCAAGGTGCAGCGTCGAAATCCCGAATGAGGTGCCGAACTCGACGATGGTCCGGGCGCGGCAGCTTCGTGCCAGCATGTAGAGCAGTACGCCGGTCTCGGGCGACACGGCGAGGGCGTAGTCTTTCAGCCGCCCGTACAGCGTCGCGTAGTCGGTCTTGCTCCGCATCATCGGCAGTGTGCCCGGCGGGAGCTGATCGAGCTGCGGCT
Source organism: Rhodopseudomonas sp. BR0M22 (assembly GCF_010907035.1). GTDB lineage: Bacteria > Pseudomonadota > Alphaproteobacteria > Rhizobiales > Xanthobacteraceae > Rhodopseudomonas. The sequence continues at coordinate 52,500 of NZ_QUMK01000011.1, forward strand.
GTGCGGCCTGGGCTTCGTCGAACAGCCGCGCCAGCAGCGGGGCCAGCGGTGAGGTGGTGAGGGTGGTCATGGCGAACTCCAAAGGGAGTGATCAGCGCGATGTTGCGCGTCCTCAGAAATACGAATAAATATTCGCATTCGCTAATCGCATTCCCCGAGGCGCCGATGGCCGAACGCCGAAGTGGTTCAATTTCCTCGCGGAAACAGCCGCAGCAGGCGCGTTCGACCGAACTGGTTGCGGCCATTCTGGAGGCGGCTGTTCAGGTTTTGGCGAAGGAGGGCGCGCAGCGCTTCACCACCGCGCGGGTCGCCGACAAAGCCGGCGTCAGCGTCGGCTCGCTGTATCAGTACTTCCCCAACAAGGCCGCGATCCTGTTCCGGCTGCAGAGCGACGAGTGGCGGCAGACGTCGCAGATGCTGTGCGATATTCTGGAGGACCGCAGCGATCCGCCGCCGCAGCGGCTCCGCCGGCTGGTGCACGTCTTCATCCGGTCGGAATGCGACGAAGCCGAAGTCCGCGGTGCGCTCGATGATGCCGCGCCGCTTTATCGCGATGCGCCGGAAGCTCGCGCCGCGCGGAAGGCGATGGACGGAACGATGGCGGCATTCTTGCGCGAGGCTGCGCCGAACAGCTCCGATGCCGCTCGCCTGCGGGCGGCCCAGCTGATCGGCCATACCATCGCCGCGCTCGGCAAAGACTTCTCCAGCCGCCCGCGCACGGCGACTGAGATCACGGCGTATGCGGACGCGGTTGCCGATATGCTGTGCGCTTACTTGAAAACGCTGCGGCGAGGATGATCGTGAGGAAGCGCAACATGATGCGGCTGCTGATCGCCTGTGTGAGCGCGGCGACGCTCGCCGGCTGCGCCGCGTTGCCGGGGCCGGCGTGTTTGCCGCCGTCGCAGCCGATGCTGGCTGCCGAGCTGGCATTCGGCCGCAATATCGGCGACCGGCTCGGCGTCAGCGATGCGGAGTTCACGCGCTTCACCGCCGAGGAAATCACCCCGCGGTTTCCAGAGGGGCTGACGGTGGTCGACGGCGCCGGGCAGTGGCGCGACAGCGAGCGCGGCGCCATCGTTCGGGAAAAGGCGAAGCTGGTGACGCTGGTGTTCGCCGAGGATCCGGCCAAGCGCGCAGCGCTGAGCGCCATCGCCGAAGCCTATAAGCAACGCTTCAAGCAGCAGGCGGTGATGATCTCGGTGCGGCCGAGCTGTGTCAGCTTCTGAGCGCAGCGGCGGTGCCGCGGTCGGTGATCTGATAATGCGTCGCTCGGGAATACACCGAGGATCGCTTCAGCCAGCCGAGTTCGACGAGAGTCTCGAACGGCTTCTGCTCGCGCGCGCCGAACACTTGGCGGCGACCGCCGGTCGTATGGATGTCGCGGATCAGCTTGAAATCGTCGGCGGTCGCCATCGTCGTCTCCAGCCGGGACCGCGCAGCCAGCGCTCCGCGCGCTTCAAGTTGTCGAGGTCTTGCGGGCTCGCTTCTTCGGCGCTGCTGGAGCGGCGGCCACAGCCGCGGCGGCCTGTTCGGCCTCGTGCGCGAGTCGCAGTTCGCGAAGCCGCGCCATGTTCTTTCGCGCAGCGACCGCCTCGCGTTCGATTTCCGCCATCCGCTGCGCGCCTTCCTGCTGTTCGAGCGCCTTGCGGCGAGCCCGTTCGATGCTGGTCGGGGAGGGGGTGGTCGTCTTGGTATCGCTCATATCCGCTTCCTTTCGGCACGCGCGGCAAAACCCGCTCGATCCCGAGGATCGAACGGGCCCATCTGCCGTTTCAGTACATCCGTGAAACGGAGACGCTGGATCAAGCCAGCGCGAGATTTTCCGCGCTGCTCTTGCCGCGCATCTTGTCGACCTTGACTTCGAACGAGACCTTCTGGCCTTCGGCGAGGCCCGACAGTCCGGCGCGCTCAACTGCGCTGATGTGCACGAACACGTCGTTGCCGCCGTCGTTCGGCGCGATGAAGCCAAAACCCTTTTGGCCGTTGAACCACTTTACGGTACCAGTCGTCATTTCCATTCTCCAAAGCACATCGTCCGCGCCAACGTGGCACGTGACGTTTCAACTAATCGATGACTTTGGGAAGGAGCCCGCGGGCGCATTCAGAAAGGCACAGCGGCTAATCGAATAACCAAACCGTATAGCATCTGCCCCCGTCATACAAGGACTATATTGTCGCGCGCTGCCTGCAGGGACTGCAACCGTACCGATAGAGACAATCGCAGCGTCATCGCTTATCGGTTAGTTCCGCTTCCTTCAGCCTGATGTTCCACTTCGCGATGCCGAGTTTCATGCTCTCCCACGATCCTATTCTGACTTGGAGTATTGTCGCCCTCGCCACCGCAGGGGTGATCATTCGGCCGCTGCGCTGGCCCGAAGCAGTGTGGGCGGTCGCGGGCGCAGTCGCGCTGGTGGTGCTCGGTCTCCTGTCGTGGCAGGACGCGCTCGCCGGCGTGCGCAACGGCATCGACGTGTATCTGTTCCTGATCGGCATGATGCTGATCGCCGAACTGGCTCAGCGCGAGGGGCTGTTCGATTATCTCGCGGCGTTCGCTGTCGAGCATGCGCGCGGTTCGCCGCAGCGTCTGTTCCTGCTGGTGTATGTCGTTGGCGTGTTCGTGACGGCGCTGCTCTCGAACGACGCCACCGCGATCGTGCTGACGCCGGCGGTGTATGCGGCGACACGCGCGGCGGGCGCTGCGCCGCTGCCGTATCTGTTCGTCTGCGCCTTCATCGCCAATGCGGCGAGCTTCGTGCTGCCGATCTCCAACCCGGCCAATCTCGTGGTATTCGGCGAGCACATGCCGCATCTCGGCGGTTGGCTGCAGCAATTCACGTTGCCGTCGCTGGCGGCGATCGTCGTCACCTATCTGACGCTGCGGTTCGCGCTGCGCCGTTCGCTGGCCGCGCAGACGATCGAGCTGCAGGTCGAGACGCCGCATCTGTCGCGTGGCGGCAAGCTCGCCGCGGTCGGCATCGGGGCGATCGCGATCGTGCTGCTGACGGCTTCGGCGCTCGATGTCGCGCTCGGGCTGCCGACCTTCGTGTGCGGCCTCGTTACCACCGCGGTGGTGTTGGCGGTCGCCCGGCAGTCGCCGGTTCCGGTGCTGAAGGGCGTATCGTGGAGCGTGGTGCCGCTGGTCGCGGGCCTGTTCGTGATGGTCGAGGCGCTGAGCCGCACAGGGGTGATCGGCGCGCTCGGCGGGTTGCTGCGCGAAGCGGTGGCGGACGCGCCACGGCTCGGGTCCTGGATGGCCGGCATCGTCACCGCGATCGCCTGCAACATCGGCAACAACCTGCCGGTCGGCCTCGTTGCCGGCTCGGTCGCGGCCGACAATCACCTGCCGCGCGAGACCATTGCGGCACTGCTGATCGGCGTCGACCTCGGGCCGAACTTCTCGGTCACCGGTTCGCTCGCCACCATCCTGTGGCTGGTGGTGCTGCGGCGGAACCAGATCGAAGTCACAGCGTGGCGGTTCCTCAAGCTCGGTCTGATCGTGACGCCGCCGGCACTGATCGCCGCGCTCGCTGCGGCGGTGTGGTGAGCCTCTGCCACGTTGCTGACGTCGCGCGCCGTTCCCGCACGACAGCGTGATCGGTTCTGGCGAGGGCAGGGGGGCCGTCTATATTCCAAGCATCCTCCGTCATCCCGATCATTCCCGCGTGAGACGTCTTGTGCTGATCCTGTTGGCGTTGCTGATCGTGCCGATCGCCGTGTCGGCCGGAAAATACTGGCTGGGCGATCGCAGCGTCGATTGGCAGAGCGCCGACCGCTCCAGCGCCGGGCTGTTGCCGCCGGCCGTGCAGCATCCGGACGCAATGGTGCGGGTGTTTGCCGCGCGCACCGTGCGGTGGCGCGGCATCTTCGCGGTGCACAGCTGGATCGTGGTCAAGCCGGCGAACGCATCGCGCTACACCCGCTACGACTACACCGCCTGGGGCACGCCGATCCGCGTCAACGGCTTCGTCGCCGATGGTCGCTGGTTCGGTGACGAGCCGCAACTGATCGCGGCGGCCGATGGCGAAGCGGCGGCGGCGATGATCCCGAAGATCGAGGCGGCCGTGAAGGGCTACAAGCTCGCGGCTTACGGCGACTATCGCGCCTGGCCGGGACCGAACTCCAACACCTTCGTCGCCGCGGTGCTAGCGGCGGTGCCGGAACTGCGAACGACATTGCCGCCCACCGCGATCGGCAAGGACTATCCGTGGGACGGTGATTGGTTTGCTGTGACGCCATCCGGCACCGGCATTCGTGCCACGCTCGGTGGTTATCTCGGGCTGACGCTGGGCTGGATCGAGGGCGTCGAACTCAACCTGCTCGGTGCCGTGCTCGGCTTCGATTTGCGCCGGCCGGCGATCAAGCTGCCGGGGCTCGGCCGGATCGGGTTTAGTCCGGCCTAGCGGGCGGATGTGAGCTGCAGCCGCATGACGGGGCATGCTCCGGCGGCGGCGCGTTGACGCCGCGCCAGCGGGCGTAGCGCCACGGCAGATACCAGCGCGCGCCGGGCGGCGTGGCCTGCGGGACTAAGTCGATTCCCGAGGTGCCGAACGGCTGGCAGCGCAGCAGCCGCGCCAGCGTCATCCAGCCGCCGGCCCATAGCCCGAACCGGCTGATCGCCTCGTCGCCGTACACCGAACAAGTCGGCCAGTGCCGGCAATTGTAGCCGACCAGCGGCGACAGCGTGTGACGATACAGCCAGATCAAGCCACGGCCGGCATTGCGCGGCAGCCGCAGCAGCGCGTCGATCCAGTTAGTTGCCCCAGTTGGTAGTTGCATGAGCAGATGCCGTTTCGACGAGCGGCGCTTTGCCTGGTTCCTTTGCGGGGAACTGCAGCGCACCGACATTTGCGCAACACTTCACCTGAAACTCGCGCCCAGTTGAGCGCAACGCAGCAAAACGCGGTGGTGTTTGCGATTGAACGAAGTTAGCTTTTTCACAACGGTTCGGTAACAGAGGCGTGACAGATTCGGGTTGGAACTTGTCACGCGGTGCTGCTGGAGACGAGGGAAGCTAGGTTGGAACGCGTGGTTCTCTCCTGTTTGACCGGTTCGGCGCTGTGGCGGGTCGCAGTGCTCGGGCTCGTTCTACTGGGGTTCGCGGCCGACAGCAGCATTCCCGTTACGGCAGGCGCCGCCAGTCTCGAAGCCCGGCGGCAGCCGATGAAGTTCGGCTGGGTCGCCTGCGATCCGGATTGCGGCGGGTGGATCAGCGCCGTCGGGATCGTCACCACCGACACCCCCAAGGATTTCGAGGACTTCGCCCGCGACCGCAATCTGAGCGGCGCGACCGTGGTTTTGGATTCGAGCGGCGGCTCGGTCAACGACGCGATCACGCTGGGGCGGCGCTGGCGCAAGCTGGGGCTGGCGACCACGGTCGGGATCAGCATGCCGGCGGCGTCGCCGCTCGGCAACCGGCCGCGGATCGACGGCAAAGCCTATTGCGAATCCATGTGCGTGTTCCTGCTGTTGTCCGGTCAGGCCCGATACGTGCCGGAAGGCGCCCGCGTCCGGGTGCATCAGATCTGGATGGGCGACCGCGCCGAGGATGCGCGTGGCGCCAGCTACACTGCGCAGGACATGTCGATCGTCGAACGCGACATCGGCCGGCTGGCGAAGTTCACCTTCGAGATGGGCGGCACCGGCGATCTGCTGTCGCTCGCGCTCAGCGTGCCGCCCTGGGAAGATCTGCACGAATTGTCGCGGGCCGAGCTACAGGACACCAATCTGATCACCACACAGGCGATCGCCGATCTGTTGCCCGGGCTCGCCGGCGTGCCGGCCAAGACCGTGGCGTCGGCCGAGCCGAAGCCGGTGCAGGATCGCTTTGCCCCGCAGCCGGCGGCCGCCACCAAGACCGCCGAAGCGCTCCCCACCGGCGGCACCGCCGCCGCGCAGCCGGGGCACTGATCCAGCACTTGGTCAGTCATTCGGGGGCGCGCGAAGCGCGAACCCGCAATCCCGAGATTTTTGTGCGTTGTCTTTCACAGCGTCGAGATTCCGGGCTCACGCGCTCCGCGCGTGCCCCGGAATGACTCGCAGGGAGCTGCGCTCGCGCCCCGGAATGACACGGGGGGCGAGGCGTTGCGCGCGACGTCGGAATGACTCGGGGAGAGGGTGGGCTTACGCCGTCGCCTTGGCGCCGTCCTTCTGCGCTTCGATCTGCCCGATCGCGTCGACCACCGCGTCGAAGGTCAGCAGCGTCGAGGCGTGGCGGGCCTTGTAGTCGCGGACCGGCTCGAGCATCGCGATGTCGGCCCATTTGCCGTCGGGCGGGGCGCCGTTCTCTTTCAGCATCTTGCGCACGGTCTCGCGCAACGCTTTGAGTTCGCTGGCGGTCGAGCCGACCACATGGCTCGCCATGATCGACGACGAGGCCTGGCCGAGTGCGCAGGCTTTGACGATGTGGGCGAAGTCGGTGACGGTGTCGCCGGCCATCTTCAGGTCGATCGTCACGGTCGAGCCGCACAGTTTGGAATGCGCGGTGGCGCTGGCGTCAGGATGCTCGAGCCGCCCGATCCGCGGAATATTACCAGCCAGTTCGATGATGCGCTTGTTGTAGACGTCGTTGAGCATGCCGCGAATTCCATGCCGGCGCTCGACACGCCGGTCGCCCGGAGGCGGCGACCTTGGCGGTTCCGGCTTGCCGTCTTATATAGGAAGCGTGGCTTCCGAAATGAAGCCTCGCCGTGCGGCTGACTGCGCCGCGCGGAGGTCGCGAGCCGAAATCGGTCAAACACTTGGCCGGGCGGGCTCGCCGAAGGGATCAAGACGACCGGCTGTTGTCCGCCCGTCTGCCCGGTGACACATCCGGCCCAACAAGGCCGGTCGAACGGAGAGAAGATGGACGCCAAAATCAAGCCGATCCGCGGCACCAAGCCGGCCGATGGCCGCCCCGAATTCCAGCCCGCCGAGCTCGATCCGTCCGAGTTCCTCGAAGTCGCGGTGCAGCCCGATCAGCCGCGCCCATCGCGCGCCGAGGCCGAAGCCGCGGTGAAGACGCTGCTGTCCTATATCGGCGAGAACACCGAGCGCGAGGGCCTGCTCGATACCCCGCGCCGGGTCGTCGAAGCCTATGACGAGCTGTTCCAGGGTTATCACCAGTGCCCGAAGGAAGTGCTGGAGCGCACCTTCGGCGAAACCGCCGGCTACGACGACTTCGTCCTGGTCCGCAACATCAGCTTCACCTCGCATTGCGAGCACCATGTGATGCCGTTCTACGGCAAGGCACACATCGCCTATACGCCGGTGGAGCGCGTGGTCGGGCTGTCGAAGCTGGCGCGACTGGTGGATATTTTCGGCCGCAGGCTGCAGACCCAGGAGCATCTCACCGCGCAGATCGCCGCAGCGATCGACGAGGTGCTGAAGCCGCGTGGCGTCGCCGTGCTGATCGAGGCCGAGCACACCTGCATGTCGGTGCGCGGCATCGCCAAGAAGGGCGCCACCACCTTCACCAGCCGCTACACCGGCGTGTTCCGCGACAATCCGGCGGAGCAGGCGCGGTTCATGTCGATGGTCAGGGACCGCGGCTAACACGCGAATCCTGCAAGGCAATTCAATCGTGTCCAGCGAAAAGCGTTCAAGCTCTTCACCTGTTGCGCCCGATGACATCGAGGAAGGCGTTGTGCTGCGCCCGAAATTCGATGCGCACGGGCTCGTCACCTGCGTCGCCACCGACGCGCGGAGCGGCGACGTGCTGATGGTCGCGTTCATGAACGACGAAGCGCTCGACCGCACCATCCAGACCGGCGAGGCCTGGTACTACAGCCGCTCGCGCAAGCGGCTGTGGAAGAAGGGCGAGACCTCCGGCCACGTCCAGCAGGTGCTGGAGATGCGCGTCGACTGCGATCAGGATGCGGTGTGGATCAAGGTCGATCAGACCGGCGGCGCCGCCTGCCACACCGGCCGGCACTCCTGCTTCTATCGCCGCATCGACCGCGGCGGCGACGGCGCGCCGGTGCTGATCGAAACCGACTCCGAGCGCAAGTTCGATCCGGACAAGGTCTACGGCAAGTAGCCGAGCGGATCAGGCCAGCCGCCTGGCGATTTCGCGCTGCTGCTGCACCAGGTCTGGACCGGCCTTCGCACCGGTCGGGTCGGCGATGCTGTCGATGTAGTCCATCGCGGCGGATCGCAATTCGCCGTCCTTGAGGCTGATCACGCCCGACAGCGTCTGAATATTCATCGAGCGGATGTTGTAGTTGCTCCAGGCGCTCTGCTGCTGCTTGCTGCCCGGAGCGCTGGAGCCCTTCTCCTTGTTGTAGAGCTCGAGCGCGGCGTTGGCCGCCTTCAGCGAATTGAGACCGGCGATCGCTTTCAATTCTTTGGCAAGATCAGGATTGTCCGCGAAGAACTTCTCGATCTTTTCCTTCCACGGCCCTTCGGCGGTGACCTTGCCGAACTTGTCGACCTGGAGCCGGACCGCGTCGTCGAGATTGACGTTCATGCCTTTGAACGCGTCGGTCAGCTTGGTGGTCAAGGCGTCGGTGCGCTGCTGCAACATCTCGTCGAACGACAAGGAAAGCTTGGCGGTGGCCGCTTTGTCGGCATTGGCTTTGTCGAGGATCGCCTGGGCGCGCTCGGACAATTGCACCGTATCGGTGGACTTGGCGGTCGACTGACCAGCCGCCGTTCCGGAGCGGTTGGCACCGGTCTGTACGAGACTCGTCGTCGGCGCCCAGCTCGATGTCGCGGTGGAAGAATTGGCGATCGTAGTCATGGTGGCCTCGCGCGTCGGATTTCGGGAAGAATCTCCAGACGACCACCAGGAATAGAACCAACTGCCGGGTTAAGACAAAGTTAAACGCCGGAGGTTCGGGCCGATGCCGCTTGCCCTTGGGCGTTTTAACTCCTCGTTAACCATGTTTGCCCAAGGTTGCGCACGGTGGAGTGGGCGCTTCCGCGCGCGAACGGCGCATTGGAGCGGGGCAGGGCAATGGCGGCTGAGGTCTCAAATCCGGCGGTGATGATCGTCGATCCGGCGCGGACCAAGGTCGCCGGCGCGATCAAGCAGGCTGCCGGCCAGACTGGCACCAGCTTTCAGTATCTGCTCGCCACCGCCAAGATGGAATCGGACTTCAACCCGAGCGCCCAGGCCAGCACCTCTTCGGCGCAGGGCCTGTTCCAGTTCATCGATCAGACCTGGCTCGGCACCGTGAAGGAAGCCGGCGCGCAGTTCGGTTACGGCCAGTACGCCGACGCGATCACCCGCTCGGCGTCCGGCAGCTATTCGGTCAGCGATCCGTCGGCGCGCGCTGCGATCATGAATCTGCGCAACGATCCGGTGGTGTCGTCGGCAATGGCAGGCGTGCTGACTCAGTCGAACAGCTTCAAGCTGACCGGCGAGATCGGCCGTCGCCCGTCGGATGCCGAACTCTACATGGCGCATTTTATGGGTGTGGCCGGTGCCGCCAAGCTGATCAACGCTGCGAGCGACACGCCGAATGTCGCCGGCGCCGCGCTGTTTCCGTCCGCCGCCGCCGCCAACCAGTCGATCTTCTACGACCGTTCCGGCAACGCCCGCAGCGTTTCGGAGGTGTATTCCAATCTCACCTCGCGCTATCAGGCCGCCGCCAATGCGCCGGCGACGCAAAGCGCGATCGCGTCGGTCGCTGGCCTGCCGGTGACGCTGGCCTCGGCCGCGCCGCCGGCGCCTGTCGACAATGCCGCGTATCTGGCGAGCTTCCCGGACGTGCGCAACGTGACGCCAGCTCAAGCCGGCGATGCGGCGCGGACTGCCACCTCACAGCGTGGTAATGAGCCGATCTTCCGCTCGCTGTTCCTCGGCGGCGACCGCGCAGAGCCGGTCTCGCCGGCGGTGCAGTCGTTGTGGACGTCGCCGCCGCAGGCCCAGATCCAACCGCAAAGCCAAACCCAAACCCAGACGCCGGACCTGTCGCGCACCCCCGAAGTGCGCAAGCCGTCTCCGCTCGATCTGTTCAGCGACCGCAACGGCACGTTCGCGAGCTGAGCGCTGGTCAGCTGCTCCGCTTCCGGCGGCTGCGTTGATTTTGCACCGAGTTGAGAAAGTCCTTGTCGGCCTCGATCCGCTTTTCCAGATAGCCGACGACGGCCTTGATCCGCGCGACGTGCAGCAGGTCCTCGTGAACTGACAGCCAGACGTCGCGGGTGGTGAAGAGCTCGGGCATCACCGGTATCAGCTCGGTATTGCCGGCCGCCACATAGGACGGCAGCATTGCGATGCCTTGCCCGGCCGACACGGCGATCGACTGCGCCACCAGGCTGGTGCTGCGAAACACCGTGTGCGGCGGTCGCAGCACGTCGGACAGCCAGCGATTCTCTTTGCTGTAGATGTAGTCCTCGATGAAATCGATGAAGGCATGGGTCTCAAGCTCCTTCACCGTCGTCGGGGGACTGCGTCCGGCGAAATACACATCGGTGGCGTACAGCGAGATCCGGAATTCGCCGACCTTCTTGATCGACAGCCGTTTGCCGTGCGGCCGGAAGAAGCTGACGAAGATGTCGGCCTCGCGCCGGCTGAGGTCGAGCAGCCGCGTGTCGGTGATCAGCTCGATCTGGATCGATGGGTAGATCCGGTTGAAGTCGGCGATGCAGCGCGTGAGATAAAAGCTGCCGATCCCCTCCATCGCGGCGATCCGCACCGCGCCGCCGGCATCTGCAGTGTCGGTCCCGATCGCCTCGACGATGGCGTTCGCCTGGCTTTCCATGCTTTCGGCGTATTGCAGCAGCCGCATGCCGATCTCGGTCAGCGTGAAGCCCGCCTTGCTGCGCTTGAACAGCGTCGAATTCAGGCTGCGCTCCAGCTCGCGGATGCGGCGACTGACGGTGGTGTGGTCGACTTTCAGCTTGGCCGCCGCACGCACCAGACTGCGCTGCCGAGCCACCTCGAGGAAGTAGACGACATCGTTCCAGTCGTAGCGGATCTTGCGCTGAGCCTTGGACACCGTCTCCTGCCGTCCCGCGGGCCGACCGGCGCTGCTGCGCCGGTCCCGCACCTTGATCGGCCGGTCACTGGTCAAGTGGGCTAGGCCGCGACGATCGGAGCGTAAGTCTCCACCAGGCGGTTTGCAAACATGTCGACCTTCGGGATCATCAGCTTCTGCCGGCAGACCGCCAGATCGATGTGCTTGGGCATCACCGCACCGAGCTTCATCACCCGCGGCGCCGCGATATTGATGTCCCATTGCGGAAAGCCGGTCGGCGGGATCACGACGCTGCCGCCGGGGTAGGGGCTGTCGACCCGGTTGGCGAGCACGACCGCCACCCGGTTGTCCTCGGCGCGCGGTACGGCGAGCAGTTCGCGCTCGAACGGCTCGCGCAGCGCCGCCGGCCACAGGATGATGTCGGCCGCGCCGATGCCGAGGCAGCGCGAGGTCTCCGGAAACACCGCGTCATAGCCCGACATCACGCCGATGCGGCCGAACGGGGTCTCGAACACCGGATAGTCGAAGCCGGCGACCGCCCATTTGCGCTCCTCGGCCGTGAGATGCGTCTTGCGATAGCGGCCGATCTCCTTGCCGTCCGGCCCGACCAGCACCGTGGTGACATAGAGGCCGGCGGCGGCGCGCTCGACGATCGGCGCCGCGATCAGACAGCCATAGCGGGCCGCGATCTTGGACACCGCGGCGAGGTTCGCTGCGGCTTCGTCGGCTGCCGCCGCTGCTTCGGCCGGCGTCAGGATGTACTGCGCGCTGAACGCGTATTCGGGCAGGGTGATCACCTTGGCGCCGAGCTTGGCGGTGTGGTCGACCATGTCGAGCACCTCGGCGACGCTGCAGTCCGGCGTGACGTGGATCTGCACCGCCGCGACCTTGGTGACCGATTGCGACGGGATCAGCGGGCGATCGGCAACGCCAGAGACCGGGGTCTTCTCATACGGCAACGCCATGATGCCGTAGGTCTCGGGGCGGCGATCGGCGATCTTGTCGTTGGCGGTGTAGATCGATTTGTCGGCGGCGGCGTCGAGGTCGATCGTGGCGATCGACATCCCGTGGGTGTCGTAAGGCACCTTCGACAGCACGCGGCCCTTCGGATCGACGATCATACTGCCGCCCGGATAATAGATCGAGCGCTCGTAGCCGGCCTTAGTCGCAGCCACCAGCCAGACACCGTTCTCGTAGGCGCGCGCCGGTCCCCACATGTCGGCCTGATCCATCGCGAAGAAATTCGCCATGTCGACGATCACTTCGGCGCCCTGCATCGCCATCGATCGGAAGATCTCGGGGATGCGGCCGTCGAAGCAGATCAACAGGCCGATCTTGCCGAGATCGGTGTCGACCACCGGGCAGCCGCGCTCGCCGAACGCGAACCAGTTCTGGTCGTGGGTGGCGAGAAACTGCTTGTGATAGTGGCACGCGACCTCGCCCTTGCGGTCGAACATGATGCCGGTGTTGAAGATCTTCTCTTTGGCCGGATCCCATTCGGTGATGCCGCTGGCGATATAGATGCCGTGCTTGCGGCTGAGAGCCGCCAGTGCCTTGACGAACGGGCCATCGGTCAGCGTCTCGGCGAGTTCGCGGCAATGCTCGGGCGAGTCGAACAGATAGCCGGTGTCCATGCATTCCGGGAACACGATCAGCTCGGCGCCCTGCCGGACCGCGTCCTCGACGTAAGCCGTCGCCAGCGCGATGTTGAAATCGAAATCGCCCAACTTGGCGAGTGTCTGCACCGCAGCGGCGCGAAACCGGCGCTTCGTCATGTCAGTCTCCAGATTGTAGGGTTGTTCGGGTCCGTCGGGCCCGGCTCAGCCGGCGCCCGTCATTTCTTCACTTCCTGCCAGAAGCGATCGAGGCAGTGGCGCTTCAGCGCCATGAACGCGTCGCCGGTGGTGACTTCGAGATTGCGCGGCCACGGCAGATCGATGTCGACGATCTCGGCGACTTGGGTCGGTCGCCGCGTCAGCAGCACCACCTTGTCGGCCTGCTCGATCGCCTCGTCGAGGTCGTGCGACACCAGCAGCATCGTGGTCTTGGTCTTCATGAAGATCTTCTGCAGCTGCTCGCGCATCGACATCGTCATCTCGTAGTCGAGCGCCGAGAACGGCTCGTCGAGGAACAGCACCTCCGGCTCGGTGACCAGCGCGCGCAGGATCGACACGGTCTGCTGCTGCCCGCCCGACAGTGTGTAGGGATAGGCATTGAGATCGATGCGGATCTCGAATTCCGCCAGCAGCTTCTCGATCCGCCGCGTGCGCTCGGCACGCGGCACGCCCATCACCTTGAGCGGGTAGTGGATGTTGTCGATCGCTCTCAGCCAAGGAAACAGCGCCTCGCGATAGTTCTGGAACACGTAGGAGATCCGCGTCTCGCTGATGCGCTGGCCGTCGTACAGCACCTCGCCGGCGTCCATCGGCATCAAGCCCGAGATCATGTTGATCAGCGTGCTCTTGCCACAGCCGTTCGGACCGAACACCGAGATGAACTGGCCGAGCGGCAGGTCCAGGTCGAAGCCGTCGTAGATGACGGCGTCGTTGAACGTCTTGCGCAGGCCCCGGATGGTCATCTTCGCCTGCCGACCGGGCTTTGCGGCGGTGGGTGGGGGTGCAATCTCGGTCATCGGCTCCGGCCGCAATTGGAGGACGCTGCTCGGGCTCATTCGCCGAGATCCGCCTTGGTCAGCAGCTTCTCGCGAACGTTGATCGGGCCCGGCACCACGCCTTCGGCGATGAACACATCGACCAGCGCCTGATAGGATTTGACGTCGGTGTCGTTGATGTCCTTGAAGCCGCGCAAGTAAGGCTGCGCCACCAGATCGAGCTGATCTGCCTTGATCGGCGTGTAGGCCGGCAGCACCGCCTTGTATTTGTTGAAGTCGGCGTTGACGAGGTAGGTGGCCTGGTCGATCACCGCAACGACTCGGCGGGCGACGTCGGGCCGCTCGGTCATGAACTTGGTCGTCATCACCGAGGCGCCGGAATAGAACGGATCGGCGATCACGCTGGCGACCGGATTGGTCATCGCGCGTTTGGCCTTGCCGGAGGCGACCGCAATCGAACCGACCGGCTCCAGCGACAGCGTCGCGTCGACCGTGCCGCCGACCACCGCCGGGACCTGCATGGCCACGGCGAGATCGACCAGCTTGACGTCCTTGTCCGGATCGAGGCCCGCCGCCTTCACCATGTGGCGGGAGATCGTCCGCCACTGGATGCCGGGGACGTGGCCGAGCGTCTTGCCCTTGAGGTCGGCGAAGCTCTTGATGGTGCTGTCCGGCTTGACGATCAGCCCGTCATTGATGCGGTCGACCTTGATGCCGCCGCCCTGCAGCCCGAAGATCTTCAGCTTGCCGGGGAATTTCGACTCCGCGATCATCGCGATGCCGGCTGCGGCGCCGGGCGGTCCGAAATCGGCACGGCCGGCGATCAGCGCGTCGATGATCTGGTTCGGCGACTCCATCTTGGCGGAGTCGATCTCGATGCAGGCCTTTTCGAACAGCTTCTGGTCGAGCGCGACGTAGTACGCGGTGGTCTGCATGATCGGCAGCCACGCCGCCGTCACCTTGTCCATCTTGTCGCAGGCCGCCTGCGCGCCGCCGGCGGCGGTGAGGGTGGCCGTCACCGCGGCGGCGAACAGAAGTGATTTGGACATCGTTGTCTCCTTGTGAGCGGGGGCAGCGGAGCGGGTCATTTGCCCGACCAGTGGATGATCGAGCGTTCGAGAAACAGCAGGATCAGATTGAGGCCGTAGCCCATCGCGCCGGCGATCAGGATCGAGCCGTACATGTCGGTGAGCGAGTACGAGATCTGCGCGTCGATGATGCGGTGGCCCATGCCGTCGGTGGCGCCGATGAACATCTCGGCGACGATGATCACCACCAGCGCCAGGGACACTGCCGTGCGCAGCCCGATGAAGGTCTGCGGCAGGGTCTCGAAGAAGATGACGTCGCGGAAGATGCGCAGCGAGGATGCGCCCATTGAGCGCGCGGCGAGGATGCGGGTCTGCCGCGCATTCATCACGCCATAGGCGACGTTGAACACGATCACCAGCCACGCCGCGAATGCCGCCACCGCGATCTTGGCGAGGTCGCCGAGTCCGAACAGCAGCAGGAACAGCGGAAACATCGCGGTCGCCGGCGTCGAGCGGAAGAAGTCGACGATGAACTCGACCGACCGATACACCGCCGCCTTGGCGCCGAGCACGATGCCGACCGGTACGCCAGCGACGATCGCAATCGCGATCGAATAGGCGACGCGCACCATCGTGTACCAGAAATCCTTGGTCATGCTGCCGGACCAGATCGCGACCGCTGTGTCGTGCAGGGTGTCGGTGGGCGAGGGCAGCAGGTCCTTGTTGACCCAGCCGGCGCGCGCCGCGATCCACCAGACGCCGAACAGCAGGATCGGCCCGACCGCCAGTTCAGTGGCGCGCCGCAGCCGCGCGGCCGTCGTTTTGGAGATCTCTGACTGCACAACTATCTCCGGGTCGTGGGGCGGATGTGTTGGTGCACCCATCATCGCCGAGCGGGGCGGACTGAAAAGGACGAATTGTGCAACGCGATGTGCAAAAATGCATATCCAACCGGTCGCGGCTGGCGATTAATTTGTAATCATACATTGTTGTATTTGTGGGCGGCCGTCATCGCGCGCCGCGCTGCGGTGCGCCGCATCGGTCCGAGCCACGAACTAACAGCTTTGACGGGTGTTTGCGATCGACGGCGGCCACTCCGCTGGTGCGGAGGGCCTTTGGTGCCGAGCCGAGTGGGAGCGGGCGGGCGCTGAGCGCCGCGCCTCACTCGGTCAGGATGGTCGGGTACAGCGTCTTCCAGAACGCGCAGTGGTGCTGTGCAGAGGCGTCGAACGGGCCGAGCTGGCCGGGCGTGAGATTGAGCACCTGGCTGTTGCCGGTGAACTGCGGCCAGGCCGGGGCGCCGTGTGCGGACGGCGTGCCCTTCTTGGCGAAGCTGGTCCAGTACGCCACCATCTGGTCGGCCAGCGCCTGCGAGGCCGGCTTCAGGTCGGGGCCGGCCAGCGCGCGGGTGTTGTCGTAATGCGGGAACAGATAGGGCAGTTCGGAGGAATGCACCGCGCCCATCTCGAAGCCGGGATCTGCAGTGACCGGCGGCGCGTCGCGGTCGCCGAACACGAATTCGTACACCGGCACCGACTTGCGCAGTAGCTTGGCGGTCTGCAGATAGATGCAGTTGTTGATGCCGACATCGGCGCGGAAGTCCGACCATGCCGTGCCGAGCGCGCTCGGCGCCGACGTGTAGTTCGCCAGCGGGTACTGGGCCAGCACCTTGTCGGTGCGCTCGCCATACACCGCCTTGAGCTGGTCGGCGTAGGTGTCCGCGGTGATCTTGTCGCCGGCCTGCACCGCATAGGCGACGTAGAGCCTGAGTTCGTCGCGGGTGCCGCCATTGATCATCGGCACCTTGACGAATTTGCCGGCGGGCAGCGCCTCGGCGCCCGGCAGCGGCACGGTCTTGGCGCCGATCACCGGCAGGAAGGTGACGATGCTGGAGCCGGCCACCTTGGTGCTGGCGTCGAGCAGTTCGTCCACACTCTTGCCACGCAGACAGGACAGCGCCGTCGCATCGTCGGTGCACCCCGCTTGGGCGGCGACTTTCTCGCCGACCTTGTTGCCGTCGGCGACGGTCGGCAGCGGCGTGACGCAGCCGGCGCTTTGCACGATCGCCTTGGTGAACAGGCCTTCGGTCTCGTCCGGCGCCAGGATGTGCATGCAGACGCTGGCGGCGCCGGCGGATTCGCCGGCCAGGGTGATGTTGTCCGGATCGCCGCCGAACGCAGCGATGTTCTGCTTCACCCAGCGCAGCGCCAGCCGCTGGTCCTCGAGGCCGTAGCCGCCGTTGTGATCGGCGTCGAAGGCCGGATGCGCGGTGAAGCCGAACACGCCGAGCCGATAGTTCATCGACACCATCACCACGTCGCCCTGACGGACCAGATGGTCGAGCGGATACAGCGCGCTGGAGCCGCCGACGAAGGCGCCGCCGTGGATCCACACGATCACCGCGCGCTTGCGCTCCGGTTCGTTCGCCGGCGCGGTGACATTGAGAACCAGGCAGTCCTCGTTGTTACTTGATTCCGGAATGCCGTAGCGCTTCGGCTGCGGGCAGGCGCTGCCATAGGCGGTGGCGTCGCGCGTGCCCTGCCACGGCGCGGCCGGCTGCGGCAGCGCGAAGCGCAGTTCTCCGACCGGCGGCTTGGCGTAGGGAATGCCCTTGAACTCCCGCACCCCGTCATGGACCGCGCCGCGCACCGTGCCGAGCGTGGTCGTCACCAGCGCCGGATCGGTGGTGGTTTCGGCCGAGACCGCGGTGGTCGACCATCCGGCGCCGAGAAGTAGCAGAGCGACCGCCAGCGTTCGCGCGTGGTTCGTTCGGGCGATGTCGGGCAAGGCGATCCTCCGGGTTGATGCGGCTGCAAAGTCCGCTGACGTACTGATAACAAGCAGCGGTTCTTGCGAGGTTAAGTCACTGAAGAGGCTTGGGCCGCGCCCTGCGCGATTAACGAAACGTCAATATTCGCAGCCGGTTATGGTGAACCCTTTGTTAAGGGGCATGGTTTATTGATCGTTGATGAGAGGCGCCCGACAGGCGTTGGGTGAAGTTGCGTCGGCCGGAAGTGTCATGATTGTTCGGCAGTTCATCAGTTGGATCCGTCACGCACCGGCCGGCGAACGCGCCGAAGCCACCCGCGCTCTCGCCCGCGCCTGGTTGATCTCCGATCTTTCGATCGATGACCGCATCGCCGCCGAAGGCGCGCTGCTGTTGATGCTCGACGATCCTGCGGCTCAGGTGCGCCGGGTGATCGCCGAAGTATTCGCCTCCAGTCCCGATGCGCCGCCGACGATCGTGCGGGCGCTCGCTTCGGATCAGGCCTCGGTGGCGCTGCCGGTGCTGGAATTCTCACCGCTGCTGCTCGATGCCGATCTGGTCGATATCATCGCGACCGGCGACAACGCGGTGCAATGCGCGGTGGCGCGGCGCTTTCAATTGCCGGCTGCGGTATGCGCGGCGATCGCCGAGGTCGGCTCGCCGGCTGCGGCGCTGGAGCTGATCGAAAATCCGCACGCCGAACTGGCGCCGTTCTCGTGGGACCGCATCGTCGAGCGCCACGGCCATCTCGCGGCGATCCGCGAGTCGATGCTGGCGCTGCCGGATCTTCCGGCGACGACGCGGCTGGCGCTGGTGGGTAAACTGTCCGACACCTTGCAGCAATTCGTGGTGGCGCGGGGCTGGCTCAGCGCCGACCGCGCCGCGCGTGCGACCGGCGAGGCGATGGATCGCTCGACGGTGGTAATCGCCGCAGGCGCCCGCGGCGCCGACATGGCGGCGTTGATGCGGCATCTGCGCCAGACCCGCACGCTGACCGCCGGACTGATCCTGCGCGCGCTGCTGTCCGGCAATCTCATGCTGGTCGAACATGCGCTCGCCGAACTCTCCGGCACCGCGCCGGCGCGGGTCGCGGCGCTGCTCGCCGATGGCGGCCGCACGTCGCTCAACGCGCTCCTCGGCCGCGCCGGCCTGCCGGAGACGGTGTTTCCGGCCTTCCGCGCCGCGCTCGCCGCCGAGCGCGAGATCGGCTTCGTCGCCAATGAATCCGGCGCCGCCCGGCTGCGCCGCCGCATGGTCGAGCGGGTGCTGACCCAGTGCGAGACCGATCCCGACACCGCCGGCCCGCTGCTGATTTTGCTGCGCCGCTTCGCCACCGAGTTCGCCCGCGAAGAAGCCGCAGCGCTGCGCGACGAAGTGATCGCCGAACAGCAAGCCTGGACCTACGCGCCGGTCGCGGCGTAGCGCGGCCCGCAAGCCAACGATGAGTCATTCCGGGGCGCTTGCGTAGCAAGCGAACCCGGAATCTCGCGCTGTTGAGCGCTCGGCGTCGTCACAACCTCTGGATTCCGGGTTCGCCGCTGCGCGGCGCCCCGGAATGACCAGCGCGTAGCGAACCTACTCCTCCGGCACCAAGCTCGGCGCGAGGATGGCTTCGAGGTGTTCGGGGCGGTCGCGGTTGACGGCGGCGAGGTAGTCGTCGGCGACGCCGCGCAGCTTGCGGTTCAGCGCGCGCTGCACTTCGGATTTCTGGCCGCCGGCGCCTTCGCGGACGATCGCCTGGATCGCGGCGACATGGTTGGCGATCAGTTCGTCCGGCACCTTGGCGAGATCGGGCGCGTGCTCGATGATCCGGCACAGGCTGGCGGCGGTCGCCGCCGCGGCCGGAAAACCGAAGGTCGTGGCGTCGCCCTTGATGTCGTGCGCGGCGCGAAACAGCGCGGCGCGACTATCCTTGGTGACGCCGTCGCGCAGCAGGTCGGCGTGGGCGGCGGCGAGCCGCTGGCATTCCTCCGCCATCCAGTCGCCGAACTCGCCGGACAGCGACGCCAGCGCCGCTTCGGCGCGCGCCACCGGATCGTCGGCGGGCTCGGCCGGCGCGTCCTCCACCAGCCGCCGCATCGCGCGGCGCAGCGGGTTGGCCTGGGTGATCACCTGATGGGTCGGGAAGGTCGCGACCTGAATGTCGCCGGGGCGTGGCTTGCTCATGGCTCTCGATCGCCTGCTAGGTGTTGACCCGGGCTTTGTCGAGCAGCGACGGCTGCTGGATGATGTCCGCTTCGCCGCCGTGGCGCCGCTCCGGGCCGATATAGCCGGCGGTGGTGTTGCGGCGGCGGTCGGGGCCGAAGTAATTGCGGGTGCGGATGAACGGGCGCGGGCTCGCCACCACGTTGAGGATGCGCTGATACAGGCCCTTCGACGAGATCGGCTTGGCGAGGAATTCGGTGACGCCGGCATCGCGCGCCAGCGTGACGCGGCGCTTTTCCGAATGCGCGGTCAGCATGATGATCGGCGCATATGGATTGCCCTTGGCTTCCGGCTGCCGGATCATCTGCGCCAGCTCCAGTCCGTCGAAGATCGGCATTTCCCAATCGGTGATCAGGATGTCGGGCGAATAGTGGCTGTACATTTCCAGCGCGGTGGCGCCGTCCTCGGCTTCATAGACTTCGCGGGTGCCGAACGAATGCAGCAGCGTGCGCAGGATGCGCCGCATGTGCGGATTGTCGTCGACGATCAGGAAGCGCAGCTTGTTGAAGTCGATCCGGTACATGGCACGGCCCGGGCGCGCTTTGCGCCGATAAACGTTGCGTTAACGATAGCGGCGCGTCGTTAAGGAAGAGTTGAGGGGGAAGCGACCGGCGCGGGGAGCGACGGCGTTGCGACTTTCGGCTGCGACCGCATGGCGCAGCCTCGGCGAATCCATCGGCGCCAGATCGCAGTGGCGATGGAACCCGAAATCGTGCGGACTAGGGATTGTCCTGATTCGGATGGCGCGCATGACCACGACCACCCCGCATTGCCCGACCTGCAACGTTCCCTTGGAGCTCACCGGCAATCGGCCGCTGGTGCAGGGCTATCAGGTGCGCGAATACAAATGCGCGACGTGCGAGACGATCACCCACCGCGCCACGCCGTGGGACCATTCGCTCACCGAGCCTCACGGGCATTTCTATCACGAGTAGCTCGTGTTGCACCGCACAGGCGCGCTTCATCAAAGCTTAGCCATCGCGCACGACAGACGCCGGCATGCGCGGGCGGGTTGTCGCCGGTCATTTCTGGTTATGACTCCGGCGCCTAGCATCGTGTATCGTTCGCACAGCGATGCGGCCGGCCCGCCGTCCCGGCGTCGGCCGCGCGCCAATCGAGGAGAGGAACGACCATGGGTGACGACGTCGTCGCGTTCGCAGTGTTCACGCTGATCTGCAGCGCCTTCCTCGCCGGGCTGATGCTCACCTACACCCGCCGCATCAACCGCCTCCGCAACACCGTCTCGGCCCTCACCGAACTCGTCCCGCAACCGGTCCCGGTGCGCAGCAAGAAGAGCTGAGCGCTCAGGCCTCTCCCCACGAGTCAGTCCGGGGCGCGCGTGAAACGCGCGAACCCGGAATCTCGGGCGATGAAATCTGCGTTCGCCGGCAGATCAATTGATCGGCCGCAGCCTTCGCCCCGAGTCGTCCCCGCGCAGGCGGGGACCCATACCCCCTGGCTTTGCAGGTGAGGGAAGGTGGCCGCCGCAAGACTTCAATCGAGAGGCTGCGACGTAGGGGCCCCGCCTGCGCGGCGACGACAAGCGAATAGGTTGCCGCTGTGGCCGTTGAGGCGCGGCCATCCACGACGACGGGATCGCTGTGCGACCCGCTGCGCCCCGCGAAGCTCGCCCCGTTCTTCTCTGATTGCCTCGTGATCCTGCGCCGCGCCGCGAAGCGGTTCGCGCGCTCCGCCGTTGCTGCTATCACGCACGGGGCAGGCCGGTGCCGGCCCGCAGCAGCAGACGGAGGCAAGCATGGCAGTCGACAAAGTAGCCCTGATCACCGCGGGCGGCAGCGGCATGGGCGCCGCGGCGGTGCGCCGGCTCGCCGCGGACGGTTTTCACGTTGCGGTGCTGTCGTCGTCCGGCAAGGGCGAGGCTCTGGCGCGCGAGCTCGGCGGCCTCGGCGTCACCGGGTCGAACCAGTCGAACGACGATTTGAAGCGCCTGGTCGATCGGGCGATGGCGCAGTGGGGCCGCATCGACGTGCTGGTCAACAGCGCCGGCCACGGCCCGCGCGCGCCGCTCCTCGAGATCACCGACGAGCAGTGGCATCAGGGCCTCGACGTCTATTTCCTCAACGTCGTCCGCGCGACCCGGCTGGTGGCGCCGATCATGCAGCAGCAGAAGGCCGGCGCCATCATCAACATCTCGACCGCCTGGGCGTTCGAACCGAGCGCGATGTTTCCGACCTCGGCGGTGGCGCGGGCGGGGCTCGCCGCCTACACCAAGATCTTCGCCGACCAATACGCCGCCGACAACGTCCGGATGAACAACGTGCTGCCGGGCTGGATCGACAGCCTGCCGGCCACCGAGCAGCGCCGCGACACCGTGCCGATGAAGCGCTACGGCACCAGCGCCGAAATCGCCGCCACCATTGCCTTCCTCGCCTCCGACGGCGCCGCCTACATCACCGGGCAGAACATCCGCGTGGACGGCGGCCTGACGCGGGCGGTGTGAGGGCGGTCAACAGGAGAGGCGCAACCGTCCAAGGACGGCAACAGAAGTCGCACCGCGACGCCTCTCCCCAAGTCATTCCGGGGCGCGAGCAACGCTCGCGAACCCGGAATCTCTGGCGATGAAGTTTGCGTTCACCGGCAGATCAATCGTTCGGCCGCAGCCTCCGCCCCGTGTCGTCCCCGCGCAGGCGGGGACCCATACCCCCTGGCTTCGCAGGTGAGGGAAGGCGTCTGCCGCTGGACTTCTCAATCGGGATGCTGCGGCGTCCCCGCCTGCGCGGGGACGACAGGTTGATAGGTCGTAGCTGTGGTCATTGAGACCCGGCCGTTCAGTTCGGACGGGAGAGCTATGCGACCTTACGCAACGCGAAGCTGATGCCATCGGTCGTGCTGACGTAACCGAGCCGCGCCAGCGAGGCGAGCACGTCGGAGACCTTCTTCTCGGTCGTCTTTGTGCGTTTGAAATGCGCTGCAAGGCCCTTGGCGTCGAGCGGGGCGGCGGCCGCGGCGAGGGCTGCAAACACAGCTGCGGTCTGCTCCACCGCGCCGGCCGGGAACGACGGCTTTTGTTTGGTCTCGCCGAGATCGAGCGCAGCCGCGATCTGCGCGCCTTCTTCTTTCGCCGCCTGCTGGTCGACGCCCTTGGCGAACCGCGGAATCTGATAGTCCGGCCGCAGCCAGCGCACCAACCCGCGCTTCTCCTCGGCGGCGCGCTCCTTGTTCAACGCGACCAGCCGCGCCAGAATCTCGTCGTCCGACAGATCCGCCGGCCAGCCGTAAGCCTCCGCCACCGCGACATCGAGCCGGTCGTGCAGCTCCTTGAGGATCAGCACGAGGCCATCGTCGAAAATGCGCTGCTCGTCCGGCGTCAGCACATGGCTCTCCACGCTCTGGTGGCACACCCCCATCTCTTCGTTATGGCCGGGCTCGTCCCGGCCATCCACGCTTTTCCTGGCTCTGCGGCCGGAAGGCGTTGATCCCCGGGACGAGCCCGGGGATGACGGCTGGGTATTCGGCACGGCTCCCGCCTTCACGCGCTCCAGCACGTTGTAAAGTCCGGTCAGCGTCAGAAGCGGATGCTCCGTCAGCACGCGCTTGCGATGCGCGTCGAGCTCCTCGGCGATCACCCGAATGGTCTGCTTCTGAATCGGATTGGCGTCGGGGAAGGGAAAGGGATCGAAGCACTTCGATTTGACATAGACGGGATCGTTGCCAACGCCCAGCCATCCACCTGATCTCAACGACCAAACAACGTGAATTCGCGAGGAGAGGAGACCTAGAACGGCGGCCTCTGCAGAAGCTACTACGATCAGCTTGTTGTCGGGCATAATGTCTCTTCTGAGAAACTGAAATGTCCGATGTCTCGACGTTTCGATGGTCGCAATGTATCGTTCAAGGTCGGCGAGGGCCGGGCGCAAGTCTTTGCGAGGTTCGCCGAACGTCCACCAATTTAAGCGATAGCTTTCGCGGTTGTTATTTTCTCGTTCCGCCTTCACTGTAGACGCGATGTGTTGGTACACTTCCGGATATTTTTGCCGGACCTCTTCGCAACTTAACCCGAACAGATCGATCACCATTGATCCTCGAGATCTTGCTGCTAGATCGCGACCATTTCGGTAGTCTTTCAGGTGTTGATCCAAGCCGGGCCGTCGTCCCAATCCAAGACGTTCAGCCTCCGCTCTCGTCACGACAAACCCCGAGCCGTGAAGCTTTACTCCGGGTGAGCAGATGCCTGCGTTGGCCGCAAGCACGGTGGCTACCGTAACGTCAATACCCACCGTAAGGTCAGAATTGATTGTTCCTACAACGGGCGCTAGCGAAATTTCAGGTGCATCTGTGTCGAGTTTCGCCTCTCGGGTTACTTCTTGTAGAATTCCTTCATTCACGCCCGCAACACTAACCGTCATCGCGATCCGCACTGCCGCTGCATCGGGCGTCGCCTTGGTCCACGGGTGATCCGGGATCGCCATGATCAGCGAAATGGGCTTCTTCGCCTTGAGGTGCTTTTCCATCACCCGGCGCTGAAACACCTGTGAAATCGAATTGGTCGTGACCAATCCGAAGCGCCGCAGCACGGTGCCCTTGCGCGTCAGCAGTTCAGCGGCCCGGTCCCACCAATACATCACGAAGTCGGCGGACTCGTTCATGTGCGGATGCGCCGCCCACAGCGCTTCAGCGTATGGCACGCGCGAGCGAATGTCTTTGCCGCCAATGAACGGCGGATTCCCCGCGATAAACTCCGCCGCTGGCCATTCCGGCCGGCGCGGGTTCGGGTAGGTCTCTTGGCCGTCCACGATCTTGGGCAGCGGAGCGCCGTCCCAGTCAAGCACAGCATTTTTGACCTTGATGTTCTTGAAGGCACGCAGGATCGGTTCGTCGGGCGGCGCGCCCTTGGTGCGGAAGTGCCATTGCAAGTAACCGATCCAAAGCACCAGCTCGGCGATCGCTGCGGCGCGCGGATTGATCTCCAAGCCGAGAAACTGGTGCGGATCGACGCTGTGCGAGCCGAGCCCGCGCAGCGCTTCCTGGCCGCCGAGGTCGAGCAGGGCTTCCAGCACTTCGCCTTCGAGCCGCTTCATCAGTTCGAGCGAGACGTAGAGGAAGTTGCCGGTGCCGCAGGCCGGGTCGAGTACGCGCGTTTGGCACAGCCGGTCGTGAAACGCCTGCACCGCGGCGGCCGCCGCGGGCAGATCACCGGCGCCGCGTAGTGTTTCGGCGGTGGCCTGGACGTTGCGCCAGTCCTCGCGCAAGGGCTCGATGATGGTGGCGATCACCAGCCGCTCCACATAGGCGCGCGGCGTGTAGTGCGCGCCCAACTTCTTGCGCTCGCCGGAATCGAGTGCCTGCTCCAAGAGAGTGCCGAAGATCGAGGGATCGACGTCGTTCCAATTGTACTCGGCAGCCTGCCGCAGCTTGCCGATTTCCTCGCGGCCGAGCGGCAGCGCGGCCCGGTTCTTGAAGAACTCGCCGTTGAAGCGCTTGACCTTGGTCTTGAGCGCGTGCGCCCACTGCCCGGTGTCCATCGCTTCCCAAAGCTGGCCGACGTCGTGGACGAAGGCTTCGGGATTGTCCTCGCAGTCTTCGAGAAGCGTCTTGAAGGATTTTTCCGGAAGCAGGCCGACGTCCTCGGCAAACATCGTGAACAGGCAGCGCATCAGGAACATCGCGACGTCGTCGGCCGGATAGTTCTGCTTCTCCAGGGCGAGCGAAACCCGTGCAAGCTGCTTGGCGATGTCGCGCGTAACCTTCGCCGATTGCTGCGTTGGGTCGAGCGCCTGCGGTTCGAGCCAGATCTGGCGCAGCCGCTCGCGCACCGCGTCGTCGCGCAGATCTTCCAGATAGATGCGGAAGCTCTGACGATCCGGAAATTGCGTGTAGTTTTTGCCCTGTCCGCTGAAGTCGGCGTAGACCTCGATGCAGTGGCCGACGTCGCACACCAGGATGAAGGGCGGCCAGCCGTGCGAAGCGGGTAGGGCGCGGGCGTATTCCTCGGCCTGCCGCTTGGCATTGAGCATCAACACGTCCCAGGCGCGATCCGCACCGCGACGGCCGCGGGTGCCCTCGATCTTGTCGGCGCCGAACAGATCGCTCTGGTTCTTGATTTCCTTGGTCTGCCCCTGCCAGCGACTCTGCTTGGCTTCGAGCACGAAGCTGTTCTTTTTGTAGAGATCGATCCGGCCGTAAAAGGACGATTCGGCGGCGGCCTTCTTCACCGCGCGTTCGAACACATAGTCGTTGTGCTCATGCGTTGCGTCTGCCGGGTCCGGCTTAGGCAGTCCCAGCAGCGCGATCAATTCGGTGAGAAACGAGACGTAGTTCGCGCGCTCCTGCCCGCCCTCACGGCCTTGCCAACGCGCGATGAAATCCTCGACAGACGTAACGCTTGTATTCCCCATGAATGCAACTTAGCGGGGCCAAGCGGGTCCGTCCACGACAGCGTGGAAACGAAAGCGCTACGCCCCGTCGCTCCCTCAATACCCAAACTGCTCGCTCAAGATCCGCTCTTCCAGGCTGTGCCCCGGATCGAACAGCATCCGCATCGCGATGGTCTTGTCGGAGATCACTTCGACGCGGCGGACGTCGCGGGCTTCGTCGTGGTCGGCGACGGCGGCGACCGGGCGCTTGTCGACTTCGAGCACCTCGATCACCACGAAGGCACTGTCGGGCAACAGCGCGCCGCGCCAGCGCCGCGGGCGAAACGGCGAGATCGGGGTCAGTGCCAACAGGTGCGCGTTGATCGGCAGGATCGGGCCCTGCGCCGACAGATTGTAGGCGGTCGAGCCCGCCGGGGTCGCCACCAGGATGCCGTCGGCGACCAGCTCGTGCATCCGCTCGCGCTCGTCGATGATGATGCGCAGCCGCGCCGCCTGATGGGTCTGGCGAAACAGCGAGACTTCGTTGATGGCGTGATGGATGTGGACCTCGCCGTAGATGTCGGTGGCGCGCATCAACAGCGGATGGATCACGGTCTCGCGTGCGGCGGCGAGGCGGGTGCGCAGATCGACCGTCGAATACTCGTTCATCAGAAAGCCGACGGTGCCGCGATGCATGCCGTAGATCGGTTTGCCGCTGCGCATCTGCTGGTGAAGCGTCTGCAGCATCAGGCCGTCGCCGCCGAGCGCGACCACGATGTCGGCGTCCTCCGGCTCGGCGTTGCCGTAAAGCTGCACCAGCTGCGCCAGCGCGGCCTGCGCCTCGGCGCTGGTCGAGGCGACGAAGGCGATGCGGTCGGTCGCGATGCGCGGCGATGCGGGGCGGGACGAAGGGGTGCGGTCTTGCCGCGCGGAGTTGCTCATCGAAGGCGGCCTCTGACGGCGGCGGACGGCGCGGTGCGGGCCGCCTGTCACCGTGGTCGGTCTATACGAGGTGTCCCGGCGTTGTCGAGCCGGGGAGGGCCCGCGCCGGCCGCGCTGGCGCGCCGGCGCAGCATCAGCGTGCATGACCAATAATTCATGCTGATGAACGGAAGCCGACGGCGGCCGTCAGGTGCGGTTCAGTGCCGCAGTTCTAGGGTCGGCACCGTGATCGAGCACCCGGCCACTCCGGCCCCGCGCTCCGATCAAGCGAATTTCGACCCGACCTTCGAGGAGATTTGCCATGATCAAGACCGTGTCCGCTGCGCTCGTTGCCGTTTCGATGCTGGCCGCCCCGGCGTTCGCCGCTTCCGCCGACAAGACCCCGGCTGCGCCGGCCACCACCCAGACCGCGCCGGCCGGCAACACCGCCCAGGCCGCGCCGATGCAGAAGCAGGCCGGCAAGCATGTGCAGCGCCAAGTCGGCAAGCATCATGTCGGCAAGCATCATGCGTCCAAGCATCGCGCCAAGCACCAGGCGATGCAGGCGCCGGCGGCCAAGCAGCATCTGTCGAAGGCGTCGATCCGCCACATCACTCCGAAGCGCGGCTGATCGCCTCCGCGCATCGATGCCCGCCGTGCCGCGTTTCCCCCCGCGGCGCGGCGGGCAATTGATTTCGTCGCCCGGCGCGCTATTGCATCAGGTCATGCGCCGTCCTGCGATCCCGTTGCCGACCTCACTGCTGCCGCTTCGTGTCGTGCTGATGCTGCCGCTCGCGGCGGCCCTCGGCGCCTGTGCGATCGGTGGCTCGGCCTCGTTCGACAGCGATCCGCCGCAGCCGTTTCCGCAGAATTATCGCAGCGAGATCCCGGCCTTCCTGCGCACCTATCTGAATCAGCCGGCTGGCCTGCGCGATGCCGCGATGGCCGAGCCGGTGCAGCGCCCGGTCGACGGCCGGACGCGCTGGGTGTCGTGCCTGCGCTTCACCCCGCGCGGCGGCGCCCCGCAGAGCATCGCGATCGTCCATGTCGACGGCCGGCTCGACCGGGTCGCGCCACAGGACGGCGAGCTGTGCACCGGTGTCGTTTATGCGCCGTTTCCCGAGCTGGAAAAATTGTCGCGCTGATCCCGACCGGATCGCAATCCGCGCGACTAACCTGATGCGAGCCTCTGCTGTGAACTTGGGCACGGCCGGGTTCCCGAGTGTTGCGGCTTCGTCACAGTCCTGCTGAATGATTGCTACGCCGTCGCCACCGGGCAACCAAACGATTGCCATGCTGTTTTGAGCACATCGGAACGCATCGAAAGAGGGACGACGATGAAGACGATGAAGAACACTCTGCTCGGCGCAGCGGCGGTGATCGCGCTTTCCGCTCCCGCCTTCGCGGCCGACCTGCCGCCGCGGCCCTACACCAAGGCGGCGCCCGCCTATACGGCGCCGGAGGTGGTGTACAACTGGACCGGCTTCTATGTCGGCGGCCATGTCGGCGGCGCCTGGGCTGGTGACAACAACATCACCGGCAATTCCGGCCGCTTCTTCGGCGGTGTCCAGGGCGGCGCGGACTATCAGTTCGCCACCAACTGGGTGATCGGTATCGAGGCCCAGTACAGCTGGCTGTCGTCCAACAACACCGGCGTGATCTTCCCCGGCGGCAGCACCGCGACCGAAGACACCCGCGGCCTCGGCTCGGTCACCGGCCGGCTCGGCTACGCCTGGGGGCCGACGCTGGTCTACGCCAAGGGCGGTTACGCCTGGCGCGACAGCGACCTCAGCGTCGCCTCGCTCGGCGGCGTGCCGTCCGGCTACACCACCAGCGGCAGCCGCAACGACGGCTACACCGTCGGCGCCGGCCTCGAATATCTGTTCGCGCCGAACTGGTCGGCCAAGGTCGAGTACCAGTACTACAAGTTCGGCGACACCACCTTCACCGGCGGTCCGGCCGACGTGGTCGGGACTTCGTTCCGTAACGACGAGCACACCGTCAAGGCCGGTATCAACTACCGCTTCGGTTGGGGCGGACCTTCGGTCGCCAAATACTGATCGGCGCCCAACTCCGTCGCACATATTTACGCTTCAAGGCCGGCAGTTGTGCCGGCCTTTTTGCGTGCGCGCGTAAGGGGTTAACGAGCCGGGAATCGAAGGTTAACGAGGGTTAAATCCGGCAAAAAATATCGCTTGGGACTCTGGCACTAGAATCACCCGATGGTCCGGCCATGACACCGGGTTCCAACATGACGACGATCCTGAAGACCCGCATCGACAGCGCTCCGGTCGGCCTGACCCTGGCTCTGTTGGTGGCCTGCGCGGTCAATCTCACCGTCCTGATGCGGTGGCTGTGAGCGCTGCAATGCCGGCCGCCGCCGCGGTTGACCGGCATCAAGGCCGGGGCGTGACGTGCGGCCGATAATCGCGTGAGTTGCGGTGCCGTGGATGCGGCGCCGCGGGTCGCGGGGCATTTGTCATCTCGAGAGCCGCCGCGACCGTCCCGGCGGAGGACTGACCCGATGAGCGAGAGCGACGTTCTGGTGGTGGCTGCGGCCGGCCTGTCGACCGTGGTGATTTGGCTCTGCGTCGTGATCCAGGGGCGGATTTCCGCCGCGCTGGCGTCGCGGCACTGATCCGGCGCGATCAGGCGGCCGGCGAGCCTTCGACCACAATCCACGGCAGCTTGGAATCGGCGGCGACGTTGTAGACATCGACCCGTCCGCAGCGGCGGCACTCGTAGGTGCGGTGTTCGCTGCCACCGGGCGCGGGCGAATTGCGCGTCAGGTTCGCAACCGCCCCACACGCACCACAGGAGTGGAAAAAGTAGTCCCGGTACTGAAACGATCGCATCTCGACGGCCCCGTAAAAGGTAACATGATCTTTTTGGCGCCAATGCCAATGCGTGATTTGATGAAAATCAAACCGGACGAAAGTTCTTCGGCGTGATTGAGAGTTAGGCCGGTCTGCCGGCCCCCCGGCGAGGCATCGATGGCGCAGCCGGAAAGGTGTTCTCGGGAAGGCATGGTGCCGGCGGAGAGGATCGAACTCCCGACCTTCGGTTTACAAAACCGCTGCACTACCGCTGTGCTACGCCGGCATCGGGCAGACAGCTAGCAGCGCCGGTGCGGCTCGACAAGGCCGCAGCATCGCTTTCCGGTGGCGCGGGAGGGGCGATCGAAAGCCGGCGTTAACGACGTTGCGGCGGAACGCAGCGAGCGGACCCGAAACCGCGCTCGCGCGTTAGGCTTACCGGCTGCTCGCGGCCGTGCCTTAACCCATCTGCCAGGCTTTTCCCTTACCGTTTGCCGCATGTCCGATCCTTTCACCTTTCGGCGCCTGGCCCCGGCGCTGGCGCTGCTGACCCTGACTGCGGCCCCGGCTTTGGCCGAGAGCGGCGGGCGGGCGATCGTGATTCCCGGCCGGCCCGGCGTGCCGATCATCATCAACGGACGCGATGCGTCCTATGCGATGATCGAGGGCGATTGGGGGCTGGAGCGCGGCACCCACGTTCAACCGACGATCTATGGCAGCCGGCGGGTGGTGTATCCGGAGGTCGGCCACTATTACCCCGGCTCGAACCGGCTGCCGGGCTACGGCCGCCTCGAGATCGAGCCGCCGCCGGACCGCAAGCTGCCGAAGCCGGCCGAGAGCTTCCATCAATCCTGGGAAGTGGAATCGCGGCCCCCGCAGCCGGCGCCGCCGACACCGATGATCGAGCCCCAGGTGCTGATCGCCCCGCCGTTCGACGAGGCGCCGCGGCCCGGCCCGCGCCCATACCGGTGATCACGGCGGTGCCCTCGATCCCGATCTCGACCGACACACGATCCCGACGACGACATCGAACAGGAGCGTAGTATGCGTAACATGATTTCCGGATTGGTCGCGGCGGTGGCCGTGGTGACCGCGAGCGCCGCGCCGGCGCTGGCCTGCGGGGGAGGGCTGTTCGGCGGCGGCTGCGGGACGTGCGGCCCGGTGGTCAGCCCCTGCGGCGATGGCTACGCCACGTTTGAAACCGGCTACGGCTATGGCTATGGCACCGCGGCGTTCGAACGCCTGCCGGACCCGACACGCTATTATTACGTCAACCAGGGCCCGGCCTATACCGGCCCCGGTCAGTTCGCGCCGCGCCCCTATTACGACGAGCGCGCCGTCTCGGTGTATCGCACCGGCACCGCCTATACCGGCGGCGCCTATGCCCACGCCATGACCCATCAGGTGATCGGCGAGCCGTCCTGGGGCCCGGTGATGGTGCGCTATCACGGCCGCCACCACGCCCGCTCCTGGGCGCACCGTCACCCGCATGCCGGCTGGCACCGCGGGCATCGCCCCCATGGGCCGATGCATCATCCGCGCTATTGATCGGCGTGTTGCGGTTTCGGCGTTAGCGGCGGCCCATCAGGCCGAGGCGGCTGGCGCCGATGTACAGCGCCAGCGCGGCGGCGTTGGAGACGTTGAGGCTCTTGATCTCGCCCGGCATGTCGAGCCGGGCCACGGTGTGGCAGGTCTGCCGGGTCAGCTGCCGCAGCCCCTTGCCCTCCGCCCCGAGCACCAGCACCAGCGGCTGGCGCAATTCCACAGCGGCAAGGTCGTCGTCGCCCTCGCTGTCGAGACCGACGGTGAGGAAGCCGCGCTCGTTCAACTCGGTCAGCGCCCGGGCGAGGTTCTGCACCAGCACCAGCGGCACCAGCTCCAGCGCACCGGAGGCGGATTTGGCGAGCACGCCGGTGGCTTCCGGGCTGTGCCGGGCGGTGGTGACGATCGCCTGCACGGCGAACGCGGCCGCCGAACGCAGGATCGCCCCGACATTGTGCGGATCGGTGATCTGGTCGAGCACCAGAACGATGCCGTGCTGGGGCAGGGTGTCGATTCGCGGCGTCTCCAGCGCATCGGCCTCGGCCAGCATGCCCTGATGCACCGCGTCCGGCCCGAGCCGGCGGTCGATCTCTGACGGCCGGACGATTTCCGGCGCGATTCGGGTGTCGATGTTCTCCTCGGCCAGCCTGCGGGCGGCGTTCTCGGTCAGCCACAGCTTCCGAAATTTGCGCCGCGGATTGGCCAGCGCCGCCGTCACAGTGTGCCAGCCGTACAGGATCACGGGGCCGTCGCCGTCGCGTTCGCGGGCTTCGCGGCGGAACCCGGGGGGGCGGGGTTTGC
>NZ_QUMK01000120.1 GCF_010907035.1 Rhodopseudomonas sp. BR0M22
GTCTTCAGGCAGAACTCGGCCATGTCGGCGATCATCCGCCGCGCTGCGCGGGTGTCGTCGGGCGTACCGAGACCGGTATCGATGAAGCCGAGCAGCGCTTCGATGTAGAATGCGTCGTAATAGGCCGAGCGGTGGCGAATCTGCACGGGCGACCACATCGGCTCGGCGATGCCGCGCCAGCGCGGGTTGATCACGCCCGCTGCCGGCGAGCGGGCGATGAACACCCGCGCCAGACCAAACAGCAGCGTCGAGTTCTTGTAGCTGCGCGCATTCAGGCCGGTCAGCGTCGCGACGAAGGCGCGGCCGTCGAAATCCGGATCGCCGATCAGGTTGAAGGCCGCATAGGCCGGCAGGAAGCCGTTGCGGCTCCAGGACTGCAGCAGATGATCGCCGCAGGCGCGGATCGCGCTGTCGATGTCGGAAAGCCGCGGCGTCTGCGCCGGCGCCACCCAGCCGGGTGGTCGCGGGTGTTCGAGCCTGACGCTGTCGATCAGTTCGGCGATCGGCGCTCCGATGGCCGCCCAATCCGGCTCGGCATCGTCGCGCGCGCTGATCAGGGCATCCCGCAAGGCGCGAAACCGGACCGGGTCGTGGAGTTCCGGCAGCCCGGCTTTGCGAAGCAGTGGCCGCAGCGCGGGGTTGGCGAGCGCGGTCTTGTAGAATTTGGAGATGTGCGGATCGCCGTGCTTGTGGCCGAGAAACACTGGATCGCACAGGTCGTACAGCGTTGGCGCTTCCTTCCTGGCGGTCAGCGCGCGGTACGCGGCGCCGGCCATCTTCAGCACATCCATGATCGTCTTCCGCGCGCCTGAACGTCTTCCAACCATTGAGAAATTGCATGGACGGACGGGGATTACAAACCCGCCGCATCCGGCCTCGCCCGATCGGGCCGGTCGAGCCGTAGGACAGAACGGCCGGCCTCCAAAGATGATAATTGTCGCAGCACCGCTCAGCGAAGAATTCGCAGTGATCTCGATACCGTTCGGGGCCTTCGGGTTGAAGAATAGTCGAAGTAGCAAAGGTCAGAGGTCCGAGATGACGGCGAGTTGTTTCGGTTCAACGCTGCGAGTTCCTGCCAGCTTGTCGGAACAACGTGGATTGTTTAAGAACTTGTTATTGTGCGACGCCGCAAATTGAGCGCAATTCACACGCAAAACACCCGCTCATCCCTGAACCTGAACGGTAGCGACGCGACGAATGCCTGCGCGCGCCGATAAGGACGACCGACGATGAAGATCCGCTTGCATCGCTTTTCCCGGCGAACCCTCACCGCGGTCGCGGCTCTGGTGGGCGTGGTGTCGCTCGGGATCGGTGCTCATGCGGCGCTGAACAAGCGCCCGGTCGAGTCCGCCCGCGCCGCTTCGCCAGCCGCGCAAGAGGCGAACGCCTCCTCGTCCCGGCTGGCGCTGGTGATCGGCAATGGTCATTACCCGGACGCGGCGGCTCCGCTGGCCCAGCCGATCAACGACGCCCGTGCGCTCAGCGCCAAGCTGCGCGGCGACGGCTATGACGTCGATATGATCGAGGACGCCAGCCGCGACGACATTCTGCGCGCGGTCGGTCGTCTCAAGGCACGCGCCCGCAAGGACGCGACCGTGATGCTGTTCTTCGGCGGCTACGGCATTCAGTCCGGCCGTGACAATTACATGGTCCCGGTCGACGCCAAGATCTGGACCGAGGCCGATGTGCGCCGCAGCGGCGTCAGCGTCGAGCAGGTGCTGGCGGAGATCAAGGCTGCCGGTGCCAGCACCAGCCTCGCGGTGCTCGATGCCTCGCGCCGCAATCCCTATGAGCGCCGCTTCCGTGCCTATTCGCACGGGCTGGCGCCGATCGAGACGCCGGCCAATGCGCTGGTGCTGTCGTCGGCGACGCCGGGGCAGGTAGCGGACGACAATGACGCTCCCAACAGCATGGTGGTTGCTGAGCTGATCGGTTCGCTGTCGTCGCCGGCGAGCGCGGAGGCCGCTTTCGCCAAGGCGCGGCAGGCGGTGATCAAGGCGACCAGCGGCGCCCAGGTGCCGTCGATGACCTCTTCGCTGGTTACGGACGTGCCGCTGGTCCCGGTCGCTGATGCGTCGCCGGGCAACGGCGGCTGAAACCGGCGACCTCACATTATCAGTCTGAAAAGCCAAAGACCTGACGCGGCTGCCGCGTCAGGTCTTTTTTCGTTCAGCCGGCTCGACCTGTGGTGTCGGGCTCAGTTGGACTGCAGCACGAAGCGGCGATTGTCCTTCTGCACCGGGCGGGCGTTCATCGGATACAGCTTTGCGAACGCCGCGACGTCGCTGGCCGCGACCGTGATCGGATCGGTCAGCACCATCCAGTCGACGACCTCCGAGCATGGCGGCGTCGTCAGCGACCCTTCGTAGCGATAGTAGGCGAGCTTGGTCGGCAGCAACGCGTTCGGGTTGATTGCTGGATCGGCCTTCACCGCCGGGCCCTCGCTCTGCGGCATGGTCGCGACGATCTTGGCGAATGCCGGATTGGCCGCACCTTCCTGCATCAGCACGCCGACCACGCCGAGCGTGCCGGAATCCATACGGTGGACGAAGTGGACTTCCATCGGGAACGACTTGCCGTCGATCTGATGCTCGCTGGGGCGATGAAAATGGAATTGCACCAGCTTGAAGCTCGCGCCGCCGAGCTTGAGCGTCGAGCCCTCGGCCATGTTGAGCTGGATGGTGTGACCGTTGTTGACGATGGTGTCGGCGGTGTCCGCCCACTGCACCTGCAGCGGAAACAGGTTGGCGCTGACGGTCGAGCGGATGTCGACCGGCGATTGCTGCACCCCGATCGAGCAGATCTGGTTGGCGGGATCGAGCTCACCCCACTTTGCGGGGGCGCCGTCGCCCTCGTAGCCCCAATGGTGGGCGCCTTCGGCGGCAACGCCGGCGCTGGCGCAGAGCGGACATAGAGCGAGGCCGGCAAAGGCCTTCAGGATATTTCGGCGGTCCATCGACGTCTCCCGGATTGATGCGCGGGAACTAGCATTGCGCGGCGACGGAGCAAAGGGAAGTGGGACGAATGAACGACGATGGTGTTTGTTTACTGGCTGGCCCAGACGATGCGGCCGATCCACTCCACCTCGGACGGCATCAGGGTCCGGTCCGGGTGGCTGGGATTGAGCGACGTTAGTTCGATCAGCTTGGCGGTGCGGCGCTTCAATTCCTTCACCATCACTTCGCCCTTGGTGGTCTTCACCACCACCCGGTCGCCGCGACGGACCGTGGCGCTGGGCGAGACCACGACGATGTCACCGTCGCGATACGCAGGCTTCATCGAATCGCCGGAGATCTGCAGCGCATAGGCATGCTCGTCGCTGATCGACGGCAGTCCCACCTCGTCCCAGCCTTTGCCGACCGGGAAGCCTCCGTCGTCGAAATAACCGCCGGAGCCGGCCTGAGCGAGGCCGAGCAGCGGCACCGATTGCACCACGCGCGGCCGGTCGTGGATCAGTTGGACGAAGCTGTCGATCGCGGTGTTGGTGGCCTGCAGCGCCTTGGCGACCGATTCGGTCGAAGGCCAGCGCTCGCGGCCGTCATTGGTGATCCGCTTCGACTTGTTGAAGGTGGTCGGATCGAGTCCGGATTTCTTGGCGAGCCCCGACGGCGAGAGGCCGGATCGTTCGGCCAGCCTGTCGAGGGCAGTCCAGATCTGATCGTGCGTCAGCATTTGCATCGGAGGCACCCAGATGCGCCTTCGCTCCGGCGCGCGGAAACGGACTTGATACTAGGAATTATTGCCTCAATTTTCGGCGTTATGCAATCCCGTCCGGTGACAAAAGCGCGGCCTCTTGCAGAGCTTCGGAGCGGCCGATACGGTCGTGCCCATGTTCGGCCGATGGCCGGGCGACCGAACGCGCGCGGATCCGCTATGCCGGATTCGACTTTGCGCTTCCGACGTGCGCAACTTATTGTTTCAGCGGATGTTTCGGTTGCCCGGAGATTGGCCGGACCGATCCTCGCCCGACCCTGAAACCAGCCGCAACGACGGGAAACCGCGCCCTTGCGCACGATTTACAAGATCTGTGAGGCCGCGGCCTGGCGCGACGCCGAACGGGCCGGTCTGTACCGCGGCAGTGCCGACGATGCCCGCGACGGCTTCATCCATTTCTCGACGGCGCCGCAACTCGCCGGCACCCTCGCCAAGCATTATGCCGGCAAGACCGGCCTGAAGCTGATTGCGGTCGATGCGGCTGCGCTCGGCGACGGGCTGCGGTGGGAGCCATCGCGCGGCGGCGAGCTGTTTCCGCATCTCTATGGCGAACTGACATTGTCTGCGGTGACCGGCGTGCAGGATCTCGTCACCCGCCCCGACGGCAGCCACGTCGTGCCGGAGCTTGCGTCGTGATCCGCGCCTTCGATGCCGTTTCGCTGCCGCTACTGCGCTGGCTCGATCCGGAGGATGCGCACCGGCTGGCCATCCAGGGCCTCAAGCTGCTGCCGCCGGCGAAGCCGCGTCCGGACGATTCCAAACTCGCGGTCCGCGCCTTCGGGCTGAATTTTCCCAATCCGGTCGGCATCGCCGCCGGCTTCGACAAGAACGCCGAAGCGCCGGATGCGCTGCTGCGGCTCGGTTTCGGCTTTGTCGAAGTCGGCACCGTGACGCCGAGGCCGCAGTCCGGCAATCCGCGGCCGCGCCTGTTCCGCCTGGAGCGCGACGAAGCGGTGATCAACCGCATGGGCTTCAACAACGAAGGCGCCGAGGCGGTGCTGCGCCGGCTGGCGGCGCGCGCGCAATATGGCGGCGTCGTCGGGGTCAATGTCGGCGCCAACAAGGACAGCGACGATCGGGTGGCGGACTACGTCAAACTGATCGAGACCTTCGCGCCGCTGGCGAGTTACTTCACCGTCAACGTCTCGTCACCCAACACGCCGGGCCTGCGCAATCTGCAGCAGGCCGCCGCGCTCGACGATCTGCTGGCGCGGGTGATCGATGCCCGTGAACGGGTGCGGGCGGCGGCAGGCGACACCCCGGTGCTCTTGAAGATCGCGCCCGATCTGTCGCTCGCCGAGCTCGACGATGTCGTGCACATCGCGCGGTCGCGGCGGGTCGACGGCATGATCGTCGCCAACACCACGCTGTCACGCTCGCCGACGCTGCGCGAGCGCAACCGCATCAACGAGCAGGGCGGGCTGTCAGGCCGGCCGCTGTTCCGGCTGTCGACCCGGATGGTGGCGGAGACTTACGTGCGCGCCGAGGGCGCGTTCCCGCTGATCGGCGTCGGCGGCATCGATTCCGGCGGCGCGGCGCTGACCAAGATCCGCGCCGGCGCGACGCTGGTGCAGTTGTATTCGGCGCTGGTCTATAAAGGCCTCGGCTTGGTCGAGAACATCAAGGCCGATCTCGCCTCGACGCTGCTCCGCACCGGCCGCGAGTCGCTGGCCGAAATCGTCGGCGCCGACGCTCCGATGATCACTGCGGAAGAGTGGCCGATCTGAACGGTCGACGTTCGGCTACTCCCACCCCCCCGTCATTCCAGGGCGCTCGCGCAGCGAGCGAACCCGGAATCCCGCGGTTACCTGGCCGAGAAGTCTGTCCCGCTGAATCGCTGTAGTGCCCAGAATCTCCAGATTCCGGGTCCGCTCGCTGGCACGAGCGTCCCGGAATGACTCCCCACACAACACGACTGTCATCCTGGGGGGGCGCGTAGCGCTCCAGTCACGGGTGTCATTCCGGGGCGCTCACGAAGTGAGCGAGCCCGGAATCCCGTAGTTATCGGGCACAGAGATTCCGGGTTCGCGCTGCGCGCGCCCCGGAACGGCTCGCTGAGCGTTTCTACAGCGGAACGATCAGTCCGTCGCTCGCCGCCATGTGCGGGACGGTGTCTAGCCTGTGCAGCACCTCGTCGCCCATGTGGGTGAGGATCACGCGCTTCGGATTGATCTGCGGCAGGTGGGTTTCCAGCGCCTTCAGGCTGATGTGGTTCTTCACCGTGCGATCGTAGGTGTAGGCCTCGCAGATGAACAGATCGGCGTCGTGCGCTGCCGCAACGAGCTGATCGGTCCATTGGGTATCGCCGCTATAGGCGAGAATTCGCCCTTCCGCTTCGATCCGGTAGGCGAAGAACGGTCCGCCGGAGTCGCCGTGGATCACCGGAAACGGCGTCACGGTCACGGCGCCGAACTGCCGCTCCACTGCAGGTTCGAGTGTCAGCACCTGGAGGTCGAAGCTCGACTTGGTTGCGGACGAGTGCTCGAACATCGCTTCCATCAGGCGCGTGAGGCGGATATCGATGCCTTGCGGTCCTGCGATCACCAGCGGTCGCTTGCGCTTCATGAACTGCGCGTCGAGCATCAGGAACGGCAGGCCGCCGAAATGATCGGCGTGAAAATGCGTGATCAGGATCAGATCGAGTTCGTCGCGCAGGATTCCGCAGCGCTTCAGCGCCGGCAAAGACGTGGCGCCGCAGTCGATCAGGAAGTTGACGGTCTGGCCGGAGACGTGAAAGCAGGTGTTGAGCCGTCCACCGGAGCCCAGCGCGTCGCCACAGCCGACAAATCGTACCTGCATTTCGCGTTCCGTCGATCCGGCTCAGATGCCGTTCGCCCAGCTCTAGGCCGTCTGTGATCGGAACGTAACCCGTACCATCGCCGGATGCCGCGACCGTTGCGCGCAGGGACGCGTGCGGTGCCCTGCGCGCATCGTTGCTTGCGTCGTTAGATCAGGGTGACCTTGCCGCTGGCGAGATCGTAGACGCCGCCGACCACCCGCAGCTTCTTGCTGTTCACCATGTCGGCGAGAATCGGCTTCGACTCCTGCAACTGCCGGACATTGTAGCGGACATTGGCGATCACGGCCTGATTGCGCAGATCGTCTTCCTTGGCCTTCAACACCGGCTCGATGCCGGGCTTCATGTCGCGCACGAGAGCGGCGATGTGGCCGGGCAGATCATTGCCCTTCTGGAGGGCCGCGACCGTGGCCTTGACGGCGCCGCAATGGGTGTGGCCGAGCAC
>NZ_QUMK01000121.1 GCF_010907035.1 Rhodopseudomonas sp. BR0M22
ACACGCTCGCAGCGTACTCTGCCTGGACCGCGATGCAATACGCGGAAGGTCGCGGAGGGAAGGGGGCGTGCGGCGGTCGGGACCAATAGAAGGAACACCACCTCTCCACCTGTCATTCCGGGGCGCTCGCGTAGCGAGCGAACCCGGAATCTGACACGCACACTAAACTCAATGCCCACTCACCTCGGGATTCCGGGTTCGCGCCCTTTCGGGCGCGCCCCGGAATGACGGTGTGAGGAGTCGTTGCCGCCAACTACCCCTTCGTAATCGCGTCCACCTCGGCCATCTCTTCCGCCGTCAGCTTCCAGCTCGCGGCCTTGACGTTCTGCTCGATCTGCTCCGGGGTGGTGGCGCCGGCGATCACGCTGGAGACTTGCGGGCGGCAGGCAAGCCAGGAGAACGCCAGTTCGAGCAGCGAGTGGCCGCGGGCTTCGGCGAACGCCTTCAGCCGGTCGACCAGATCGAGATTGGCGTCGGTGAAATAGCGGTCGCGGATCGCCGGCATCTTGGCGAAGCGGGTGTGCGCCGGCGCCTCGGTGCCGCGCTGGTACTTGCCGGTCAGAAGTCCGCTCGCCAGCGGGAAGAACGGCAGCAGGCCGAGCTTGTATTCCTGCGCGGCCGGCAGCAGGTCCTTCTCGATGTCGCGCACCACCAGGCTGTATTCGTCCTGGCACGACACGTAGCGGTGGGTGCCGAGCGCACGGGCGACGTACTCGGCCTCGGCGATCCGCCACGCCGGAAAGTTCGAATTGCCGATGTAGCGCACCTTGCCGGCGCGGATCAGATCGTCGAGCGCACGCAGGGTCTCGTCGATCGGCGTCAGCGGATCGTAGTCGTGCTGCTGATACAGGTCGATCCAGTCGGTCTTCAGCCGCTTCAGGCTGGCCTCGACCGCCTCGACGATGTAGCGCCGCGACGCGCCCTGCTTGGTGCCGTCGGTTGCCATCGGCTTGCAGAACTTGGTCGCCAGCACGATG
Source organism: Rhodopseudomonas sp. BR0M22 (assembly GCF_010907035.1). Lineage (GTDB taxonomy): Bacteria > Pseudomonadota > Alphaproteobacteria > Rhizobiales > Xanthobacteraceae > Rhodopseudomonas. The sequence continues at coordinate 978 of NZ_QUMK01000121.1, forward strand.
TCCTTGCGGCGGTCGCCGAGCACGTTGCCCAGCACGGTCTCGGAGCCGCCCATGCCGGCATAGATGTCGGCGGTGTCGAACAGCGTGACGCCGAGGTCGATCGCCTTGTGGATCACCTGCTTCGAGGTTTCGGCATCGGTCCGCTGGCCGAAATTGTTGCAGCCGAGGCCGACGACCGAGACCCGCAGGCCGCTGCCGCCGAGATTGCGAATGTCCATGAAGTGTCCTTGAGAGATGCTTGAAGCGGTGCATTGTGGCGCGCGCCCCGCAGCGCCGCAAGGCAGCGCCCCGATCACAGCCGCGTCATGCCGTGCGTCGTCACGGCATCACGGATGCGAAAGCCGTTCTCGGCGCAGGCGAGGCGAGCTATAATTTGATTCTGGCGTGGCCCGCGCCTCCCCCCTCCATCGGGAAAGTATCGTTCATACCGGGCTCTACGACCGTCGAACCACTTGTTCGAGCACCGGCATGAGGAGGGATTGCGGGAACGGCTCGATCGAGGAGGTTGTCGAGATGCGCTTGTCTGCGCCGGTCTATCGTCTGAAACGTAAAGCCAAACTGCTGTCCCGCTCCCAAAACCTGCCGCTGCACGCGGCGCTCGATCAGGTCGCCGCGGCCGAAGGGTTTGCGCGCTGGAGCCTGCTGATCGACTCGGCCGCAGCGTCGCCCGCGGCGCGTCTGTTCGCAGCGCTCAGCCCCGGAGATCTGGTGTTGCTCGGCGCGAGGCCGGGGCAGGGCAAGACGCTGCTCAGCCTCGAACTCGCCGTCGAGGCGATCAAGGCCGGGCGTACCAGCGCCTTCTTCACGCTGGAATACACCGAAGCCGAGGTGCTGATGCGGCTGCGCGCGATCGGGGCCGATCCGGCGTCACTGGCGGACAAGTTCACGCTCGATACGTCGGATGCGATCTGCTCGGACTACATCATCGGCCAACTGGCGTCAGCCGAGCGCGGATCGCTGGCGGTGGTCGATTATCTGCAATTGCTCGATCGGCGCCGCGACACGCCGGAGCTGAATGCACAGATCCGCGCGCTGCGATCGTTCGCCCGCGCGGCGGGTGTGATCCTGGTGATCATTTCGCAGATCGATCGCTCTTACGATCCGGCCAAGAAGCGCTGCCCGGATCTGAGCGATGTCCGCCTCATCAACGAACTGGACCTCGGCCTGTTCTCGCACGCCTGCTTTGTCGGCTCGGACGAGATCAGGTGGTCGCCGGTGTCCGCGGCGGCGTGAAGCTACGCGGCTTCCGGCTGTCCATCCGGCACAGCGGCAGGGCGCGGCGCGATGGCGCCGCGCATGCCGGCGCGGCGGGCGGCTTCGCACATCCGCCGCACCGATTGTTCGGCGTCGCGGGTGATCTGCTTGCGGTCGGCGGTCGTCGAGGTTGCGACCGCGTCGCCCCAGCTCACGGTGACATCGATCGCGCCCGCGGTCAGCAGCGCGACGAAATGCGGGATCAGGTCGGCATCGCCGTACCAAGCGACCCGGTCGCGCAGTTCGCGGCCGATCGGCAGGCCGCTGAGACCCGTATAGGTCACCGCCATCGGCTGCACCGCGACGCCGGCGCCGGTCTGTTCGCCGATCGCGTGATGCACCGCGCCGACCAGCGCCGAGCGGAACGGCAGCACCCGGCTGCCGTCCGACGAGGTGCCTTCGGCGAACAGCACCATGGCGTCGCCATCCTGCAGCCGCGCGCCGATTTCGCGCGTCGCCTCGCCGGTGCGATGCCGCGCCTGACGGTCGATGAACACGGTGCGCTGCCAGCGCGCCAGCGCGCCGAACACCGGCCAGGTCGCGACTTCGCTCTTGGCGATGAACGACACCGGCGCCACCGCGGAAATCACGCAGATGTCGAGCCAGGAGACGTGATTGGAGAGGATCAGCACCGGCCCGTCGCAGCGGCGGCCGACCTGATGAATGCGGACGCCGATCAGCGCGCAGACGATGCGGTGATACAATTGCGGAATCGTGCGCTGCGCGCGCCAGCCTAACCGCTTCGCCAGCAGATGGACCGGCAGCAGCGTCAGCGTCAGCGGGACGACGGCGGCGATGACCAGGATAAATCGCAGCATGGCAATGACTTTGGGCCGCTCAAAAAGGTGCGGCCCCGGTCAGACGCGGCGACTGACGGGGACCGCTGGGGACGTTGATCGGCGACGGGGGGCCTCGATCAGACGCGAGCGGACCCTAGCGGTAGTTTGTTACACGGCAGTGACGCATCGCAGCGAGGCGTCGGAGCACAACTACCGCGTACCGGCGGTGACGACGATCAGCACTTGCTCATCGTCGTTCTTTGCTGCGCCCGGTAGAGGCTCGGCGTGGTCCCGACTGCCTTGCGGAAAGCGCGATTGAAGTTCGCCTGCGAGGAAAAGCCGGTCGCATAAGCGATGTCGATGAGTGGCTGGTCGCCGGCCGCCAGCAGCCGCTTCGCCAGATCGAGCCGCTGCCGGCTGACATATTCGTGCGGCGCGCAGCCGGTCGCGGCCTTGAAGCTGCGCGAGAAGTGCGCCGGGCTCATGCAGGCGATCGAGGCGAGATCGTTGACGGTGAAGTCGCGCTCGACCGACGAACTAATGAAGTCGGTCACCCGCGCCAAGCGGCGCGCGTCGAGCGGCCGGCTTGTCGTGTGTGTCTGTTTCAGGCGGACGGCGGTGTCCGCATAGCTGTGCACCAGATGCGCCGATAACGCGCGGCCGAGGCTTTCGATCAGCAAGCGGCCGGTCGACGACTCGTTAGCGAGCTCCTGCAGGATGCGGTCGGCGACGTGCTCGATGAAGATGTCGTGGTCGATCGCCTCGTAGCGGATCACCATTCCGGCCGGATCGATGTCCATGTCCTGCAGCATGGTGTCTTCGAACGGCCGGCCTGGCAGGAAGATGTGCAGGCACTCGTGGATCTGGCTTTCGACCCTAATGAAATCCTCGCGGATGCCGGCCGGACACAGCCACACCGTTCCGCGGCGGCCGTGGGTCCGCTGCCGCATGCCGGCGCCTTCTCGGTCCACCACCGAAGAGCCGCGGAGCAGCACGGCGATCTCGGTGTCGCGCGGCAGCAGCGACGGCAGGTCGCCGGACTCGTGGCTCCACCGCTCCGCCAGCAGGTGGGACCAGCGCCGGTCGTTGGAAGTCTGGAGCATTCTGCCGGTCACATATTTATCGACAGAATTGCCGAGCATCCCCATCGTGAATCTCCACAGATTGACGCGAGTGCAGGCAAGAACAGTCCAGGTAAGCAATTACCGTGCCATAGGACCGGGTTTTCGTCCATGGCAGATTTGGAAAACAACCAAGCAGGTTTGGAAAAGCCACGCCGTCGCCGCTGCCGCATCCTTGCGCATGTTCTGAACGTGCACACGGAGGAGACACATGGCCCGGACCACCGTCGTAGGCGCCTGCCCCCACGATTGCCCCGACACCTGTTCGATCTTGACCACCGTCGAGGACGGCAAGGCGATCGCGGTGCGCGGTAATCCAGATCACCCGTTCACGCGCGGCCGGCTCTGCGTCAAGGTCAACAACTACGAGGAGCGCGTCTACAGCGACAAGCGCCTGCTCTATCCGATGAAGCGGGTCGGGCCGAAGGGCACCAAGCAGTTTGCCCGCATCTCCTGGGACGAAGCGATCGACACCATCGCATCACGCTGGAAATCGGTCATCGCCGAGCACGGCGCGCAGGCGATCCTGCCTTACAGTTATTTGGGCACGCAGGGCGTCATCAATGGCCTCAACGTCGGCGATCCGCTGTTCAACAAGCTCGGCGCCACCGTGCTCGAACGCACGTTCTGCGATTCCGGCTCGTGTACCGCCTACATGATGACGATCGGGCACACCCCGGGGGTCGATCCCGAGAGCTTCGTGCACTCCAAGTACATCATCCTGTGGGCCTGCAATACGCTGAGCACCAATTCGCACCACTGGCCGTTCATCGAGCAGGCCAAGAAGAACGGCGCCAAACTGGTGGTGATCGACCCGGTGAAGACGCGCACCGCGCGGCTCGCCGACTGGCACATTCCGATCCGCCCCGGCACCGATGCGGCGCTGGCGCTGGCGCTGATCCATGTGATCATCAAGGAGAATCTGGTCGATCGCGACTACATCGACAAATACACGGTCGGCTACGACGAACTGGTCGAGCGCGCCGCGACCTACACGCCCGAATTCGCCGCGCAGGAGACCGGCATCCCGGTCGACGACATTCTCAAGCTCGCCCGTGAATACGCCAACACACCGCCCGCGGTGGTGCGGATCGGCGTCGCGGTGGAACGTCACGCCGGCGGCGGCCAGACGGTGCGGGCGATCGCCTGCCTGCCGGCGCTGATCGGCGCCTGGAAGCATGTCGGCGGCGGCCTGCTGCAATTGCCGATCTGGGCCTTCCCGGTGAAGTGGGAGGTGCTGATGCGGCCCGAACTGGCGCCGGAAAACATGCGCGTGCTGAATTCGTGGCGGCTCGGCCGCGCGCTCACCGGCGAGCTCGGCTTCGATCCGCCGATCAAGGCGCTGTTCGTCTACAACGCCAACCCGATGGCCATGGTCAGCGAGCAGGACAAGATCGAGAAGGGACTCGAGCGCGACGATCTGTTCACGGTGGTCAGCGATCACTTCCTGACCGACACCGCCAAATATGCCGACATCGTGCTGCCCGCGACCACCCAGCTCGAACAGACGGACATCATGTTCTCCTGGGGGCACCTCTATCTGTCCTACAACAATCAGGCGATCGAGCCGCTCGGCGAAGCGGTGCCGAACACCGAGCTGTTCCGCCGGCTCGCCAAGGCGATGGGCATCACCGATCCGACGTTCTATCGCAGCGACGACGAGATGATCGAAGCCTCGCTGGACTGGACCAATCCGGTGCTGGAGGGCATCACGCTCGACGATCTGAAGGTCAAAGGCTATGCGCGGCTCAACATGCCGGCGCCGGCTGATTGGGCGCCGCATCGCGAGGGCAATTTCCCGACCGCGTCGGGCAAGTGCGAGTTCAAGTCGACGATCTCGGACGGCGGCAATTTCGTCGTGCCGCTGTTCCGCCAGGGCTACAATGGCGAGCAGGACGGCGCGGTGGTCGATCCGCTGCCGCACTACATCTCGCCGAACGAGAGCGCCCGCACTGCGCCGCATCTGGCGGAGCGCTATCCGCTCAGCCTGATCTCGCCGAAGAGCCACGCCTTCCTCAATTCGAACTACGGCAATCTTCCAGCGCAGACCGCGCAGGCCGGCGAGGAGCAGGCCGTCATTCTCAATCCGGACGACGCGGCCACACGCGGCATCGAGGCCGGCGCGCCGATCCGCGTGTTCAACGATCGCGGATCGTTCGAGGCCTATGCGACGGTGTCGGCCGACGTGATGGCCGGCGTCGTGGTGGCGCCGTCCGGCTACTGGCAGCGCTCCAACCGCAAGGGCGCCACCGTCCACGCGCTGACGCCGCCCGCATTCGCCGATCTCGGCCGCGCGCCGACGTTCTCGGACGTGCTGGTGCAGGTCGGACGGATCTAGTTCGGCTCTCGCCGCCTTTGGCCGACGC
>NZ_QUMK01000122.1 GCF_010907035.1 Rhodopseudomonas sp. BR0M22
ATAAGAGACAGACCGAGCACGGCCTCGGCGGCGCGGCTCCAGATCCGGCGCAGGCCCGTTACCACCCCAGCGCTCGCCGCCGACCCAGCCCACCCCACACGCATGACGCGAAATTATCTTCGCCGCCACAACCGTCAAGGCCGGGTAGTGCCGGCGGCGGAAAAAGCGCACAACACCCGCAGTCCTTCTCCGGGAGATTGCCGTGTCCGAACCCACCGACAAGTCCGCCGACATCACCTATCTGGATATTCCGACCGCGCCGCACGTCTATTTCGACATCGCTCCGGCGCACGGGGTGATCGCCAACGGCGTCGAGGTCGAACTCGCGGCACGCACGCTGAATCCGCTGGCTGACGGTTCGGTCGAGGTCAAATTCGTCACCACCGCGCGACTGCGCTGCAGCCAGGCCGGCGCACTGCACCTGCGCAACGCGCTGGACGCCGTGCTGAAGATGTTCGAAGCCTCGCAGCAGGGGCCGGCCTCCGCGGCCTCCAAGCTGAACTGATCACACCGCAGACGACTTCGAATTGGCCATGAACGGTTCCACACCGATCCTGTTCGATCGCACCTTGCTGGCGGCGCGGCTGCAGCGTGCCGCCCTGCTCGGCCCCGCCAGCTTCCTGCTCGACCGCGTCGCCGACGAGATCGACGAGCGGCTGCACGCCGTGCTGCGCGATTTCACCGCCGTCGCCGACCTCTGGACGCCCGGCGGGCTGAAGCTGCCGCGATTCCCCAACCTGCAACATATCGCGGTTGCTGCGTCGGGCGACGAAACGCTGCCGGTCGCGCCCGGCTCGCTCGATCTCGTGGTCTCGGCGCTGGCGCTGCAATTCGCCAACGACTTGCCGGGCGTGCTGGCGCAGCTTCGCCGCGCGTTGAAGCCGGATGGCCTGCTGCTCGCCGCACTGACCGGCGGCGACACCCTGACCGAACTGCGCCAGGCATTCGCCGAAGCCGAGACCGAGATCGAAGGCGGGGTATCGCCCCGCGTTGCGCCGGCCGCGGATCTGCGCGATCTCGGCGCGCTGTTGCAACGCGCCGGCTTCGCGCTGCCGGTGACCGATGTCGACCGCGTGGTGGTGCGCTACGACCATGCGTTCGCGCTGATGCAAGACCTGCGGCGAATGGGCGCCACCAATCTGCTGATCGAACGCCGCAAGACGCCGCTGCGCCGCGCCACGCTGAGCCGCATGGCCCAGATCTACGCCGACCGCTTCAGCGATCCCGACGGCCGCATCCGCGCCACTTTCGAAATCGTCTGGCTGTCCGGCTGGTCCCCCCACGAAAGCCAGCAGCAGCCGCTGAAGCCGGGCTCGGCGAAAGCGAGTTTGGAAGAGGCGATCAAGGGAAAGCGCTGACGAATGCGATGTGGAGCACCGAAGCTGCTCCGTTGTCCCCGTCATCGCCGGCCTCGACCCGGCGATCCATCCCTCTTCGCAAGATAATGGATGCGCGCGCCTTCGCGCGCCGAAGGGGCTTCGGCCCCGCAGGCGGTTCAAGCCCGCGTATGACGCTGCTACTCGTAGCAGCCCGTAGCCCGCATGAGCGATAGCGACATGCGGGGTGTGCAATCCCGCATGTCGCTTCGCTCATGCGGGCTACGGCTACGGCTCAAATTACATCAGCAATTCGATCAACGGCGGGATCAGCGGGATATCCGCCGGTGGCATCGGGTAGTCGCGGAGCTTGTTGGCGCGAACCCAGGCGAGCTCCTGACCTTCGCGCGGCATCGCCAGGCCTTCCCAGCGCCGGCAGACATACAGCGGCATCAAGAGGTGGAAGTCCTCGTAGGCGTGGCTGGCGAAGGTCAGCGGCGCCAGACAGGCTTCCTTCACGGTGATGCCGAGCTCCTCGTCGAGCTCGCGGATCAGCGCCGCCTCCGGCCGCTCGCCGGGATCGAGCTTGCCGCCGGGAAACTCCCACAGACCGCCGAGCTGCTTGTGCTTCGGCCGCTGCGCGATCAGCACGCGATTATCGGCATCGATCAGCGCTACGGCGACGACGAGGAGGAGGTTCATGCCGGCCCCCGCGTTTGAAGCACTGCGCCCGCTCCATTAACACCGTCGTGCCCCGCGAAGGCGGGGCACCCAGTATTCCAGAGCGCTGCGGTCGCGTAACGGGCGGCACGGCGTACTGGGTCGCCCGCTTTCGCGGGCGATGACGTTTGTGAATGGGGAAGCATGGTGCCCTTCACCATCGCCGCACCGCCAACATCACGACCGATAGTCGCCGTTGATCGCGACGTATTCCTTGGTCAGGTCGCAGGTCAGCACGCGGTCGCGACCCTTGCCGAGGCCGAGGGCGACCTTGATCTGGATTTCCGGCTTCTTCATCTGCGCCGAGACTTCCTTCTCGTTGTAGGACGGATCGCGCGCGCCGGCCTTGGCGACGCGGATGCCGTTGAACGAGATCGACAGCTTGTCGCGATCGGCCGGCTCGCCGGCCTTGCCGACCGCCATCACCACCCGGCCCCAATTGGCGTCCTCGCCGGCGATCGCGGTCTTCACCAGTGGCGAATTGGCGATCGATAGCGCGATCTTGCGCGCCGAAGCCTTGGTCTTGGCGCCCTCGACGATGATCTCGACCAGCTTGCGGGCGCCTTCGCCGTCGCGCGCCACCTGCTCGGACAGGTCGGCCAGCACAGCGTTGAACGCCTTGACGAACGCCTTCAGCCGCGGGTCCGAGGCGCGCGAAATCTTCGGCGCACCGTTCTCGGCGGCCGCACCGGTCGCGAACGCCAGCAGGGTGTCGGAGGTCGAGGTATCGCCGTCGATGGTGACGGCGTTGAAGGTGTCGGCGACGCCGGCCTTGAGCAGCGCCTGCAGGCAGGAGGCCGACAGCGGCGCATCGGTGAAGATGAACGACAGCATCGTCGCCATGTCGGGCGCGATCATGCCGGCACCCTTGGCCATGCCGTTGATCGTCACCTTGGCCTTGCCGAGCTTGACGGTGGCGGTCGCGACCTTCGGAAAGGTGTCGGTGGTCATAATCGCCTTGGCGGCGTCCATCCAGCCGTCGGGCCCGGCGTCGAGCGCCAGAGCGTCGAGCACGCCATCGAACTTGGTGGCGTCGAGCGGCTCGCCGATCACCCCGGTCGAGGCCAGGAACACTTCGGCCGGCTTGCAGCCGACCGCCTTGGCGGCGAGCTGCGCGGTCAGCGCGGTGGCCTGCTTACCGGACTTGCCGGTGAAGGCATTGGCGTTACCGGAATTGACCACCAGCGCCCGGGCGCCGCCGCCCTTCAGCTTATCGCGGCACCATTCGACCGGCGCGGAAGCGCATTTCGAGGTGGTGAACACCCCGGCGACGGTGGTGCCCTTCTCCATCTCGACCAGCAGCACGTCGGTGCGGCCCTTGTAGCGGATGCCGGCCGCGGCGGTCGCGAGGCGCACGCCGGCGATCATCGGCATGGCGGGAACGTCGGTGGGGGCGAGCGGGGAGACTTTGTCGGACATCTTGCGCTTTCGGCAGGTTGTACCCCCGCCGGCGCGGGAGCGGCGTTCCCCTCTCTCACAAGCTCGCGACGATGAGAAGGAGAATTCGCGAAAACTGACGAAAATCCCATCGTCACAATCCGTTGCGGGCGCCTATGCTGGCCTGTCCCGAGCTCGCCTCCGCAGTTACCCTCGGGCGGAATTCCGTGACAGCAGCGTTGCCGTCCGATATCCGGAAATAGCCATGGACAAAGTCGTTTCACCTGCCCGCCCCGCCGCCGACGAGCGCTTCGACAGCGCCCGGGTCGCCGCCGAGATCGCCACGCTGGCCGAGAAGCACGCCGGCGACGACGCTGCGTTCCGCACCGCGCTGGCGATGCTGATGAAGGCGGAACTGGCGAAAGCCCGCACCGAGGCCGAGGCGCAGTTGCTGCGCGACCGCCACGGCCGGCGCTGCGCCGAGCGGCTGTGCTTCGTCCAGGACGCAATCATCCGGCTGCTGTTCAGCTCCGCAACCGAGTACCTTTACAAATCCCCGACACCATCGAGTTCGGAGCGGATGACGGTGGTGGCGACCGGCGGCTACGGCCGCGGCCTGATGGCGCCGGAGAGCGACATCGATCTCTTGTTCATCCTGCCCTACAAGCAGACCGCCTGGGGCGAGCAGGTCGCCGAAGTCATTCTGTACTGCCTGTGGGACATCGGCCTGAAGGTCGGCCACGCCACCCGCTCGGTCGACGAATGCATCCGCCAGGCCCGCGCCGACATGACGATCCGCACCGCGATCCTGGAGACGCGGTTTCTGGCCGGCGACGAAGCGCTGTACGCCGAGCTGGTCGAGCGCTTCGACAAGGAGGTGGTCGAGGGCACGGCGGCCGAGTTCGTCGCCGCCAAGCTGGCCGAACGCGAGGAGCGCCACCGCCGCTCAGGCCAGTCGCGCTATCTGGTCGAGCCCAACGTCAAGGACGGCAAGGGCGGCCTGCGCGACCTGCACACGCTGTTCTGGATCGCCAAATACGTCTACCGGGTGCGCGAGACCAGCGAGCTGTCGGAACGCGGCGTGTTCGATCCGGCCGAGCTGCGCACCTTCCGCCGCTGCGAAGACTTCCTGTGGTCGGTCCGCTGCAACATTCACTTCGTCACCAAGCGCCCGGAAGACCGGCTGTCGTTCGACCTGCAGCGCGAGATCGGGGTGCGGCTCGGCTACACGTCGCATCCGGGAATGCAGGACGTCGAGCGGTTCATGAAGCACTACTTCCTGATCGCCAAGGAAGTCGGCAATCTCACCGCGATCCTGTGCGCCAAGCTGGAGGACCAGCAGGCCAAGGCGGCGCCGGCGCTGACCCGGATGATGGCGCGGCTGCGGCCCGCCGCCAAGCGCCGCCGGGTGCCGGAGAGCGACGACTTCGTCATCGACAACAACCGCATCAATCTGGCGGTGCCGGACGTCTTCAAGCACGACCCGGTCAATCTGATCCGGATCTTCCGGCTGGCGCAGAAGAACAGCCTCGCGTTCCACCCGGACGCGATGCGGATCGTGACGCGATCGCTGTCGCTGATCACGCCGCAGCTTCGCGACGACCCGGAGGCCAACCGTCTGTTCGTGGAGATTCTCACGTCCGACGACGCCGAGCCGGTGCTGCGGCGGATGAACGAGACCGGCGTGCTCGGTCGCTTCATCCGCGCTTTCGGCCGCATCGTGTCGATGATGCAGTTCAACATGTATCACAGCTACACGGTGGACGAGCACCTGATCCGCTGCGTCGGCAATCTTCAGGAGATCGAGCGCGGCGGCAACGACGAGTTCATGCTGTCGTCCGAACTGATGCGCAAGATCCGCCCCGATCATCGCGTGGTTCTGTACATCGCGGTGCTGCTGCACGACATCGCCAAGGGCCAGCCCGAGGATCACTCCACCGCCGGCGCCAAGGTGGCGCGGCGGCTGTGCCCGCGATTCGGCTTCAGCGCCGCCGACACCGAACTGGTGGCGTGGCTGATCGAACAGCATCTGGTGATGTCCACGGTGGCGCAGTCGCGCGATCTGTCCGACCGCAAGACCATCGAAAACTTCGCCGCCGTGGTCGAGACCGTCGAGCAGATGAAGCTGCTCACGATCCTCACCACCGCCGACATCCGCGGCGTCGGCCCGGGGGTGTGGAACGGCTGGAAGGCGCAACTGATCCGCACTTTGTACTACGAGACCGAGCCGGTGCTGACCGGCGGCTTCTCGGAAGTGAACCGCGCCGAACGCATCCGCTCCGCGCAGGCCGAATTCCGTGCCGCCTTCACCGAATGGCCCGAAGCCGATCTCAACGCCTATGTGGCCCGCCACTACCCGGCGTACTGGCTGAAGGTCGATCTGCAGCGCAAGATCCGCCATGCGCGTTTCCTGCGCGCCTCCGAACAGGCCGGCAACAAGCTGGCGATCAATGTCGGCTTCGACGAAGCCAGAGGCGTCACCGAACTGACGATCCTCGCCGTCGACCATCCGTGGCTGCTGTCGGTGATCGCCGGGGCCTGCGCGTCCGCCAGCGCCAACATCGTCGACGCCCAGATCTACACCACCACCGACGGCCGCGCGCTCGACACCATCTCGATCAGCCGCGAATACGATCGCGACGAGGACGAGGGCCGCCGGGCGACCCGGATCGGCGAGACCATCGAAGAGGTGCTCGAGGGCAAGCTGCGGCTGCCCGAAGCGGTGGCGCGCCGCGCCACCTCAGGCAGCAAGGCCAAGCTGCGCGCCTTCGTGGTCGAGCCCGAAGTCGACATCAACAACAACTGGTCCGATCGCTACACCGTGATCGAGGTCAGCGGCCTCGACCGCCCCGGCCTGCTGTATCAACTCACGACCGCGATCTCGAAGCTCAACCTCAACATCGCCTCGGCGCATGTCGCGACCTTCGGCGAGCGCGCCCGCGACGTGTTCTACGTGACCGATTTGTTAGGTGCGCAGATCAACGCTCCGACCCGGCAGGCGGCGATCAAGCGTGCGC
>NZ_QUMK01000123.1 GCF_010907035.1 Rhodopseudomonas sp. BR0M22
CCCCATCCACGACCCCGACCGCGCTGCGCATGGGCCGGCGTCGATGCCAGCGTCATCGCCGCGCCGGTGGTGGCGACCATCCCCAATCCGTACATCGTCAACAGCGCAACGCTTGCCAGTGCGCGCGTCAGAAATTTACGGGGCTTTCCGCCCGAGGGCTGTGTCGACTTGTTCATGGATATTCTCTCCCGATGTTGGTGCAGTGATTTCGTCTGCTGTTGGGGGCGGAGCGTTCAATGCATCGACCGTCAATGCATCGCAGCGATGCCGGGGCGACCGCAAGACTCACGAGGCGGACGAAGTTTCCGCGCGGGGAATGTGACAGAGGCTCGAGTACCGGACAATCCGCCGCGGCGCGACAATCGACCGCGGACCGGTTACTTCTGTCCGGGCATCTTCGCCGCGACGATGTCGTCGGCCTTGACCCATCCCGGTGAACCGACGGGGAAGCGGGATTTGGCGCGAGCCGCCAGCTCTCGCGCGGTCTTCGAATCGCCGCGCAAATACGCCGCCTGCGCCGAAGCGAGATCGGCCTCGGCGTAGTTGCCGATCTGGCCATAGGCCATTGCAAGCTGACTATAGCCCATCGGCACTTCGCCCTCGCGGCCCAGCGCGCCGCGCAGGATGCGAATGGCTTCGTCGGTGTAGGCCTTGTTGTTGCTGGCGACCAGCGCTTGGCCGAGCAGGATCTCGATCAGCGGCGCGCCGCGGGTCATCGCCACCGCCTTGCGCAGGGGCGCAATGGCTTCCGCTGGCTTGCCGCCTTCGAGCAGGGCCTGGCCACGCAACTCGTAGAAATACGGGTTGTTAGGCTGAGCCTGAATCAGCCCGTCGATCTGCGCCTGTGCCGAGCGCGGATCGCCGTGCAAGTAGCTGGCGATCGCGCGTGCATAGCGCGCCGGAAGGCTGGTGTTCGACGCCGGATAGCGCCGATACACCGTATCCGGCCGCTCCATGAATCCCGACACTTTGGCGCGCATCATGTCGTGGCGCATTTGCAGCGACGCATCGTCCTTCTTGTCCCAGTAAGGGCTCGATCGGGCGAGGTCGGCGAGGGCCGCGACGCGTTCGGCGGGCATCGGATGCGATTGCGCATAAGGATCGGCGCCGCGCGCGGCGAACAGGCTCTCCTTGGTGAAGCGCTGGAAGGTTTCGTACATGCCCTTCGCGGACTGCTGCGTCGCGTTGAGGAATTTCACAGCGGCCCGGTCGGCGTTCTCTTCCTGCTGCCGCTGATACGACAGAATATTGCGCCGAAGAATCTCCTGCGGCGCCGAGATCGCGGCGGCACCGATATTGCTGGCGCCGCTGTTCGGTCCGGCACTGGCACCCGCGACCATCGCGCCGACGCCGAGCAACATCGCGACGATCATCTGGGTCTGTGCGTTGGAGATCTGCGTCCGCAACTTCGACAGATGACCGCCGGCGAGATGGCCGGTTTCGTGCGCCAGCACACCGATCAACTGGTTCGGCGTCTCCGACTGCAGCAGCGCGCCATAATTGACGAAGATGCGGTGTCCGTCGGCTACGAAGGCGTTGAAAGTCGGGTCATTGATGATCGCGACCTGAATGTTCTGCTTCTCGAGGCCCGCGACGCGCAGGATGGGCCGGGTATAGTCGCGCAGCAACTGCTCGGTCTCGGTGTCGCGCAGCAGCGGCGGGCCCTTCTGACTAGGCGCCTGCGCCATCACGGGAACCGGCGGGACCGCCAGCGCGAGTGCAAGGAAGCCCGCGACCAGCCGCGAAGCGTGTTTGCGTGCGGACGGGCATAGCCGTCCGGCGAAAACTGCAATGTCCTTCAGCATTGGCCGTGCATCGAATTCCGGGTATCTCCAGGTCGGCCCAGCAAGACGGCAGCGGCGCGGCGCGCAGCGGGTTCACCGAACAGACCGCGCGGGGATAGCAGAATTCGATGCTCGATGCGACCAAGACACAGCGTGCACGCGGATTATTGACCGCCTCCGCCCGCAGCGACGTACCGCCATTCATGGTGATGGACGTGATGGCTGCGGCCGACCGGATCGAGGCGGCCGGCGGTCACGTCATTCACATGGAAGTCGGACAGCCATGGGCGCCTGCGCCGCGCGCCGCGCTCGCCGCTGCGCATGCCGCACTCGACAGCAGCCGGATCGACTACACCTCGGCACTCGGGATTCCGTCGCTGCGCGCACGGATCGCGAAGCATTATCGCGAAACCTATCGCTGCGACATCGATCCGGACCGCATCGTGGTCACCACGGGATCGTCGGGCGCGTTCATCCTGTCGTTCCTGGCGTTGTTCGAACCGGGCGATCGCGTCGCGGTGACGGTGCCGGGCTATCCGCCGTATCGCCATATCCTGAATGCGCTCGGCTGCGTGCCAGTGCCGATCGAGACACACAGCGAGACGCGTCACGCGCTGACCGGCGAAGCGCTGCTCGCCGCGCATCGCAAGGCGCCGCTGAAGGGCGTGCTGGTCGGCAGCCCCGCCAATCCGACCGGCACGATGATGACGCGCGAGGCGCTGACCGAATTGATCGCAGTCGCCGAGAGCGAAGGCATCCGCTTCATCTCCGACGAAATCTATCACGGCCTCGACTACGCGTTTCCGGCGGTGACCGCCGCGGAGCTGTCGCCGAATGCGGTGGTGATCAACTCGTTCTCGAAATACTTCTGCATGACCGGCTGGCGCGTCGGCTGGATGGTGCTGCCGGAGAATCTGGTGCGGCCGGTCGAGCGCCTGCAGCAGAATTTGGCGATTTCGGTGCCGACGTTGTCGCAGATTGCCGCCGAGGCGGCGTTCGACGGGCGCGCCGAGATGGAAGCGGTCAAGCGTGGCTATGAAGAAAACCGCGCGATCCTGATCGAAGGGTTGCCGAAAGCGGGCTTGACCGAGTTCCTGCCGGCGGACGGCGCGTTCTATCTGTACGCCGACGTCTCCGCCTTCACCGCCGATAGCTACGACTTCACCAAGCGGATGCTGGAAGAGGCGAGGGTGGCGGCAACCCCAGGGATCGATTTCGATCCGGTGCGGGGCAAGAGCTTCGTGCGGTTTTCCTACGCCCGTTCGGCCGACGACATGCGCGAAGCGGTGCGGCGGATCACGGCTTGGCTTGGACGATAATTTCGTCTGAATGACTGTATCGGCAATTTCGCTGCTTGATCTAAGCGGCAATTCGTCGCTATAGGCTCCCGCGACTATTTCCTCCCGGGAGAATTCCCTTGCCGCTCGGTTCGTCCGCGCCGCCCAGGATCGGCGGCCACACCGCGCTCGCAGCCGATGTATGGCCGCGGCGCTCGGACGGATTCTCCTCCTGGTTGCGGGCGGCTGTGTTGATCGCGTGCGGTTCGGGGCTGCTGGCGCTGTCCGCCAAGGTCAACCTGCCGCTGCCGTTGGTTCCAATGACACTGCAGACGCTGGTGGTGGTGCTGATCGGCGCCGCCTATGGCGCCCGGCTCGGCGCCGCGACCGTGCTCGCCTATGTCGCCGAAGGCGCCGCCGGCTTGCCGGTGTTCGCCGGTCCGGTCGGCGGGCTGGCGCCGCTGCTCGGCCCGACCGCCGGCTATCTGGCCGGCTTCGTGGTCGCCGCCGTCCTGGTCGGCTGGTGCGCCGAACGTGGTTTCGATCGCTCGGTGGCCAAGCTCTTCGCCGCAATGCTCTCCGGCCACCTCGCCATTCTGACGCTCGGCTTCGCTTGGCTCGCTTTCGGGCTCCATCTCGGCATCGCCAAGGCCTGGTGGGTCGGGGTGGTTCCGTTCCTCGCCGGTTCACTGGTCAAGTCCGCGCTCGGAGCGGCCTTGCTGCCCGCCGTGCGCCGCATCGTCGACCGCCCAAGCTGACGGTTCGCTGTTCAATCGACATGGCCGACCGGACTGCCTGCGGTCGGCCAGCAACGTCTTATCGTTCGACAGGCATCAAGCGAGTGGAGTGATCGCCATGTCGGCAACGACCCATATCGATGCACCAGCACTGCCGCAACGCGGCAAGTCGAAGCCCTTCTACAAGGTGCTCTACGTCCAGGTGCTGTTCGCCATCGTGCTCGGCGTGCTGCTCGGCTGGCTGTCGCCGCATATCGCCACCAACGAATGGGTCAAGGCGCTCGGCGACGGCTTCGTCAAGCTGATCAAGATGGTGATCGCGCCGATCATCTTCTGCACCGTGGTGTCGGGCATCGCCCACATTCAGGACGCCCGCAAGGTCGGACGCGTCGGCGTCAAGGCACTGCTGTATTTCGAAGTGGTGTCGTCCTTTGCGCTGCTGCTCGGCCTGATCGTCGGCAACATCTTCCAGGTCGGCCACGGTCTCGCCGCCAAGCCGGACGCCGGTGCGGTGGCGAAATACGTCGATCAGGCCAGCCATCTGAAGGCGGTCGACTTCGTGCTGCACATCATCCCGGATAGCGTCGTCGGCGCCTTTGCGCAGGGCGACATCCTGCAGGTGCTGCTGTTTGCGGTGCTGTTCGGCTTCTCGCTGATGGCGCTGGGCGAGCGCGGCCATCGGCTTCGCGACGTGATCGACGATGCCGCGCACGCGGTGTTCGGCGTCATCGCCATCGTGATGAAAGCGGCGCCGCTCGGCGCGTTCGGCGCGATGGCCTTCACCATCGGCAAATACGGCCCGGCCGCACTCAGCAACCTGCTCGGGCTGGTGCTGCTGTTCTACGCGACCGCCGCGCTGTTCGTGGTGCTGGTGCTCGGGCTGATCGCGCGCTTCGTCGGCTTCAACATCTTCAAGTTCATCGCCTACATCAAGGACGAGCTATTGATCGTGCTCGGCACCTCGTCGTCGGAAAGCGCGCTGCCGCAGCTGATGGAGAAGCTGGAGCGGCTCGGCTGCTCGAAGTCGGTGGTCGGCCTCGTGGTGCCGACTGGCTATTCGTTCAACCTCGACGGCACCAACATCTATATGACGCTGGCGACGTTGTTCATCGCCCAGGCGCTCGGCATCGAACTGAGCTTCACTCACCAGGTTGCGATTCTGTTGGTGGCGATGCTGACCTCGAAGGGCGCCAGCGGCGTCACCGGCGCCGGATTCGTGACGCTCGCCGGCACGCTCGCCGCGGTCAATCCCGCGCTGCTGCCGGGGATGGCGATCGTGTTCTCGATCGACAAGTTCATGAGCGAGGTTCGCGCACTCACCAACATCACCGGCAATGGCGTCGCCGCGGTGTTCGTGTCGTGGTGGGAAGGCGAACTCGACCACGATCGGCTGCACGCCAATCTCAACCGCACCATCGATCCATCGGACGTCGAGACCGCCGTCACCACGGGCTGAGCGTCTGTCCAGGAGTGCGGAAGGCCGCCCGGCGCACCCGCCGGGCGGCCTTCTTGATTCCTTGGCGGCGGTCTATCCGGCCGGGAGTTGGATTTCGACGCGCAAGCCGCCGAGCGCAGACCGTTCCAGCGTCAAAGAGCCCGCGTAGAGTTCGACGAGCTCGCGCGTGATCGAAAGGCCGAAGCCGAATCCTGGCGCGCTCTCGTCCAGCCGGTGGCCGGCTTGAACGGCGTCGGCGATCTGGTCCGCCGACAGGCCCGGTCCATCGTCCTCGATCGCCAGCACCACGTTGCGCGCCTCCATGGACGCATGAAGTTCGATCTTGCTTCGGCACCATGTGAAGGCGTTTTCGAGGATGTTGCCGAGCATCTCGTCGACGTCCTGCTGCTCGCATCCGACTGCGATTTCGGCCGGGACGCTCTGAGAGACTTCGATTGCCTTGTCGGCATTCACTCTGCTGAGCACCAGGACGAGGTCGGCCACGCGCGGCGCCAGCAGCGTGCGTGCCCGGACAGGGCCCCCCAAGGCGGCCGATCGTGCCCGTCCGAGGTGATGCCGGATTCGGCGATCCATCAGCACCACGAGGCTTTGCAGATCGTCGGAGTTTGAACCGTTGTTGCGCAGCGAAACTGCCAATGTGGCAAGCGGCGTTTTTAGCCCGTGCGCCAGGTTCGCGACGTGCCGTCGTGCCCTCTCGAGATTGGCCGAATTTTCGTCGAGCAGGGCGTTGAGTTCATCGGCGAGCGGCTGCAATTCACGCGGCTGCGCTTCTGGAACGCGATTGCGCGCGCCGGCACGCACATCAGCGATCGCACGTCGCAGGCTCTCGACGGGACGTAGTCCGAGCCTGACTTGCAGCAGCATGGCGATGATCAGGCTCAGCCCGAGCAGCGCAAGCGAGACTGCCAGCGTGCGCATCGCCTCGCCGAGCGGGCCGCGCACGGCGTCGCGCGGTGCTGACGCGGCGATGGTAATCGGCATCCCGAGCTGCGTCACGTTTGCGATACGGTAGTGCAACATTTGATCGCGGGGGCCGATGCCATCGGCCGGTACGGGCCGGACTGTGAAGGCACCATCCTTGGGGGGATTGGCATCTCCAGGGC
>NZ_QUMK01000124.1 GCF_010907035.1 Rhodopseudomonas sp. BR0M22
CCCAGGCACTGTGCCCGCGTTGCCCTCACCCCACCCCTCTCCCGCCAGCGGGAGAGGGAGCGCGCCGCGCTCGCGGCTCGCGCATTATTTCAGATGCGAGTTGTTGCTCATGACTAGCCCCTCCGCCGTCGAACTCCATCAGGTCGCCCGCCGCTTCGTCACGCCATCGGGCGAGGTGCTGTCGGCGCTGGAGGATTTCGACCTGTCGATCGCGCCCGGTGAGTTCTGCGCCATCGTCGGGCCGACCGGCTGCGGCAAGTCGACGACGCTCGGGCTGATCGCCGGACTGGCGAAGCCGCAGGCCGGCCGCGTCACCTTGTTCGACGCGCCGGTCGATGGCGTCGATCGCCGCGTCGGCTTCGTGTTTCAGCAGGACGCGGTGTTTCCCTGGCGCAGCGTGCTGCACAACGTGATGGCCGGCCCGCTGTTTCGCGGCGCAGCCAAGGCGGACGCCGAGGCGCAGGCGCGCGACTGGATCGCCCGCGTCGGGCTGAAGGGCTTCGAGAACCATCATCCGCATCAGCTGTCCGGCGGCATGCGCAAACGCGTGGCGCTGGCGCAGACCTTCATCAACAATCCGCAGGTGCTGCTGATGGACGAGCCGTTTTCGGCGCTCGACGTCCAGACCCGCGAGCTGATGCAGGAAGAGCTGTTGCAATTGTGGGCGCAGGCCCGCTCCGCAGTGCTGTTCGTCACCCACGATCTCGACGAAGCGATCCTGCTGGCCGACCGTGTCGCGGTGCTGACGACGCGTCCGGCGCGGGTGAAGTCGGTGCACGCCATCGACCTGCCGCGTCCGCGCGACGTCGCCACGCTCCGCTACGACGAGCGCTTCATCGCCATCGCCCGCCGCATCAGCGACGACCTGCGCGAAGAAGTCCTGCGCGCGAGGGCGGGACAATGAGGAGGCATCGCGACATTCGGCATCGCCGCAACTCGCAGCTTCCTCACCCTGAGGAGCGGCGCCTTCGCCGCGGCTCGAAGGATGAGAGCCGCGCAAACTCGTGGTTCGATACGGCGCTGACGCGCCTTCTCACCATGAGGGCCTCGCATGGGACCGGCGACATGCGAGGAGCATGCTGATGGCTGATACGACAATCAGCAAGCCGGAGACGGACATCCGCGCCGAGCCGTTGGCGGTGCGGGTGCGGCGGCGGGCACGGCTCGTGCTGGCGCTGCGGCTGGTGGTGCTCATCCTGCTGATCGCCGGCTGGGAGCTCGGCGTCCGGTTCGGCATGATCGATCCGTTCTTCTTCGGCCAACCGAGCGGCATCGTGCTCAAGCTGATCGACTGGATGCAGAACGGCACCTCGATCGGCCCGCTGTGGCGGCAGGTGTGGGTGACGATCTACGAGGCCGGCGCCGGCTTTCTGATCGGCGCCGTGCTCGGCGTGCTGTGCGGCATCGCGCTGGGCCGCAATCACCTGCTGTCGGACGTGTTCTCGATCTACATCAAGGTCGCCAATTCGATCCCCCGCGTGGTGCTCGGCTCGATCTTCATCGTCGCGCTCGGTCTCGGCGCCGCCTCGAAGATCGCACTCGCCGTGGTCATGGTGTTCTTCGTGGTGTTCGCCAATGCGTTTCAGGGCGTTCGCGAGGCCGACAAGAACCTGATCGCCAATGCGCGGATTCTCGGCGCCAGCCCATGGCAGGTGACGACCTCGGTGGTGATCCCGTCGGCGCTGTCGTGGATTCTGGCGAGCCTGCATGTCAGCTTCGGCTTCGCCCTGGTCGGCGCCATCGTCGGTGAATTCCTTGGGGCCCGCGAAGGCATGGGCCTGTTGATCGCCACCGCGCAGGGCTCGTTCGACTCCAACGGCGTGTTCGCCGCGATGATCGTCATCGCCGTGGTGGCGCTGGTCGCCGAAGGGCTGCTCACCGCGCTGGAGAAGCGGCTGCTGACCTGGCGGCCGGAGGCCTCGGCTCTCAACGATTAGCGGGCGATGATGCCGGCTCGCCGGCGGCATCGAACGACGCGCGCTCAGTTCTGCAGGCGAACGGTGAGCATCGCCACGGTGGCGTTGTAGCTGCCGCCGACGACGTTGGAATCCAGCTTGTCGTAGCGGAGCTGACCCTTGACCCACAACGACCGGCTGAGCTTGTAGATCAGATTGCCTTCGACCGAATTGAGCCGGTCGGAGCGGCCGGAGCCCTGATAGTCGTAGGTCGCGTAGGTGAACTTGCCGATCCCGGTCAGCCAGCGACGGAAATCGTGATCGACCTCTGCCGTGTAGGTGCGGGTGAACACGCCCGACACGCCGGCCAGCGGCGATTCCGAAATCTGCGTGTCGGCGTTGAACTTCACCGTGGTCAGCGGCGTCATCGTCCACACCAGCGAGGCCGATGTGAGCAGGCCGCCGAGCTTCTCGAGCCGCGGGTCGACATAGCGGCGGGCCGCATAGCCGATCGAGACTTCGCCGGTGAGCAGCCTCGTCAGTTCGAAACTGGTGCCGGCCTTGGCGTAGCCGCCATCGGAGCCGCGCAGATATTGATAGCGATCGACCGGCACATCGTGCACCCGGGTGTCGCCTTCGATCTCGACGAAAGGCTTCAAACCCGGCTTCAGCTCGTAGCTGACCCGGCCGACACCGCCGTATTGATTGTAGTTGCGATCCTTGTTGGGGTAGCTGGTGCCGTCGGTGAGCTGCGAGTCCTGATAGACGGTGCGGTCGAAATTGCCGACCGCAGAGACCTGCAGACGATTGAACGTCTGATCGATGCCGCCGGAAAATCCGGTGGTGGTGAACAGCGGATATTTGGTGAGGCCGGCCTGAATGTTCGGGCTGCCCGGGTTATCGGTGCCGACGATCAACCGTCCCTGCCCGAGCAGGTGGGTGTCGCGGCTGACGTCGATGCGGCCGTCGACATGGCCGTTGAATTCCGGCCGGTCGAGGCTGATCGGAGCCGGCGACACCGTACCGGCCGGCGGATTGAAATCGTGGCCATAGCCGGTGAACGCGCCGCGCAGGTCCGCGACCAGCGCATGCCGTTCCCAATCCGAGGTGATCATCAGTTCAGGCGCGACCTTGTAGAAGCCGGAACTGCGCGCGGTGTTGGTACGTGCGGGATTGGAATCGTAGCCACCGCCGACCTCGAGCGCGCCTTTGATCAGGAAGCTGCCGGCATAATCGCCGACCGCACCGAACGGATCGTCGTCGCGCTTGAGCTGCCGGCGGGCCGGCTGGCCGGGGACGCGGCCGGCGAGCGCGGCCGGCACCGGCGGCTTGGCGGCGGTCAGCGACGGCGGCAACGGCCGCGCCGGCGGCGGGGCCGGGGTGACCATCGGCGATCCGGGCCCGACCGACTTCGGCCGCGGCGCACCGGGGTAATATTTCGGCTTCTGGCGTTTCCGGTTGAGCGCGTCGTAGGCGACGCCGGCATTGTCCAGGTCTGCGCTCCCGGACGGCGGCTGCAGCGCCGTGGTCGAGCTCGGCCGAAGCTGCGAGCCGCTGCCGTCGTCCTCGGGCTGCGTGAAGACGTTGCGGGCCCGCGACGCCGAGGTGGCCGATGTGCCCGGAGTCGGCCGCAGCGGCAGGTTCTGGGCGGCGACGAAGCCACCGCGTTGCGGATTGAGCAGATCGCTCGTCAGGCTCTGCGCCACCGCCGGAGTTGCACCGATCGCAGCGAGCGTCAGACATGCGGAGCCGGCGCACAAGCTGGCGCGAGAGCGGCGGCCCGGTGCTGAAGCCCACGTCACGACTATAAAAACTCCAACGAAATCAATCTTCTGGACCCACACGAGAGCGAACGCACCGCTCCTCATCGTTAATGGAGTTAAAACAATTATGGTTAAGGAGCGGTTGAGAACGGCGATGAGCCGGGACTGGCCGCGTCGCATCCCGGCCGGCGCCATGCTAGGAGAAGGTCCGGCCGCTTCGCGGCCCATGCCGGAGACCCTGCATGGCACTGTCCAAAACCCGCACCAAGATACCTGCAATGAGCGAGCAAGCTGCCGCCGCAATTCCCTCGGCCCTGCGCACCCTGGAAGCCGAAGCCAGCGGCGTCACGGCGCTCGCTGCGGCGCTGCAATCCGACCTCGGCGGCGCGTTCGGCGCGACCATCGACCTGATCCAGAACGGCAAGGGCCGGCTGATCATCACCGGGCTCGGCAAGTCCGGCCATATCGGCCGTAAGATCGCCGCCACGTTCGCCTCGACCGGTACGCCGGCGTTCTTCGTGCACGCCTCCGAGGCCAGCCACGGCGACCTCGGCATGATCACCGCCGACGACATTATCCTGGCGCTGTCGTGGTCCGGCGAGCAGCCGGAGATGAAGAACCTGATCAGCTACGCCAAGCGCTTCAAGATCGCGCTGGTGGCGATGACCTCCGATCCTGCCTCGACGCTGGCGACCGCCGCCGACGTGTCGCTGACGCTGCCGAAGGCGCGCGAAGCCTGCCCGCACAATCTGGCGCCGACCACGTCGTCGCTGATGATGCTGGCGCTGGGCGACGCACTGGCGATCGCGCTCTTGGAAAGCCGCGGCTTCACCCCCTCCGACTTCAGCGTGCTGCACCCCGGCGGCAAGCTCGGCGCGATGCTGAAATACGCCCGCGATCTGATGCACACCGGCGACGCCATCCCGCTGAAGCCGCTCGGCACCCGCATGTCGGACGCGCTGGTCGAGATGTCGGCCAAGGGCTTCGGCTGCGTCGGCATCATCGACAGCAACGGCCAGATCGCCGGCATCGTCACCGACGGCGACCTCCGCCGGAACATGCGGTCCGACCTGATGACCGCGACGGTCGACGAGGTGATGACCCGCAATCCGAAGACGATCAGCCCGAATCTGCTCGCCGGCCAGACGCTGGAGCTGCTGAACTCCTCGAAGATCACCGCGCTGCTGGTCGCCGAAGGCAAGAAGCCGCTCGGCATCGTGCATCTGCACGACCTGCTGCGGGCCGGGGTGGCATAGAATAGCCAGCAGAAACAGTTGCTTTAAGAGAATTAGAGATGGCTCTGCCCGAATCCCTACAGGGCGATCGGTGGACCGAAGCGATCGCAAGACGAATTTTTCCGATACTCGTTTGGTGCGCCACACATGATAAGAGGATCACTTATGGACAGCTTGATGAAGAGCTTCAAAGACGAGGATGGGGCCATCACGTCAATGTTGTTGTCTACGGGCACCCTGCGGGAGCAATAGGCAACTCGTTAATCGAATTCGAGCAACAAACAGGAAGAAAAATCCCACCCTTAAACTCCCTAATCGTGAACGCTTCTACAGGAATTCCGGGCTCGGGCTGCGACTACTATCTCAGCTTTTACTTGAACGACGCAGAGGAACGTCATCTTACTCTGGATGATAGGAAGGCAATGGCGGAGGAGACCATCCAGGAGGTCTTCAAGTTCCAGGAATGGCCTCAGATACTCCGCAAGTTTGGGCTACCCTCACTGAGTGGAGGCGTCCCTAGTTTAAAGAGCAAGCTAAAGCCTCGGGCTCCGAAGAAGACCGGCTGGTCGACCGGCCCGGAAAGCCAAGAACATAAGCGGCTAAAGGAGTGGATAGCTAGAAACCCTTCGAAGGTCGGAAAAAACGTTCCAAAGGTGAAAGGAAAGCTTGAATGGCTATTCGCTTCCGCCGATCGGGTCGACGTAATGTTTCAAGACAAGTCGCGTTCGGTGGCCGTCGAAGTCAAAGCCAGAAGCGCATCAGACGCTGAGCTTGAGCGCGGCATATATCAAGCTGTAAAGTACAGCGCTCTGATACGCGCCGAGTTGAAGGCTGCCCAGAAAATCCCCAATGGGAGCTGTGTTCTTGTAACCGAGCGCCCTCTTCCCAGCACATTAATCCAGCTTGCGGATTTATTGGGCGTCTATGTTGTGTCTGTGGACATTGATTGAACGAGCTGACGGGTCAGTCTGAAGGCCCAATCTGTTCGCCGGCCACACGCTTAAGCGCCTGAACTCGTCGAAAATCCCTCGCTGCTCGTCACGACTGCAAGAAGTCGGCCGGCATCGTGCATCTGCACGACCTGCTGCGGGCCGGGGTGGCGTAGGACAGTCACAGCTTTGGTAACTCGTCATGCCCGGGTTTGTCCCGGGCATCCACGTCCTCAAGCCGTGTCCCCTTCCGTGGATCGCCGGGTCAAGCCCTACGACATTCACACATCTGCTTTGTCTGTTGCGGGCGGCAGCTTTCTCTGACTCGATATCGGTCGCGGACGAGGAGGAGCAGATGGATGTTGGTTTGGGACGGTTCGGTGACCGGCGCCTGGAAAA
>NZ_QUMK01000125.1 GCF_010907035.1 Rhodopseudomonas sp. BR0M22
TGAGATCTTCGGGTCTCGGGCTGTTTGACAAGTGAAGAAGAAGAAAGAGAAACGTGGACGGCGAAGTCCTTGCGGGTCTCGGTTTTCGGAGGGCTTCGGCTTTCTGGGATTGAGACCGGACGAAAGACTTCGGCGGTACACGTTTTAAAGGAACACCATGTTCGCCAGCGCTGTGAAGCGCGGCGACGAGTTCTTGGTTTTCGGACCGAGGACGATGGTGGGACCTCGTCAAACGTTGTGATCAGCCGGTTTAAAGTTTCAAGTCCAACTTGAGAGTTTGATCCTGGCTCAGAGCGAACGCTGGCGGCAGGCTTAACACATGCAAGTCGAACGGGCGTAGCAATACGTCAGTGGCAGACGGGTGAGTAACGCGTGGGAACGTACCTTTTGGTTCGGAACAACTGAGGGAAACTTCAGCTAATACCGGATAAGCCCTTACGGGGAAAGATTTATCGCCGAAAGATCGGCCCGCGTCTGATTAGCTAGTTGGTGAGGTAATGGCTCACCAAGGCGACGATCAGTAGCTGGTCTGAGAGGATGATCAGCCACATTGGGACTGAGACACGGCCCAAACTCCTACG
This sequence comes from Rhodopseudomonas sp. BR0M22, assembly GCF_010907035.1. Taxonomy (GTDB): domain Bacteria; phylum Pseudomonadota; class Alphaproteobacteria; order Rhizobiales; family Xanthobacteraceae; genus Rhodopseudomonas. The sequence goes on from NZ_QUMK01000125.1 coordinate 582, forward strand.
GGAGGCAGCAGTGGGGAATATTGGACAATGGGGGAAACCCTGATCCAGCCATGCCGCGTGAGTGATGAAGGCCCTAGGGTTGTAAAGCTCTTTTGTGCGGGAAGATAATGACGGTACCGCAAGAATAAGCCCCGGCTAACTTCGTGCCAGCAGCCGCGGTAATACGAAGGGGGCTAGCGTTGCTCGGAATCACTGGGCGTAAAGGGTGCGTAGGCGGGTTTCTAAGTCAGAGGTGAAAGCCTGGAGCTCAACTCCAGAACTGCCTTTGATACTGGAAGTCTTGAGTTCGGGAGAGGTGAGTGGAACTGCGAGTGTAGAGGTGAAATTCGTAGATATTCGCAAGAACACCAGTGGCGAAGGCGGCTCACTGGCCGGATACTGACGCTGAGGCACGAAAGCGTGGGGAGCAAACAGGATTAGATACCCTGGTAGTCCACGCCGTAAACGATGAATGCCAGCCGTTAGTGGGTTTACTCACTAGTGGCGCAGCTAACGCTTTAAGCATTCCGCCTGGGGAGTACGGTCGCAAGATTAAAACTCAAAGGAATTGACGGGGGCCCGCACAAGCGGTGGAGCATGTGGTTTAATTCGACGCAACGCGCAGAACCTTACCAGCCCTTGACATGTCCAGGACCGGTCGCAGAGACGTGACCTTCTCTTCGGAGCCTGGAGCACAGGTGCTGCATGGCTGTCGTCAGCTCGTGTCGTGAGATGTTGGGTTAAGTCCCGCAACGAGCGCAACCCCCGTCCTTAGTTGCTACCATTTAGTTGAGCACTCTAAGGAGACTGCCGGTGATAAGCCGCGAGGAAGGTGGGGATGACGTCAAGTCCTCATGGCCCTTACGGGCTGGGCTACACACGTGCTACAATGGCGGTGACAATGGGAAGCTAAGGGGCGACCCTTCGCAAATCTCAAAAAGCCGTCTCAGTTCGGATTGGGCTCTGCAACTCGAGCCCATGAAGTTGGAATCGCTAGTAATCGTGGATCAGCATGCCACGGTGAATACGTTCCCGGGCCTTGTACACACCGCCCGTCACACCATGGGAGTTGGCTTTACCTGAAGACGGTGCGCTAACCAGCAATGGAGGCAGCCGGCCACGGTAGGGTCAGCGACTGGGGTGAAGTCGTAACAAGGTAGCCGTAGGGGAACCTGCGGCTGGATCACCTCCTTTCTAAGGATGGGTCTTCAGTCTGCTCACGCAAACTATCGACCTGTTTTAGAAACATCAGAGGCTCTAAGTCATACGAGCCTCATTGGCGGGATTTCGCCGTCTTCGTTTCTCTTTCTTCGCGGACGAACACGCGCCTGGGGTGCGCGCAATTCGATCGGTGGGCGTGACGCCAACCGATGATTTGCTGCGGCCTCTCGTGCTGAGGGCTTGTAGCTCAGTTGGTTAGAGCGCGCGCTTGATAAGCGTGAGGTCGGAAGTTCAAGTCTTCCCAGGCCCACCATTTTGTCGAGCGCTGCATTCGTCTTCTGGTTACGGGGCCATAGCTCAGCTGGGAGAGCGCGTGCTTTGCAAGCATGAGGTCGTCGGTTCGATCCCGTCTGGCTCCACCAGATGGATGATCATCGTGATCTTGGCTCGCACCTCGTTGTTGTCATTCGGGCAGCGACGATGGTTTTTCGTCCGCAACTTGTATTCGCCGGCTTTGCGCAATGCGCAGCCTGGCGGGTTTTCTGACATCGTGAAGAGGAGATCGATCCGGGTTCGGGTCTTGTGGAGCAATCTGCGGGGCTTGATCGCGTATCTCCGGAGTGTTTTCGGCGCCTGGTTGTTGCAAGACGACCGGGTTGTAAAACGCTTCTTGTTGACGACGCTTGACCGCATCGTCATCGGGTCGATCTTACGAAGCAATAACTGGTCTTTCTAATCAGTGTCCGTTTGCAAGACGCGTCCTACGGGATGGCTTGCAAGTGCATTCTGCCGAGTGTGTGGACATTGATAATGAGAGCAATCAAGTGCCTTAAGGGTGTTCGACGGATGCCTTGGCGCTGAGAGGCGATGAAGGACGTGCTACGCTGCGATAAGCCATGGGGAGCTGCGAAGAAGCTTTGATCCGTGGATTTCCGAATGGGGAAACCCACCTTCGATAGCCGGAACTCCAAGGCCTTGTGTCTTGGTGAGAACCAAGCCGCGAGGTTTTGGATTTCCGGTTATCAAGAGAAGGTATGAGATCTCTGAATACATAGGAGGTTTCAAGCGAACCCAGGGAACTGAAACATCTAAGTACCTGGAGGAAAGGACATCAACCGAGACTCCGCTAGTAGTGGCGAGCGAACGCGGACCAGGCCAGTCATCAATGTGCGACAATTGGAATCTGTCAGGAAAGCAGAGCCTTAGAGGGTGATAGCCCCGTACAAGTAATTCAATCATTGATGCTCGAGTAAGGCGGGACACGTGAAATCCTGTCTGAACATGGGGGGACCACCCTCCAAGCCTAAGTACTCCTCAGCGACCGATAGTGAACCAGTACCGTGAGGGAAAGGTGAAAAGCACCCCGACGAGGGGAGTGAAATAGTTCCTGAAATCGGACACCTACAAACAGACGGAGCCCAAGATACGTTCTGGGTGACGTCGTACCTTTTGTATTATGGGCCAGCGACTTAATTTAACGAGCAAGCTTAAGCCGGTAGGTGTAGGCGCAGCGAAAGCGAGTCTGAATAGGGCGTCAAGTTCGTTGGATTAGACCCGAAACCTAGTGATCTAGCCATGAGCAGGTTGAAGGTGAGGTAACACTCACTGGAGGACCGAACGGGTGCCTGTTGAAAAAGGCTCCGATGACTTGTGGTTAGGGGTGAAAGGCCAATCAAACTGGGAAATAGCTGGTTCTCCGCGAAAGATATTTAGGTATCGCCTCGGACGAATACCTCAGGGGGTAGAGCACTGGATGGGCTAGGGGGACTTACCGTCTTACCAAACCCAACCAAACTCCGAATACCTGAGAGTACTATCCGGGAGTCACACGGCGGGTGCTAACGTCCGTCGTGGAGAGGGAAACAACCCTGACCTACAGCTAAGGCCCCCAATTCGTGGCTAAGTGGGAAAGGATGTGGAAATCCCAAAACAACCAGGAGGTTGGCTTAGAAGCAGCCATCCTTTAAAGAAAGCGTAACAGCTCACTGGTCTAAATAAGGGTTTCTGCGCCGAAGATGTAACGGGGCTCAAGCCACGAGCCGAAGCTTAGGGTGTGCGCAAGCACGCGGTAGCGGAGCGTTCTGTAAGCCTGCGAAGGGCGACCCGTGAGGGCGCCTGGAGGTATCAGAAGTGCGAATGCTGGCATGAGTAACGACAAACACTGTGAAAGACAGTGTCGCCGAAAGTCCAAGGGTTCCTGCGTAAAGTTAATCTTCGCAGGGTTAGCCGGTCCCTAAGGCGAGGCCGAAAGGCGTAGTCGATGGGAATCACGTGAATATTCGTGAGCCAGTGGATGGTGACGAATCCCTTATGTTGTTCGACCTTACTGGATTGGTCGGGCCTCGACGGGGTTCCAGGAAATAGCCTCCACATCAGACCGTACCCGAAACCGACACAGGTGGACTGGTAGAGTATACCAAGGCGCTTGAGAGAACGATGTTGAAGGAACTCGGCAATTTACCTCCGTAACTTCGGGATAAGGAGGCCTTCTGTTTGCGCAAGCAGGCAGGAGGGGCACAGACCAGGGGGTGGCAACTGTTTAACAAAAACACAGGGCTCTGCGAAATCGCAAGATGACGTATAGGGTCTGACGCCTGCCCGGTGCCGGAAGGTTAAGAGGAGGAGTGCAAGCTCTGAATTGAAGCCCCGGTAAACGGCGGCCGTAACTATAACGGTCCTAAGGTAGCGAAATTCCTTGTCGGGTAAGTTCCGACCTGCACGAATGGCGTAATGACTTCCCCGCTGTCTCCAACATCGACTCAGTGAAATTGAATTCCCCGTGAAGATGCGGGGTTCCTGCGGTCAGACGGAAAGACCCCGTGCACCTTTACTGTAGCTTTGCGCTGGTATTCGTGACTGTTTGTGTAGAATAGGTGGTAGGCTTTGAAGCTCGGGCGCCAGCTCGGGTGGAGCCGCAATGTGAAATACCACCCTAATGGTTATGGATATCTAACCGCGTTCCCTCAGCGGGATCCGGGACAGCGCATGGTGGGCAGTTTGACTGGGGCGGTCGCCTCCCAAAGAGTAACGGAGGCGTGCGACGGTAGGCTCAGAACGGTCGGAAATCGTTCGTCGAGTACAATGGCATAAGCCTGCCTGACTGCGAGACCAACAAGTCGAGCAGAGACGAAAGTCGGTCATAGTGATCCGGTGGTCCCGCGTGGATGGGCCATCGCTCAACGGATAAAAGGTACGCCGGGGATAACAGGCTGATGACGCCCAAGAGTCCATATCGACGGCGTCGTTTGGCACCTCGATGTCGGCTCATCACATCCTGGGGCTGGAGAAGGTCCCAAGGGTTCGGCTGTTCGCCGATTAAAGTGGTACGTGAGCTGGGTTCAGAACGTCGTGAGACAGTTCGGTCCCTATCTGCCGTGGGTGTTGGAATGTTGAGAGGATTTGTCCCTAGTACGAGAGGACCGGGATGAACGTACCTCTGGTGGAGCTGTTGTCGCGCCAGCGGCAGTGCAGCATAGCTATGTACGGACGGGATAACCGCTGAAAGCATCTAAGCGGGAAACCCACCTCAAAACGAGCATTCCCTTGAGAACCGTGGAAGACGACCACGTTGATAGGCCGGATGTGGAAGTGCGGCAACGCATGCAGCTTACCGGTACTAATCGTTCGATTGGCTTGATTGCTCTCATTATCAGTGTCCACCACACAAATGTGGTGACCAAACCAGATATTGCTTCGTGCTCTTGTCCTTCGCCGGCCTGGTGGTTCTAGCGAGGAGCCTGAACCCGTTCCCATCCCGAACACGGCCGTTAAACTCCTCAGCGCCAATGGTACTTCGTCTCAAGACGCGGGAGAGTAGGTCGCTGCCAGGCCTGCAAAGTACAAGAAATCCTCAAATCACGATGACAAGCAAACACACAAAACGCCGCCTCCAAAAGAGGCGGCGTTTTTTGCGTT
>NZ_QUMK01000126.1 GCF_010907035.1 Rhodopseudomonas sp. BR0M22
CCCCAAGCACAGCGCGCCCCCTCGCCCCGCCCTTGCGGGGAGAGGGTTGGGGTGAGGGGCAGCAGCGCATCCGCGCGCGTCGAGGCTGCTAATAGACGCCGTGCCATGCCCCTCACCCGGCGCGCGAACGCGCGCCGACCTCTCCCCGCGCAGGGCGGGGAGAGGTTGCACGGTGCCTGGGGCAAAGCTCTGCTCATCACGAAATTAATCAGGAGCTACGGCGCCGCGACCAGGCGGTAGCCGATGCCGCGGACGGCTTGCAGGAACAGCGGGTTGGCGGGGTCGCGCTCGATCTTGCGGCGCAGGCGGTTGATCTGGACGTCGACCGCGCGCTCGTTGGCATTGCCGGCGCCGGACAGATCGCCGCGCGGCACGGTCTCGCCGGGCGCCGCCGCCAGCATCCGCAGCATGTCGCGCTCGCGGTCGGTGAGATGGACGATCTCCTCGCCCTGGCGCAGTTCGCCGCGATCGATGTGAAACACATACGGCCCGAACGCCACCGTCTCGGCCTTGGCGGCGGGTGCCGGCGCGGTGCGCTTGAGGATGTTGCCGATCCGCAGCAGCAATTCGCGCGGCTCGAACGGCTTGGCGACGTAGTCGTCGGCGCCGATCTGCAGGCCTTCGATCCGGCTCTCCGCCTCGTGCCGGGCGGTCAGCATCACGATCGGCACGTCGGAGGTCAGGCGGATCGAGCGGGCGAGATCGAAACCGGTCTCACCCGGCATCATCACGTCGAGGATCAACAGATCGAAATCGAGTCCGGCCAGCTTGGCGCGGGCGTCGCGCACGCTCTGCGCGGTGGTGACGCGATAGCCCTCGGAGGCGAGAAACCGCGACAGCAGATCGCGGATGCGGCGGTCGTCGTCGACCAGCAGTAGATGCGGCGCATCGTCGGCGGGGCGGACCGGTTTCTTCGCCAATGTTGCGAGCTGGATCACGTCACGTCCTTTGCGATGGCGCCGCCGTGCAGGATGGTCTGGAGCACCTTGTCCGGATCGTCCCGATCGATCATGGCGCGCAGGAATTTGCCGACCGTCTCGGCGCCGCCGGGACCGAGGTCGCGCAACGCGCGATCGATCCGTTCGGTCTGCAGCCGGGCCAGTTTCTCCACCAGCGCCTCGCCCTTTGCGGTGGCGAAAAGAAGGCGCTGGCGGCGGTCGCTGTCGCCGGCCTTCTGCACGATGTAGCCCTCGTCCAGCAGTTGCTTCAGCACCCGGCTGAGCGACTGCTTGGTGATCCGCAGCACGTCGAGCAGATCGGCCACCGTCAGGCCGGGATAGCGGCAGACGAAATGCACCACGCGGTGATGGGCGCGGCCGAAGCCGAACGCCTCCAGCACATGGTCGGCGTCGCCGACGAAGTCGCGATAGGCGAAGAACAGCAGCTCGACGATGTCCCAGCGCGGCGGCCGCGGATCGGTGCCCGCCGCCGGCTCAGCCGAGCGCTCGCCGGACGGCCGGATCATCTCGTTGAAATTTATGTCAGCCATGTTGACATATCAGGTCTTTATGTTACAAAACCGCCGACCAAGACGAAATAATCGACTATTCCGCTTGCGACCCGTGCCCGTGCAGTCCGATAAAGGAAGCTGCCCGGCGGCCTGCATGCGATGGTCGGACGGCTCGGCCGAAACATTAGCGGAGTTCGGCAATTCCGCCAAAACATCTCCCGGCCACCGCCGGGACCGATAACCACCCTTGCGGCCGGCTCGCGTAGCCGGATCCGCCACAACCACGGCCACCCGCAGGCGCGCCGATCGAGGAGAAGATCGATGGGAGTTTCGTTCGACAAGATGGACGGCTCGCTCTGGCTGGATTTCGAGGTGCAGCCCACGACCAGCCCGACGCCGGACGCAGATCGCACCGCCAAGCTGGCCAACCCCGGCTTCGGCCGCGTCTTCACCGACCACATGGCCGTGGTCCGCTACGACCAGACCAACGGCTGGAACGCTGCGCGCGTCGAGGCTCGAGCCAATTTCCCGCTGCACACCGCGACCGCCGTGCTGCACTATGCGCAGGAAATCTTCGAGGGTCTGAAGGCCTATAAGCGCGACGACGGCGGCGTGAACCTGTTCCGCCCCGACGCCAACGCCCGCCGCTTCCGCGACTCGGCCGACCGCATGGCGATGGCTCAGCTGCCGGAGACGGTGTTCATCGAAGCGGTCGAACAGATCGTCAAGATCGACCGGAGTTGGATTCCGGGCGGCGAAGGCAGCCTGTATCTGCGGCCGTTCATGATCGCCAGCGAGGTGTTCCTCGGCGTCAAGCCGTCGGCGGAGTACATCTTCGCGGTGATCGCCTCGCCGGTCGGCTCGTACTTCAAGGGCGGCCCGGCGCCGGTGTCGATCTGGGTTTCGGAGAATTACACCCGCGCGGCGGTCGGCGGCACCGGCGGCGTCAAGTGCGGCGGCAACTACGCGGCCAGCCTGCGCGCCCAGGCCGAAGCGATCGAGCGCGGCTGCGATCAGGTGGTGTTCCTCGATGCGCTGGAGCGCCGCTACGTCGAAGAGCTCGGCGGCATGAACGTGTTCTTCGTGTTCGACGACGGCTCGCTGACCACGCCGCCGCTCGGCACCATCCTGCCCGGCATCACCCGCGACTCGATCATCACGCTGGCGCGCGCCGCCGGCCGCACCGTTCGCGAGGAGCCGTACACGATCGAGCAGTGGCGCGCCGACGCGGCCAGCGGCAAGCTCAAGGAAGCGTTCGCCTGCGGCACCGCCGCGGTGATCTCGCCGATCGGCAAGGTGTGCTCGAACCACGGCGACTTCACCATCGGCGGCGGCCAGGCCGGCGAAGTGGCGATGGGCCTGCGCAAGCAGCTCGTCGACATCCAATACGGCCGCGCCGAGGATAAGCACGGCTGGATCAAGAAGGTGTTCTGAGGGTCTATTAGTTAGGGCACCACTCTCACCACGAGTCATTCCGGGGCGCTGACGAAGTCAGCGAACCCGGAATCTCTTATGTAACAACCTCGAGATTCCGGGCTCGCGCTACGCGCGCCCCGGAACGACGTTGCCGACACCATCGACACGAGCACGGCACGCTCCCTCGCCCCGCTCTTGCGGGGAGAGGGCTGGGGTGAGGGGCGACGCGGATCGCGGACTCACTGCCTGGGGCGCCCTCACCCCAGCCCTCTCCCGCAGGCGGGAGAGGGAGCGCGCGGTGCTCGGGGCGCATGCAATGCGCGGACGCACAGACGGCAACTACCTCCGCCCGAACAGCTTCTCGATATCGGTCAGCGTCAGTTCGACGTAGGTCGGGCGGCCGTGGTTGCATTGGCCGGAATTCGGCGTGGCTTCCATCTCGCGCAGCAGCGCGTTCATCTCTTCCGGCTTGAGCACGCGCCCGGCCCGCACCGAGCCGTGGCAGGCCATGGTGGCGGCGACGTGCATCAGGCGGCGCTCCAGCGGCAGCGCTTCGTCCCATTCGGCCATGTGCTCGGCGAGATCGCGCAACAGCCCCGCCGCATCGGTCTTGCCGAGCAGCGACGGCGTTTCGCGCACCGCCACCGCGCCGGGGCCGAAGCTCTCGATCACGAGGCCGAACTTCGCCAGCTCCTCGGCGCGCGCGACCAGACGCTCGACCGTCGCTTCGTCCATCTCGACGATGTCGGGGATCAGCAGGATCTGCCGCTGCACGCCGTTGGCGTCGAGCGAGGCTTTGAGCCGTTCATAGACGATCCGCTCGTGTGCGGCGTGCTGATCGATCACGATGAGACCGTCGCGGGTCTGCGACACGATGTAGGTCTCGTGGATCTGGGTGCGCGCCGCGCCGAGCGGCCGGTCGAGCAGATCCGGCGTCACCTCGGTCGGACGAATGTCGGCGCTCGGCGCGCCCACATCGAACGCCGCCTGCGCGCGCTCGGCGAACGATGGCGCCGCGCTGCCACCGACCGGATAGGACGGCGACGAACGCCAATCCCAATTCGCCGGCGGCATCGAAGCGGGACGAAACGTCGAGATCACGCTGCCGGCGCTGTTGGCCGCGGTGCGGCGGCCTTCGCGCGCGAGGCCTTCCTTCAGCGCGTGCACGATCAGCGCGCGGACCAGGCCCGCATTGCGGAACCGCACCTCGGTCTTGGCCGGATGCACGTTGGCGTCGACCTCGCGGCTATCCAGCGTGACGAACAGCGCCACCACCGGATGACGGTCGCGCGGCAAGTAATCCGAATAGGCGGCGCGCACGGCTCCCAAGATCAGCTTGTCGCGCACCGGGCGGCCGTTGACGAACAGATACTGGCCGAGCGCATTGGCCTTGGTCAGCGACGGCGCCGCCGCGAAGCCTTCGACCACGACGCCCTCGCGTTCGGCGCGGACCTCGATGGCGTTGGCGCGAAAGTCGGCGCCGAGAATATCGCCGAGCCGGATCAATTGGCCCGGCGCCCCCGGCAGCGCCGCCGCCCAGGTCACCGGCGCGCGTTCTTCGCCGGCCAGGGTGAAGGCGACGTCCGGCCGCGCCATCGCAAGGCGCCGCACCACTTCGCGGATGGCCTCGGCCTCGGTGCGGTCGGTCTTGAGAAATTTCAGCCGCGCCGGCGTGGCAAAGAACAGATCGGCGACTTCGACGCGGGTGCCTTGGGTCAAGGCCGCCGGCGCGATCGGAGTCTTGTCGCCGCCTTCGACCCGCATCGCCCAGGCGTGCGGCTCGCTGGCATGGCGCGTGGTGATCGACAGCTTCGCCACCGCGCCGATCGACGGCAGCGCCTCGCCGCGAAAGCCCAGGGTGCGGATCGCCAGCAAATCCTCGTCGTCGAGCTTGGAGGTGGCGTGGCGATCGACCGCGAGCGCGAGATCGGCCGCGGTCATCCCCGAGCCGTCGTCGGCGATCACGATCTTCCGCCGCCCGCCGCCGTCCGAGAAGATGTCGATCCGGCTGGCCCCGGCATCGATCGCGTTCTCGACCAGCTCCTTCACCACGCTCGCCGGCCGCTCCACCACCTCGCCAGCAGCGATGCGGTTGACGATGGTTTCGGGAAGTTGGCGAACGGGCATGCGGCGACTCGGTTGGCAGAGCGCGGACTTTAGGGGAGCGAAGGAGGAATTGCGACGCTAGCGCTGCCGATCCCCTCCCCCTTGCGGGGAGGGTCGGCCGAGCGGAGCGGAGGCCGGGGTGGGGGGTCCCGGGCCTGGCTCTTATACACATCTCCGAGCCCACGAGACGTA
>NZ_QUMK01000127.1 GCF_010907035.1 Rhodopseudomonas sp. BR0M22
GTGCACGGCGCTGGATTGCTTCGCTTCGCTCGCAATGACGGGGTGGGGCGGGTGACTTGCTCAAAGCAAAACGGCCGGGCGCTAGCCCGGCCGTTGCAAAGCGAAGATGAAGCTTGCGCGTCAGATCTGGCGTTCGACCAGCTTGAGCTTGAGGTTGGCGATCGCTTCCGACGGGTTGAGACCCTTCGGGCACGCCTTGGCGCAGTTCATGATGGTGTGGCAGCGATAGATCCGGAACGGATCTTCGAGATTGTCGAGGCGCTCGCCGGTGGCCTCGTCGCGGCTGTCTTCGACCCAGCGGGTCGCCTGCAAGAGCGCGGCCGGGCCGAGGAAGCGATCCGAATTCCACCAGTAGCTCGGGCACGAGGTCGAGCAGCAGGCGCACAGGATGCACTCGTACAGGCCGTCGAGCTTTTCGCGATCGGAGTGGCTCTGCCGCCATTCCTTCTGCGGCGTCGGCGTGACGGTCTGCAGCCAGGGCTGGATCGAGGCGTACTGGGCGTAGAAGTTGGTGAGGTCGGGGACCAGATCCTTCACCACCGGCTGATGCGGCAGCGGCGTGATCTTCACCGCGTCGTCGCGAACATCGTCCATCGCCTTGGTGCAGGCCAGCGTGTTCTCGCCGTCGATGTTCATCGCGCAGGACCCGCACACGCCTTCGCGGCAGGAGCGGCGGAAGGTCAGGGTCGGGTCGATGTTGTTCTTGATCCAGATCAGGCCGTCGAGAACCATCGGGCCGCAGTCGTGCTTGTCGACGTAGTAAGTGTCGATGCTCGGGTTCTTGCCGTCGTCCGGATTCCAGCGATAGACGCGGAACTCACGAACCTCGGTCGCGCCTTCCGGCTTCGGCCAGGTCTTGCCGCCGACAATCTTCGAATTCTTCGGAAGTGCGAATTCAACCATCTCGTTGCCTCTGGCTCTGCGCGTCATTGCCGGACTTGACCCGGCAATCCATCTTCTTGCGAAGATGATGGATGCCCGGGTCATAGGCGTTTCAGAACGCCGTTCTACTAACGGCTATGCCCGGGCATGACAGTTCGTTCTCTGGCGATCAATACACCCGCGGCTTCGGCGGAATGTACTGAACGTCGTTGGTCATCGTGTAGTCGTGCACCGGTCGGTAATCGATGGTCACGTCGCCCTTGTCACCGATCCAGGCCAGGGTGTGCTTCATCCAGGCGGCGTCGTCGCGATCCGGGAAATCCTCGCGGGCGTGAGCGCCGCGGCTCTCGGTGCGGTTGGCGGCCGAGTTCATCGTCACCACCGCCTGGACGATCAGATTGTCGAACTCCAGAGTCTCGACCAGATCCGTGTTCCAGACCAGCGAACGATCCGACACGCCGACATCGCCGACGCTGCCATAGACGTTGGCGATCAGTTCCTTGCCCTCGGCCAGCACTTCGCCGGTGCGGAACACCGCGCAGTTGTTCTGCATCACATGCTGCATCCGCTCGCGCAGCTTGGCGGTGGGGGTGCCGCCCTTGGCGTAGCGATACTTGTCGAGGCGGCCGAGCGACATCTCGGCGGAGTTCGCCGGCAGCTCCGGCTGCTTGCCGTTCGGCACCAGCTTTTCGGCGCAGCGCAGCGCCGCGGCGCGGCCGAACACCACGAGGTCGATCAGCGAGTTGGAGCCGAGGCGGTTGGCGCCGTGCACCGACACGCAGGCGGCTTCGCCGATCGCCATCAGACCCGGCACCACCGCGTTGTCGTCGCCGTCCTTCTTGGTGACGACTTCGCCGTGGAAGTTCGTCGGGATGCCGCCCATGTTGTAGTGCACGGTCGGCAGGATCGGGATCGGCTCGCGGGTGACGTCGACGCCGGCGAAGATCCGGGCCGATTCCGAGATGCCCGGCAGCCGCTCGTGCAGCACTTCCGGCGCCAGATGGTCGAGGTGCAGGAAGATGTGGTCCTTCTTCTTGCCGACGCCGCGACCTTCGCGCATTTCGATCGTCATCGCGCGCGAAACCACGTCGCGCGAGGCGAGGTCCTTGGCCGACGGCGCGTAGCGCTCCATGAAGCGCTCGCCTTCGGAGTTGACCAGATAGCCGCCCTCACCGCGGGCGCCTTCGGTCACCAGACAGCCCGAACCGTAAATGCCGGTCGGGTGGAACTGAACGAACTCCATGTCCTGCAGCGGCAGGCCGGCCCGCAGCGCCATCGCGCCGCCGTCGCCGGTGCAGGTATGCGCCGACGTGCAGGAGGCGTAGGCGCGGCCGTAACCGCCGGTCGCCAGGATGGTGGTCTGGGCCTTGAAGCGATGGATGGTGCCGTCGTCGAGCTTCAGCGCCACGACGCCGCGGCAGCAGCCCTGATCGTCCATGATCAGGTCGATGGCGAAGAATTCGATGTAGAACTCGGCCGAATGGCGCAGCGCCTGGCCGTACATCGTGTGCAGCATGGCGTGGCCGGTGCGGTCGGCGGCCGCGCAGGTGCGCTGCGCCTGGCTCTTGCCGAACTCGGTGGTCATGCCGCCGAACGGACGCTGATAGATCTTGCCTTCCTCGGTGCGCGAGAACGGCACGCCCCAATGCTCGAGCTCGTACACGGCTTCCGGCGCGTTGCGGACCATGTATTCGATCGAGTCCTGATCGCCGAGCCAGTCCGACCCCTTGACGGTGTCGTACATGTGCCAGCGCCAGTCGTCCTTGTGCATGTTGCCGAGCGAAGCCGAGATGCCGCCCTGCGCCGCCACGGTGTGCGAGCGGGTCGGGAACACCTTGGTGATGCAGGCGGTGCGGAGGCCCGCTTCGCTGCAACCGACCACCGCGCGCAGACCCGCGCCGCCGGCGCCGACCACGACGACGTCATAGGTGTGGTCCTCGATCGGATAGGCGTTTCCGCCCGCCGCCGGGGCGCCGTTGCCGTTCGCCGCCATGCCTTAAACTCCGGATGCCATTTTGAAGATCGCAAAGATCGCGGCCAGCGCCACGGCGATCGAGAAGAAGTTGTTGGCCATCACCGTGACCAACTTGAGCTTTTCGTTCTGGACGTAGTCTTCGATCACCACCTGCATGCCGATCTTCATGTGGATCGCGGAGGCAATGATGAAGAGGATCATGATCAGCGAGATCAGAGGCGAACCAAGGATCTGCGCGGCGGCGGCCTGATTGCGGCCGAGCAGCATCATGATCACCACGATGGTCGGCAGGATCAGCAGCGTCATGGCGACACCGGTGATGCGCTGGCGCCAGAAATCCGAGGTGCCGGAGCCGGCAGGTCCTAGCTTGCGAACCTTGCCGATCGGCGTGCGCATCGAGGACTTCTGTGCGCCGTGTGCGTTGTCGCCGCTCATCGGGCCACCCCCATCGAATAGGCGATCACCCAGAGGAGGACGGTCAGCACGATGCCGCCGATCAGGGCGGCCCAGGTCAGCCACTCGCGGTCGGCGGTCTTGAAGCCGTAACCGAGGTCCCAAACGAAGTGGCGGACGCCGCTGAGCAGATGGTGCATCAGCGCCCAGGTATAGCCGAAAACGATCAAACGGCCGATCCAGGAGCCGGTGAAGGCCTGGACGTTGGCGTAGGCGGCCGGGCCGGCAGCGCAGGCAATCAGCCACCAGGCCAGCAACAAGGTTCCAGAATACAGGGCTATGCCGGTGGCGCGATGGACGATGGACATCGTCATCGTCAGGCTCCAGCGGTAGGCCTGCATGTGAGGCGAAAGCGGTCGTTCCATCCTGGCGGTCATCGGCTCAATCGGTTGGCGGCGAGCGGACAGGGCCCCGGGGAGAGGCTCGCGAAGGTGCCTCTATTTACGGAGCAGATGCAGTCAGCGCAACGACGAAATGACATGATAAGAATATTAATTCATTTCTTGAAGCGCCGTCGATGCAAGGCCATGCGAGTCCTCTTCGGCTGACTGCCGGACTCGATCGATGAAGTTCGATTCACAGGCTCGGGGCGACGCCACCAAGTTGCTGTCGCGAAGCGGCTGCATGGCCTACGTCAAAACTGGACCAATTCTGATCAGCAACGCGGTCTGCAGCTTTCGTATCGCCTGTCGACGTGCGACAGTTTGAATCCTGTCGCCGGGGAGTCCCAGCCCCTGCACCACAACGTTCTGTTTGGATGAGTCACGATCATCATCACCATCACGGACCTGGCGCCTCGCATGGTCCTGGTGGTCATAGTCATGCGCCGAAGGATTTCGGTCGTGCCTTCGCGATCGGCATCGCGCTGAATGTGGCGTTCGTCATCGCCGAAGCGGCATTCGGTTACTTCAGCAACTCGATGGCACTGATTGCCGACGCCGGCCACAATCTGTCCGACGTTGCCGGTCTGGTGGTGGCGTGGGTGGCGGCCGGGCTGTCGAAGCGGCCGCCCTCGGCGCGTTATACCTATGGCCTGCGCGGGTCCTCGATTTTGGCGGCGCTTTTCAACGCGGTATTCCTGCTGCTCGCCGTCGGCGCAATTGGGTGGGAAGCGATCGTGCGGCTGTTCGCGCCCGAGCCGGTTGCAGGTATCACCGTGATGGTGGTGGCCGGCATCGGCATCGTGATCAATGCCGTCACGGCCTGGCTGTTCGCCTCGGGCCGCCACAGCGACCTCAACATTCGTGGCGCTTACTTGCACATGGCGGCGGATGCAGCAGTGTCGGCCGCCGTAGTGGTGGCCGGTGTCATCATCCTGTTCACCGGCTGGTACTGGATCGATCCGGCCGTCAGCCTGCTCGTCGCTGTGGTCATCGTCTGGGGCACATGGGGTCTGCTGCGCGACTCCGCTGCGTTGTCGCTTGCAGCGGTGCCGCGTGGCATCGACCCCGCAGCGGTGCGCGCGTTCCTATCGAAACTCCCCGGTGTCACCCAGGTCCACGACCTGCACATCTGGGGGATGTCGACCACCGAAGTCGCCTTGACCTGCCATCTGGTGATGCCCGGCGGCTCGCCGGGCGATCCGTTCCTGGTCGACCTCGCCCACGAACTGCAGCACGATTTCGGCATCGCGCACACCACGGTGCAGATCGAGACGGACCCCAACACAGTGTGCGCCCTGGCGCCAGATCACGTGGTGTAGGCGATCGTCGTGGACTGGCCGCGCTTGGTGCTAAGCGCACGCGACCTGTAGGACGAGCCGCACGCGCCCCCTCCCCCCTGGGGGAGGGTCGGCCGAGCGAAGCGGAGGCCGGGGTGGGGGTCCCCGAGCACTGTGC
>NZ_QUMK01000128.1 GCF_010907035.1 Rhodopseudomonas sp. BR0M22
AGATGGGTATAAGAGACAGTCGCGGCCCACCGCCGCCCGCCGCAGCACCGGCTCCAGCTCCAGCTCCTTCGGCGCAGCCGAAAGCCGAGACTCCGCCGCCGCATCAAACCGGCCCCGCAGCGGCACCGGCCGCCCGCCCGCCGGGCGAGCGCGGCCCGCAACCGGGCGCTCCTGCAGGCGGTCCGCCGCCGCGGCCACAAGCTGGTCCCGGAGCCCCGGGTGCCGGACCCGCCGTCGCGCCGGCCCCTTCGCCTGAGCGCAGCCAATCTCAGCCGGCTCAGCCGCCGCAACCCGCCGCTGCGCCAGCGGTCGCACCGCCGCCACCTCCGCCGCCGACAGTGACGGCACCGATCCCGGCCGCACCGCCGCCGTCGCCTCAGGCGTTGACCCCGATCCCGCAAGGGGCCGCCCCACAGGGGCCGCGCAACATCTCGGACTTCCGCAGTCAGCGGCGCGAGGTTCAGCAGAACGGCCGCATCGTCATCACCGAGCCCGGCCGCGTCATCGTGCGCGATCCGGGAGGCCAGGAGTTCATCCGGCACAACGAGGTCGATCGCTTCCGCTATGGTGCGCGCGACATCCGGGTCGACGATCGTGGCGACGAACGCCGCACGATCGTGATTCGGCCCGATGGCAGCGAGATCATCAACGTCACCGATCGGGACGGTCAGTTGCTGCGGCGGATTCGCCGTGACCGTGACGGCCGCGAGATCATCATCATCGACAACAGCTACGGTCCGCGCGACCGGGCGAACTTCTACGTCGACCTGCCGCCGCCGGTGATCCGCATTCCGCGCGACCGCTACATCGTCGATTACGACGACGCGTCGCCGGAGCTGATCTACGAGACTCTGGAAGCTCCGCCGGTCGAGCGGATCGAACGCCGCTACTCCATGGACGAGATCCGCTACAGCCCGGCGGTGCGTCAGCGGATGCCGTCGATCGATCTCAACACCATCAACTTCGACACCGGCTCGTGGGACATTCCCCCGGATCAGGCGGCGAAGCTGCAGGTGATTGCGGATGGTCTGAACCGCGCAATCCAGCGCAATCCGCGCGAGGTGTTCCTGATCGAAGGGCACACCGATGCGGTCGGTAACGACACCGACAACCTGTCGCTGTCGGACCGTCGCGCCGAAGCCGCGGCGACGCTGCTCACCCAGCAGTTCGGGGTGCCGGCCGAGAACCTGACCTCGCAGGGCTATGGCGAGCAGTATCTGAAGATACCGACTCAGGGGCCGGAGCGGCAGAACCGCCGGGTCACGGTCCGGCGCATCACGCCGCTGCTCAATGGCGGGCAGGCGTCGCTGCCGCCGCCGCCTCCTGGCGCAGCGCCGCGTCGCTGAGCGGGCGCAGACACACGACAAACAAAAAGCCGCGGGGCACTCTCCCCGCGGCTTTTCTTTGGTCCCGTTTCTTTGGTCCCGTTCGGTATCGCCGCCCCTGTCAGTGGGCGACCACCACGGTGGTGCCGACCGGCACGCGGTCGTACAGGTCGGTAATGTCCTGGTTCAACATCCTGATGCAGCCGTAGGACACGAAGCCGCCGATCGACTTCGGCCGGTTGGTGCCGTGAATGGCGTATTCGCCGCCCGCCAGCGTCATTGCCGCGACGCCCATCGGGTTGGCGGGCGATCCGCCCGGAATCACATCCGGAATGCTCGGGACGTCGTGCTTGACGTCGGCCGGCGGCGCCCAGGCCGGATTGCGATACTTGCCGTCGATCTTGGTGATACCGGCCCACTGCTTGCCGGCCTTGCCGACGCCGACCGGATAGCGCACCGCATGGCCGGGCTCGACCACCAGATACAGGCGTCGTTCGCCGGTCTTCACCACGATCGTACCGGGCGAGAAGTCACCGTGGAAGGCGACGAAGTCCGGCTTCGCCTCCGCCCGTTGAATGCTCACCGCTGCAACGCCCGACAAGGCAACGAGCGCCCATGCCAATTTCGCCGAACGAAATCCAAAAGACATTCAGTCTCTCCAGTTTCCTCGCACCGGACAGCTTCGCTCCGGCGCCCCTCAGCGCCCGCGATGGTCGCAGCGCGACCTCACCAACCGGTATGTGCTGGACGACCAAAATGAACGTGGGCGTACCAATGAAGAGAAATCTCGGGAACAAAGTAAATGTCCGGCAAACAACACCCGCCGGTAAAGTGGTTCGCCGCTGACGATCCCCGGTCGAATGTGATCGAATCAGCACAACCTCCGGCACCGCGGTGACGTCGCGAGGCTCAGCATCGTCTGTCGAGCCGCAATCAGATCCGCAGGACCCGCCAGACGCAACAGGCCCCGCCTATCGGACAGGCGGGGCCTTCGCATCGTGTCGGCGAGCCACGTTCGGTCGTGGCTGCCGCGGCAGGGTCAGCCCGCCGTGTGGCTCTTGTTCTGGCGGTGCTCGACCAGATCGTCGACGACGGCCGGATCGGCCAGCGTCGAGGTGTCGCCGAGCGAGGACGGCTCGTCCTCGGCGATCTTGCGCAGGATCCGGCGCATGATCTTGCCGGAGCGGGTTTTCGGCAGGCCGGGCGCGAACTGGATCAGGTCCGGCGAGGCGATCGGGCCGATGTCCTTGCGGACCCAGGCGACCAGCTCCTTGCGCAGTTCCTCGGTCGGCTCCTCGCCGGCCATCAGGGTGACGTAGGCGTAGATGCCCTGGCCCTTGATGTCGTGCGGATAGCCGACCACCGCGGCTTCGGACACTTTCGGATGCGCCACCAGCGAGGATTCGACCTCAGCGGTGCCCATGCGGTGCCCCGAGACGTTGATGACGTCGTCGACGCGGCCGGTGATCCAGTAGAATCCATCGGCATCGCGGCGGCAGCCGTCACCGGTGAAGTACTTGCCCTTGTAGGCCGAGAAGTAGGTCTGCTCGAACCGCGCGTGATCGCCATAGACGGTGCGCATCTGCCCCGGCCACGACCGGCCGATGCACAGATTGCCGGTGCATTCGCCCTCCAGCACGTTGCCGTCGGGATCAAGGATTTCCGGCACCACGCCGAAGAACGGCCGGGTCGCCGAGCCGGGCTTCAGCTTGGTGGCGCCCGGCAGCGGCGTGATCAGGATGCCGCCGGTCTCGGTCTGCCACCAGGTGTCGACGATCGGGCAGCGGTCCTCGCCGACGACGCGGTGGTACCACTCCCAGGCTTCCGGATTGATCGGCTCGCCGACCGATCCGAGCAGGCGCAGCGACTTGCGCGAGGTCTTCTTCACCGGCTCGTCGCCGGCCTGCATCAGCGCGCGGATCGCGGTCGGTGCGGTGTAGAAGATGTTGACCTTGTGCTTGTCGATGACTTCCCAGAACCGCGAATTGCTCGGGTAGTTCGGCACGCCCTCGAACATCAGCGTGGTCGCGCCGTTGGTGAGCGGGCCATACAGGATGTAGCTGTGGCCGGTGACCCAGCCGACGTCGGCGGTGCACCAGTAGATGTCGCCGTCGTGATAGTCGAAGACGTATTGATGCGTCATCGAGGCGAACACCAGATAGCCGCCGGTGGTGTGCAGCACGCCCTTGGGCTGGCCGGTCGAGCCCGAGGTGTAGAGGATGAACAGCGGATCTTCCGCGTGCATGTGCTCCACCGGGCAGTCGGTGGTCACCATCTCGGCGGCTTCATGATACCAGAAGTCGCGGACGTCATCCATTTCGACCGCGGCGCCGGTGCGCTTGACCACCATCACCCAGTCGACGCCCTCGCACTTCTTCAGTGCTGCGTCGACATTGGCCTTCAGCGGCACTTTGCGGCCGCCGCGCAGGCCTTCGTCTGCGGTGATGACGATCTTGGACTGGCAGTCGTTGATGCGGCCGGCGAGGCTGTCCGGCGAGAAGCCGGCGAACACCACCGAGTGGATCGCGCCGATCCGGGCGCAGGCCAGCATCGCGAACGCGGCTTCCGGAATCATAGGCAGATAGATGGTGACGCGGTCGCCCTTGCCGACGTTGCGGTTGCGCAGGATGTTGGCGAACTTGCAGACTTCGTCGTGCAGCTCCCGATAGGTGATCGAGCGCGACTGCGACGGGTCGTCGCCTTCCCAGATGATTGCGACCTGGTCGCCACGCTTGTCGAGATGGCGATCGATGCAGTTGTAGGCGGCGTTCAGGATGCCGTCCTCGAACCATTTGATCGAGACGTTGCCGGGCGCGTAAGACCAGTTGTCGATCTTGGTCGGGGCCTTGATCCAGTCGACCCGCCCTGCATGCTCCGCCCAGAACCCGGTCGGATCCTTGACCGAGCGCTCGTACATCTGCCGGTATTTGGCGTCGTCGACGAAAGCGCGGCTCGCCCATTCTGCAGGCACGTCGTAGATCTTCTCGGACATAGCTTCCTCCACACTGTAAGCGGCCTGCGCCGCACCCCGCCGTCGGTGCTTCGACCGCAACCCCGCTGCCACCGGCGACTCACCCGACAACACGTTTTTCTCCGCCGATCGTTGATCCTGCGATCCGGGCGAAGTCATGGACATGTTGAGGGATGAGCATCGCCGGCGAAGAGACGTGCGATCGTCTCAGCCTCCGGCTGTTGTTATTGGACCGATTATGCGTCGGTGCGGCCACGCACGACAAGTCGGCCGTGATCCGACTTTCGGCGTTGTTGGCGCGCAGGTGCCGGGTCGTGATCGGGATGCGTGCGCTTCGCCGGGATACCGCTTTGCCCGATACCGGGCGACGAAGGCTGCGACGTCCCGACGCCGTGGGTCACTCCGGAGTCCAGCCGCAGACAGAGAGCCGCGGATGCATATGGGCCGGGGGCGGCGCGTTGACCACCACCGGCGGCTTGTTGCGTGACAGCGGGATGACGATCTGGCGGGCATGCAGATGCAGCCGCGGTTCGCCGAACCGCGGGCCGTTGCCGTAGATGTTATCGCCAAAGATCGGCCAGCCCATCGCGGCGCAATGCACCCGGAGCTGATGGGTCCGGCCGGTGATCGGCTCCAGAGCGAGCCATGTGAGCTCCGTCGGGGGAGGCGCACCGGATTTGGCGCCCGGCTTTCGAGACAGATCACCACCCTCTCCCCCGGCACTGCGAGCTCCCTCTCCCGCCTGCGGGAGAGGGTTGGGGTGAGGGCGCCCCGAAGTCAGG
>NZ_QUMK01000129.1 GCF_010907035.1 Rhodopseudomonas sp. BR0M22
TCTTTCGTCCGGTCTCAATCCCAGAAAGCCGAAGCCCTCCGAAAACCGAGACCCGCAAGGACTTCGCCGTCCACGTTTCTCTTTCTTCTTCTTCACTTGTCAAACAGCCCGAGACCCGAAGATCTCACTCTCTACTTAAAGAGAGAACCTACCCTTCAACGACGAAGAAGAGCATCAACCGACAACTATCGGCTGTTGCGTCACTCAACGAAGTGAGGAGCAGTGAAGGCGCCAATTACTCCCGCGATCCAGGGACCGTGGGAGCGCCCGACCGGCGGGCAGCGCGTGGATGTGTGTATAGTCGCCCCCTTCTGGGTCCGCAAGCGGAAAATGAAGGTTTCGCGAAAAACCCGGTTCCGGGAGGAAGGGCCACCACAAGCCGCCCCTGGGCCACCGCAGCGGCACACCGCATCGACCCGCCGGATATCCCGCAAATATGGGCTTATTCGCGAGGTGACGCCCTCGCCGCTCCTGCCCACAGCGTCGGCTGCGACTGTGGATAACTTTCATCGCCGGCTCCGGTTCCGAAGAAATCAGAACCGGGCACCTGCTTTTTTTTGGCCGGTGTGTGCATGACGCGAACCGCCGACGAGGCGGCTCGAAAGCGTCCTAAACCGACGCCGTGGTGACGCCGCCGTCGATCACGATGGTCTGGCCGGTCATGAACGTCGAAGCATCGGAGCCGAGATAGGCCACCGCGCCGGCGATTTCGTGCGGCTCACCAATGCGGCGCAGCGGCGTGCCCGCGGTGCGGCGCTTGAGATTGGCCTCGTCCTCCCACAGCGCGCGGGCGAAGTCGGTCTTGACCAGGCCGGGCGCGATCGCGTTGACGCGGACGCCCTTCGGGCCCCATTCGCCGGCAAGGCTCCGGCACAGCGCGAAATCGGCCGCCTTGGAGATGCCGTAGGCGCCGATCACGGTGGAGCCGCGCAGGCCCCCAATCGACGAGATGATGACGACCGAGCCCGAGCCGCGTTCGGCCATTTGCGGAATCGCGCGAGCGCACAACCAGATGTTGCTCTTGACGTTCGACGACATGATCTTGTCGAACGCCTCGTCGGCGATATCGAGCAGCGGGCCGTAATACGGGTTCACCGCGGCGTTGCAGACCAGGATGTCGACCTTGCCGTATTTGGCGGTCGCGCCGTCGATCAGCCCGTCGACTTCCGCTTTCCGGGAGATGTTGCAGGCGATGACATGGGCGTCGCCGCCCTGTTTCCGGATGCCCTCGGCGACTTCTTCGCAAGCGTCGGCCTTGCGGCTCGAGATCACCACCTTGGCGCCGAGCTTGGCCAGCAGCTCCGCCGACGCGCGACCGATGCCGCGCGACGAGCCAGTGACGACGGCGACCTTGCCGGACAGATCGAACGGATTCGTGGTCATGGCGATACTCCCTGGGACTTGTTGTTGATTGTTACTTATGGCGGAACGCGGCAGCCCCGCGTGACCACGTCTTGCGCGGGCTTGACCCGCGCATCCATCGTCTTGGGATGGATTGCCGGGTCGAGCCCGGCAATGACGAGGATTTTGTCGTCATTCCGGGGCGCGAGCGGAAGCTCGCGAACCCGGAATCCCGAGGTTGTTTGTGCGGCCGAGCTTCCGGGTTCGCGCTGCGCGCGCGCCGGAATGACGGAGGTGAGAGATTCCGGGTTCGCTCACTGTCGTGAGCGCCCCGGAATGACTCGTTGAGAGACCTACCTCAGATCAGTCCACCGCCCGCGCTGACGCGAGCCAAGTGGTGATCGGTGTCGCCGAAGGTCTGCTCGATCATGGTCAACCGCTTGAAGTAGTGGCCGATCTTGGCTTCCATGGTCATGCCGATGCCGCCATGGAGCTGGATCGACTGCTGGCCGACGAACTTGCCGGACTTGCCGATCTGCACCTTCGCGGCGGCGATCGCGCCGGCGCGTTCCTTAGCGTCATCGAACTCCGCCGCCATGGTGGCGAACATCGCCATCGAGCGAGCCTGTTCGGTGGCGACGAACATGTCGGCGGCGCGATGCTGCAGCACCTGGAAAGAGCCGATCGGCACGCCGAACTGCTTGCGGGTCTTGATGTACTCGACCGTGGTGGTGAGCGATTCATCCATCAGGCCGACCGCCTCGGCGCACAGCGCGGTGCGGGCGTCATCGACCACCGCCTCGATCAGATCGAGCGCGTTCTCCGGATCGCCGATCGCCGCATCGGCGCCGACCTGGACGCCGGTGAAGGTGATGTCGGCGGCGTGCAGCCCGTCCTGCGTCGGATAGCCCTTGCGGGTGACGCCCTTGGCATCGGCCGGCACCAGGAACACGCCGACGCCGGCGCGGTCACGCTGGCCGCCCTTGGTGCGGGCGGTAACGATCAGGGTGTCGGCGGCCTCGCCGTTCAGCACCACGAACTTCTCGCCGTCGATCACCCAGCCGTCGCCGCTCTTCTTGGCGGTGGTGGAGACGTCGCCGAGATCCCAGCGCGAGTTCTTTTCGAGCTGGGCGAACGCGAAGGTCTTGGAGCCGTCGATGATCCCGGGCAGATGCGCGGCCTTCTGCGCAGCCGAACCGGCGCGGCGCAGGAAGCCGCCGCCGATCACCACCGTCGGCAGATAGGGTTCGAGCACCAAAGCATGGCCGAGCGCTTCCATGACGATCATGGTCTCGACCGCGCCGGCGCCGAAGCCGCCGTCTTCTTCCGAGAACGGCAGGCCGAGCAGACCCTGCTCGGCGAACTTGCCCCACACCGCGCGGCTCCAGCCGCCCTTCTCCTTGGCGTACTTCTTGCGGCTGTCGAAATCGTAAGAGCCCTTCAGCAGGCCTTCGACGCTTTCCTTGAGGAGGCGCTGCTCCTCGGACAAATCAAAATCCATCGTGATGCTTCCTTGAATAGCAAAATCGACCGGGCGTCATTGCGAGGAGCGAAGCGACGAAGCAATCCAGCTTCGAGCGCGTGGCTCTGGATTGCTTCGCTTCGCTCGCAATGACGGAGAGGACGTCGCGCCTTACAGCCCGAGCACCGCCTTGCAGATGATGTTGCGCTGGATCTCGTTGGAGCCGCCGTAGATCGAGACCTTGCGGTTGTTGAAGTAACCGGGCGCGATCTGGGCGGTCCAATCCATCGTCTCGTTCGAATCGTCGTCGCCATGGACGTCGTAGGGCGCGGCGAACGGGCCGATCACTTCCATCAGCAGCTCGGTGGTCGCCTGCTGGATCTCGGAGCCCTTGATCTTCAGCACCGAGGACGCCGGGTTCGGCTTACCCTTGCCATGCTTGCCTTCATCGGCGACGACGCGGAGCTGGGTGAGCTCGAGCGCCTTCAGCTCGATCTCGACCGCCGCCAGCTTGTCGCGGAACTTGGGATCCTCGATCACCGGCTTGCCGCCGGACTCGACCTGGGCGGCGAGCTGCTTGATGCGGCGGATGCGCTCCTTCGACATGCCGACGCGGGCGATGCCGGTGCGCTCGTTGCCGAGCAGGAACTTGGCGTAGTCCCAGCCCTTGTTCTCCTGGCCGACCAGGTTCTCCACCGGCACTTCGACGTCATCGAAGAACACTTCGTTGACTTCATGGCCGCCGTCGATGGTCTGGATCGGACGGACGGTGATGCCCTTGGTCTTCATGTCGACCAGGATGAAGGAGATGCCTTCCTGCTTCTTGGCGGCCGGATCGGTGCGGCACAGGCAGAAGATCCAGTCGGCGTGCTGCGCCAGCGTGGTCCAGGTCTTTTGGCCGTTGATGACCCACTTGTCGCCCTTCTTCTCCGCCTTGGTCTTGAGCGACGCGAGGTCGGAGCCCGAGCCCGGCTCGGAGAAGCCCTGGCACCACCAGTCGTCGACATTGGCGATGCGCGGCAGGAAGCGCTTCTTCTGCTCCTCGCTGCCGAAGGTGTAGATCACCGGGCCGACCATCGAGACGCCGAAGGCGAGCGGCTGCGGCGCGGGCGCGGCCTGCAGCTCTTCGTTGAAGATGTAGTGCTGCACGCTGCTCCAGCCGGTGCCGCCATATTCCTTCGGCCAGTGCGTCACCGCCCAGCCCTTCTTGTTGAGGATGCGATACCACTCCACCATCTCTTCTTTGGTGTTGTGGCGGCCCTCCACCAGCTTCTGCCGCGTCTTGGCCGGCACGTTGTCCTTGAAGAACTGCCGCACCTCGTCGCGGAACGCGATCTCTTCCTTGCTGAAATTCAGATCCATCGGATCCTCCTTGGGTCGAATTCGTCTACGAAACTATCATTCGTCATTCCGGGGCGCGCGAAGCGCGAACCCGGAATCTCGAGCTGTTGAGTGGTGCCGCAGCAACATCGGGATTCCGGGTTCGCGAGCTGCGCTCGCGCCCCGGAATGACTCCCGTGAGGCTTACTGCAC
>NZ_QUMK01000012.1 GCF_010907035.1 Rhodopseudomonas sp. BR0M22
GGAGAAGCGCGGGGCGGGGGCCGGCTGTGTGTGGCCCTCGTGATTGATGAACACCTCGCGCGCCACCATGTGCGGATGCTTGGTGGCTTCGGACATCGTCAGGACGGGTGCGAAACAAACGTCGGTGCCTTCCATCAGCTTGCACCATTCGTCGCGGCTCTTGGTCTTGAACACCGCGGCGAGCTTCTGCTTCAGCGCCGGCCACTGCCTAGCGTCCATCTGGGCGTCGTAGTCGGCATCGGTGAGCCCGGCGATCTGGCGCAGCAGCGCGTAGAACTGCGGTTCGATCGAGCCGATCGAGATGAACTGGCCGTCGGCGCACGCATAGGTGCCGTAGAAATGCGCGCCGCCGTCGAGCATGTTGCTCTCGCGGCCTTCCTTCCAGCGGCCCGCCGCGGTCATGTCGAAGAACATCGTGATCAGCGAGGCGGCGCCGTCGCACATCGCTGCATCGACCACCTGGCCCTTGCCGGACTTCGAGGCCTCCAGCAAGGCCGCGAGGATGCCGACGACGAGATACAGCGAGCCGCCGCCGAAATCGCCGACCAAATTGAGCGGCGGCACCGGCTTCTCGGCCGGGCCGATCGCCGCGAGCGCGCCGGTGATCGAGATGTAGTTGATGTCGTGGCCGGCGGCCTGCGCCAACGGGCCGGTCTGGCCCCAGCCGGTCATCCGCGCGTACACTAGCTTCGGATTGCGCGCCATCACGACGTCGGGGCCGAGGCCGAGACGCTCCATCACGCCGGGGCGATAGCCTTCGACCAGCGCATCGGCGCTATCCAGCAGCTTCAGCACGTCGGCGACCGAAGCCTTGTCCTTCAGGTCGACGGTCACGACGGTGCGGCCGCGCGCGGCGGCGCCCTGTGGCTTCTGGCCGGCGCGCACCAGCGTGATCACCTCGGCGCCCATGTCGGCGAGCAGCATCGAGCCGAACGGGCCGGGCCCGATGCCGGCGAATTCGACGATGCGGGTGCCGGAGAGCGGGCCGCTGGCGTTGGCTTTCGTGGTCGGCTTGGGGGAGGCGGTCACTGTGTCTTGCACCTTGGGTGTCCATTGTTGTTGTCCGCGCGCGGCGCGGAGCGGTTGTTGTCGGGATCAATCATCATGCCCGGTGTGCTCCGGGCAAGTGACTTTTCGTCCCAGCGCCGCATGCCGCCATGCTGCGGCACCGCACAAAAAACAAAGCGGCGCGCCACCAGCGCGCCGCTTGCCGTGGAGTGGAATTATTCAGCCTGCGGCCTGCACCGCGCGCTGTGCCATCACCTTGATCAGGTTGGCGCGGTAGTCGGAGGTGCCGTGGATGTCCTCGATCAGGCCATCGTCGGAGACCTTGATGCCGTCCAGCGCCGACGCCGACCAGTTCGCCTTCAATGCGTCTTCGATCACCGGCACCCGCATCACGCCGTCCTGAGAGGCGCCGGTGGCGGCGGCGCGGATCTCGCCGCTCTTCAGCTTGGCGACGAACACGCCGGTCAGCGCGAAGCGCGATGCCGGATTGCGCATCTTGGCGTAGCCGGCCTTCTCCGGCACCGGGAACGAGATCGCGGTGATCATCTCGTTGTCCTCGAGCGCCGTCATGAACAGCCCCTTGAAGAACTGATCGGCCGGGATTTCGCGCTTGTTGGTCTTCACCGTCGCGTTCAGCGCCAGGATCGCGGCCGGATAGTCCGCCGCCGGATCGTTGGTGGCGACCGAACCGCCGATCGTGCCGCGATAGCGCACCGCCGGATCGCCCAGCACCGAGGTGAGATGCGCGATCGCCGGGATCATGCGCTTCACGTCGGCATTGTGCATGATGTCGTAATAGGTGGTTGCCGCCTTGATGGTCAGCGTGTCGCCGCTGGCTTCGATTCCGATCAGCGCCGGAATCTTGGCGATGTCGACGAGATCGCCCGGAGCTGCGAGTCGCTGCTTCATCACCGGCAGCAGCGTATGGCCGCCGGCAAGGAATTTGGCGTCGCTGCCCTTGGCGATCAGCGCCACGGCTTCGTCGACCGAGGAGGCACGGTGATAGTTGGTGGAATACATGGGTATCTCCTGTCAGAGATCGATTGCTTGTTTGATCGCAGACCTCTCCGTCATTGCGAGGAGCGAAGCGACGAAGCAATCCAGCTTAGTGCGTGGATCTGGATTGCTTCGCGGAGCCTGTGCCCGGACCGCGCGACGCGCGGATCCGGGTGCTCGCAATGACGGTCTTATTCGGCCGCCTGTTGCAGTTGCATCGCGTGCCAGACCCGGTCCGGCGTCGCCGGCATTTCCAGCCGGTTGTTGCCGATCGCGTCGGTGATGGCGTTGATCACCGCCGCGGATGCGCCGATCGCGCCGGCCTCGCCGCAGCCCTTGACGCCGAGCGGATTGCCCGGACACAGCGTCGTGGTGTGCGAGATCTGGAACGACGGCACGTCGTCGGCGCGCGGCATCGCGTAGTCCATGAATGACGCGGTCACGAGCTGGCCGCTGTCGTCGTAGATCGCGTTCTCCAGGATCGCCTGACCGATGCCCTGCACCAGACCGCCATGCACCTGGCCCTCGACGATCATCGGGTTGATCAGCCGCCCGAAGTCGTCGACCGCGACGAAGTTGACGAACGAGGTCTTGCCGGTGCCCGGATCGACCTCGACTTCGCAGATGTAGGAGCCGGCCGGGAAGGTGAAGTTGGTCGGATCGTAGAACGCACTTTCCTTCAGGCCCGGCTCCATGCCGTCCGGCAGGTTGTGCGCCGTGTAGGCGGCGAGCGCGACCATTGGCAGCGCGATCGCCTTGTCGGTGCCGGTGACTTTGAACTCGCCGTTCTCGATGACGATGTCGTTCTCGGATGCTTCGAGCTGATGCGCCGCGATCTTCTTGGCCTTGGCTTCGACCTTCTCCATCGCCTTGAAGATCGCCGACATGCCGACCGCCGCCGAGCGCGACCCGTAGGTGCCCATGCCGAACTGCACCTTGTCGGTGTCGCCGTGCACGATCGACACCTGGTTGATCGGGATGCCGAGCCGGTCCGCGACCAACTGGGCAAACGTGGTCTCGTGGCCCTGGCCGTGGCTGTGCGAGCCGGTCAGGATCTCGATGGTGCCGACCGGGTTGACGCGGACTTCGGCCGACTCCCACAGGCCGACACCGGCGCCGAGCGAGCCGACCGCCTTGGACGGCGCGATGCCGCAGGCCTCGATGTAGCAGGACAGGCCGATGCCGCGCAGCTTGCCTTCGCTCTTGGCCTTGGCCTTGCGCGCGGGGAAGCCGGCGTAGTCGATCGCCTTCAGCGCAGCGTCGAGCGACGCGTTGAAGTCGCCGGTGTCGTAGGCCATGATCACCGGGGTCTGATGCGGGAACTGGGTGATGAAGTTCTTGCGCCGCAGTTCGGCCGGATCGACCTTGAGTTGCCGCGCCGCGGTCTCGACCAGCCGCTCCAGCAGATAGCAGGCCTCGGGCCGCCCGGCGCCGCGATAGGCGTCGACCGGCGTGGTGTTGGTGTAGACACCCACCACCTCGGTGTAGATCGCCGGGATGTTGTACTGGCCGCTCAGCAGCGTCGCGTACAGATAGGTCGGCACCGACGACGAGAACAGCGACATATAGGCGCCGAAATTGGCGTAGGTCTTCACCCGCAGGCCCAGCATCTTGTTGTCGGCGTCGAACGCCATCTCGGCTTTCGACAGATGATCGCGGCCGTGCGCGTCGGTGACGAAGGCTTCGTTGCGGTCACCGGTCCACTTCACCGGGCGGCCGGTTTTCTTCGAGGCCCACAGCGCCACCATCTCTTCCGGATAGATGAAGATCTTGGAGCCGAAGCCGCCGCCGACATCGGGCGCCACCACCCGCAGCTTGTGCTCGGGGGCGATGTTGTAGAACGCCGACAGCACCAGGCGCGCGACATGCGGGTTTTGCGAGGTGGTGTAGAGCGTGAAGTGCTCTTCGGCCGGATTGTACTCGGCGACCGCCGCGCGCGGCTCCATCGCGTTCGGCACCAGCCTGTTGTTGGTGAGCTCGATCGTGACGACGTTGGCGGCCTTGCTGAACGCCTCGTCGGTCGCCTTCTGGTCGCCGATCTCCCAGTCGTAAACGATGTTGCCGGGCGCTTCGGGGTGAAGCTGGGCTGCTCCATCGGCAATCGCCGCCTTGATGTTGGCGACCGCGGGCAGCTCCTCGTAATGCACCACCACGGCCTCGGCGGCGTCGCGGGCGAGGTTCTTGCTCTCGGCGATCACCACCGCGACCGCCTGGCCGACGAACCGCACCGTCTCCGGCGCCATCGCCGGCCACGCGCCCATCTTCATCGCCGAGCCATCCTTGGAGTGGATTGCCCAGCCGCAGATCAGGTTGCCGACCTTGTCGTCGACGATCTGCTGGCCGGTGAGCACGTCGATCACGCCCGGCATCGCCTTGGCGGCGTCGAGCTCGATGCCGGTGATCTTGGCGTGCGCGTGCGGGCTGCGCACGAAATGCGCGTAGGTCATGCCCTGCAGCTTGATGTCGTCGACATAGCGGCCGCGGCCGGTGATGAAGCGGCGGTCTTCCTTGCGCGCGACGCGCGCGCCGATACCCTCGATGCCCATGTGCAATTCTCTCCCTTCGACTGCTTTGGCCGCGCGGATTCGGAACGTCGCGGGTCGCAGCCATCATTCGAACGTGTGGTCGGCGACGAAACGGCAGGCGGGCAGGCGGCCTATTCGGCGGCCTGCGCCACATTCATGCGGGAGGCGGCGTCCAGCACCGACTTGACGATGTTATGATAGCCGGTGCACCGGCAGATGTTGCCTTCGAGCTCGTGGCGCACGGTCTCTTCGTCGAGGTTGCCGCCATAGCGGTGCACGATGTCGATCGCCGACATGATCATGCCGGGCGTGCAGTAGCCGCACTGCAAACCGTGATTGTCGCGGAACGCCGCCTGCATCGGATGCAGTTCGTCGCCCTTGGAGATGCCTTCGATCGTGGTGATGTCGGCGCCGTCGACCTGGCCGACCAGCGTCGTGCACGACTTCACCGCGCGGCCGTCGATATGCACCACGCAGCAGCCGCACTGGCTGGTATCGCAGCCGACATGGGTTCCGGTCAGGCCGAGATGATCGCGCAGCAGATGCACGAGGAGCGTTCGATCCTCGACATCCGCCGTCACGAGCTTGCCGTTGACGGTCAGTGAGACTTTGGACACGCGTCAGTCCTCCCGATGAATTTTTAATTGTTCCAATTAGAAGCGCGGCGGCCGCACTTTGCAACTGGGATTTTTCGCTACTCGGACGACCGCGAGCTTCAAGCTTTGGTGACGGTTTAGTGACCGCCGCAAACTACGCGGCCATTCGCGCCGTCGGATCGATCTTGGGCGGGAAGGTTGCTCTGAACTTAAGCAGCGGCTGCCGATCGACGCGGTTTAGGTTGCGGTGCAGCGATGATTGGAACGGGGCAGAGCACCGGCTGGGACTCAGCCGGTGCTCCTTTTACTCTGCCGCAAGTGATCAGGCGTTGTTGGCGGCGTGCAAAAGCGCACGCACCGAAGCCGTGGCGACGTCCGGATCAATTCCTGTGCCGAACACGGTGCGGCCATCGGCCGTGCGACATTCGACATAGGCGGCGGCCTGCGCGGCGGCGCCGGAGCCGATCGCGTGCTCCTGATAGTCCGCAACGTCGAGCACCGGACCGCCGGCGTCTTGCAGCGCCGCCACCACGCCCGAGATCAGGCCATTGCCGCGGCCCGACAGCGAACGGACCTCGCCGTCGATCGCGATATGGCCGATGAAGGTCCGTCGTCCTACCGGTCCGGTCTCTTCGTAGTCCACCAGCACGAACCGGTCGGTCGGGCGCTGCAGATAGCAGCCGGCAAAGCACTGCCAGATGTCCGAGGTATTCAGCTCGCGGCCGAGATCGTCCGCCAGTTTCTGGACGTGCGTGCTGAAGTCCGCCTGCATCCGCTTCGGCAGCTTCAATCCCTTGTCCTGCTCCAGCACCCAGGCGACGCCGCCTTTGCCGGACTGTGAGTTGACGCGGATGACGGCTTCGTAGGTCTCGCCGATGTCGGCCGGATCGATCGGCAGATACGGCATCTCCCAAAAGCCGTCATTGCGCTGCGCATGCGCCGCGAAGCCCTTGCGGATGGCGTCCTGATGCGAGCCGGAGAAGGCCGTATGCACCAGCTCGCCCGCATAGGGATGCCGCGGATGAACCGACAGTTCGGTGCAATGCTCGACCGTGTTCACCACCTCGCGCAGAGCCGGGAACGACAGCCTGGGATCGATCCCCTGGGTGTAGAGGTTCAGCGCCAGGGTCACGAGATCGACGTTGCCGGTGCGCTCGCCATTGCCGAACAGGCAGCCCTCGACCCGGTCCGCGCCGGCCAGCAGGCCCAGTTCGGTCGCCGCCACCCCGGTCCCCCGATCATTGTGAGGGTGCAGGCTGATGACGACGGAATCCCGCCGCGAAATGTTGCGGCAGAACCACTCGATCTGATCGGCGTAGACGTTCGGCATCGCGACTTCGACGGTCGCCGGCAGATTCAGGATCGCCGGGCGCTCCGGGGTCGGCTGCCACACGTCGAGCACGCGCTCGCAGATCTCGAGTGCGAAGTCGGGTTCGGTGAAGCAGAAGGTTTCGGGCGAATACTCGAAGGTCCAGTCAGTGCCGGGACGCTTGAGGCTCTCGTCGAGCATCGCGGTGACCCCTGTGATCGCCAGATCGACGACGTCCCGCCGCTCCATGCCGAACACCACGCGCCGGAACAGCGGTGCTGTGGCATTGTACAGGTGCACGATCGCGCGTTGCGCACCCTCCAGCGACTCGAAGGTCCGGGCGATCAGGTCGGTGCGCGATTGGGTGAGAACCTGGATCGTGACGTCGTCGGGGATCCGGTCGTCGGTGATCAGGCTGCGGACGAAATCGAATTCGGTCTGCGAGGCCGACGGAAATGCCACCTCGATTTCCTTGAAGCCGATCGCGATCAGCATGTCGTAGAAGCGCTGCTTGCGCTCGACCCCCATGGGATTGGCCAGCGACTGATTGCCATCGCGCAGGTCGGTGGACAGCCAGCGCGGCGCCGACGTCAGGCGACGGGACGGCCATTGCCGGTCCGGCAGCTCGACCGGCGTCACGAAGGGGCGGTATTTGGTTTCGGGATTCTTCAACATGATCGATATCCGTTGCGCGCGGAGGAAAGGTCAAAGCGGGCACGGCTGGATACGGCCGCCAGGCTGCCGTCAGTCCCGGCGACCGCCAGTAAGTCGAAGCGCAACGGACAGAAGTCGGTCGTGGTGAGCCGCCAGGGCGCGGGTGGTCCGACCGCAGGTCTCGACAGCCGCCGGCACCGCGCAAAGCGGTCGGGCAGGGCTGGGGACGATATCGGCGATCGAGAACACGGGGGTATCCACGGACCTCTGTGGGACTGTCGCCCTACATAAACCAATGGCCTTGTGATAATCTCGCGCGGAAAGATCAGTTTTCGTCGCGAAAGGATCAGGTGAGGCGATGCGGACGCAGGCGGTTACCGATCATGTTGCCGTCGTCAGCGAGGATGCGCAGCACTTTGCCAGCCGCCGTCATTCCCACCCGCAGGCGCAACTGATCTACGCCATCACCGGCGTTGTCTCCGTCACCACGGCCAATGGGACCTGGGTCGTGCCGCCGAGCCGTGCCGTGTGGGTGCCGGCCGGTGTCGAACACGACACGCAAAGTCGTGCTGCGGTGCAGTTCCGTTCGCTGCTGATCGATTCGACGGAAGCGAAGGGGCTGCCGGATGTCTGCACTGCGATCGAGGTGACGCCCTTGCTTCGCGAACTGATCCTGCGGCTGGTTGCGGTCGCAGGTACGCCAGATCGCACCGAATTCAGCAGCGCCGTTACGCAGCTTCTGCTGCTGGAACTGGCGACACGTCCGATCGAGCCGCTCAGTCTGCCGACGCCCGGGCATGCTCAGCTCGCGCTGTTCTGCGACAAGATCCGCGGTCGACCTGCCGCTTCCGTCTCGCTCGAGCAAGCCGCGCGGGCGCTTCACATGAGCCGGGCGAGCTTCATGCGTTTGTTTCAGCGCGAAACCGGGATGAGCTTCCTGCGCTGGCGTCAGCAGGCGCGCCTGTTGCACGCCTTGGCGCTGCTGGCCGAAGGACAGTCGATCCTGAACGTGGCTCTGGCCTGCGGCTATGACAGCCCGAGTGCATTTTCGGCCATGTTCCGGCGAGTCCTCGGGAAATCACCAAGTGAGTACTTTGCGTCCTGAACTAAAGTCGAAGCCGCAATCCCGGACTACGCAATTTACGCAGCCTTAGACAATGCTGCGTAGTTTCGGATTGCCCGGCGCGGTTCCGGGGTGCGGCGTTTTCGACGAGGTAATCAAGTGAGTGGTACGACGGCCGCCGGAGCGCGGGATAAAACCTTTGCGCTGCCGGCTTTGCGCTTTCGTGGCAAGGTCACGCTGGGCTTTGCGGTGGTGCTCGGCATTACGGCCATCAGCATGGGGCTGGCCTACCTCGGGTTCGAGCGAGTTTCGGATGGAGTCGTTGCGTATCGCGACGGCGTTCGCCAGTCCGATCTCGCCCGTGACATCGACCGCGAAATGGTCAGCTACGAGGCACGCGCCCGCCATTATGTCCTGACCGGCAAGGAGGACGATGCCAAGGCGGCGCGCGCGGCCGAAACCGGGCTCAAGGATGCGATCGACCGCTCGCTCCAGGCCGCGACCAAGCCGGCGCAACGCGCAGCCCTGGCCGCGCTCTCGGGCGAGTTCGCGACCTTCACCAAGCTGTTCGCCGACATCGTTGCGCTGAAGACCGACAGCGCCTTGGTGATTCAGAACGGGCTGACGCGCGGCGGCCTGAACCTGCGCTACAAGTTCGACGATCTGATGAGTTCGGCGAGCGACCGCGAAGATTCCAGCGCCGAGCTCGGCGCCAAGCGGGCCTCGGAGCAGTACGCAGCCGCCATGGCGCTGGTGAATACGTTCGCCATCAACTCCAGCATCCCGGTCGCCGACAATGCGTTGGCGCGGCTCAAATTCGTCGAGAATTCGCTGAACATCATCAAGTCCGGTGACGCAGAGCTTTCCGCAGCGGTGAAGGAGATCTTCACCATGCTGGGCGAGTACCGCCAGTCACTGGTCAAGCTCAGCGACAACGTCAAGGCGATCGACGCCAAGGTCGCCACCATGGTCGGCTCGGCCTCGGCGATCGTGCGCAGTGCCGAAGCCATCAAGGCCGACCTGCTCGCCGATCAGCAGCGGCTCGAGCGGGAGTCCGACGCCGCCGTCTCGGGTACCGAACGCATGGTGGCGATGCTCGGCATCGGCGGCTTCCTGCTCGGCGCGGTGCTGGCGGTGCTGCTTGGGCGCGGCATCTCGCGACCGATGCAGGCGATGTGCGCGGCGATGCGCCGGCTGGCCGGCGGCGACTTCAATGTGGTGCTGCCGGGACTCGGCCGCCGCGACGAAATCGGCGAGATGGCGGCCGCAGTCGAGGAGTTCAAGGTCCAGGCGGCCCACAAGGCGGAGCAGGACGCAGTCGCCCGCGAGCGCGAGGCTGAGGCGGGCCGTGAAGCCCGCCGTGCCGAGCTGATTGGGTTTGCCAGCGAGTTCGAAAGCGCGGTCGGCGCGATCGTGGCGCATGTCTCGGACGCTGCGTCACAGCTCGAAAGCGCCGCCGCGACGCTGACCCGCACGGCGGAGACGACTCAATCGTTGTCGGGACAAGTCGCAGGCGACTCCCAACAGGCTTCATCCGGCATGCAGGCGGTCGCCTCGGCGACCGAACAACTGTCGGCCTCTGTCGGCGAGATCGGGCGCCGGGTCGGGCAGTCGCGGGACATTGCCGAGGCCGCGGTGGAGCAGGCGCGCGAGACCGACGACCGGATCGGCAAGCTGACCCAGGCCGCGCAGCAGATCGGCGAGGTCATGCAGCTGATCACCACGATCGCCGAGCAGACCAATCTGCTAGCGTTGAATGCGACCATCGAGGCCGCGCGCGCCGGCGAGGCCGGGCGAGGTTTCGCCGTGGTCGCCGCCGAGGTCAAGTCGCTGGCGACTCAGACCGCGAAAGCGACCGACGAAATCTCCTCTCAGGTGTCGGAGATGCAGGAAGCGACCCGTGACTCGGTGACCTCGATTCAGAGGATCGGCAGCACGATCGCCGAGATCTCGACGATCTCCGCGTCGATCGCCGGCGCCGTCACTCAGCAGGACGCCGCGACGCGGGAGATCGCCAGCAGCGTTCAGGGCGTGGCGCAGGGAACCCAGCGGGTCGCCGGCAACATCGCCGAAGTCAATCGCGGCGCTGCCGAGACCGGGGCGGCCTCCGCCCAGGTGCTGCAATCCGCCCGCAGCCTGTCGTCCGAAAGTGCGCGGCTGCGCACCGAACTCGACCGTTTCATGGCGAATATCCGCGCTGCCTGATCGCTTCCATTCCGCGCGCAACCTCCTGAACTTGCGGCAGGCCGCCGCAGGTTTGGCGCGTGCATTGGAACCGTTCTGGTGCTCTCCCGTTGACCCGGCGCAAATCGGTCCATCGCTTGCCGGTGGATCGCCACGTTCGGCGCTGGCGGCGTGGCACACCGCAGCCGGAGTGGGAGGAGATGGCCGACAGCAGCAGCGCCGCAATCGCCGAGCCGCCGCCAGAGCGGATGGCGCTTGCGGCCGATGGCCGTGTCATCGCAACCGATGTTCCGGCCCGACTCGACGGCCTGCTGTGGAGCGGATTTCACACCCGCGTTGTGACGGCGCTGGGCGTCACCTGGATTCTGGATGGACTTGAGGTCACGCTCGCCGGCGCGCTGGCGGGGGCGCTGAAGAACAGTCCGAGCCTGCAATTCTCAAATCTCGATGTCGGCCTGGCCAGCAGTGCTTATCTGGCAGGCGCCGTACTTGGCGCACTCGGGTTCGGCTGGCTGACCGATCGGATCGGGCGCAAGAAGCTGTTCTTCATCACGTTGTCGCTTTACCTCCTCGCCACGGCGGCGACGGCGATGTCGTGGAGCGTCGGTAGCTACGCGCTGTTCCGCTTCCTCACCGGCGCCGGCATCGGCGGCGAGTACACCGCGATCAATTCGACCATTCAGGAACTGGTGCCGGCGCGCTATCGCGGCTGGACCGATCTGGTGATCAACGGCAGCTTCTGGATCGGCGCGGCGATCGGAGCCGTGGGCGCGATCGTGCTGCTCGATCCGGCGGTGATCGATCCCGACTACGGCTGGCGTCTTGCTTACCTGACCGGCGCGATCCTCGGTTTGATCGTGTTTGCGATGCGCTTGTGGATTCCGGAAAGCCCACGCTGGTTGATGATCCACGGCCGGCCCGAGCAGGCCGCGGCGATCGTCGCGGACATCGAGCGGAATGCTCGCCATGCGCCTTATCGGCCGCGTGTCCTGCCGACCATCAAACTGCGGATGCGGACCCACACGCCGCTGCTCGAAGTGGGGCGCACGCTGTTCGGCAGCTATCGCCAGCGCGCGCTGGTCGGGCTGACGCTGATGACCGCGCAGGCGTTCTTCTACAACGCGATCTTCTTCACCTACGCGTTGATCCTGACCGACTTCTTCGGCATTCCGGCCAATCATGTCGGCTGGTACATCCTGCCGTTCGCGGCCGGCAATTTCCTCGGGCCGCTGGTGCTCGGCCGGCTGTTCGACACGCTCGGCCGCCGTACCATGATCGGTTTCACCTATGGAGCGTCGGCGATCCTGCTCGCCGTGTCCGGCTATCTGTTTTCGATCGGCGTGCTCAGCGCGCAGAGCCAAACGATCGCCTGGATGGTGATCTTCTTCTTCGCATCGCCGGCCGCGAGCGCTGCCTATCTCACCGTCAGCGAGACTTTTCCGCTCGAAGTCCGTGCGCTGGCGATCGCAATCTTCTACGCGATCGGTACCGGCATCGGCGGCGTGGCTGGGCCCGCGCTGTTCGGTATGCTGATCGACACCGGCTCGCGCGACAGCGTGTTCGCGGGCTATCTATTCGGATCTGTCCTGATGATGGCCGCAGCCGTCATCGGTTGGCGCTATGGTGTCGGTGCCGAGCGCCGTTCGCTCGAACAGGTCGCACGGCCGCTGGCCGCAACAGAGGACAATTGATGACAACTAAGCTCGTTCAACCGCTGCATGCTGCGTCGGAGCCGGTTCCCATGCCCGGCGCGCTGGTGCCGCAGCTCGATCAATGTGCGCTGCTGCTCGATATCGATGGTACGTTGCTGGACATGGCGCCGACGCCGCGCGAAGTCTGGGTGCCGCCGGAGCTGGAACAAACGCTGAGGAGCCTGCTGGTCAGGACCTCCGGCGCGCTCGCGCTGGTCAGCGGCCGTTCGATCAACGACATCGATCTGATTTTTGCGCCGATGCGATTGCCGGCGGTCGGCGGTCACGGCGCCGAGATGCGCCTGTCAGGCGGCGGCGAAGCCGTTGCTACCCATGCGCCGCCGCTCGATCCGGAACTCAAAAGCCGGCTGGCCGCGATCGCCCGCATCAGCCCTGGTATCCTGCTCGAGGACAAAGGCTATTCGCTGGCGCTGCATTATCGTCTGGCACCGCACACTGAAAAAGCGATCTACGAATCGGTTGCGGCAATTCGCGCCGAGAATCCGGATGCGCCGCTGGAAGTGCTGCCCGGAAAATCGGTGTGCGAGATCAAGCAGTCGGGTTTCACCAAAGCGACCGGCGTGGTGGAACTGATGAAGCACGCGCCGTTCGAGGGACGACGTCCTGTCTTCATCGGCGACGACGTGACCGACGAGACCGTATTTGCGATCATGCCGGAGCTCAACGGTGTCGCATTCTCGGTCGGCCGTCACAGCGACCTCACCGCCGGCCGTTTCGATCAGCCGAGCGATGTTCGCGATTGGCTCGCAAGGCTGCTGACAACGACTGCGTAGTTGTTGATGCGTTGAGTACGGTTCCGGACAGAAAAACTCGACCCAACGCTCAGTTCTTGGAAAAGTTCCGCGATTGCGATGGAACGATCCGGATGAATGGATGTTAATCTCCCGCAGCGTCACACAGACGCACCAGCCAATGGGGAGCCGGAGGGAGACGTGAACCTGATCGTGGTGTCGAACCGAGTTGCCCGCGCGTCGGGCAACGAACCGATGACGGGTGGATTAGCGGCGGCGCTGCTGCCGGTGGTCGAAAAGTCTGGTGCGATATGGGTCGGGTCGAGCGGGCGGGTGCGTGACGGCTTTCACCGCGAGCCTTTCGCCGAAATCGAACCGCTCGGCGCCGGTGCGCTGGCGATGCTGGATCTGCCGGCAGCGCATTACGGCGGATACTACGAAGGCTTCGCCAATTCGGCGCTGTGGCCGGCGCTGCACTCCCGTCCGGATCTGATCCGGGTTTCCCACGACGATTATCATTCGTATCGCGAGGTCAACGGCTTCATGGCGCGGGCGCTCCTGCGTTTCCGCAAGCCGGGTGCCGCGTTCTGGGTGCAGGATTATCACTTCCTGGCGCTCGGCGCCGAACTTCGCCGGCTCGGCGTCGACCATCCGATCGGATTTTTCCTGCACACGCCGTGGCCGTCGCGTGCCACGATCGGCTGCGTGCCGCATCATCGCGAACTGATCGAGGCGATGCTGGCCTACGATCTGATCGGTTTCCAGACCGAGGAGGATCGCGGCAATTTTCTCGGCTATGTCGAAACCGAACTCGGCCTCAAGGTCAGCGACGGGGTGGTTTCGACCGCGCACGGGTCGGTCCGCTGCGAGGTATTCGCGATCAGCATCGACGCCGGCGCATTCGCCCAACAAGCACAGAAGGCGATGACCCACCCCGAAGTCTCCCGCCTGCGGAAGAGTCTCAATGGCGAGAAGCTGGTGATCGGCGTCGACCGGCTGGACTACTCGAAAGGTCTGGTGAACCGGGTCAAAGCCTTCGACAAGATGCTGTCCGACCGGCCTGCATTACTGCGGACGGTGTCGCTGTTGCAGATCGCGACGCCGTCGCGCGGTACCATCGAGGCTTACGGCAATCTGCAGAGCGACCTCGCCAAGCTGGTCAGCGATGTCAACGGCCGACTCGGCGAGGTCGATTGGACACCGATCCGCTACCTCAACAAGGGCTATCGCCAGAGCGTGCTGGCCGGGCTCTACCGCTCTGCCCATGTCGGCTTGGTCACGCCGCTACAGGACGGCATGAATCTGGTGGCGAAAGAATATGTCGCGGCCCAGAACCCGGTCGACCCCGGCGTGCTGGTGCTGTCGAAGTTCGCCGGCGCTGCCAACGAGCTCGACACCGCGCTGCACGTCAATCCGCACGACATCGACGGCATGGCGCGCGTGATCGCCGCCGCTCTGGCGATGCCGCTCACCGAGCGCCGGCTGCGCTGGGAGGCGATGATGGAAAAGCTGCGCGCCAACAGCATTCAGCGCTGGTTCGCCGACTTCGTCGCGGCCCTCGAGCAGGCCCATGAGAGCAATCACAGCTCGGGGCCAATCGCCCTGCCTCCCTCGCCGCAGCCGTCGGCCATCAGGTTGACGGGCGGCTGGTCACGCCGGACGCCTCACGCCGTCGGCGGGGCTGTGTTGCAGTAGTTCACCTGGGCTGGGGCAGAGCCCCCGGCAGGCCATCCGTTGGCCTGTCGGCCGGGAGGAATAGGCCAAAAGATAAGATTCCGGCACGAATTTCCCCATCCGGCAGCGCAATCCCTTGCCAAATCCGCCCGACGCGGTCATGAGAAGGGCGCCCGGAGAGGTGGCCGAGTGGTTGAAGGCGCACGCCTGGAACGCGTGTGTGCGGGAAACCGTACCGTGGGTTCGAATCCCACTCTCTCCGCCAGCACAGCCCGATTGCCCTATGGCGCGATGCTGCCGCCAATGACCACGCACGACCATGCGGCAGAGCCGCCGACGCACATCTGCCAACGTCTGCCTGCATCGGGGTCGCAAGCGGATTGATGCCTTTCAATCTGCGCAGTGTGAAAGGACATGCCGCACAATCGGGGCGACGACTTACGCCATCGCCTCGCGTAGCAGGTCCGCTCGCTCTCGACGGTCATCCCGCCTGCCTCGCTCCCGTTCCTTCGTTCAACCGCTGCCCGGAGTGGGGCATCATGTTGCTGCGACGGCTCAGCTCGATCCTGCAGCGGGCCTCGACCGGCTCCCGGACAAGTACTCCTCGGCCCGCTCGGCTTCTGCCAGCGTCACCCGGAAGGCTGACATCGAGGTGCCGTCCTCCCCGCGTCCTCCCCGCAGATCTAGGCAGCACCTATTTCCATCGATTCACTAATCGCTTTAGCCGTGCCTACACGCATGCTAACCTTTAGACGGCCTATGCATCTCTTTACGGGACTCTAAAATAGCTTGCTGCAAATCATCGCTGGAATTGCGGACCGGCTTCGCCACTCGAACCAGATGGCCGAAGCACAATCAAAATTCATCGATCTTGCCCCAACCGACAAGGCGGACGAGGCGGGAGTATATTCCGATGCGCTTCTATATGCGATGGGCAATCCACGAGTATCGAATATCGCCCTGACCGGCCCCTACGGCTCGGGAAAAAGCAGCATCATAAAGTCCTTCCTGAAGAAATACCGACGTCCTGTTCTGCAGATATCGCTCGCTGCGTTCCTTCCTGAGGCGACAGCCACGGGCGGCGCCGTAAGCAAACAGGAGATCGAGCGAAGTATCCTTCAACAGATGCTCTATGGCGCGGACGCGAACCAGCTGCCGCTGTCGCGGTTCAAACGAATTAATTCGCCCAGCAGATGGTCTATCCTACTTTCCTTGTACGTGATCCTTGGAGTCGTGGCCTGCTGGCATCTCTTTGGGGAGCGCGACAAAATTATCACGGGCGAATTCTTTCTGCCGTTAGCCTTAAGTAACTGGCCGAATTT
The DNA here is from genome assembly GCF_010907035.1 of Rhodopseudomonas sp. BR0M22. Taxonomy (GTDB): domain Bacteria; phylum Pseudomonadota; class Alphaproteobacteria; order Rhizobiales; family Xanthobacteraceae; genus Rhodopseudomonas. The sequence continues at coordinate 15,775 of NZ_QUMK01000012.1, forward strand.
CTTGTGGTTTGCGGTGGGGGCATCGTTTCTTTGGCTGACGGTATACCAAGTCTACAATGCGAGCTTCGGCGTGTCGCTCAAGAGCATCTCGCTCAAAGACATCGAAATTACGCCTGTGGCGGTCGACCAAGAGTCTATACTGAACCGTCACCTAGACGAGATTATCTATTTTTTCCAGTCAACGAAATACGAGCTTGTCGTAATTGAAGATCTGGATAGGTTTAACAACACGGAGATATTTGTCACACTCAGAGAGATAAATAGCCTTATCAATGAGAATGCCGGCGTAAATAGAGCGATACGATTCCTCTATGCGTTGCGCGATGATATGTTCGTGAATACGGACAGGACGAAGTTCTTCGAATTCATTATTCCCGTCATACCTATCATCAACAGCTCGAACTCGATCGATAAAGTCCTGGAGCAGGGAAGGCGGCTTTCGCTCGACATCCGGCTTGACCGGCAGTTTCTGCGTGAGGTGTCGCGATACTTGAACGACCTGAGGCTCATACAAAATATTTTCAATGAGTACGCGATCTACGTCGCCAATCTGGAGACTGATGGCGACAATGTGTTGGATGCCAACAAGCTGCTCGCAATTCTAATATATAAGAATGTCTTCCCGAGGGACTTCGAGGGCCTTCATCGTGGCAAGGGTAATCTTGCGCAGATCCTCTCCAGGCATGATGAATTTATCGCTCGCGATGAAGCAACCTATAAGGCCGCTATCGAGCGCATAGAGCACGATATCGATGTCTCCGAACAGCAGGTTCCGACTGATCTGCTCGATCTCCGCCGAATTTATGCGATGGCGTTGCTCGAAAAGCTGCCAGCCAATGCGACGCACATCTTCCAGAATGGGCAGAGTCAGATTGAAGTTGGTGTCCTTGCAAAGAAAGAAGGTTTCGATCAGATCATCAATAGCAACACGATTAAGTACAGGGATGCCAACGGATATCAGCATAACATCAATATTTCAGGCTTGCAGGCCGAGGTCGACAGCCTGAAAACGTTCGAGCAACGCAAAGAAGAGGTTGAGCAGCGGGGTGCTGGGTTTAGGAGCTCTGCCTCTAAGAAGCTGCGAGAGTTGCGGGCGGCAAGCGCTGCCCTGCGCTCCACAAAATTCAATGAAGTTGTGCGACTCAACGCAAGAGAGCTGAACGACATCTTTGAAGCGTTCGGAGACAACAGCGAGCTTGCTCGTTTTCTGATACTCGAAGGCTATCTTGATGACACCTATTGCCATTATACTTCGCTTTTCCATTCTGGTCGGTTGTCGCCAAACGATAACAAGTATCTCATTCAGATACGCGGCTTCATAAATCCGGGTCCTGATTTTCAGATTGACAATGCGAAGGAGGTCGTGGCTGCGATGCGCGACGGGGATTTCCGTCAGCAGTACGTCCTCAACGTAAGGATCGTTGATTGCCTGCTGGGTGACGAGGCTATCTATGCGGACCGCGTTGCCAAGATGTTCGAGTATTTTGCCTCTGACTTCGAAAATTGCCAAGCGTTCTTCGCTCGTTACTACGCCGCAGGACGCGAGGTGCCTAAGTTGATAGCTGGCTTGCGAGCAACGTGGCCCGGCTTCATTCCGGCTGTTCTTGCCAATCTCAGGTATCTTTCTCATGTTGGTCAGGTCATCGCGCATTTGCCAGAACCGGCCCTCAAGGCGCTGCCGGTCGCATATCCCGAGATTTCGCCGTTTGTCTCCGAAAAACTGGCTCAGATTCTCGCGCTTGGGATCGACGTTGATCCACCTCGTCTAAAGGCCCTTGGGGTCGAGCTGGTAGACCTCAGCAGTATAGAGGGCTTCCCTGGAATTGCTCGCTTCCTCTTCGATGAGGGCCTCTATACGCTCTCTGTTGAGAACTTGGAGTTCATCTTCCGAGTAATTCTACGAGTTGATGATCTCGGACCCTTGCGTAGCCAGAACTACACGACGATCAAGGGAACCGGTAATGCGGCTCTGATCTCGAGGATCGAACGCGACTTCGTTGATTATCTTAAGAACGTACTCTTGCGTCTTGAAGACAATTCGCGCGAGAGTGTGGTGGCCGTTCTGTCTATTATCGGTCGAGAGGATGCCGATTTTGACGATCTGGGAGCGTTCCTCGAAAGGCAGTTGGCGACTATCGCTTCTCTCGACGATGTGCCAGTCCGTTTTCATTCACTCGTCTTCCAGCTGAGCAGGATCGAGGCTTCGTGGGTGAATTGTCTCGCCTTCATGGTTAGCGAGGCCTTCGATGCAGAGGTTCTCACCGGTTTTCTGGAGACGGAGGCGGCACTGGCGACGCTTCCACAGCAGGCTATTCCTGATGGCGATAACGCGGATGTCCTGCGCCAGTTCCTGATCAACGACAATGCCCTGCAAGACGCGACGTATCGAATGTATGTTAAAGGGCTCCGAAGAACCTTCGTGAAGTTTCCAAGTGATCTTGATGTTAGTAAGTTGCGGGTACTGATCGAGGAAAGGAGAGTCAATTTTACGAAAGAGAACGTGGATGCGCTTCAGGGGAAAATCGACCTCCAAGTCCTGTTCGTGGTCAAAAACATCAAGGCGTATTTGGCGGATGAGGCGACGTTCGCGCTCGATGACGATTTCCGTGAGATGCTCCTTGGCGAAGATATCGGTGACAATTGTAAACTATCGATCATTGGGTCAATGAATCTCTCTTTGCTCAGCGACTTGCCATCCCGGGCCGGCAAAGTAGGGTCGGTTTTGGATAAGACGGGGGCGGACGTGAGTGCTCTGGATGCCGAGACCGCGCGAGCGGTCATCCTGAACTCGTCACCGACCCAGGTCCAGATTTCACTGTTCAACAAGTGCCAGAAAGTCCTGAGCGACGGCGATGTGCGCGAAATCCTCGCTGCTCTTCCCGCTCCGTTCTCCGACATCAAGGTTGGCTATCGTACCCCGCGGATCGAGAAAACGGATACCAACATCGAATTCGTGAAGTGGCTCGATATGCGTAACATCATTTCGTCGTGGGGCGAGACGTTGTTCGGTGATGAAATCCGTATAAACCTCTACCGCCGTGACACCGGGGTTTAGGTGTCGCGGATGAATATTGTCGAGGTGACGAGCTGCGAGGCAGTTCATGGTCGCCTAGGTCAGCGGTCGCTTTCGGTCGATCAAGACGTGGCCGCAGTGACTGCAATTGGGCGCAAGCCCGCAGCCAAATGCACGATATTGCCGTCGTGATATGCAAACGCCGCCGAGAACCGCCGATCGCCGTGCAGCGTTGAATATCGGCATATCTGTTATAGGCGAACGACTTCGTAGGGCTCATTTTCGTCTGGCGCTACCCACCAGTCAGCTGATTGCGATGCTCGATTTGCGCCTATCTGTGACCGACATCTGGCGCGATGACGAGGGCAGCAAAGTCTGGCTCCATTAGCCGACGGAGCTCCGACCCGTTATTGAATGCGGCTTACCTCGGCGCCCCTATAATTTAAGGGGGGCGGCTGTTTAAACAACGCGCGAGTCCGCTTGCGCCTCGGCCCCGATCACAGCAGCGACTTCATCGCCATCTCGGTCCCCAGCAGCAACAGGCAGATCAGGAAGCCGCGACGAAAGGCGGCCGGACTGATCCGGCCACGAACGATCTGCCCGGCCCACATGCCGCCGAGTGCGGGCAGCGTAGCGAGCGCCGACACGGCCAGATGATCGGTCTGGAAAGCGCCGTGCGCACCCAGGCCGATTGCGAGCGCGATCGTCGAGACGGTGAACGACAGGCCCAGCGCCTGCACGAGATCATCCTTGGCGAGGCCGAGTGACTGGATATACGGGACGGCCGGAATCACGAACACGCCGGTTGCGCCGGTGACGATGCCGGTTATTCCGCCGATCAGCGGCGACAGCCAGGGCTCGGCGTGCGGCGGAATGCTGAGGGGGCGGGCCAGCAGCGTGATGCTCGCGTAGACGATCAGGGCGATACCAAGCATCGCGGTCGTCAGCCGCGTATCGCCGCTGGCGATCCAGGTCGAGCCCAGCAGCGTTCCGGCGACGACGGTCGCCATCATCGGCCACAGCCTGCGCAGGAGCGTGCCGAGTCTGGGGCCGGCCAGAAGCTGCCAGACATTGGTGACGAACGACGGCACGAGCAAAAGGCCCGCGGCCGCGATCGGCGAGATCAATGCGCCGAGCACGCCCATCGCCACCGTCGGCAGCCCCATGCCGGTGACGCCCTTGACCAGGCCGGCGACGAAGAAGGTGGCGAAGACGGCAAGGAGCAGCGGTATCGACAGATCGGACATGACGTATCACCACCGCATCGCCAGACTTTCGACAATGCGGATGTGCCGATGCGTGCCTTCGGCTATGCCGAAGGCAGATCGTCGGCTAGTCTTTGGTCATGCGCTTCGACCTCACGGACCTCGGGCTGTTCCTCGCCGTCATCGACGCCGGCAGCATCACCCGCGGAGCGGCCGAGGCCGGTCTGTCGCTGGCGGCCGCCAGCGAAAGGCTGCGCCACATGGAGGCCGTCGGCGAAGTTCTTCTGCTGCATCGCGGCCGGCGCGGCGTGGTCCCGACCGAGGCGGGCGAGGCGCTCGCGCATCATGCGCGCACGATCCTGCACCAGATCGCCGAAATGCGCGGCGAACTCGGTCGCTACGCGAAAGGCATGCGTGCGAATGTCTGCATCTTGGCCAATACGGCGGCGGTCACCGAGTATCTGCCTGCACGGTTGGCGAGTTGGATGGCGCAGCACCCCCGGGTGGATGTGGACCTCAAAGAACGTCAGAGCTCCGACATCGCCCGAAGCGTGGCTGCCGGGTTCGCCGAAATCGGCATCCTGTCCGGCGCCGCCGCGACTGCGGGGCTGACGCTGCGTCCTTTCGCCACCGACCGGCTGGTGGCGGTGCTGGCTTTGGACCACGCCTTGGCGGGAAAGCCGCAGCTTCGCTTTTCCGAATTGCTCGACCACCACTTCGTTGGTCTGTCCGGCGGTGCCCTGCAGCAGCATCTCGAGATGCAGGCGGCGCGGCTCGGGACGAAGATCAAACTGCGGGTCGCGCTGCGCAGCTTCGACGGGATCTGCCGCCTGGCGGGCGAAGGCGTCGGAATCGGCGTTGTGCCGGAAGCGGCCGCGCGGCGTTCGAAGCGATCGGCCCGCATCGCCATCGTCCGGCTGCAGGACGATTGGGCGACGCGGCGACTATCGGTCTGCGTCCGCAGCGAGCCGGAGCTGACGCCGCTCGCGCGAAGCCTCTTTCAGCATCTCGCATCCCGGTCGTCTTCGCCGCTGCGATGAGGCTTTTCAGGCAAAGAGGGCGTGCAGCAGCGCCGGTATGATCCCAATCACGTCCAGCGCTGCCTCCGCTGCGCGTCACAAATTCCGCTGCACGAAGCTGTCGATCGCGGTGGCGATCAGGTCCTTGTCGTTGTCGATCGTCGCGACATGGTAGGAGTTGTCGAGCCACAGCGTCTCGATCCGGCTGGAGCCGACGTGGTTGGCGATGACTGTTGCGTTTGCCGGCGACAGCACATGATCGACCCGCGAATTGATCACCAAGGTCGGGCATTTGATTTTCGACAGCAGCGCGCGGGCGGTGGCGGCCAGCCCCATCACCTGCTTGACGCAGGTGACCGGCACCTGGTCGTAGGCCAGCTCCTTGGTGGTGGGGTCGACCATATCCGAGCCGATGCCGGGGACGAATTCGGGCAGACCACGCGCATAAGCGAGCCCGGCGAGGTCGGGTGAATCGATCTGCACCGCGGCGTTGATCGGGATCACGCCGGCGACTTTGTCGGGATGCGAAGCGGCCAGATACAGCGACAGCGTGCCGCCCATCGATAGCCCGGCCACGAAGGTCTTGTCGCATTTCGCCGAGAGCTCGAGCAGCGCGTCCTCGGCGCACGCGACCCAGTCGCTTGCGGTGGTCTTGGCCATCGCGGCCGGGGAGACGCCATGTCCGGGCAGTCGCGGGCCCAGAATGGAATAGCCGCGCTCGCCGAGCCGTTCGCCCAGATAGCGCATGCTCTGTGGGCTGCCGGTAAATCCGTGCACCAGCAGGACGCCCGTCTTGCTGCCATCGAACGCGAAGGCCTCCGCGCCGACCATCACTGCTTCACCCATGTCGTCTCCCCCGCATGCTCCGGTGGCTGCCGCGCGCATCGCCCGGCTCACTCAACCGACTGTTTTGGTTCATATTTCTTATGTCCCAGAAAATCCCCCGGACCGTCAAGCGAGGCGACGGCGCGAGTGCCGTCGCGGCGCCGAAGGGTCAAACGACCGCAGGTCCTGGAAGCCGTAGACTGCTAAAGTATGAGAGCTCGGCCGCAGAAGCGGTTTGGCGGCCAAATCGGGCCGATCTTCCGCTTCGGCTCTGATCTAAATCACAGCGGCCTTCGACTAATTGTGCAGAATGAGCGCCGCATCGCCGTTTTGAGGTAATTAAATACAGGGTGGCGGTGCTCCATATAAACATTCCTTTGGCGGCACCAAGGAAAATGCAATTTCTCTTATGTGACCGATCGGCTCACAAGCTCCGCGCAACGGAGCCCGCGGAGCCAATTGGCCGCGCTGCGTTGTGGGGGAGTCATCATGGGTCAGGGCCAAACGCTTTCAGCTTTTTTGGATTCACATGCGGTCGATCCGCAGCGGAAAGCGGTCGCCGCCGCAGTCGCCGCGATCGCGGCCGGGTCGATCGAGATCTCTGAATTGATCGGGCAGGGCGCGCTGGCCGGCATCACCGGCGCGGCGCATGGCGGCAGCAATGCCGACGGCGACGTTCAGAAGGATCTCGACGTCAAGGCCGACGAGATCATCGTCGCGGCGCTGAAGGATGTGCCCTACGCGGCGCTGGCGTCGGAAGAGTCCGATACCCTGCTCGACGGCGATCCCAGCGCGCCGATCTCGATCGCCTACGATCCGCTCGACGGCTCGTCCAACATCGACACGAATATGACGGTCGGGACCATCTTCTCGATCATCCCGAACCAGCCGGGCGTGAAGCCGTTCACTGCGCCGGGCTCCTGCCAGATCGCGGCCGGCTTCGTGGTGTACGGGCCGCAGACGTCGCTGGTGCTGACGCTCGGCGACGGCGTCGATATCTTCACGCTCGATCGCAAGGCCAAGGTGTATCGGCTGATCCGCGAGCGCGTCACCGTGCCGGCCGACACTGCCGAATATGCCATCAACGCCTCGAACCATCGCCATTGGGAGCAGCCGATCCGCGATTTCGTCGACGAATGTATCGCCGGCTCCGACGGACCGCGCGCCAAGGACTTCAACATGCGCTGGATCGGCTCGCTGGTGGCGGAGGTGTATCGGATCCTCACGCGCGGCGGCGTGTTCCTGTATCCGGGCGACAACCGCCCGGGCTACGGCAATGGCCGGCTGAGGCTCTTGTATGAAACCCATCCGATGTCGTTCGTGATGGAGCAGGCCGGCGGGGCCGCTTCGACCGGGCGCGAGCGGGTGCTCGATCTCACCGCCAAGACGATCCACCAGCGTTCGCCGCTGATCATGGGGTCGATCGACAAGGTCAAGCGCATCGAACTGCTGCACACCGATCCGAGTGCCGCCTCGCGCTCGGCGCCGCTGTTCGCCCGCCGCGGTCTGTTCCGCGTCTGACGTCGTCTCTCCCCCGGTTGGAATTGGAAGTACCTCCTCATGTCCCGTAAGCATCCGATCATCTCCATCACCGGCTCCTCCGGCGCCGGCACCACGTCCGTGAAGAAGACGTTCGAGCAGATCTTCCGCCGCGAGAACGTCAACGCCGCGTTCATCGAGGGCGATGCGTTCCACCGCTACAATCGCGTCGACATGCGCAACAAGATGGCGGAGGAAGCCGAACGCGGTAACCGCCACTTCAGCCATTTCAGCCCCGAAACTAACCTGTTCGAGGAGCTGGAGCAGACCTTCGCGAGCTACGCCGAGACCGGCACCGGCCGCACCCGTCACTACGTCCACGACGACGAGGAAGCGGCGCTGCACGGAGTGCCGCCCGGCAACTTCACCCAGTGGCAGGATCTGCCGTCGAACTCGGACTTGCTGTTCTACGAAGGCCTCCACGGCGCGGTGATCACCGAAAAGGTCAACGTCGCTCAGCACGCCGACCTCAAGATCGGCGTCGTGCCGGTGATCAACCTCGAATGGATTCAGAAGCTGCATCGCGACCGCGCGGCGCGCGGCTATTCGACCGAGGCGGTGACCGACACCATCCTGCGCCGTATGCCGGACTACGTGCACTACATCGTGCCGCAGTTCGCCGAGACCGACATCAATTTCCAGCGGGTGCCGACCGTCGACACCTCGAACCCGTTCATCGCGCGCTGGATTCCCACCGCTGACGAATCGATGGTGGTGATCCGCTTCAAGAATCCGCGCGGCATCGATTTCGCCTATCTGCTGTCGATGATCCAGGGCAGCTTCATGTCGCGCGCCAACTCGATCGTGATCCACGGCGCCAAGCTCGACCTGGCGATGCAGCTCATCCTGACGCCGCTGATCATGCAACTGATCGACCGCAAGCGAAGCATGAAGTAATGCCCAACATCTGTAAGAAACTGGGGAGGCCGGTTTGAACGTTCCCGCACGCGACATCCACGACAAGGTCACGCATCGCGACATGGCGAATGCGATCCGCTTTCTCGCCATCGACGGTGTCGAGAAGGCGAAGTCCGGCCACCCGGGCATGCCGATGGGCATGGCCGACGTCGCCACCGTGCTGTTCACCCGCTTCCTGAAGTTCGATCCGGCTGCGCCGGATTGGGCGGACCGCGACCGCTTTGTGCTGTCGGCCGGCCACGGCTCGATGCTGCTGTATGCGCTGCTGCATCTGACCGGCTATCCGGAAATGACGATCGATCAGCTGAAGTCGTTCCGGCAGTGGGGCTCGAAGACTCCGGGCCATCCGGAATACGGCCACACCCAGGGCGTCGAAACCACCACCGGCCCGCTCGGCCAGGGTCTGGCGACCTCGGTCGGCATGGCGCTCGCCGAGCGCATGATGAACGCCCGCTACGGCGACGCGCTGGTCGATCACTATACGTATGTGATCGCCGGCGACGGCTGCCTGATGGAAGGCGTCAGCCACGAGGCGATCTCGCTGGCCGGCCACCTCAAGCTGAGCAAGCTGATCGTGTTGTGGGACGACAACCACATCTCGATCGACGGCGACACCTCGCTGTCCTGCTCGGACGATCAGCTCGCGCGCTTCGCCGCGTCGGGCTGGGCCACCACTCGCGTCGACGGCCATGATCCGGAAGCCGTCGCGGCCGCTATCGAGCAGGCCAAGAAGAGCGACCGTCCGTCGCTGATCGCCTGCCGCACCACGATCGGTTTTGGCTCGCCGAAGGTCGCCGGCACCGAGAAGGCGCACGGCGCTCCGCTCGGCGCCGAGGAGGTCGAGAAGACCCGCGCTGCGCTGAACTGGCCGTATCCGCCGTTCGAGATTCCGGAAGGGATCCTGGCTCGCTGGCGCGAGGCTGGCGGTCGCGGCAAGGCCGCGCACGACGCCTGGGACCAGCGGCTGGCCGCGGCCGACGCTGCGACCCGCACCGGCCTCACCGATGCGCTCGCCGGCAAGCTGTCGGCGGATTACGAAGGCGCGCTGCAGGGCCTGATCGCCAAGTTCGATGCCGACAAGCCGACCATCGCCACTCGTCAGGCGTCGCAGCTCACCATCGACGCGATCGTGCCGGCGTCGCCGAACATTCTCGGCGGCTCGGCCGACCTGACGCACTCCAACCTGACGCACGCCAAGGGCGCCGCGTCGGTCAAGCCGGGTGCGTTCGGCGGCAGCTATCTGCACTACGGCATCCGCGAATTCGGCATGGCGGCGGCGATGAACGGCATCGCGTTGCACGGCGGCTTCGTGCCGTTCGGCGGCACCTTCCTGGTGTTCGCCGACTACAGCCGTCCGGCGATCCGCCTCGCGGCGCTGATGGGCGTGCGCGTCATCCACGTGATGACCCACGACTCGATCGGCCTCGGAGAAGACGGCCCGACCCATCAGCCGGTCGAGCACGTTGCCTCGCTGCGCGCGATCCCGAATCTGCTGGTGTTCCGCCCGGCCGATGCGATCGAGACCGCGCAGGCCTGGGACTGCGCGCTGAAGCAGACCTCGCGTCCGTCGGTGCTGGCGCTGTCGCGCCAGGGTCTGCCGGCGTTGCCGCGCAGTGGGACCAATACCAACCCGGTGGCTCGTGGCGCTTATTTGGTCATCGATCCGCCCCAGCGGGATGTCACACTGATCGCGACCGGCTCGGAAGTCTCGCTGGCGCTCGAGGCAGCCAAGAAACTCGGCGAAACCGGCGTATCCGCCGCGGTGGTGTCGGCGCCGTGCTTCGAGCTGTTCGCCGAGCAGGACGACGCCTACCGCGCCAATGTGCTCGGCACCGCGCCGCGGGTCGGCATCGAGGCGGCGCGCGATGTCGATTGGCGCCGCTGGATCGGCGATACCGGCGCGTTCGTCGGCATGGCCGGGTTCGGTGCCTCGGCGCCGGCGCCGGTGCTTTACCAGAAGTTCGGCATCACCGCGGACGCGGTGGTGGACGCCGCCAAGGGCGCGATCGCCCGCGGCAAGCACTGAGCCCGATTTTCGAACATCACGACGACCCTGTCGTCACACAGTCAGTTTGAGGAGACATCATGGCGCGTATCACTCTGAGGCAATTGTTGGATCACGCCGCCGAGCACGGCTACGGCGTGCCCGCGTTCAACATCAACAACATGGAGCAGGGACTCGCGATCATGGAAGCGGCGGCGATGGTCGACGCTCCGGTGATCATCCAGGCGTCGCGCGGCGCCCGCTCCTATGCCAACGACATCATGCTGGCGAAGATGATCGACGCGCTGGCCGAGATGTATCCGGACATCCCGCTGTGCATGCATCAGGATCACGGCAACGACGAGGCCACCTGCGCGACCGCGATCCGCTACGGCTTCACCTCGGTGATGATGGACGGCTCCCTCAAGGCCGACGCCAAGACCGCCGCCGACTATCAGTACAACGTCGACATCACCCGCCGCGTCGTCGACATGGCGCACTGGGTCGGCGCCTCGGTGGAAGGTGAGCTCGGCGTGCTCGGCTCGCTGGAGCACGGCGGCGGCGAGCAGGAAGACGGCCACGGCGTCGAAGGCAAGGTCAGCCGCGAACAGCTCCTGACCGATCCGGACCAGGCGGTCGAGTTCGTGCGCGCCACCAAGGTCGACGCGTTGGCGATCGCGATGGGCACTTCGCACGGCGCCTACAAATTCAGCCGCAAGCCGGACGGCGACGTGCTGGCCATGAAGGTGGTCGAAGAGATCCACCGCCGGCTGCCGAACACGCACCTCGTGATGCACGGCTCGTCGTCGGTGCCGCAGGATCTGCAGGACATCTTCAACGAGTTCGGCGGCGCGATGCCGCAGACCTTCGGCGTTCCGGTCGAGGAAATCGTCCGCGGCATCAAGCACGGCGTCCGCAAGGTCAACATCGACACCGACTGCCGTCTGGCGATGACCGGCGTGTTCCGCAAGGTCGCCACGCAGAACAAGGCGGAGTTCGATCCGCGCAAGTTCCTGAAGCCGGCGATGGATGCGATGCGCGACGTCTGCAAGCTGCGCTTCGAGCAGTTCGGCACCGCCGGCAACGCCGGCAAGATCAAGGTCGTGCCGATGTCGGAAATGGCCAAGCGCTACAAGGCCGGCGCGCTCGATCCGCAGATCGGTCAAGTCGCGCGTGCGGCCGAGTAATTGAAATAGATCCGCGGCGGCCAGCGGGCCGCCGCGCCTCGCATTGCAGGAGATCACCATGGACCAGTCGAACCGCTACGCCAATCTCAACCTCAAAGAGAGCGAGCTGATCGCGGGCGGACGGCATGTGCTGTGCGCCTACATCATGAAGCCGAAGCCCGGCTTCGGCAATTTCATCCAGACCGCCGCGCACTTCGCCGCCGAATCCTCGACCGGCACCAACGTCGAAGTCTCGACCACCGATGACTTCACTCGCGGCGTCGACGCGCTGGTGTACGAGGTCGACGAGGCCAACAGCCTGATGAAGATCGCGTATCCGATCGAATTGTTCGATCGCAACGTGATCGACGGCCGCGCCATGATCGCCTCGTTCCTGACCCTGACGATCGGCAACAACCAGGGCATGGGCGACGTCGAATACGCCAAGATGTACGATTTCTACGTGCCGCCGGCTTACTTGAAGCTGTTCGACGGCCCGTCGACGACCATCAAGGATCTGTGGCGCGTGCTTGGCCGCCCCGTCGTCAACGGCGGCTTCATCGTCGGCACCATCATCAAGCCGAAGCTCGGCCTGCGTCCGCAGCCGTTCGCCAATGCCTGCTACGATTTCTGGCTGGGCGGCGACTTCATCAAGAACGACGAGCCGCAGGGCAACCAGGTGTTCGCTCCGTTCAAGGACACGGTGCGGGCGGTCGCCGACGCGATGCGCCGGGCGCAGGACAAGACCGGCGAGGCCAAGCTGTTCTCGTTCAACATCACCGCCGACGATCACTACGAGATGCTGGCGCGCGGTGAGTTCATCCTCGAGACCTTCGCCGACAACGCCGACCATATCGCGTTCCTGGTCGACGGCTACGTCGCCGGCCCGGCTGCGGTGACCACCGCCCGCCGCGCGTTCCCGAAGCAGTACCTGCACTACCATCGCGCCGGTCATGGCGCTGTGACCTCGCCGCAGTCCAAGCGCGGCTACACCGCCTTCGTGCTGTCGAAGATGGCACGCCTGCAGGGCGCGTCGGGCATCCACACCGGCACCATGGGCTTCGGCAAGATGGAAGGTGAAGCCGCTGACCGCGCGATCGCCTACATGATCACCGAGGATTCGGCCGATGGTCCGTACTTCCACCAGGAGTGGCTCGGCCTCAACCCGACCACCCCGATCATCTCCGGCGGCATGAACGCGCTGCGGATGCCGGGCTTCTTCGACAACCTCGGCCACTCCAACCTGATCATGACGGCGGGTGGCGGTGCGTTCGGTCATATCGACGGCGGTGCGGCGGGTGCCAAGTCGCTGAGGCAGGCCGAGCAGTGCTGGAAGCAGGGCGCCGATCCGGTCGAATTCGCCAAGGATCACCGCGAATTCGCCCGCGCGTTCGAGAGCTTCCCGCAGGATGCCGACAAGCTGTATCCGAACTGGCGCGCCAAGCTGAAGCCGCAGGCGGCCTGAGTTCTCGATACCTAATTACAACGGCCTGCGTCTCGCACGCAGGCCGTTTGCGTTTGAACGCCCTGGTAATGCTCCGTGGCTCGGGCGCCGTTGTTAGTTGATAGTCAACTGTCCGGCGTGGCCGTGCTTGCGTCCTGTCCGTCTTGCGGCAAGTTTGTCGCCGTGACGGACTGTGGCTGCGGGAGCGCTCGATGTCCTACACTCATTCACAAAGCTATCCGTTTCAAATCGCGGTCGAAGGCGTCGTTTACGACTGCGTCTTCGTACTGACGGACGATCGCTTGATCACCGTAGTGGCGGCCGGTCGCAGGCGCAGCGAGCTATTGAGTGGCAGGCCGCCACGGGCGCTTGCCGCCACGATTGCGCTGGATCTGGTACATCCGCAGCCGAGCCAAGTGCCGCCGAGCGACATCGAGCCGCATTTGCATCAGTCCTGGTTTGATAGGCTGTTCGAACGGTTCCGCGGCGTTGCTGCCGTGCCGCGTCACTGACATCCCTGGGCGCGCGTCACGGGCGGTCTGGGGATCGCCTGGACGCCAGCTCGACCTCTTCGCAGGGTCGGCGACGACAGCCGAGTCGTTGCTGCGGTTACTTGTCATGTCATGTAATAGTAACAAAATACCGCAATCGTCGTGTTGCAGATGCGCGGTGTGCCGTAGTCGAACCCGTCGCGTGCGGCCATGCGGATGAAGCGTGTCCGACTGAAATCATTAGCAAGGTCAATCGGTTGATCAGTCAGAACGACGGACCTTGATCCGTGGAAGGGCGCGCGCCCATGACGCGTCGTCAGTATTTTTACGTGGCGGAGGCTTAACTGCCCTGCAAGGTCGCTGACGCATCCTGCTTCAGAGAATCGTCCGCAACGTCCGGACGATTCGACTCGAGACCAACCGTAGGTGCGCCATGGGCGCACGATTCCTCACGCTGCTGCCGAACGAGTATAGATCAATGCTAGCCAGTCTCTCGATTCGTACCAAGATCATCGCGCTTGTTGCGTTGCTTCTCGTGGCCCTGTCGGGGATCGGAGGTCTCGGCCTGCTCAAGATGCGGACCCTCAACGGCTCCACTGTGGACATTGCCACGAACTGGCTGCCGAGCGTCCGCGTCCTCGGTGATATCCGCACCACTCTGGCGTTGTACCGGGTCACGCTGCGGGCGCATGCCATGGAGGTGACTGCGGAAGGCAAAGCGACCGCAGCCAAGCGGATCGCTCGCGTCGAAGACACCATCAACAAGCAGCTCGACGCCTACCGTAAGATGATCACGTCGCCTGAAGAGAAGGCGCTCTACGACGACTTCACCAAGGAACTCAACGTTTATCTCGATGGAGCCAGGAAGGCGGTCGAGATGTCGCAGCAGAGTCTCGGTCAGTCGACCGCGGAGCTCGGCGTGTACCTGACCAAGACACTCGGGCCGATTGGCAGCAGTGTCGACGCCATCCTGCAGAAGAGCGTCGATCTCAACAACAAGGGCTCCGACGAGTCCACTGCCACGGCCGAGGCCGCCTACAGCTCGGCGATCATGATCGTGGTGTCGATTCTGGTGCTGGCGATCGCGTTCGGTGCGATCGCGAGCTATCTGGTGATCCGCGACATCAGCCGCGGCATCGCCTCGATCATTGCGCCGATGCAGGCGCTCGGCCAGGGCGACCTGACCGCCGAGGTGCCGCATCGCGGCGAGGCGACCGAGATCGGCGCGATGGCGGATTCGCTGCAGATCTTCAAGGAAGCACTGATGGCCAAGCGCGATGCCGATCTGGCCGCGGCCCGCGAGGCCGAGGAAAAGATCGCGCGTGGCCAGCGGGTCGACGTCGCCACCCGTAAGTTCGAAGCCGCGATCAGTGAGATCGTCGATACGGTGTCGTCCGCATCGACAGAGCTCGAGGCGTCGGCCGGCACGCTGACTTCGACCGCCGACCGCTCGCAGGAACTGGCGACCTCGGTCGCCGCGGCGTCCGAAGAGGCGTCCACCAACGTGCAGTCGGTGGCTTCCGCGACCGAAGAAATGTCGTCATCGATCACCGAGATCAGCCGGCAGGTGCAAGAATCGTCGCGCATCGCTTCGGAAGCCGTGGATCAGGCGCGCAAGACCAACGCCAGCGTCGGCGACTTGTCGGAAGCCGCGAATCGGATCGGTGATGTGGTCGAGCTGATCAACACCATCGCCGGCCAGACCAATCTGCTGGCGCTCAACGCCACCATCGAGGCGGCGCGAGCCGGTGAAGCCGGGCGCGGTTTTGCGGTCGTGGCCGCCGAGGTGAAGGCGCTGGCGGAGCAGACCGCGAAAGCCACCGGAGAAATCAGTCAGCACATCTCCGGGATCCAGTCGGCGACCAACGAGTCGGTCCAGGCGATCCGGGAAATCGGTCTCACCATCGGACGGATGTCGGAGATCTCTGCGGCGATCTCGGCTGCGATCGAAGAGCAGGGCGCAGCAACTCAGGAGATCTCGCGCAACGTGCAGCAAGCGGCGCACGGCACCCAGCAGGTGTCCGCGAATATTTCGGACGTGCAACGCGGGGCCACCGAGACCGGATCGGCCTCCGTGCAGGTGTTGTCCGCCGCGCAGTCGCTGTCGCAGGAGTCGAGCCGGCTGAAAATTGAGGTCACCCGGTTCCTCGAAACGGTCCGCGCGGCCTGACCGGTCACGCGCATCACCGCTGTCGCCGGGCTTGCAGATGTCCGGATCGTGGTCGCCTCAGGCGAAACGCTTGGCGATCAGCAGGCAGAGCAGCACGGAGCCCGACGAGGCGAGGACGGTCGCCATGTTGGTCAGGTTCCGGGTCAGCATCGTGAACCACGAGCCGCCGACGGCTGCGGCCGGCTTGCGTCGTTTCGCTTTGGTCGTTTTGGCGGACATGGCGCTTTCCGGTCGAGGCTGCGATCACGGCTTGTGATACGGCCGTGGGCAGGTCGGAGGTCTTCCCGATCCTGCTTCGATTTTCGGGCGAGGCGTTGGCCAAAGCCTTAACGGCGGACGTGCCGCCTGTTCCGGTCATGCTCCATGGTTTACGGATCTCAGCGCCCTCTCGCGCTCGGCGTTGCACTCGGATCGGGCATGCGGATTGCTTTCTCGTCTCCAGATTGGATTCGGTCGAAGCAGCCCTTGATTTTGTGCCAAATCAAACCAATTTCCGGCGCCTTCTTGTTAGATGCGAATTGATAGCGCCTGTTACAATCGTTCTAAACTTCCGACGGCGCCGGCTCGAATCTCTTGACCTTAGCGGCCCCGATTGGAACAACGAGCAATGACCCAAAACCCCCATCACAACGGCCACAGCCTTCACCAGCCGATCCTGCTGGGGAACGCGCGACGGGGCTATCGCGGCGTGGTTCAGGCGATCGATCCGCATCGCGGAACCTCGTCACTGCAGCCGGTCGAGTTGGAGAGCCGCCTGATCGAACTCGGGTTCGTCGAGGGGGCCAAGGTCGAAGTGCTGCACGAGGGGATCATCGGCCGGGACCCGATCGCGGTTCGAGTCGACAACATCACCATCGCGGTTCGCCGTCGCGAGGCGATGGCCATCGTGCTGATGTGACGCGCGGATTGCAGTTTCTTGATTTGGCGATTGCGCGATGAGCTCGGTCGAATCCCATCCTTTCAACCTCGCTTTGGTTGGAACGCCCAATAGCGGCAAAACCTCGCTGTTCAACGCTCTGACGGGCAGTCGCCAAAAGGTGGCGAACTACCCGGGCGTGACGGTCGAACGCAAGACCGGCCTGTTCACCACGCCGGGCGGCCGCGTCGTCAGCCTGGTCGATCTGCCTGGGACCTATTCGTTGCGTGGCCGGAGCCCCGACGAGGAGATCACCCGCGATGTCGTGCTCGGCCGCAAATCGGGCGAGCCGGTGCCGGATCTGGTGCTGTGTGTCGCCGACTCCACCAATCTGCGGCTGACCTTCCGGCTGATGCTTGAATTGAAGGCCACCGGCCGGCCGCTGATGCTCGTGCTCAACATGTACGACATCGCGATGCGCCGCGGTGTCACTGTCGATGTCGAGAAGCTGTCGGCGCAGCTGGGTGTTCCGGTCGTTACGTCGATCGCCGTCCGCAAGGGCGGCACCGCCGAACTTTTGAAGCGGACCGATGAATTCGCCGCCCAGGCGACGTCCCCCGCCGCCAGCGACCACTGGCGACCGCTCTCGACCAGCGAACTGCGCGCGCTGCAGCGCGAGGCCGATCGCATCATTGCCGATTGCGTCAGCCTGCCGGCGCGCCCCCACACCCTGACCGCTCAGGTCGACCGGGTGGTGCTGCATCCCGTGGCGGGCCTGGTGATCTTGGTCCTGCTCCTGTTCCTGATGTTCCAGGCCGTGTTCTCCTGGGCACAGCCGGTCATGGAACTGATCTCCGGAGCGTTCGAAGCGCTCGGCGCTTTCGTGCAGGCCAACATGCCCGAAGGGCTGCTGCAGAGCTTTCTGCAGAACGGCGTGATCTCGGGCGTCGGCAGCGTCCTTGTGTTCCTGCCGCAGATCATCATCATCTTCCTGTTCATTCTGCTGCTGGAAGATCTCGGCTACATGGCGCGCGCTGCGTTCCTGATGGACCGCATTATGGGCGGGGCCGGGCTGCACGGCCGCGCCTTTATTCCGCTGCTGTCGAGCTTTGCCTGCGCCATCCCGGGCATCATGGCGACGCGGGTGATCGACAACAAACGCGATCGCCTCACCACCATCCTGATCGCGCCGCTGATGACCTGTTCGGCGCGGATCCCGGTCTATACGCTGATCATCTCGGCCTTCGTGCCCGCGAAGGAAGTGTTTGGCTGGATCAATCTGCAGGGGCTGGTGATGTTCGGCCTCTACACCGCGGGCATCGTCAGCGCGCTGACCGTGTCGGCGCTGGTCAAGTTCTTCATGTGGCGCGACTACGAGCCGGCGCCGTTCATGCTCGAACTGCCGGACTACAAGCTGCCGCGGCTGAAGAGCGTCGGGATCGGGATCTACATCCGCGCCACGATGTTCCTGCAGCGCGCCGGCACCACGATCTTCTCGATGATGGTGCTGATCTGGTTCCTGGCCTCGTTCCCGCGCCCGCCGGCCGGGGCGACCGAGCCGGCGATCGATTTCAGTCTGGCGTCGATCATTGGCCACGCGATAGAGCCGGTGCTGGCGCCGCTCGGCTTCAACTGGCAGATCGGGGTGGCGTTGATCCCCGGCATGGCGGCGCGCGAAGTCGCAGTCGCGGCGCTCGGCACCGTCTATGCGATCGAAGGCGGCAAGGAAGCGGCCGAGCAGATCGGCCAGGTGCTGGCCTCGAAGTGGAGCCTGGCGACCGCGCTGTCGCTGTTGGCCTGGTTCGTGTTCGCCCCGCAATGCGCTTCGACGCTCGCGGTGATCAAGCGCGAGACAGGAAGCTGGGGCTGGATGGGCGTCACCTTCATCTACATGTTCGCGCTCGCCTACATCGCCAGCCTGATCACCTACAATGTCGCGGTGGCGTTCGGCGCCGGCTGATGCCGGTGTCGATCAGCGCAGTCCAATTCTGCGCTCAGGATCGCTCACAGTAAGCAGAGCCTGATGGTGACGAGACGCGCAGTGCCGTCTCGGCCCACGATCTCGAGCGATGTCTCGCGAGGCTCGCATCCTATCATCCTTCGAGGCGCCCGGCTTCGCCGGGCTGTTCAAGAAGGCCGCTTCAATCGATGTGGGGGAATGCCAGCTGCGCGATGGCGAGCGACCGGTCGCCGTCGTCTCAGAACGCCGCAAGCGGCTGGATCGCGTAGCTGGGCCGCTGCTCCGCCTGTGGCTGCACCGCCCGCAGCACCGCCTTGGCAATGCCCCGGCCGCGGTCGTCGATCCCGGTCCATTGCGCCTGCCGGCCCCGGGAGTCGACTTCCATCAGCTTGACGCCCTGCGGCACGTCCTGACCATCGCGAACCACGCCGCGCAGAACGCCGTCACAGGGCGCGCGCACCGGAACGCCGCCCAGGTGGCCGACAGGGAAGCCGCTGAACACCCGGCTGCCGATCTCGACCGCGGTTCTCCATTTGCCGCTGGCCTGCGAATACTGAAAGCGCTCGGCACCAATGCCGCCGAGCGGGCTGGCGACGCCGTCGGCCGCGTCGGTCCAGCCCGCACCGACGATCAGACCGCTGCGGCCGGGCCGCGTCTCGATCGCGACATCGCAATTTGCCGACGTCGAAAACCCCGGGCCGAGTCCGACGCTGACGCGCGCCAGCCGCCGCAGGTCCGGGGTGACGCGATGCTTCTGCATCCGGGCGTCGACCAGAATGTCGATCGTGCCGACAGGCAGCAGATCGGGTAGTGCCAGCCATGTCACCAGCACGCTGTCGGACCGCCTCAGCGCCTTGAAAATCTCGGTGCCTTCGTCGACGCGGGTGCCGCGTACACCCTCGACCATCACCTCGTCGCCGTACAGAGCGTCGTGAAACGCCATCTTGCGGCGGATCACCGGCGGGAACGGATCGTGGGACATCACCACACAGCAGCCGGCACCATGCAGATGAACGGCAACGGCCGAGGCGATCTCGTTGGTCCCGAGCACGACCGCGAAGCCGCCGGGGCTGAGTTGGTGAGGCTGAGTCATTATCACCACGCTGTGTTCAGTGTCTGAACTAGCCTTAAGCAAGAGCCGGACCAGACCTGCTGGTGATTGTTGGTGGTATCTTGATATCGCTTTTGATGTCGGAAAGCGGACGTTGTGTCGTGTGCGATGCTGCGCCGGTGTCGCTCTGATGACATCCTTTGGCAACAACAGTCGGTTTGGCGGCCGGAATCCGACGAAAGTCGCTTGGCCCGGTTCATGCAAGTTCGCTGGCAATGAAACCGATGGAGACCGTGCCGTGCATTCTGAACCCCTGCACGCCGAGCGTCCCGACCCCGCACCGACATCGACACCGCAGCAAGCCCGTCCGGCCGACATGCCACCCGGCATGCCGGCAGGGATGCCGTCGGCCGCTGGCGGCGCCTGTCCGTTTCACAATGACCAGCGCGAGGCGCGCACCGGCAAGCAGAAAACGCTGGTGCTGACCGGCGCGTCGCGTGGCATCGGGCATGCGACCGGCAAGCTGTTCTCCGACGCCGGCTGGCGGATCATTACCTGCTCCCGGCAGCCGTTCGCCGACGACCGCTGCCCGTGGGCAACGGGCCTCGAGAATCACGTCGCGGTCGAACTCGCAGACCATCGCGCGGTGCCCCGGGCCATCGACGAGTTGAAAGAGAAGCTTGGCGGTGGGCCGCTCAACGCCCTGATCAACAACGCGGCGATTTCGCCGAAGAGCGCGGAAGGCGAGCGTTTGACGTCGCTGAACACGCCGGTCGCAACCTGGATGAGCGTGTTCCACGTCAATCTGCTGGCGCCGGTGATGCTGGCGCAGGGGCTGTTCGATGAGCTGCGAGCCGGCCAGGGTTCGATCGTCAACGTCACCTCGATCGTCGGTTCGCGGGTCCATCCGTTCGCAGGCAGCGCCTACGCCACCTCGAAGGCGGCACTGACCTGTCTCACTCGGGAGATGGCGCACGACTATGCGCCCTACGGTATCCGGGTGAATGCGATCGCGCCTGGCGAGATCAAGACCGATATCTTGTCTCCCGAGACTGAAGCGATGCTGGCGCCGACAATTCCGATGCGACGTATCGGGACACCGGACGAAGTCGCCAAAGTGATGTTCTTCTTGTGCTCCGAGGCAGCCAGTTACGTCACTGGCGAAGAAATACACATCAATGGCGGTCAGCACGTCTGATGGAGGTGCGGTAAATAGTTCGGAATTAGTTCGCGACTGGTTGGCAATCGCGCCGTCCGCCTGCTTGTTGCCGATCTTTTGGTCGATCAGTTTTGCGCTGCATCAATGCGATTCTGGTGTCAGGCTGGTGGTAGAGTAGTAATCGGTTGATTATCAGCGGTTTTGCTCGTGGTAACGAACTAAGCAGAGCTAGCCATAACTTCCGCAGCGATGCAGCCAAGATGAGCACGACATCTGGTTGGAATTCATCCACAATCTCGCAACGCTCCGGATCTGACGGGGGAAGGCTCGGGGGCGATGGAGACCAGCTATGGCTCAGCGCGAAATCCGCCTTGTCGAAAACGAGTACCCGTCGCCGTCGATGACCCATCCTCCAATACCGCTGAGTGACATCGCGCTCACCGGCATTTTCGAGATCTCAAAAATCCTCACCTCACCGGCGAGGCTGGAGATCACCCTCGCCAACGTGGTCAACCTGCTGCAATCGTTCCTGCAGATGCGGAACGGTGTGGTGTCGCTGCTGGCCGATGACAGCGTGCCAGACATTACCGTCGGCGTCGGCTGGAACGAGGGCAGCGATAACCGCTATCGCGCCCGCCTGCCGCAGAAGGCGATCGACCAGATCGTCGCCACTTCGGTTCCGCTGGTCGCCGACAACGTCTCCAGCCATCCGATGTTCACCGCCGCCGATGCGTTGGCGCTCGGCGCCACGGAAGAAATCCGGGTCTCGTTCATTGGCGTGCCGATCCGGATCGACTCGCGGGTCGTTGGTACGCTGAGCATCGACCGCGTTCGCGACGGTCGCTCGCATTTCCGGATGGACGCCGATGTGCGCTTTCTCACCATGGTGGCCAATCTGATCGGCCAGACCGTGAAGCTGCACCGCGTGGTTGCCCGTGACCGCGAACGGCTGATGGCGGAGAGCCACCGGCTGCAGAAGGAACTGTCCGAGCTGAAGCCGGAGCGCGAGCGCAAGCGGGTCAAGGTCGATGGTATCGTCGGCGAGAGCCCGGCGATCCGCAAGCTGCTGGCCAAGGTCAGCATCATCGCCAAATCGCAGTCGCCGGTACTGCTGCGCGGCGAATCCGGCACCGGCAAGGAGCTGATCGCCAAGGCGATCCACGAATTGTCGTCCCGCGCCAACGGCCCGTTCATCAAGATCAACTGTGCGGCGTTACCGGAGTCGGTGCTGGAATCCGAACTGTTCGGCCACGAGAAAGGCGCGTTCACCGGCGCGATCGCGTCGCGCAAGGGGCGGTTCGAGCTGGCCGACAAGGGAACGCTGTTCCTCGACGAGATCGGCGAGATTTCCGCCTCGTTCCAGGCCAAGCTGCTGCGCGTGCTGCAGGAGCAGGAATTCGAGCGGGTCGGCGGCAACCAGACCATCAAGGTCAATGTCCGCATCGTCGCTGCCACCAACCGCAATCTCGAAGAGGCGGTGGCGCGCAAGGAGTTCCGGGCCGACCTCTATTATCGCATCAACGTCGTGCCGATGATTCTGCCACCGCTGCGCGACCGGCCGACCGACATTCCACTGCTGGCGACCGAGTTCTTGAAGAACTTCAACAAGGAGAACGGGCGCGAGCTGGCGTTCGAGCCGCACGCGCTGGATCTGCTGAAGGCCTGCTCGTTCCCCGGCAACGTCCGCGAGCTGGAGAACTGCGTGCGCCGGACCGCCACCTTGGCGATGGGGCCGGAAATTCGCGACAGCGATTTCGCCTGTCACCAGGACGAGTGCCTGTCGGCGATTCTGTGGAAGGGCCACGCCGAGCCGGCGCCTGAGCGCCCCCGACCGGAGATCCCGCTGCAGGTGCTGCCGCGCAAGGCGCCGGTCGAGATCGTGCATCCGCGCGAGCCCGCTTCGTCGGCGGTCGATGTCGCGCCGACTCCGATCCGTCCCGATCTGCCGGCGGACGAGTCGCAGATGTCGGAACGCGAGCGGCTGATCAACGCGATGGAGCGTTCCGGCTGGGTGCAGGCGAAGGCCGCTCGGATCCTCGGCCTGACGCCGCGCCAGATCGGCTATGCGCTGAAGAAGCACAATATCGAACTCAAGCACTTCTGATCTGCCGACGAGCTATCGGCGCGGCGCGCGACGCAATTGAGCGGTCGCGCGCCGCGCCGTTTTTGCTTGCGCCGTCGCCGAGATGTGGAGCCCTCGGCCACGACCTACGTGCCCTCACCGGCCTGTCAGACTTGCGACAAGTGTCGGGCCCCTTACACCTGCGACGTCCTGTGCGACGTCAAATAACCGTTGAAAATCAAGCATCAGGCAACTGGCACGCGGCTTGAAAGACAGGTGGTCAGCAGCACCTCTGCGAACCAGGAGCCGACCATGGCCTACAAGATTGTTACCTCTCAGTGCACCGTCTGCGGTGCGTGTGAATTCGAATGCCCGAACGCCGCGATCAGCATGAAGCGCGGCACCTATGTGATCGACGCGACCAAGTGCACCGAGTGCGAAGGTCAGTTCGACAAGCCGCAGTGCGTCTCGGTCTGCCCGGTCGACAACACCTGCGTGCCGGCCTGACGCGTGATCTTGCAAGACGGCCGACGCCTTGACCGTCGGACGCCGTCTTCAACGGATCGCCGCGCCCGCGGATCGCCTTCGATCTTCGCCGGCTCGGTTGCAGCACCATCACCCACCGACAAGCCGCCTGTCGTGCGGCGATCGAACGAGGCCCGGATATGAGCAAGCTGCTGCAACTGCATGATTTCAGCGCCCTGGGAACGACGTCGTTCGAACAGATGCGTAACAGCGCGGCGCAATCGGGATGCAGCAGCAAGGGCGGCGCCGGCAAGACCGGCTGCGGCTCGGCCGCAGGCCCCAGCGATCTGCCGCCGGAAATCTGGGAGAAGGTGAAGAACCATCCCTGCTACAGCGAGCAGGCACATCATCACTTCGCCCGCATGCACGTCGCGGTCGCGCCCGCGTGCAACATCCAGTGCAATTACTGCAATCGCAAATACGATTGTGCCAACGAATCCCGTCCGGGCGTGGTCAGCGAGAAGCTGACCCCCGAGCAGGCCGCACGCAAGGTCGTCGCGGTGGCGTCGACCATCCCGCAGATGACGGTGCTCGGCATCGCCGGCCCCGGCGACGCGCTCGCCAATCCGGCCAAGACCTTCAAGACCTTCGAGCTGGTCACCGAGACCGCGCCGGACATCAAGCTGTGTCTGTCGACCAACGGCCTGATGCTGCCCGACTATGTCGAGCAGATCGCCGCCATGAAGGTCGATCACGTCACCATCACCATCAACATGGTCGATCCGGAGGTCGGCGCGAAGATCTATCCGTGGATCTTCTACAATCACCGCCGCTACACCGGTGTCGAAGCCTCGAAGATCCTCAGCGAGCGGCAGTTGCTTGGCCTGGAGATGCTGGTCGCGCGCGGCATCCTGGTGAAGGTCAACTCGGTGATGATTCCCGGGATCAACGACGAGCACCTGATCGAGGTCAATAAAGCGGTGAAGTCGCGCGGCGCCTTCCTGCACAACATCATGCCGCTGATCTCCGAGGCCGAGCACGGCACCGCGTTCGGTCTGTCGGGCCAGCGCGGCCCGACCGCGCAGGAACTGAAGGCGCTGCAGGATGCCTGCGAAGGCGAGATGAACATGATGCGGCACTGCCGGCAGTGCCGTGCTGACGCGGTCGGGCTGCTTGGCGAGGACCGCAGCGCCGAGTTCACCACCGAAAAGGTGATGGCGATGGATGTCGAGTACGACCTCGCCGCGCGGCAGGCCTACCAGGCCAAAGTCGAGGCCGAGCGCGATGCGATCGCGGTCGCCAAACAGCGCGAGCTGGACAAGCTCGAGGGCGAGACGGCGTCCATCAAGATTCAGGTCGCGATCGCCACCAAGGGCGGCGGCGTCATCAACGAGCATTTCGGCCACGCCCACGAGTTCCAGATCTACGAGGTCTCGACTGCCGGGGCCAAGTTCGTCGGCCACCGCCGCGTCGATCTGTATTGCGAAGGCGGCTACGCCAGCGAGACCGGCATCGAGCCGATCCTGAAGGCGCTGAACGACTGCACTGCGGTGCTGGTCGCCAAGATCGGGATGTGTCCGAAGGACTCGCTGGCCGGCGCCGGCATCGAAGCGGTCGAGACCTATGCGTTCGAATACATCGAGCAGTCGGTGATCGCGTACTTCAAGGAGTACCTGGAGCGCGTCGGCAAGTCGGAGATCCGTCACGTCGCCCGTGGCGATGCCACGATCCGGCAGGGTGCGTTCACCGAGGCTTAGGGTTCAGCGGAAAGACGAATCGCCATGGCCTACAAGATCGTCGCATCGCAATGCACCGGATGTTCGGCCTGCGAGCCGCAGTGTCCGAACGTCGCGATCTTCGAAAAGGCCGGCACGTTCGTAATCGACCCGTCGAAATGTTCCGAGTGCGTCGGTCATTTCGATGAACCGCAATGCGTCGCAGTGTGCCCGGTCGACGGCACCTGCGTGATCGATCCGACCGTCCCGCGCTATCAGGCAGCTTGAGGCGAATCCGATGGACATGAGCTTCACCCCTTCGGCCGAAAAATTCATCCGCCGCATGCTGCGGTTCGGAGGCAGCACCGGCGGCTTCCGTCTGGTGGTCAGCGCCGCCGGTTGCTCCGGCCTGTCGGCCCAGTTCGACATCGCCGGCGCTCCGCACACCGGCGACGCGGTGATCGATCGCGGTGACTACAAGGTTTTCCTGCCGGAGCCGAGCCTGAAGCTGCTCGAAGGCGTGGTGATCGATTTCATGGAGACACCGACCTCGAGCGGATTCCTGTTTCACGATCCGAAGGCGTCGAATTGCCAGTGCGCGAGCGACAGCGCTCCCAAGTCGGCCGGCGGTCTGCACCAATTGCGGGAGCTGTGAGCCATGCCCAAGCTGATGCACAGTGAACTGACGATGTCGGGCCCCGAACAATCGCTGCTGGCCGGAGCGCTGCTCGGTGCCGGCCTGCCGACGGAGGCGCATCGGCATCTCGAATTGGCGGGCCGCGACTATCAGAGCGAGGCGATCGCCGAACAGCATTTGCGTGAGGCTCATCTCCTGGCGCCCGACCATGCGGCTGTCCTGATCGGATTGTATCGCTTCTATTTCTACAAGGGCCGACTTGGAGAGGCGTTGGAGGTGGCGCAGGCCTGCCTGCACAAGGCCGCGCGCGACAACGGCCTCGCTTCCGACTGGCGCAAGGTGCGGCGTGGCGACGCCGAGTTTTCCAGCTATTCGGCAGTGCTGCCGCGGTTCTATCTGTTCACGCTGAAGGCCTACGCCTATTTGCGGATGCGGCTCGGCGATCTCGACGAGGGCCATGCCGCGACCCAGAAGCTGCTGCAGCTCGATCCCACCGACAAGGTTGGTGCCGCTGTGCTGCTCGATGTGTGGCGGCGGATAGGGCAGGACGATGACGACTGACATTGACGAAGCCCGCGATTGGCAGGGCAACGAGGTCGATTGCGCGTCGTGTCCGCATCACGAGCTGCTGTCTGCCGGCCTGTGCGAGTTGAAGAGGGCCTGCGTCCAGGACCGCTATGCGCGGCGGCTGGAGCGATTTTTCCAGCAGAACCGTGCACTCGCCGATTCTTATCTCGACCATCCGTATTTCGAGACACGCGCGGTGGCCGCCGGCTACGCCACGGTGTTCCTGCTGCCGAGGCTGCTGCAGGATCCCGACGAGACGGTGCGCTGGAGCGCGGCGCGGCGGCTGCCGAAGCGTTATCTGCTCGGCCTGCGCAGCGACCCGCATCGCGAGGTGCGGATCCGCGTCGCCTCGGTGCTCAGCGACGACGAGCTGCGCCCGATGGCGAGCGACGAAGACTATTACGTTCGTCAGATCGTGGCGCGGCGGGCTTCGCCTGGCCTGTTGCCGCTCTTGGTGCTCGATCCCGATCCCGGCGTGCGCCGCGAAGTGGCGCGGCGGATCGGACCCGAATGGCTCGCGCAGATCGCGATGGATAAGGACGGCGAAGTGAGGCTCGAAGCGGCCAGGCGGATGACGCCGGGCCGGCTGCTGGCGATGCTCGGCGATGCCGATTGGCGGGTTCGCTACGAAGTCGCCAGCCGGGTCGATGCTTACGAACTGGCGCCGCTGCTCGACGATCCCGATCCGCTGGTGTGCGAACTCGCGCGCAGCCGCAGCGGCTTCACCGAACCTGCCCAGCTCAAACCCGCAACGGAGCCCTCGCCATGAACATCGCGCGTGACAGCGACATCGTCGAGCTCGACGGCCCGCCGGAGTTCGAATACGGCCAGAAGGTTCGGTCGCGGCTCAACATCCGCAACGACGGCACCTTTCCCGGCAGGGAAATCGGCGAGGTATTGGTGAAGAAAGGCGACGAGGGTTACGTCGTCTCGATCGGCACCTTCCTGCAGCAATTCTACATCTACGGCGTCGACTTCGTGGCGCAGGGCCGCATCGTCGGCATGAAGCGCCGTGAGCTGGTGGCGGTCGAAGCCTTTCAGACAGAAGCGCAGGAGGCGATGTGATGACGCCGGAGCCGCGATACCAATGGGGCCAGCGCGTCCGCGCCGAAATCGACCTGTTCAACGACGGCAGCTTTCCGGATCAGCCGGAGGAGGCGCTGCTGGTGAAGAGCGGGGATGCCGGCGAGATCGTCCGCATCGGTCTGCACACGGAAACCAACCGGCCAGTCTATCTGGTCGAATTCGCCGAACACCGGGTGATCGGCTGCCTCGAAGACGAAATCTCCGCACTCTGACCCGTCGCCGCGGCGGCCAAGCAAAGGACCACCCTCGATGAAAGTGATGATCCGCAAGACCGCCGCCGGACACTCGGCCTACGTCGCCAAGAAAGATCTCGAAGAGCCGATCGTCGAGATGGAGAACCCGGCGCTGTGGGGCGGCAAAGTCACACTCGCCAATGGCTGGCAGCTCGAACTGCCGGTGATGGCTGCGGACACGCCGCTGCCGATCACTGTCGAAGCCCGTAAGCTCTGATCATGGCGCTGTCGCCCGACGATATCGCCCGGCTCGACACGCTGCTCGGAGGCGACGCGGCAGAGACCGGCGCGCTGAAGGCGGTGCGGCAGGAGCTTCCCGCTCTGTCGCTGACGCAATGTGACGCGTCCGACATCGATGCGGAGCAGCCGTTCCGCGACTATCCGCGATTCAGCGTCTATCTGGTCGACGGATCCAATCACTGCTGGACCATCACCACCGATGCGGCGTGCGCTACCGGTCTGGTGGTGGTGCATCACAAGGTTGCACGAACGTTCTGACAGGGGAACTGGATCATGCCGGCACGAGCAGTCGACGACATCGCCGCAGGCTTGATGCGCGGACGGATCATTCCCTATTTGGGCGAGGCTTCGGTCGCGCTCGGCGAAACCAGCAGCGTGCCGACCACGCCAGCCGAGTTGGTGGCGCGGTTGACCGCGAAGACCACGGTGCCGCATAAGGCCCGCAACAACCTCACCGCTGCGGCGCAGTACATCGAGAACTTCAAACACCGCAAGACGCTGACCACGATGATGGCCGAGGCGTTTCGGTCATCGCCGCAGCCGAACGAACTGCATCGGATGCTCGCAGCGTTGCCGGAGTTGCCGCTGCTGGTGCATGCCTGGTACGACGACCTGCCGCAGAAGGCGTTCGCCGGCCGTCAGAACTGGGGAATGGCGCAGGGCGTCAGCCAGAGCGAGCATCACGGCCATTGGGTGAATTACTACCGCCCCGACGGCAGCGAAATCGCCGAGCCGGCGCCCGGCATCGTTGCCGAGGGCGAGATGCCCCTGTATGCACCGGTGCCCGATGAAGCGCGGGATTGGGCGACCTTGCTGTATCAGCCGATCGGCTCGGTCTCGCCCGCCGCCAACTTCCTGGTGTCGGACAGTGACTTTGTCGAAGTCTTCACCGAGATCGACATCCAGACGCCGATCCCGCTCACGGTTCAAGAGCTGCGCAAGGATCGCAACTTCCTGTTCCTCGGCTGCCGGTTCGACACTCAGCTCGACCGCGTGTTCGCCCGTCAGATCATGAAGCGCTCGTCGGCCCAGCATTGGGCCGTGTTGCCCGATACGCCCACCCGCAACGAGCAGCGTTTCCTCGACGAACAGGCCATCACCCGGATCGATTGGCCGCTGGACAAGTTCGTCGCCGAACTGGCCGATGCGCTACAAGGCCAGGCGCTGACGGCGTAGGTGCTTCTTCGTCGGTTGATGGAAGCGGATTTGGGCCTTGCCAAGGGGTCTAAAGTCCTCGTCCAGCGAAGCCGGGCGGTTCGAAGGATGAGGAGCCGCATCGGCTGCGGCGCATGGTTCGAGACGGCGCTTCGCGCTTCCTCAGCATGAGGTTCTGCCTGTGGTGAGCACCCCGAAGGGCGGTCGCGATTCTGCCAGAACAGAACTGATTTAGGCACTCCGTTCTCAATCACCAGCGATCTCGCTGCCCGTTATGACGGGCAGCATCCGGTTCGGTGCTTCGCGCCGTCTGAGCATGGGCTCCGCGACCAAGCAACCCAGCGGCCCCATGCACCCGCGCTGGATTGCTTCGCTTCATTCGCAATAACGCAGTCGAGGTGGTCGCGAGTTGCGACAGAGTCTCGCGTAGCTCCTTGGGCCGGTATCAGTTTGTTTTGTTTCTAACAGCGGTCTCGCTCGATGTCGTCCGCTGACCGGCGATGTCGGATTCTAAACATCTACGTACATTCTCCCCGGACATTCTACATCTCCGCGAAATCACACAACTTTTCGTCTCCGCCGAGTCTTGGCACGGTCGTTGCAAAACAGGGATCAGCAAGGCGAGGGATGGTTGGCCGAGCAGTTATTGCGAAGGGCAACGTCCGCATCTGAGCCGTGCGACGGTTCTGAACGAAATGAGGCTGCGCTTCGGCGCAAATCGATCAAACGGCATTAGGTCAACGGAGAGAAAACATGGCACTTCGGCAAATCGCATTCTACGGCAAGGGCGGCATCGGCAAGTCCACCACCTCGCAGAACACCCTCGCGGCGCTGGTCGAGATGGGTCAGAAGATCCTGATCGTCGGCTGCGACCCCAAGGCGGACTCCACCCGTCTGATCCTCAACACCAAGATGCAGGATACCGTGCTCAGCCTCGCCGCTGAAGCCGGCTCGGTGGAAGACCTCGAACTCGAAGACGTGATGAAGATCGGCTACAAGGGCATCAAGTGCACCGAAGCCGGTGGCCCGGAGCCGGGCGTCGGCTGCGCCGGCCGCGGCGTCATCACCGCGATCAACTTCCTCGAAGAGAACGGCGCCTATGAGGACGTCGACTACGTCTCCTACGACGTGCTCGGCGACGTCGTGTGCGGCGGCTTCGCGATGCCGATCCGCGAAAACAAGGCGCAGGAAATCTACATCGTCATGTCGGGCGAGATGATGGCGCTGTATGCCGCCAACAACATCTCCAAGGGCATTCTGAAGTACGCCTCGTCGGGCGGCGTCCGCCTCGGCGGCCTGATCTGCAACGAGCGCCAGACCGACCGCGAACTCGACCTCGCCGAAGCGCTGGCCAAGAAGCTCAACTCGAAGCTGATCCACTTCGTGCCGCGCGACAACATCGTGCAGCACGCCGAGCTGCGCCGCCAGACCGTGATCCAGTACGCGCCCGACAGCCAGCAGGCCAAGGAATATCGCGCCCTGGCCAACAAGGTTCACGCCAACTGCGGCAACGGCACCATCCCGACCCCGATCACCATGGAAGAGCTGGAAGAGATGCTGCTCGACTTCGGCATCATGAAGACCGAGGAGCAGCAGCTCGCCGAGCTCGCCGCCAAGGAAGCCGCCAAGGCGGCTGCCGCGTCCGCCTGATCCATCGCCAGGCCGGTCGCCCAGCGCGACCGGCCGCCATCCCGGCGGCCCCAGACACGAGGAACATTCGATGAGCACCGCAGTCGCAGAATCCCCCGCGGACATCAAGGAACGTAACAAGAAGCTGATCGGCGAAGTCCTGGAGGCCTATCCGGACAAGTCGGCCAAGCGCCGCGCCAAGCATCTCAACACCTACGACGCCGAGAAGGCGGAGTGTTCGGTCAAGTCCAACATCAAGTCGATCCCGGGCGTGATGACGATCCGCGGTTGCGCCTACGCCGGCTCGAAGGGCGTGGTGTGGGGCCCGATCAAGGACATGGTCCACATCAGCCACGGCCCGGTCGGCTGCGGCCAGTATTCGTGGGGCTCGCGCCGCAACTATTACAAAGGCACCACCGGCGTCGACACCTTCGGCACGATGCAGTTCACCTCCGACTTCCAGGAGAAGGACATCGTTTTCGGCGGCGACAAGAAGCTCGGTAAAATCATCGACGAGATTCAGGAGCTGTTCCCGCTCTCCAAGGGCATCTCGGTTCAGTCGGAATGCCCGATCGGTCTGATCGGCGACGACATCGAGGCGGTTTCCAAGGCCAAGTCGAAGCAGTATGACGGCAAGCCGATCATCCCAGTCCGCTGCGAAGGCTTCCGCGGCGTGTCGCAGTCGCTCGGTCACCACATCGCCAACGACGTGATCCGTGACTGGGTGTTCGACAAGGCTGGCGAAAAGAACGCCGGCTTCGAGTCGACCCCCTACGACGTCGCGATCATCGGCGACTACAACATCGGCGGCGACGCCTGGGCCTCGCGCATCCTGCTCGAGGAGATGGGCCTCCGTGTGATCGCGCAGTGGTCCGGCGACGGCACCATCGCCGAGCTGGAGAACACCCCGAAGGCGAAGCTGAACATCCTGCACTGCTACCGCTCGATGAACTACATCACGCGGCACATGGAAGAGAAGTTCGGGATTCCGTGGGTGGAGTACAACTTCTTCGGTCCGACCAAGATCGAGGCGAGCTTGCGTGAGATTGCGTCGAAGTTCGACGACAAGATCAAGGAAGGCGCCGAGCGCGTCATCGCCAAGTACAAGCCGCAGATGGAAGCGGTGATTGCCAAGTATCGTCCGCGCCTCGAAGGCAAGAAGGTGATGCTGTATGTCGGCGGTCTGCGTCCGCGTCACGTTATCGGCGCTTACGAAGATCTCGGCATGGAAGTGGTCGGGACCGGTTACGAATTCGCCCACAACGACGACTATCAGCGCACCACCCATTACGTGAAGGACGGCACGCTGATCTATGACGACGTCACCGGCTACGAATTCGAGAAGTTCGTCGAGAAGGTGCGGCCCGACCTGGTCGGCTCCGGCGTCAAGGAAAAGTACATCTTCCAGAAGATGGGCGTTCCGTTCCGCCAGATGCACTCGTGGGACTATTCCGGCCCGTATCACGGCTACGACGGGTTCGGCATCTTCGCCCGCGACATGGACATCGCGATCAATGCCCCGGTCTGGAAGCTGACCAAGGCACCCTGGAGCTGAAACCTCACATCCGGGCTTCCGGCGCATGCCGCCGGAAGCGCCGCGTCAACAAATTCTTGGGAAAGACACCATCATGACCGAGACCGCAGAGAAGATCCGCGATCACTTCGAACTCTTCCGTGAGCCGCAATACGAAGAGTTGATGGAGAACAAGCGGAAGAATTTCGAGAACTACGTTGGCGATGCCGAGGTCGCGCGTGTCTCGGACTGGACCAAGACCAAGGAATATCAGGACAAGAACTTCGCCCGCGAAGCGCTCGTCATCAACCCGGCCAAGGCGTGCCAGCCGCTCGGCGCGGTGTTCGCCGCGGTCGGGTTCGAGAAGACGCTGCCGTTCGTTCACGGTTCGCAGGGCTGCGTCGCCTACTATCGCAGCCACTTCACGCGCCACTTCAAGGAGCCGACTTCGTGCGTCTCCTCGTCGATGACCGAAGACGCCGCGGTGTTCGGCGGCCTCAACAACATGATCGACGGCCTGGCCAACGCCTATGCGCTGTACAAGCCGAAGATGATCGCGGTCTCTACCACCTGCATGGCCGAGGTGATCGGTGACGACCTCAACGCGTTCATCAAGAACGCCAAGGAGAAGGGCTCGGTCCCGCAGGATTTCGACGTGACCTACGCCCACACACCGGCGTTCGTCGGCAGCCACATCACCGGCTACGACAACACCATGAAGGGCATCGTCGAGCACTTCTGGGACGGCAAGTCCGGCACCGTGGAAAAGCTCCAGCGCAAGCCGAACGAATCGATCAACTTCCTCGGCGGCTTCGACGGTTACACCGTCGGTAACCTGCGCGAGATCAAGCGGATCTTCGAGCTGATGGGCGTTGATTACACCATCTTCGGCGACAACAGCGACGTCTGGGACACCCCGGCCGACGGCGAATTCCGGATGTACGACGGCGGCACCACGCTGGAGCAGGCCGCCAACGCCATCCACGCCAAGGCGACGATTTCGATGCAGGAATTCTGCACCGAAAAGACGCTGGCGACGATCGCCGATCATGGCCAGGAAGTCGTTGCGCTCAATCACCCGGTCGGCATCGCCGGCACCGACCGCTTCCTGCAGGCTGTGTCGCGGATCACCGGCAAGGCGATCCCGGAAGCGCTGACCAAGGAGCGCGGCCGTCTGGTCGACGCCATCGGCGACTCCTCGGCCCACATCCACGGCAAGAAGTTCGCGATCTACGGCGATCCGGACCTGTGCTACGGCCTCGCCGAATTCATCCTCGAACTCGGCGGCGAGCCGGTCCACATCCTGGCGACCAACGGCAACAAGACGTGGGAAGCCAAGGTGCAGGCGCTGCTCGACAGCTCGCCGTTCGGCAAGGGCTGCAAGGTCTACGCCGGCAAGGATTTGTGGCACCTGCGGTCGCTGCTGTTCACCGAACCGGTCGATTTCATGATCGGCAACACCTACGGCAAGTATCTCGAGCGCGACACCGGCACGCCGCTGATCCGCCTCGGCTTCCCGGTGTTCGATCGCCACCACCATCATCGTTCGCCGGTGTGGGGCTATCAGGGTTCGATGAACGTCCTGGTCAAGATCCTCGACAAGATCTTCGACGAGATGGACAAGTCGACCAACGTCTCCGGCAAGACCGACATCAGTTTCGACATCATCCGCTGATGCCGAGACTTCGGACCACCTGACTGTCAGGAGCGTCGCATGACCAGACTCGCAGACAAGATCCAAGACGTCTTCAACGAGCCCGGTTGTGCGGCCAATCAGGCCAAGTCCGACAAACAACGCAAGAAGGGCTGCAGCAAGCCGCTGCAGCCGGGGGGCGCAGCCGGTGGCTGCGCCTTCGACGGCGCCAAGATCGCGCTGCAGCCGATCGTCGACGTCGCCCACCTGGTGCACGGGCCGATCGCCTGCGAAGGCTCGTCCTGGGACAACCGCGGCACCAAGTCGTCGGGCTCGAAGCTGTATCGCACCGGCTTCACCACCGACATGGGCGAGAACGACGTCATTTTCGGCGGCGAGAAGCGGCTGTTCCGGTCGATCAAGGAAATCATCGAGAAGTACGATCCGCCCGCTGTGTTCGTGTATCAGACCTGCGTGCCGGCGATGATGGGCGACGACATTGTCGCCGTCTGCAAGGTGGCGGCCGAGAAGTTCGGCAAGCCCTGCATTCCGATCATATCGCCCGGCTTCGTCGGTCCGAAGAATCTCGGCAACAAGCTCGCCGGCGAGGCGATGCTGGATTACGTGATCGGCACCCAGGAGCCGGAATTCACGACCGCCTACGACATCAACATCATCGGCGAATACAACGTCGCGGGCGAGCTGTGGCAGGTCAAGCCGCTGCTCGACGAGCTCGGCATCCGCATCCTGTCGTGCCTGTCGGGAGATGCGCGCTATCACGAAGTCGCGCAATCGCACCGTGCCCGCGCCGCCATGATGGTGTGCTCGACCGCGATGATAAACGTCGCGCGCAAGATGGAAGAGCGCTACGGCATCCCGTATTTCGAAGGCTCGTTCTACGGCATCAGCGACACCTCCGAGTCGCTGCGCCAGATCGCGCGGCTGCTGATTGCCCGCGGTGCCGATGCCGAACTGATGGACCGCGTCGAAGCCGTGATCGCCCGTGAAGAGGCTAAAGCCTGGGCGGCGATCAAGGCCTACACCCCGCGGCTCGAAGGCAAGAAGGTGCTTTTGATCACCGGCGGCGTGAAGTCGTGGTCGGTGGTGGCGGCGCTGCAGGAGGCCGGGCTGACCATTGTCGGCACCAGCGTCAAGAAGTCGACCAAGGAAGACAAGGCGCGGCTCAAGGAGATGAGCCCCGACGTCCACCAGATCGACGATCTGCGCCCACGCGAAATGTACAAGATGCTCAAGGACGCGCAGGCCGACATCATGCTGTCGGGCGGCCGCTCGCAGTTCGTCGCCTTGAAGGCGCGAATGCCCTGGATGGATATCAACCAGGAGCGCACCTACGCGTATTGCGGCTATGTCGGCATCGTCGAGATGGTCCGGCAGATCGACAAGTCGCTGTCCAATCCGATCTGGGCTCAGGTGCGCAGCGCCCCGCCGTGGGACGAAGTGACCTGGGAACAGCGCGCCGATGCCGCGAATGCCGCCGACGATCGCCAGCGCGCGATCTTCGGGCGCTCAGCCCGAGTGGCGTAGGGAGGCTGCGATGGCACAGATCGTCACTTCGACCAAATCCTGCACCGTCAATCCGCTGCGGATGAGTCAGCCGCTCGGCGCCGCGCTGGCCTTCATGGGCCTGCGCAACTGCATGCCGCTGCTGCACGGCTCGCAAGGGTGCACCTCGTTCGGCCTGGTGCTGTTCGTGCGGCACTTCCGCGAACAGATCCCGCTGCAGACCACGGCGATGAGCGAAGTCGCCACCGTGCTCGGCGGGTTTGAAAATGTCGAGCAGGCGATCGTCAACATTGTCGGTCGCACCAAGCCCGACGTGATCGGGATCTGCACCACCGGCGTCACCGAGATCAAAGGCGACGATCTCGACGGCTACATCAAGGATGTGCGCAAGAAGCATCCCGAGCTCGCGCACGTGGCGCT
Source organism: Rhodopseudomonas sp. BR0M22 (assembly GCF_010907035.1). GTDB lineage: Bacteria > Pseudomonadota > Alphaproteobacteria > Rhizobiales > Xanthobacteraceae > Rhodopseudomonas. The sequence continues at coordinate 51,454 of NZ_QUMK01000012.1, forward strand.
GGTGCCGGTCTCCGCGCCAGATTTCAAGGGAGCGTTCGAAGACGGCTTTGCCGCGACGGTGACGCGGATCGTCGAGACGCTGGTGGAGGCGCCGGCCGAAGGCGCCGCGCCGGATGCCGACAAGATCAATGTCTTGGCCGGCAGTCATCTGACGCCGGGCGACATCGATGAGCTGCGCGACATCATCGAAGCCTTTGGCCTGGTGCCGACCTTCCTGCCAGATATCTCCGGCTCGCTCGACGGCCATATGCCGGACGACTTCACCCCGACGACCCACGGTGGAGTCTCTGTGGCGGAAGTCGCGGCAATGGGCGGCGCTGTGCATACCCTCGCAATCGGCGCTCAGATGCGCAAAGCCGCGCTGGCACTCGAAGCCAAGGCCGGGGTGCCGTTCACGCTGCTGGCGCGGGTCACCGGGCTCGCAGCCGCCGATGAGCTGATGGCGACGCTTGCCAGGATCAGCGGTCGTCCGGTGCCGCCGAAGTATCGCCGGCAGCGCAGCCAGCTCGTCGACGCCATGCTCGACGGCCACTTCTATTTCGGCGGAAAGAGCGTCGCGATCGGCGCCGAGCCGGACATGCTGCTGAATATCGGCGGTTGGCTCGCCGACATGGGCTGTACCGTCAGCGCCGCCGTCACCACCACCACCTCGCCGATCCTGCCACAGGTGCCGAGCGACGAGGTGCTGATCGGCGACCTCGAAGATCTCGAACGCCGCGCCGAAGATTGCGATCTCTTGGTGACGCATTCGCACGGCCGCCAAGCCGCGGAGCGCTTGGGCGTACCGCTGTTCCGGATGGGCCTGCCGATGTTCGACCGGCTCGGCGCCGCGCATCAGGTCGCGGTCGGCTATCGCGGCACCCGCGATCTGATCTTCGCAATCGGCAATGTGTTCATCGCCAACATCAAGGAGCCGGATGTGAACAGTTGGCGCTCCGCCGCCGCTCACCCGGACGAGACCCATGCGCCGGCTACGGCTCATTAGCAACGACGGCAGTCGAGCGGAGCACAGCGCCGATGCACAACTCAGGAGAACCGGCATGAAAGTCGCTTTCGCCACCCAGGATCTTGCGCGCGTCGATGCGCATTTCGGCTGGGCACGGAACATCGCGATCTACGAAGTCACCGCCGACGACTATCGCTTCGTCGAAGCGGTGCAGTTCGCCGAGGAAAAGGAAGACGGCAACGAGGACAAGCTGGTCGCCAAGATCGATGCGATCCGTGACTGCGCCATCATGTACTGCACGGCGATCGGCGGTTCGGGCGCGGCGCGCGTCGTCGCCGCCCAGGTCCATCCGCTGAAGCTGGCGCAGCCGGAGCTGATCACCGACTTGATCACCAAGCTGCAGGGCGTGCTGCGCGGCGTGCCGCCGCCGTGGCTGCGCAAGGCGCTGATGAAGGGTGAAGAGCGCACGTTCGATTTTGCCGACGAGGCCTGACATGACCGACGCCACCACTGCTCCCGACGCCGCGCTCGACTCGCTGTTCGTCAAGGAACTGGTCAAGCAGCTCCGCGCCCAGGACACCCATGGTGTCTGGGAGGGCAAGTCCGATCTGAAGCTGCTGGAGCCGTTCATCGTCGACAAGGCCAAGCGCCGCGAGATCCCGATCATGGGCGATCCGGATCCGGAGACGCTGTGGCGGCTGGAGCTGTTCTACAACGCTGTCGCCCTGTCGATCGAACGCGAGACCAGGATCATGGTGTCGCCGATGATGAAGATGCACCACGAAGGCTTCGGCCGGCTGATCCTCAGCGCCGGGCGGCTGATCGTCATCAACAAACACATGCGCGACGTTCATCGCTTCGGCTTCGACAGCCTCGGCAAGCTGGCCGAGGAGGGCGACAAGCTGGTCGCAGCCGGCGTGCAGATGATCCTGAAATATCCCGACGTCGCCAACCTCTAACGCGAGAGCGAGATCCGCATGTCCGACATCGACACGCTGAAGGCCGAGATCAAGAAGCTGTCCGCTCGCGCGACGACGATGAAGATGAATCTGCACGACCTGTCGGAGGAGCTGCCGATCAATTGGCAGACCATCATGACGGTGGCGCAGGAAACCCAGGATGCCTACGCGGCCCTTGAAGCCGCGCGGAAGGCTTTGAAGGAGCTGGAAGCGAAGGCCGCCTGATCGCGGCCGGACGCCTCAGCCCAAACAGCGCGGCCGCGAGGCCGCGCGAGGAGCGAACAATGGCGATCTTTTCCACCCGCGACGGCCAGCCGTGGGAACCGACCTATCTCACTGCGATCGACGACAAGAAGTGCATCGGTTGCGGCCGTTGTCACAAGGTGTGCTCGCGCGACGTGATGCATCTGATGGGCGTCAACGAAGACGGCGAGCTGGTGTCCTGTTCGCTCGACGACGATGACGACGATGACGAATTCGTCCGCAAGGTGATGGTGCTCGACGCCGCCGGCAATTGCATCGGCTGCTCGGCCTGCGTCCGGGTCTGCCCGAAGGCATGCCAGACCCACGTCAAGGCTAGCGAACTCGGGCTCTAAGCAAGGGAGCGACGCACATGCTCGGCGCAGCGGGAATCCAGGCGGGAAGCGCGACAGCGGCGACGCTGCCGCTGCGCGTGACGGCGTCGAGCTTTGCGTCCTCGCCGGCAGTCATGTACCGGGCGCTGACCGGATCCACGCCAGCCGAAGCCCAGATCGATGACGATCGGGCATTCGATCGTCACGTGCTGGCGTCGATCCTGTCGGTTGCGGTCACCGAACCCGGCTCGATCACGGAGTCCAGCGGTCTGACGCCCGACGATTTCGCGGCGCTGATCGTCGGCTGGTTCCCGCATGTCTCGGTCCTGTTGTCGGTGCTGGCGGTCGGCGAGCACGATGAGGACGAGGAAGCCGCGATGGTCCGCGATCTCTTGCTCAAGCATCGCTCGACCAGTGGTGACGTTGGGCGCTGGCTCGCCGCGATGGTGGCGCGACGGGCAATGCAGCCGGAGCACTTGTGGGAGGATCTCGGCCTGCGCAATCGCGCCGAGCTGAGCCGGTTGCTGATGCGGCATTTCGAGCCGCTGGCCCGCGACAACACCCGCAACATGCGCTGGAAGCGGTTCTTCTACCGCAAGCTCTGCGAAGACGACGGTATGGTGATGTGTAGCACCCCGGTCTGCTCGCAGTGCGGCGACTTCGCCGAGTGCTTCGGCGAAGAGACCGGCGAAAGCCGGATGGCGATCCGCCGCCGCGAGGTGGAGCTTCGGACGGCGGGCGTGGCTTAAGTCAGATTCAGAAAGCATTGCCGCATGCACAGCGGGCTCTTTCTCCCGACGCGCGGGGAGAAGGGTGGGATGAGGGGGCCTCACCACACGGCCGAGTGCTGATAGTGACGTTGGTAGTCCGGCGAATACAGCTCGCATGCTGAGACGTCTGGGAGCGCCCCCTCACCCGGCCTGGCTTTGCCGGGCCGACCTCCCCCCGCGCGCGGGGAGAGGTTAGCGCCGCGTAGCGGGGTAGCTCGCCTCTAACCTGCGATCCATTGTCGGGAACCGTCGGCTTCGCGACGATGTCGGACCTCCGACATTGTCGGGTGCTGATAATTTGGCGCGAAATCAGTAGCTTGTCGTTTGTGTCCAGGCTGGCACAGCGGTTGCACTTGTTCATGTCGGACCCAACAGATGGAGGCCGACCATGATCATTCTCACCGAACAAGCCGGGACCGCCGTGAAGGCTGCGATGTCGCGCGCCGGCAAGCTCGATGCCGGGCTTCGCGTCATGGTCGAGGCCGGTGGCTGCGCCGGCTACAAGTACCTGATCGGGCTCGACGCCGAACCGCGGGTCGACGACGCCGTGGTCGAAGCCAGCGGCGTGAAGGTGTTCATCGATCCGGACTCGCAGCCGCTTCTGTCCGGCATGACGATCGACTTCGTCGAGAGCCTCGAGGGCTCGGGCTTCACCTTCGACAATCCCAATGCCGGCACCAAATGCGGCTGCGGCAAGTCGTTCGGTTAGGGCGCAATTCGACCCACGGAGGCGCGTCATGCTCGGTTTCGGCAAATTCGACCACCACTTCTCCACCTCCGCCAATGCGGGCCCGCTGCCGCAGGCCAATGCGGTTGGGCGGTTCGGCAGCATCGGCTGGGGTGATGCCGTCAAGCTGATGCTGAAGGTCGAGCCCGAAGACGGGCGGATCGCCGAGGCCCGGTTTCAGGCGTTCGGCTGTAGCTCTGCAATTGCAGCTTCGGCGGCGGTCACCGACATGATCACCGGCAAGACGATCGACGAAGCCAGCGGCATCGGTGCCGGTGCGATCGCCGATTACCTCGGCGGTCTGCCGCGCGAACGGATGTACTGCGCGGTGATGAACTTCGAGGCCCTGCAGCAGGCGATCGGGTCGTATCGCGGCAAGGCAGCGGTGGCCGAGGCGGATGCGCCGCCGGCCTGCAAGTGCCTCGGCGTCGGTCAGATGATGATCGAGCGCACCATCCGCTTCAACCGGCTGACCAGCCTCGACGACGTCACCGCCTATACCAAGGCCGCCGGCAGTTGCAGCACCTGCTTCAAGCAGATCGAATCCTTGCTGGCCCGGGTCAATGCCGAGATGGTCGAGGATGGGCTGATCGCGGCTGACGACGCTTACCGGATCGGTTCGGCGACGCCGCGCGCCGCCGAGCTGAAGCCGCACGGCGCTCCGCCGCCGGCCGCAAACATCTTTGCCGCCAAGGCGACGCCCGCGCATCTTCGCCCCGTCGCGAAGGCCGCGCCGCCGCGTCCGGCGCCGCCGACCGGTGGCGTGGTCGATGCGCCGCCGCAGGAGGCGCTGATCGCGGAAGCGATCGAGGAGTTGCGCCCGCATCTGCAGCGTGATGGCGGCGATTGTGAATTCGTCAGCCTCGATGGCAACATTGTCTATGTTCGGCTGACCGGCAATTGCGTCGGATGCCAGCTTTCGTCGGTGACGTTGTCCGGCGTTCAGGCCAGGCTCGCCGAGAAGTTCGGCCGGCCGCTCCGCGTGGTGCCTGTGTCATGAACGAGCCGGCAGACATCGTCTATCTCGACGCCAACGCAACGACGCGCACCGATCCCCGCGTCGTCGAGGCGATGCTGCCGTACTTCTCGCTGTATTACGGCAACCCGTCGTCGAAATATGCCCTCGGTGGTCACGCCGCGCTCGCCGTCAAGCGCGCCCGCGAGCAGGTGCAGGCGCTGGTCGGCGCCGCGCAGCCGCACGAACTGATCTTCACCTCGGGCGGCACCGAGAGCAACAACGCGGCGATCCTGTCGGCGCTCGAGGCGGCGCCGCGACGGCGCGAAGTGATCATCTCGGCGGTGGAGCATCCGGCGGTGCTGTCGCTGTGCGCCTGGCTGGAAAAGAACAAGGGCATTCGCGTCCACCTGATTCCGGTCGATCGTCAGGGCCGGCTGGATATTCTGGCCTATCGCGAAGCGATGTCGGACCGTGTCGCAATCGCGTCGATCATGTGGGCCAATAACGAGACCGGCGTGATTCAGCCGGTGGCCGATCTCGCCGAGCTTGCCAAAGAAGTCGGCGCGCTGTTTCACACCGATGCGGTACAGGCGGTCGGCAAGTGCCCGATCGATCTGCAGTCGACCATGATCGACATGCTGTCGTTATCCGGACACAAGCTGCACGGCCCCAAAGGCATCGGCGCGCTGTATGTCCGGAACGGCATCCGCTTCAAACCGCAGATCAAGGGCGGTCAGCAGGAGCGCGGCCGCCGCGCCGGCACCGAGAACGTGCCGGGCATCGTCGGCCTCGGCATCGCGGCCGAACTCGCCGCCGCTGCGATGGCCGACGAGGACATCCGGGTGCGCGGTCTCCGCGACCGTCTTGAACGCGAGATCCTGGCGCGGGTCGATCACTGCGTCGCCGTCGGCGCCCGTGCCGAGCGGCTGCCGAACACGTCGAACATTGCGTTCTCGTTCATCGACAGCGAGGCGATCATCACGCTGCTCGACCGTGCCGGCATTGCAGCATCGATGGGCTCGGCCTGCGCGACCGGGTCGTTCGAACCGTCACACGTCCTGATGGCGATGAAAGTCGCCGAAGACGCGATCCGCGGCGGCGTCCGGTTCTCGCTGTCGCGCGACAACACCGAGGCCGACATCGATCGAGCGCTCGAAGTGATTCCCCCCGTGATCACCAAGCTGCGGGCGATCTCGCCGTTCGGGGCCGACGAGGGGGCCCCGCAAGCGGTGGCGCGTTCGTCAGGCAGTGCGCAAGGAACAAGCCATGTCTGAGATCAAGTCTGAGACCGTTCGGCCTGATCAGTCTCTCGGCAGCTTTCAGGCCGCGCCGATCGTGCTCAACGACACCACATTGCGCGATGGCGAGCAGGCGCCGGGGGTGGCTTTCTCCACCGCCGAGAAAGTGGCGATTGCCCGCGCGCTGGCCTGGGCCGGAGTGCCGGAGATCGAAGCCGGAACCCCGGCGATGGGCGCCGACGAGATCGCCGCGATCCGCGCCATTGTCGAGGCCGAGCTGCCGCTGACCACCATCGCCTGGTGCCGGATGCGCACCGAGGACGTCGATGCCGCGCTCGAGGCCGGAGTTTCGATGGTCAATGTCTCGGTGCCGGTGTCGGACGTGCAGATCGCCGCCAAGCTCGGCGGGAAACGCGCGAATGCGATCGAGACCGTCAAACGGGTGGTCGGCTACGCCCGCGACCGCGGTCTCGATGTCGCCGTCGGCGGCGAGGATTCGTCGCGCGCCGATCCAGAATTCCTCGCCGAGGTGATTGCCACCGCGAGGGCATCCGGCGCGCGCCGGTTTCGGATCGCCGATACACTCAGCGTGCTCGACCCGTTCTCCAGCCACGCGCTGCTCGCGACGCTCCGTGCTTCGACCGATCTCGAACTCGAATTCCACGGCCACGACGATCTCGGCCTTGCCACCGCCAATACGCTGGCGGCGCTCCGGGCCGGCGCCACTCACGCCTCGGTCACGGTGATCGGCCTCGGCGAACGCGCCGGCAACGCGCCGCTGGAAGAAGTTGCGGTGGCGCTGAAGCAGCTCTATGGCCGCGACACCGGCATCGTGTTGTCGGAGCTCGGCAATGTTGCCGATCTGGTCGCCACCGCGGCGGCGCGCACCATTCCGCTCAACAAGGCGATCGTCGGCGAGCACGTCTTCACCCATGAATCAGGAATTCATGTCGACGGCCTGCTGAAGGATCAGCGCACCTACCAGTCGCTCGATCCGAACCTGTTCGGCCGCTCCAACCGCATCGTCATCGGCAAGCATTCCGGACTGTCGGCAATCACTTCGTCGCTCGCCAAGCTCGATCTGCCGGCAACCGCAGACGAGGCACAGGGGATCCTGGCCAAGGTTCGCCGCTATGCGGTCACCCACAAGGGCCCGGTCGGCAACGAAACACTGATCGCGATCTGGCGCGAAGTTCGCGAGCGGACGCTCACCACTTGCGCCTGAGCGGCGACAACAGACCAAGGAGACCGAGATGAGCACATCCGCCGTCACCGAATCCGCCGACATCGTTGCCCGGCTGCAGCGCGCCGGCTCTGCCGAGGAGTTCTTCGAACTGCTCGGCGTCGACTACGATCCCAAGCTGCTCGCCGTCGCGAGGCTGCACATCCTCCGGCGCATGGGCCAGTATCTCGCCGGCGAAGATCTCGAGCATCTGTCGGGCGAGGAAGCTGCTGCCCGCTGCAAGGCCGTGCTGGAGCGGGCCTATGCCGATTTCGTCGCATCCTCGCCGCTCGATCAGCGGGTGTTCAAGGTGCTGAAGGACGCAGTGGCACCGAAGACGCCGAAGCGGCCGGCCTTCGTTCCGCTCGACGCATTGAAGTAACCATCCGCATCTTGCACCCTGCTATCGACGGCCCGTCGCACTCGCGGCGGGCCGTTTTTGCTGTGCCTGGCTGCGGCGCTTTCTCACATCGATGTTGTGTTTGTCGGGTGATTTCACGCCGCCGTGAAATGTCTGGTCGGTCACGCCGCTGTCGCCTTCCCGACAAGTGTCGCAGTTGTCGGATTGCAACCCTCGGAAGCGCCGGTAACAATCCCAGCCGCTCGTCGCAAATGATTGGATTGGCGCGATATTTTCCTCGGCGGAAAAGTTGGTACGAGGCTTGCTCATAAGTCTCCGTCGTCAAGCTTCTGTCAGCAAGCGCGGAGCCACTCCATGCATATCGTCGTCTGTATCAAGCAGGTTCCGGACTCGGCCCAGATCCGCGTGCATCCGGTCACCAATACGATCATGCGCCAGGGCGTGCCGACGATCATCAACCCCTACGATCTGTTCGCGCTCGAAGAAGCGCTGCGACTGCGCGACGAGTTCGGCGGCGAAGTCACGGTGCTGACGATGGGGCCGCCGACCGCCGAGGACTCCTTGCGCAAGGCGCTCACCATCGGCGCCAACCGCGCCGTGCTGTTGACCGACCGCTTCTTTGCAGGCTCCGACACGCTGGCGACCAGCTACGCGCTCGCGGCCGCGATCCGCAAGATCGGCTCCACCTTCGGTGCCGTCGACGTGGTGTTCACCGGCAAGCAGACCATCGACGGCGACACCGCCCAGGTTGGTCCCGGCATCTGCAAGCGGCTCGACTTCCTGCAGCTCACCTACGTGTCGAAGGTCTCTTCGCTCGACCTCGAGGCTCGCACCATCGAAGTCGAGCGCCGCTCCGAAGGCGGCGTGCAGGTGCTGCGTAGCAATCTGCCCTGCCTGATTACCATGCTGGAAGGCACCAATCAGGTGCGCCGCGGCTCGATGATCAATGCGCTCAACGCCGCCCGCGCCGAGGTGGTGAAGTGGAGCGCGCAGGACGCCGGCGTCGAGGACATCCAGAAGTGCGGCCTGCGCGGCTCGCCGACGGTGGTGAAGCGCGTGTTCGCGCCGACTCCGCGCGCCGAGAAGGCCAAGGTCGTCGAGGCCGCCGGCCAGCCCCCGGCGGAAGCGCTGATCGACGAAATCTTCAAGCTCCGGCCCAAGCTCGAGAACGAAATGTTCGAGCTGGCGCGCGGATTCTGACAACCCGAACAGAGAGCCGCTTCGATGAGCCAGCCCGCCAAGCCTGCCCCGCAGCCCGCCGGTCGCGCCGCCGCCAAGAAGGAGCTGCCCGAGCATTTCAAAGCCTATAAGCACGTCTGGGTGTTCATCGAGCAGGAGCGCGGTCACGTTCACCCCGTCTCCTGGGAACTGATGGGCTCCGGTCGCCGCCTCGCCGACAAGCTCGGCGTCGAACTCGCCGCGGTGGTGATCGGCCCGACCGGCGACGCCACCAAGGCCGCAGTCGCCGAGTCGTTTTGCTACGGCGCCGACCTCGCTTACGTCGTCGCCGACGACGTGCTGACGGACTACCGCAACGAGTCCTACACCAAGGCGCTGACCGATCTGGTCAACACCCATAAGCCGGAGATCCTGCTGCTCGGCGCCACGACGCTCGGCCGCGACCTCGCTGGCGCGGTGGCAACCACGCTGCTCACCGGCCTGACCGCCGACTGCACCGAACTCGAGGTCGATAGCGACAATTCGCTGGCCGCGACCCGTCCGACCTTCGGCGGCTCGCTGCTCTGCACGATCTACACGCTGAACTTCCGGCCGCAGATGGCGACCGTGCGTCCGCGCGTGATGGCGATGCCCGAGCGGGTCGAAAAGCCGGTCGGCCGCGTCATCGAATTTCCGCTCGGTCTGGTCGAAGCCGACATCGTCACCAAGATCCTGGCCTTCGTGCCGGATCGCGACAAGGCGACCTCGAATCTCGCTTATGCCGACATCGTCGTGGCCGGCGGTCTCGGGCTGGCTTCGCCAGAAAACTTCCAGCTGGTGCGCCAGCTCGCCGGTGTGCTCGGCGCCGAATACGGCTGTTCGCGGCCGCTGGTGCAGAAGGGCTGGGTGTCGGCCGACCGCCAGATCGGCCAGACCGGCAAGACCATCCGGCCGAAGCTGTATATCGCTGCCGGCATCTCGGGGGCGATCCAGCACCGTGTCGGCGTCGACGGCTCCGACCTGATCGTCGCGATCAACACCGACAAGAACGCGCCGATCTTCGACTTCGCCCATCTCGCTCTCGTCACCGATGCGATCCGGCTGCTGCCGGCGCTGACCGAAGCATTCCGCAAGCGGCTGTCTGCGCACACCCGCGACCGGATCGCGAGCTAACAGGAGGCTGCCATGATCGAAGAACGTTTCGACGCCATCGTCGTCGGGGCCGGCATGGCCGGCAATGCCGCAGCGCTCACCATGGCCAAGCGCGGCATGAAGGTGCTGCAGATCGAGCGCGGTGAATATCCGGGCTCCAAGAATGTGCAGGGTGCCATTCTCTACGCCGATATGCTCGAGAAACTGGTCCCCGATTTCCGCGAGGATGCGCCGCTGGAGCGGCACCTCGTCGAGCAGCGGTTCTGGATGATGGACGCCAAGTCCCACACCGGCCTGCATCACCGTTCGGACGACTTCAACGAGGAAAAGCCGAACCGCTACACCATCATCCGTGCGCAGTTCGACAAGTGGCTGTCGAGCAGGGCGCAGGAGGCGGGCGCGATCGTGCTGTGCGAGACCACCGTCAAGGAGCTGGTGCAGGACGCCTACGGCAAGGTGATCGGCGTGATCACCGATCGCGACGGCGGCCAGGTTCACGCCGATGTCGTGGTGCTGGCCGAAGGCGTCAACGGCCTGCTCGGCACCAAGGCCGAACTGCGCGAACGCCCGTCGCCGGAAAACGTCGCGCTCGCCGTGAAGGAAATGCACTTCCTGCCGCGCGAGACCATCGAGGCGCGCTTCAACCTGAAGGGCGACGAGGGCGTGGTGATCGAGGCCGCGGGCACGATCTCGGCCGGCATGACGGGTATGGGCTTCATCTACACCAACAAGGAGTCGATCTCGCTCGGCATCGGCTGTCTGGTGGCCGATTTCCAGAAGACCGGCGAGACGCCCTACGGCCTGCTCGAGCGCTTCAAGAAGCATCCGTCGGTGGCTCCGCTGATCGAAGGCTCCGAAGTGAAGGAGTACGCCGGCCATCTGATCCCGGAAGGCGGCTACAACGCGATCCCGCAACTCTACGGTGATGGCTGGGTCGTGGTCGGCGATGCCGCGCAGCTCAACAATGCGATGCACCGCGAGGGTTCGAACCTGGCGATGACCTCGGGCCGGATCGCCGGCGAAGCGATCTTCCAGGTGAAGTCGCGCAAGGATCCGATGACCAAGGAAAACCTCGCGCTCTACAAGAAGATGCTCGACGACTCCTTCGTCATCAAGGATCTGAAGAAGTACAAGGACATGCCTGGTCTGCTGCACATCCAGTCGCAGAACTTCTTCTTGACCTATCCGCAGCTCGTCAACAAGGCACTGCAGAATTTCGTGCGGGTCGACGGCACGCCGAAGCTGGAGAAGGAAAAGACCACGATCAAGTCGTTCGTGTCGGCCCGGTCGTGGGGCGGGTTGTTCGGCGATGCGTTCCGCTTCGCGCGGGCGTGGCGGTAATCAGCAGGATTCGAGAAAGCGGAGAACGGACGATGACAACGGAAGCACCGGTTCGCGTCGAAGACAAGCTGTACCAGAACCGCTATTTGGTCGATGTCGGTAACGCTCACATCAAGGTCAAGCCGCACACCAAACCATCGCCGCAATTGCTCGCGCTGCTGAACATCTGTCCGGCGCACTGCTACGAGCTCAACAGCAACGGGCAGGTCGAGGTGACGCCGGACGGCTGCGTCGAATGCGGCACCTGCCGGGTGCTCGCCGAAGGCGGCGGCGACATCGAGTGGAGCTATCCGCGCGGCGGCTACGGCGTGCTGTTCAAGTTCGGCTGAGCCCGATTGTCGGCGTAGGATAGCGAGCGCGGCTCATCGCAGCCGCTGCCGCCAAGCTGATCGCTGCGGACAATGCTGCCTCACAGCAGAATGCGTGATGCCCGGGCTGGTCCCGGGCATTGGCGCGTTCGGAGGAGCGGCGTCAGCAAGACACGGACGAATTAGACGTGCGTAATGACGTCGGCGAGGGATTTCGCGACCGTTGTCGTCTCTACGTGTCGTCGTCTTAAGCTGCTGAATTGAGCGCGTGTTGCGCACTGAGCGGGCTTCGGCGGCTGCCGAAGCCGCGCCGCGCCAGCCATTGCTGGACGCGAGGCGAGTCCAGCGATGCCTCCTCGGCAAGGCCACTGGTGAAGCAGCGCCAGCTCGGCAGATGCCGCTCCGGAACGCCGACGATCACTGGGATTCCCTGATCCACGGCGTCGCTGATGACGTCGCTGAGACCGCCGCCGTCGGCTTCCAGTCTGCCGAATTTGTTGACGATCAGCAGCTCCGGTGCGTTGCGAAACGAGGCCGCGATCAACGCCGCGGCTTCCTGGATCGCTTCCGGATCGACGCGGCAGCCTTGAGGCTGTTTGTTGCGGTCTTCGGCGAGCTGAAGGATGAAACGGGACGAAAGTTCTTCGACTTCCATGTCGCAGCGTGGAGTGCTGTCTTCGTTTGCGGGCTGGTACGGCACCAAGCCTGCCACCATCACGCCGCCGTCACGTAGACGACGGCCGAGATCCGCCATCAGTCGGCAGGCGGCGATGCTGTCGGTGTACACGATCGCGAGTATCGAGGGTCGTCCCGACCTGCCGTGAGAACAATCCATCGCGTCTGCTTTGCCCCAAATGCGACTTTCGCCTTAGGACATGCCAGAACCTGCAGATTGCTTCTTTGCGTCAAATCAATCCGACTTCCGTAGGGCTGGCCGAACGAAAACGGCGGATCTTCGTGAGATCCGCCGTTTGATTTGTGCGGCCTTGCGCCGCGGCGAGGGGGATCGGCTCAGTTGGCGCCGAGCAGGGACTGCGTCGGGCGGTTCGCAGAAGGCAGCAGCATCGAACGCAGCTTGGCGTACACCCGCACGGCCAGCCCGACCAACCGCGGCTGGGTGCGGCGGCAGAATGCGATCTTGCGGATGTGGCCTTCGACGTGCCAGCGCGCGCTGGCGCCGTCCTTGAAGAAGATTACGTCGCCCGGACCATAGCGCTTGGCGGGCATTCCGGCGCTCTCGATCACAACCGAGCCTTCCAGAATGCAGATCGTCTCGTCGATATCGTAGTGCCACTCGAATTTGCCTTCGGTGCACTGCCAGATGATCGTCGATGCCATGCCATCGGCGCTGCGCGACAGCGTGCAGTTGGTGGCGACCGGATTGCCCTCGATGATCCACGACGGCTCGATCGGTGCCGGCTTGAGTTCGACATCGGTGCGGGAGGTGAGGATCAGGTCGTTGTGCATCGGGCGTCTCCTGCGGATCTTATGTTCGTTTTCTGGCGCTGATTATCGCTGAGCGAAATAGTCGATATCACTAAATTATGCGGCATTCGCGTGCTGGCGACGCAGAACCAGGCTCGCGACGGTCTCCACCGAGGTGAAATTTTCCGGAGTGATTTCGGACTGGGGCAACGTCATGTCGAATTCCGCTTCGACCGCCAGCATCAGGTTGACCATCTCCATCGACGTCAATCCCGCATCGCCGAACGTTGTGTCGTGCTTGATGCCGCCTGCGAGACCATTCTGCGCCAGGATCGATTCGACCAGCGCGAGGATCCTGCTTTCCACCGCGGTCGACGAGGTTGCCTGCATGACGCGATCTCCATGGCGCGAAGTCTTCGGTGCGCTCGCGGACATGGGCGCCCACGCGCGAGCCTCGCTATCGTTGCGGAACCGTACTCGCAATGAGCGATCGAAGACAATGTGCGATCAATCGCAGACAGTTTCGTTCGAATTTTAACACTAACGGGGATTTCGAAAATTGTCTGGACCGGCGCAAACCCTAATTAACCGTCAATTCGAATACAAATTGATTCACTTTGAATTCGCCTCGACCTGTTCGACACCAATCCCATAGCTTGCGATCAGCAGCGATCGACTTTTCGGCGCAGCCGCGCAGATCCAGATCGCGAACGAGACACAGCGCAACGTCCGCATCAGGGAGCTCTCGACGCCATGGCGATCATCAACGATAGCGCGGTTCGTGACTTCACTGCTCATCCGGCAAACGACAAGTGTCGCACGGAGGCGATGCCCCTGATGCAGCGCGTCGCACATGTCGCTGCGATTGCCGCTGCGCATGCCGAAGCGGTCGATCGCGAGGCCCGGTTTCCCGCGGCCGCGGTCGATGCGGCGCGTGCACACGGTCTGCTCGGCGCGCAGATCTCGATCGAATTCGGCGGCGAGAGCGCCTCGGTCCACGACATTGCCGAGATGTGCTACGCGCTCGGACGAGCATGCGCGTCGACCGCAATGATCGTTGCGATGCATCAGACCAAAGTGGCTTGCCTGGTGCGGCACGGTCGGGGCAGCGCCTGGCACGAACAGTTGATGCGCCGGATCGCCAACGAGCAGATGCTTCTGGCCTCCTCGACCACCGAAGGTAACAACGGCGGCAATATTCGCTCCAGCGCCGCGCCGATCGAGCGGACCGCAACCGGAATTTCGCTGCTGCGTGACGCGACCGTGATCTCCTACGGCGCCGAGGCCGACGCTGTGATGACCATCGCCCGCCGTGCGGACGACGCAGCCGCGTCCGATCAGGTGCTGGTTGTGTTCACCAAGGACGACTACACGCTGACGCGGACGCTCGGTTGGGAGACGCTCGGCATGCGCGGCACCTGCAGCACCGGCTTCGAGCTGCGGGCGAGTGGATGCGCCGATCAGGTGTTCGCCGAGCCCTACGATCGCATTCATGCGCAGACCATGACGCCGGTGGCGCATTTGAGCTGGTCGTCGGCCTGGGCCGGTATCGCGGCGGCTGCGGTGGAGCGGGCGCAGGCGTTCGTGCGCAAGGCGGCGCGCGGCGCCGGCGGGCAGATGCCGCCGGGTGCGGCGCATTTCACCGGCGCCAAGCGATCGCTGACCAAGCTGCGGGCGATGATCGCCGCGCAGCTCGACGCCTACACGGCCCGCGAATTCGACGAGCGCGCGCTGACCTCGCTGGACTTCCAGTCTTCGATCAACTTGCTCAAGGTCGAAGCCTCGGAGCTCGCGGTCGAAACCGTGATGAGCGCGATGCGCGCCTGCGGTCTGTCGGGCTATCGCAACGACGGCGACTTCACGCTCGGCCGGCACCTGCGCGATGTGCTGTCGGCGCCGCTGATGATCAGCAACGACCGGATCCTCGCCAATATCGGCACGGCCAATCTGATGAGCCCGGTGCCGGGGAGCTTGCGTGACTAGATCGATCGTCAACCGTCAACCAGGAGGCCGTCTATGAACATGGCGATCCGTGATGCAGCATCGGCCGCGGGCGTGCAGCCGGTCGATCCGCTCGATCATCTGGCCGAGCACCTGTTCCACAAGCTCGGTGCCGACGGCGTCTATGCCCGCACCGCGCTGTACGAAGGTGTGGTCGATCAGCTCGCGGCGCTGATCTCGCGGCATCGCGAGGATGGCACAGAGGTGATGCGGTTCCCGCCGGTGATGAGCCGTGGCCAGCTCGAAAAGTCCGGCTATCTGAAGAGCTTTCCCAATCTGCTCGGCTGTGTCTGTGGTCTGCACGGAACCGAGCAGGAGATCAATGCGGCGGTCGGCCGGTTCGATGCCGGCGGCGATTGGACGACGTCACTGTCCCCGGCGGACCTGGTGCTGTCGCCGGCCGCCTGCTACCCGGTCTATCCCATCGCGGCCAGCCGCGGCCCGCTGCCTGCCGGCGGTGTGCGCTTCGACGTCGCCGCCGATTGCTTCCGCCGCGAGCCGTCGAAGCATCTCGACCGCCTGCAGTCGTTCCGGATGCGCGAATATGTCTGCATCGGCGCGTCGCAGGACGTCGCGGACTTCCGCGAGCGCTGGATGGTGAAGGCGCAGGCGATCGCGCGTGATCTCGGTCTGAAGTTCCGTGTCGAGACTGCGTCCGATCCATTCTTCGGCCGCGTCGGCCAGATGAAGGCGATCAGCCAGCAGCAGCAGGCGTTGAAGTTCGAACTTCTGGTGCCGCTTCGCTCGGAGCAAGCGCCGACCGCCTGCATGAGCTTCAATTATCACCGCGAGCACTTCGGCGTCACCTGGAGCATCGAGGACGCGGCCGGCAACCCGGCCCACACCGGCTGCGTCGCCTTCGGCATGGACCGCCTCGCCGTGGCGCTGTTCGCGACCCACGGCATCGACACCAGCGCGTGGCCGGCAAGCGTGCGTCAGGTGCTGGCGCTCGACTGAAGGGCTCTCTATTCCATTCCTGAGCGCGTGTAGCGCGCGCCCCGGAATGACGAGAGGCTGGCAATTCCGGCGATCTACGCGGTGTTCCCGGCGTCGATGGTCTGCACTGTGCCGGTAATGTTACGGCCGCCGTCGCCGAGCAGGAACTCGACCATCCGGGCGACATCGTCGGCTTCGGCCAGCCGCCGAAGCGCGCTGCGGCCGGCGATTTTCTGGCGCCCTTCGCCGGCCAACCCGGCGGTGAGCTCGGTATCGATGAATCCCGGTGCGATCGCGTTGACCGTGATGCCGAGCCGGCCGACCTCGCGCGCCAGCGAACGCGTGAATCCGATCGCCGCTGCTTTGGTGGCGCCGTACACCGACAGGCCATTGTAACCGGTCGAGCCGATGATCGACGACATGTTGATCACCCGCCCGGCGCCGTCGGCCATCATTTGCCGGACGATGTACTTGGTCAGTACGATCGGCGAATGGACGTTGATGCGCAGCAGCGTTTCGATCTGGCTGTTGTGCATGGTCGCCAGCACCCCCTCGGTGCCGATGCCGGCGTTGTTGATCAGTCCGTAGATCTTGCCGAATTCCTGGCGCAGCGATTTGGCGAACGCGGCCAGTCCGTCGATGTTGCCAAGATCATAGGCCCTGAAGCTGATCGATCCGGGCCCTGGCGAAGCCTCGGCGATTGCCGCGGTCAGTTCCTCGCTCTCCCGCCGCGCGACCGTGATCACGCCGTAGCCGCCCGCGGCCAAGCGGCGCGCAATCGCCAGACCGATTCCGCGGCTGCCGCCGGTCACCACCACTCTATGCATGTCGGGCCAGCTTTCCCGAGGCGGTCACCTCAAGCTGCTGCACGAAACGGATCGCCGCCGGAACTTTGTGCAGTGGCAGTGACGCGCGGCAGTTGGCGAGGATCGCCTCGCGGATCGCGCCGGTGCGCCCGGCGTCGGCGACGCTGGCCAGCACCGCTTCGGCGACCACGAGAGAGCCGGTGATCGGGCTGCGGCGTGCGCGCACCCGCGACATCCGTACAGAGGGATGCTGATTGATCACCGCTTCGACCTCTTCGGGGTGCACCTTCAGGCCGCCGACATTGATGACGCCATCGCGCCGGCCGACGAAGTAATAGCGATCGTTGCGCAGTTCGACCATGTCGCCCGTATCGACGAAGCCGTCGGCGTCGGTGAGGGACGGCGCGCCGCGTCCGACATAGGTGTGCGCGGCTCGGGTCGATTTGATGCGGAGCGAGCCGTCGACCACCTTCATGGTGATGCCCGGCGCGTTGCCGATCAGCGCTGCCGGAAAACCTTCGCGGCCGTCATTGACCGCAAAGCCGACGCCGGCTTCGGTCGAGGCGTAGGCGTGACCGATCGAGGCGTGTGGGAAGGCGTTACGCAAGCCGTCCAGCACCGCCTGATCGGCAATCTCGCCGGACAGCCGAACATAGTCGGGGCGAAAGCTGCCGATCGCAGGATTCATCAGCGCCTTACGCCAGTGCGACGGCGTGCCGGAAATATGCGTCACGCCCCGCGTAGCGAGGCGCGCCAGATGATGGCCGATCGCCTCGCCCGGAGCCGACAGCACCATGGCTCCGCCGCCGAGTACGGCGCGGAGGAAAATCTGCAGGCCGCCGTAGCGGCGAATATCGTAGAACGTCGCCCAGGTCGGCGGCGCGTCTTTCGCGACGGTGTCGCCGACGATCGCGCCCGTCAGCGCGGCCAATGTGTGCGCGACAATCTTCGGCCGGCCGGTGGTGCCGGAAGTGAGCATCAGCCACGACGTGGCATGCGTGGTCGCGGCCGCAGCCGCAGGATGCAGCGGCAAGCCTGCGGCGACAATGGTGTCGATGCCGAGGCCCTGCCAGCGTTCCGGTGTGTCTGTGACGATGGCGTCGATCTCCGCGTCTGCGATCAGATCGGCCGCGTAGCTCATGTCGACATCGGGCGGACACAACAGCATCCGCCGCGCCACACCGTCGAGTTCGATCATCGCGATGCCAGTGACGAGCTGCGTCGATAGCGAGAGCAGCACCGAGCGGCCGGCGAGTTCGGACGGCTCGACGCCGAGGCAGCTTGTGTGCGCGATGTCGGCGAACGCAACCTCGCACGTTGCGTCCGAAAGCGTGCGGGAGTCGGATCCTTTGGTGAGATAGTGGCTTAGCGCGACGATCTCACGCGGGGACATTCTCATAGGCTCCAATGAAGTCGCCCAGCGTCTCCGGAAAGAAGGCGTCGTCGGCTGTGCTGAACGGGTCGATCCCGAGTTCGTCCTCGAGGCGGGCCACCAGAACGGCGAAGCCGAGCGAGTCGAAGCCGGACTGATGCAACAGCAGATCGTCAGTGAGTTCGGGAGTCTTGAAGCCCTGTTCCTGAGCGACTTGTTGCATCGCCGAGACGATTGTTAACCGTACAGACATCGATACTTCGCCTTTCTGTTCGTTCCGTGAGACAAGGAGCATATGGCGCAAATTCGAAACAAATCCATGCGCCTCACTTGCAATTCGGGCCGATTGGTAAATGGCTTTGGAAGCCCGCAAGGTGCGCTGCCGCGAGATCGGCGCCGCCGACATTGATGCCGTCTCCGATCTGTTGACGCGCGGTTTTCCCGGCCGCCGCCGTGACTATTGGTTGCGCGGTCTGCATCGTCACGGCGCGCGCGATCTGCCCGATGGTTGTCCGCGCTACGGCTTCCTGCTGGAGACTGCCGGGCGCGTGGTCGGCGTTCTGCTGCTGCTGTATGCGGCCAAGCGGCCGGGACAAGAGCAGATCCTGCGTTGCAACGTCTCGAGCTGGTATGTCGAGCCCGATTTCCGCAATTACGCGACGCTGCTGACGTCGATGGCGCAGAAGAACAAGCAGGTCACCTACGTCAATATTTCGCCCGCGGTGAACACTTGGCCGATCGTCGAGGCGCTCGGCTTCAAGCGCTATTGCAACGGCATGTTCTTCGCGGTGCCGCTGCTGTCTCGAACCGAGAAGGGCGCGCGCGTCGAGGTTGTGACGGAAGCCACGGGTGAGGTCGCGGGGCTGAGCGAGGCCGAGTGCGAACTGCTGCGCAGCCATGCGGCGTATGGATGCCTGGCACTTGCGGTTCATCTGGCCGATTGCACGATGCCGTTCTTGTTCGTGCCGAAGCGCGTGAAGCACGGCCGCTTCCCGTTTCCGGCGATGCAACTGGTTTATTGCCGCGACGTGGCGGAATTCGTGCGCTGCGCCGGCGCGCTCGGCCGGAAATTGATCTGGCGCGGCCGGCCGCTGGCGATTGTCGATGCGCTCGGGCCGATCGAAGGGGTGTCCGGCTTCTATCTCGATTCGCGTGGCCGCAAATACTACAGGGGGCCGAACCCGCCGCGCTTGGCCGATCTCACCGAAACCGAGCTGGTGCTGTTCGGTCCGTGAGCTGCCGATAGCAGCGATCGGCGCGGCTCTCACCCGTGCGCGAAGTCCCAGTAGAGCTTCCTTGCGCGAGCGAACAACGGCCCTGGCTGCAGCGCGCGGTCGTCGATACGGATAATGGGTTGGACTTTGGCGAAGTTGCCGCTGGCGAAAATCTCGTCGGCGGCCACGAAATCTTCGTAGCGCAGCGTCGTCTCGATCACCTCGATGCCGGCGCTACGCAGCAGCGCGATCACGCGCTGGCGCGTGACGCCGTTGAGGAAGGTTCCGTTCGGCGACGGCGTGTAGACGGTGCCGTCCTTCGCCATGAAGATGTTGGAATTGCCGAGCTCGGCGATGTTGCCCAACATGTCGCGCATCAGGCAGTTGGCGAAGCCACGGCTCTGGGCTTCGATCATCGCGCGCGAATTGTTCGGGTAGAGGCAGCCGGCTTTGGCGTCGACCACTGCGCAGTCGCCGTTCGGCTTGCGGAACGGCGACAGCGTGATCGACAGGCCGGTCGGCTTCGGCATGGGCGCCTCGTAGATGCACAGGCACCAGTTGGTGGTGTCGGGATCGAACAGCACGCCGCCGCCGGCGCCGTTCTGCGCCCAATACATCGGCCGGATGTAGAGTTCTGCCATCGCGTCGAAGCGCTTCAGCCCATCCTGCACCAGCCCGTGCCACGTCGCCTCGTCGACCATCGGCTTGAGCTTGAAATTCGTCGCCGACCAATTGACGCGCGCAATGTGGCTGTCGAGGTCGGGTGTGACGCCTTCGAACGCGCGCGCACCGTCAAACACCATCGAGCCGAGCCACGCCGCATGGGTGCGCGGCCCCATGATCGGCACGTTGCCGTCGTGCCATTCGCCTTCGAAGAAGGTCCAGGTCTGCGAGTAGTGGGTGGGTGCGGGTGCGATCGTCATCGTTGCGTCCCTCACAGTCTGATTGCGCCGCGGGCGATGCGGTCAAAGAAGTCGTCGTCGAGCGCCACGTAGCGGCCCGCTGCGTTATCGGCGACATACAGCGGATCGACTACCAAGCCCGGGTCGAAGCCGTCGCCAATCAGCGCTTGTTTGACCTGCTTGAAGGTGCCGGTGAGATCGAGCGTCGGTCGCAGCCGCAGGAACAGCGGTCGCGCATAGGCCGGAAGCCGCTCGGCAAGATGGCGATACAGTGCTGCGAGATCGAAACCTGCGTCGGTCACCAGCGCCGCCATCCCGGCGCGGCCGTCGCAATGCGGGACGCTGACGCCGTACACGCAAGCATCGATGACGCCGGGGCAGGCGGCCAGCGTGTCGGCGACTTCGCTCGCCGCGACATTCTCGCCCTTCCAGCGGAAGGTGTCGCCGATCCGGTCGACGAAGCGGAAGAAACCCCTGGCGTCCTGCATCATCAGGTCGCCAGTGCGGAACCAGGCATCGCCCGGCGCGAACACGTCGCGCAGGATCTTGCGCTCGCTGTCGCCGTCATTGGTGTAACCCTCGAACCGTCCGCCTCCGCGCTCGGCTTCGCCGATCCGGCCGATCGCTTCTCCGGCCTCCCCGCGCGCGCAGCGGATGCAGCGCCCTTGGTCGTCGCGCGCTGGCAGCCCGGTGTCGAAGTCGAACTTCACCAGCGCGGCCGGGAAGCGATGTGCCAGGAACGACGGCAGCCGCCCGATCGCGCCGGGCTCGCCCTCGACGTTGTAGAGCGAGAAGTTGCCTTCAGTAGAGGCGTAGAACTCCAGAATCTGCGGAATCGCGAACCGGGCCTGGAACGCCTGCCAAACGTCGCCGCGCAGTCCGTTGCCGCAGGCGAGGCGCAGACGATGTCGCGTTTCGTTCGGCGAATGCGGCGTTTGAATCAGGTAGCGGCACAGCTCGCCGATATACTGAAACAGCGTGCAATCGTAGCGCACGAGATCGTCCCAGAACCGCTGCGCGGAAAATTTCTCGGCGATCACCACCGAGCCGCCGGCCATCAGCAGGCTGCCTGTCGCGACGACGCCGCCGACGCTGTGATAGATCGGCAGGCAATCGTAGATGCGATCTTCGGGCGTGACACCTGTGAGGCCGGCGAACCAGCCTGCCCAGCTCATCACGCGGCGATGGCTGACCCGCGCTGCTTTCGGCAATCCGGTGGTGCCGGAGGTGTAGATCAGAAGCGCTGGATCATCGATGGTGACGGTGGGACGTTCCTCCGCGGTCAGCGGATCGGGTTTCATCGTCGCGAGCGCGGCAGCGAGGTCGTGTTCGGCGTCGCTGCCGTCGCGCAGCCATAGCCGCGGCGCCGGCTTCAGGTATGGCCTTGCGCCTTCGTAAGCATCGCTCAGTTCGTTCGCGACGATGACGTGATGGGGCTTGGCGACATCGATGCAATGCGCCAGCGAGTTGCCGGTGAGTTGGGTATTGAGCAACGCCACGACGCCGCCGACCTTGGTGATGCCGAGCCAGATCGCCAGATAGTCGGCGCGGTTCGGCATCAGCAGCGCGACGGTGACGCCCTTGCCGACACCGTGAGCGAGCGCCCAGCGGGCGACGCGATCGATGCGCCCAGCCAGTTCGACGTAGCTGTACTGCTCGTGTTGCGACAGCAGCGCGGGGGCGTTCGGCGTCCGCGCCGCCCAATCGGTCACGGCGTCGCACAGCAGCCGCAGAGGTTCGCGCTCGATCCGCGCGGTGATCTCGATCGCGTTCAGCCAGCTCTTGGCGACCGTTGGTCGCGTGCGCGTCCTGTCGGGCGGCGGGATCGCTGCGGCAGCATCCACGGTCATCGACACCAGTTCCGAAAGTTCGTGGAGAGTTTGAGCGCAATTGTAGGCGAATGCAGTTGGCGATGTGTTGCGAGGGGGGTGGCGAAGCGCGGTTAGGGTAAACAGCTCGAACTTAACTAAAATTGTCCTCAAATAAGCAAGTGAAATTAGGGTTAGTTTGTCATCGTCTTTGAAATGTGTTGTCGGCGAATGCGGTGCATCCTAGCAAAGAGGAGGCGCGGAGTTCGGTATGGAACGTGCAGCCGCGGCGAGGGAGGATAGCTCATGCGCAACGAGACGCTTGCCATCCACGCCGGCTACGAGCCTGATCCGACCACCAAGGCGGTCTCCGTGCCGATCTATCAGACCGCGTCTTACGCGTTCGACAGCGCCGATCACGGTGCGGCCCTGTTCAATCTCGAGACTGAAGGCTATCGCTACTCGCGGATCGCCAATCCGACCACCAGCGTGCTCGAAAAGCGCGTGGCCGAGCTGGAAGGCGGTGTCGGTGCGCTGGCGGTGGCGAGCGGGCAGGCGGCGCTGCATTTCGCCTTCGTCAATCTTGCCGATCACGGCGGCAACATCGTCTCCGTGCCGCAACTGTACGGCACCACGCACACGCTGCTGTCCCACATTCTGCCGCGCCAGGGCATCACCGGACGGTTCGCTGCCAGCGACAAGCCGGAAGATATCGCCAGGCTGATCGACAGCGATACGCGTGCGGTGTTCTGCGAAACCATCGGCAACCCCGCCGGCAACGTCTGCGATATCGAAGCGATCGCCCGAGTGGCACATCGCGCCGGCGTTCCGCTGATTGTCGACAACACCGTGGCGACGCCGATCCTGCTCAAGCCGATCGACTACGGCGCCGACGTCGTGGTGCATTCGCTCACCAAGTTTCTCGGCGGTCACGGCACGACGCTCGGCGGCGCCATCGTCGACAGCGGCCGGTTCGATTGGGCCAAGCAGCCGGAGCGGTTTCCGGCTTTCAATCAGCCGGATCATTCCTATCACGGCATGATTTACGCCGAGCGGTTCGGGCCAACCGCCTATGTGGAGCGCGCGCGATCGATCTATCAGCGCACCATGGGATCGGTGCTATCACCGTTCAACGCCTTCCTGCTGCTGCAAGGCATCGAGACGGTGGCGCTGCGGATGGAGCGTCACGTCGAGAATGCCCGCAAGGTCGCCGAATTCCTGAGGGACGACCCGCGCGTGGCCTGGGTCAACTACACCGGCTTTCCGGACAGCCCGTATTACCCATTGGTGCAGAAGTATCTCGGTGGTCGTGCCTCTTCGCTGTTCACGTTCGGAATCAAGGGCGGGATGGAGGCCGGCAAGGCGTTCTACGATGCGTTGAAGCTGATCACCCGGCTGGTGAATATCGGTGACGCCAAGTCGCTCGCCTGCCATCCGGCCTCGACCACGCATCGCCAGATGTCGGTCGAGCAGCAGCGGCAGGCCGGTGTGCTGCCGGAGACGATCCGGTTGTCGATCGGGATCGAACACATCGCCGATATCATCGAGGATCTCGATCAGGCGCTGGCGCGGGCCAGCAATTCGCGGCCGCGTCAGGCTGCGGCCGAATAGGCGGGCGCCGTCCGCATGACCTTGCTGTTCGATAGCGCTGATCCGATTGCGAGCCCTGCGCTGGTGCCGATCGATGGCGAACGGCGCCGACAGCCGGATCATCGCAAGCCGATCGAGATCGGGCTCGTCAACAACATGGGCGATGCGGCGCTACGCGCGACCGAACGGCAGTTCGCCCGGCTGCTGCGCGATGGTGCCGGTGCGCAGCGGGTAAGGCTGCATTGCTTCGCGCTGCGTTCGGTGCCGCGGTCGGTGGCCGCCCGCCATCGCATCGATCGACTGTATTCGGACATCGACGATCTCGGTCGCGTGCAGCTCGACGGTCTGATCGTCACCGGCGCCGAGCCGCGCACGCCGGCGCTGTCTGACGAGCCGTACTGGGACGAGTTTCGCCGTGTGGTCGATTGGGCCGAGGCGCATACGCGCTCGTCGATCTGGTCTTGCCTTGCGGCTCATGCCGCCGTTCTGCATCTCGACGGCATTGAACGACGCCGGTTGCCGCTGAAGTGCTCCGGCGTCTACGCGGCCAAAGTCGTGCGCAACGATCCGCTGCTGGTCGATTTGCCGGTGACGGCACGGGTATCGCACTCGCGGCTGAACGATCTGGATGAGAACGATCTGTCGGGTGCCGGCTACGACGTCCTGACGTGTGCGGGCGATGCCGGCGTCGACATGTTCGCCCGTCGTGGCTGCGGCAGGATGGTGTTCTTTCAGGGGCATCCGGAATACGACGTGGCGTCTCTGCAGCGCGAATTCCTGCGCGACGTCGGCCGCTACCTCGGCGGCGAGCGTGAGGACTGTCCTGCGCCCCCCGAGAATTACTTTTGTGCCGAGACCGAAGCTCGACTCGCAGCATTCCGGCTACGTGCCATAGCTCATCGGCGGCCCGACATGATTGCCGAACTGCCGCCGCTGGCGCCGCGACCCGGCCTCGCGGCCGCGCTGAATGGAACGGCCACCTCCCTGTTTGGCAACTGGCTGTCGTTGCTGGCGACCGAAGCCTGAATTCTGCGTTTCCGGCAACTTGATGATCAATGTGCGCGCAAGCGAGCGGCGCGACCTATTCTGCCGGCTGTGACAATCGACGCCGCCGCCATCCCGTCAACAAGCGCGTCACCGAGCCGTCAATTCCAGCGAGTTGGATCGACGCGCTACGCATCAGCACCGCCAAGGTGATGAACGATATCGCGGTTGCGGCGACTGCACCGGCGATCCCGAACAACGGTATCAGGACGAAGAATCCGATCGCGCGCATCATCACGGTGCCACCGATGATCGCCAGATAGCGGCCCTCGTGGCCAGTCAGCATCAGAATCGAACCGCACGGTCCCGCTGCTGCGACGGCCGCGGTGCCGGCCGTCAAGATCGCAAGCGCGCCGTAATACGGCACGTAATCGGCGTTGAACAAATACAGGATCCAGTGGCCGCCGCCGAGCACCAGCATCAGCCCCCCGGCGACGACGGCCAGCGTCACCAGTGCGACGGAGTCGAGCAGGCCGTCCAGCTCGCGATGCTGCCGGCTGTAGTACAAATGCGGGAAATGCCGGGTCGAGAAGATGTATACCGCGCCGGTCGCCATCGCGAAGGCATTGGCTATTCGGGTGGTGACAAAATAGGCGCCCGCGACGGTGGGGCTCATCAGATAGCCGATAAGCACCACGTCGGCATACTGATTGGCGGCCTCCAGGCTGCTTGATACCCAGAGCTTGGCGGAACGTGTGCTCCAGGTTCGCAGCTCGAACGCCGAGCGCGCGCGTGCAATGCTCGGGAACTGGGCGTGGACGCGGCGCCGCAGCAAGGTCATCTGGACCATCATGGTGACGCAGGAGGCGGCGGCCATGGTCAGGAAGATCGTGTGGATTTCGATCTTGGCGCCGGTCGCGACACAGCCCAGGAGGTAGAGCGCCGGACAGGTCGCGACCATCAGGTAGGTCAGTCCGTCGCTGACACCGACGCCGACGGCGCCGCGGGTGACGTGCGCAGAGATCAGCAACAGTGCGAAACATACGAGGTACAAGGTCGTGGAGGCCGCCAGCAGGGCGTCGTGCTCCAGCGAGACCCAGACGAAGAAGGGCAGGCCAACCAGAATACCTCCGGCGAGACTGGCCAACGCCGTGAAGGTCATCGCGCCCTTCAGTTTGGGCTCGTCGCCGGCATTGGTGTATTCGCTCCACGACCGCATGATGAAGATCTGCTGGCCGAAAGTGGCCACCACGCTGAGCAGCCCGGCGGCGCTGAACAGCATCGAATAGGTGCCGAAATCGTGACCGCTGAGCGTCCGTGCAGCCAGTGTCACCAGCCCGAGATTCACGATCGTGATCAAGACGCGCAACGCGAACGCGCCGGTCATCGCGCGAATGCCGGCGTTGTTGCGCAGGTCGAGTAGTCTTGCGAGCGTGGGGCCGAATTTCAAAGTCATCAACCTCGCCCGATTGACGGGCCTGCGGATTCTAGGAAGAAGCGCGAATGCGGGAACGATCGGCTCCCGATCGGGTTCGCCACACTGACATCCCCGCATCTACCATCCTGGCGCACTGTGGCAACTTATCGTATTTGAACGCTCCTTGAGGGAGTGCTGTGCAACAATCGTCGAGGACGGTAAAGATGTTCGCGGCCCTAACCGAAGCGAGGACACACTTTGGAATCAACCAACGGCTCATCAGCGCGGGCATCGAATCGATGAATAATCGTGTCGTCAACCTCGAAACGTTCCTGAAGATCGTGGCCTGGCTGTGCCTGGCGGGGATCGCTTTCGCTACCCTCAGCCCGATCGGTCTTAGGCCGACTACTGGGCTGTCGCCGTCGATCGAGCGGTTTGGGGCATTCGCTCTGGTCGGCGCGTTGTTCGCAGCGGCATATCCCCGCTACATCCTGTTCGCCGCGTTGATCGTGCTCGGCGCTGCGGCGCTGTTCGAACTGTTGCAGGTGTTGGAGCCGTCGCGGCATGGGCGGTTGTTCGACGCCAGCGTGAAGCTGGCCGGGGGAACTTGCGGCCTCGCCGCAGGACTGATCTTCGCGCGGCTGCTGCGCGGTCGCTGAAGGTACCGGTCCGAGCCCTCAGCGGACGGCGACCGCCACCGGATCGTTGGCGCGCGTCATCGAGCGGAGCGGTTGCAGCTTGGGCTGGATCACACTGCCGTCGATCAGCTCGAGCCTGCCGCAGCGGTTCAGCGTATGCAGCTTGCGGCCCGGCCAGCGCGGTCCCGGCTCGACGATGTGGCGAACGGTCTGGGCGAACGTCTCGGGCGACAATGCGGTAACCTCGGCAAGGCCGAGAGCGCTGCCATAGCCGCGGGTGCAATCCTGGACCGGCCGCCACAGCCGCCCATTGCGGCGGACAAAGTGCCCCGCCGGGCGGGCGCTGGAGCGATCGACCAGCGCCGGAGTCATCGTGTGCGGTCGCCAAGGTCCGAATAGACCGTTCGCGACGTAGATCGACAGCGTATCGGAATAGCCGCCATCGCCGTCGTCGTCGCGGGTCGCGCCGAACAGATAGTGCAAGCCGTCGTGCTGAAGGATGGTGGCATCGGCGAGTTCGACGCCGGACAGCAGTATGGCTTGCCGTTCCCAGCGGCCCGGAAACTCGACGCAGCGATAGATCGAAACGTCGTTTCGCGCGCTGCTTTCCGGAATCATCCAGAGTTCGCCGTCATGCTCGATAAGGAACGGGTAGGACAGGTGCCATGGCTCTTGGAGTACCGGCACGGCTTCTCCGATCGGGCCGTTTTCGCCGAATTCGACCGCCGAGATCGTGCCGACGCCGACACGGTGATCGAGGTCCTCGAAGAAAACGAAAGTGCGGCCCTTCCACGTCATCGCAAACGGATCGGCGTAAAATCGGTTGGAGGGACTCGGCAGCGCCTGCCAGTCGGGACCGGACAGATCGCAGGAGCTCCAGATTCCGGCGTCGTCA
Source organism: Rhodopseudomonas sp. BR0M22 (assembly GCF_010907035.1). GTDB lineage: Bacteria > Pseudomonadota > Alphaproteobacteria > Rhizobiales > Xanthobacteraceae > Rhodopseudomonas. The sequence goes on from NZ_QUMK01000012.1 coordinate 79,157, forward strand.
GTGTAGCGCCAGCCGATCCGCCAATGCGGCGCATAGCAGCACAGCCGGTAGATCGACTTTGCCACCAACATCGCGAGGTTGCGGGTGACGAAACCCGTTGCGGAGCGAGCGCGACCGAGATTGGCGCCGTCGCGGGCGACCGTTTGCAGCCGTGGACCGCTTTCCAGCACGCCCTTCAGCAGTGTTCCTGTGCGGGCCATGGTGGCGCCGAGCGCGCCGCCGAGGCCCCGGGCGTTTTCGCCGGACGGCTGTCCGGACCACATCACGGCGCCGGTGACTTCGTCATGGATTTCGATCACTGGTAGGTCGCCAGCGAGAATCGCCGCCAATGCGGCATCTTCACCGGGGTGGCCATCGAACAGCGGGCGCAGATACAGACGGGCGGCGCAGTCGGCCTTGCGTGGTGCCGCGGTGAAGTCGATCACCACCTCCGGCTTGCCATGCGAGATGCGGAAGTCCTGCAGTAGCGCCGGTTCGGTGTCGCCGCCGCAGCGCCGGCCGCGCCGCAGCAGCATCCGTTCGAGGTCGAGCAGCGCTTCGAGACCAGCCGGGCGTTCGGTGGGCGTTGAGACCCAGCTCACCTGCAGCGTGCGTTCGCCTCCCGACAGCAAGCCGAGTAGGTTTCGCATCCACACCCTGGGGCGGTGTTGGTCAAAGCGCAGCTCAACGATCATCAGACAATCCGAGCCACCATCGCCTGCTCTAGAATTCGGACGTATTCGTCCACCATTGCGTCGACAGAGTACCTCGTCTTCAGGCCTTCGCCACTGCGTTGAAGTCGCACCCTGAGCTGCGGGTCGTCGAGAACTGCCGCGATCGCGGCACCTAGCGCAGTCGGATCTGCGGCGTCGACCAGCACCGCTGCCGGTTCTCCCTGATAGGCCAATACTTCGCGCAGCACCGGCAGATCGTTGGCGACCACTGGCACGCCGGCGTGGGCGGCCTCGACCGCGGCCAATCCAAACGTCTCCGCCAGCGAAGGAAATGCGAAAACGTCCAGGCATGCGAGGAAATCGGCGACGTCGTCTGGAGTGATTTCACCGAGAAAGAACACGCGATCGGCGACGCCGAGCTGTTCGGCCAGCGCGCGCAGTCGGGCTTCGTCCGGGCCGTGGCCGGCCAGTGCCAACCGCCAGTCGGGATGGGCAGGCAACACGCGGATGTTGGAGTCGAGCTGCTTCAGCGGGTGCAGCCGCGCTGCGGTGCCAATCACGATGCCGTCGGCCGGCAGGCCGAAACGTTGGCGCGCTGCGGCCTTGGTCAAGGCGGAGTGCTTCTGGTCGAAACCATGCGGAACATGCACCAGGCGCTTGCGATAGGAATCCGGATAGCGCGAATAATCGCGCAGCATATCGTCAGAATTCACCGTGATGGTTCGAAAGACGCCGAAGCTCCCCATTAGCAGGTCCAGCTTCTGCAGCCAGCCCGGCATCGTCAGCCGCGCCGATACCTGATTGGCGATGACTGGCGCCGGACTTGCCAGCCGCGCGATGACGCCGCCGATTGCGTTGCCGTAATGCTGGAAAGTCAGGATCACATCGGGACGCACGGCGCGGATCTGCCGGCCGAGCGCGATCAGAAAACGAAGAAACGACAGTGGGTCTCCGGGGCGGCGCGGTGCGCAATAGCCGGTGTTGGCGGGTTCATCGAAGGCGCGCGATTGGCGGAAGAAGAACAGGTTGTGCACCTCGTAACCGCGCGCTGTCAGCCCGGCGCCGACGAGGCGAGAGATTTCCTGGGCGCCGGCATTTTCGGCCTGAGTCTGGACCAGCAGGACGCGACGTCCGCGCGCGGCACTGCCGCGGGAGTCACCGTGGCCGCCGTGCCCGGCAGAAGGCGATGACGTGCCGCCGGTCGCGAAGGCACGGTCGGATCGAGTGATGGGATCGTTCACGCGCTTCGTCTCCTCGTCCCACGCGTTCCGCAAGTCGGTGTTGCAGCAGCCGAACGGTTAACAAATCGTGGACGTTCTTGCGTGACAGAGTTGTACACGTTCGAGGGTGCACGAGGCGAACTTCATTGGACCTCGGTTAATTAGTACAAAAGTGTACCTAGTCAGCTCGCGAGGCCGCTGCGGAGGGCATGCCTGCGGGTTTACTATTTGTTGACCAAAGCCCTGTCGGGGGTCGGGGTAACTCGCGCTTAACCGTAGATATTTACTTTGTTGCAGCGGTGAGCCGGGAAGAGGCAGTTGGTGTGGAGTATGCGTATGTCGGGTAACCTGCCGGGCCGAGACGCGACGAAACCCGTCGTGCATCCGACCTCGGACGTCTGGGAGAACCCCGACCAGATGCCGGTGTCCCAGACTGAACTGATCAAGGCCAAGCTGACCCCAGTGGTGGTGGTGACGTTCCTGCGTGGCAATCTGCGGCGGATTGCGGCGCTCGCTGGCGCATTTTTCGTGCTCGGCCTGATTGTCCTGTGGCTGCTTCCGGTTCGCTATGCGGCGACGGCTTTGGTGATCGTCGATCCACGTGAGCAGCGGGTCACCACCGATCCGGAAGTGTTGACCGGAATCGGGCAGGACGCCGCCGCGCTGCAGAGTATGATCGAGATCGCCAAGTCGGACGGGTTCCTCGGTCCGCTGGTCGAGAAACTCAAAGTTGCAGAAGATCGCGATATTGCCGGCAGCGAGACAGATCCGGCTCGGGTGTTGGAACGGTTTCGCAAACACCTCGACATTGCGCGGCGCGGACTGACCTATGTGATCGAAATGACGTTCGTGGCGAAGGATCCCGAACGCGCGGCGCGTTACGCCAATGCTGTGGCGGAAGCCTTCGTCGCCAGCCAGACCAAGGTCCGCACCATCGCGGCCGATGAAGCTGCAGCGTGGCTGAACAGCCGGTTGAAGACGCTGAACGAAACCCTGCGCACGTCGGAAGATGCCGTGGCGGCATTCAAGACGAAGTATCGCATCGTCGACGCTGGCCGGGAGAGCACAACGCGCCAGCTCCGCGTCACCGAACTGACGCAACAGGTCTCCGCCGCGCGGCTGCGAACAGAGGAGGCAAAGAATCGTTACGAGCAGGCGCAGCGCGATCTGAAATCCGACGTCGACGGATCCACGGGGTCGAAATCCGATCTCGTCAGCGTGCTACGGACTCAGCGGACCCAGCTCAACGACCAGATCGCGCAGAAACGCGCGGTGCTCGGTGACCGTCATCCCGATTTGGTGATCGCGTACAACCAGCTCGCCGAACTCAATCGCCAGATCGAAGCCGAGCGCAAGCGAAACCTCGCCAGCGCGAAGTCCGATTACCAGGCGATGCTCGATCAGCAGAAAGTGCTGGAGCAGCAGTTGAAGTCGCTGGAGAGCGAAATGCTCGGCGACGATCAGGCCTCGGTGAAGCTCAAGGAACTGCAGCGCGAAGCCAACGCCAATCGCGCCATCTACGAACAATTCCTGGAACGCTATAACGCGACCAATCAACAGCGACTGCTGCAGGCGACCCAGACCAAGGTGGCGTCATTTGCGACCCCGCCGACCCGGCCGACCCGACCGCCATTGCTGGTGCTGATCGCCGCGATTGCAATCGCGTCCCTGCTGGCGTCGATCGCCATCGTCGCGATTATGACTTCGCTGTCGGATCGGGCCGAGGCCGCCGACGATTCTGGTGCCCCGGAGGAAGTTGCCGCGGCTGCCCCCGCCGAAGCCGTGGCGGTATCGATGCCCGCGCCGGCGCCGGCGCCGGCGCCTGCACCTGCACCTGCACCTGCACCTGCACCTGTTCTCGTTCCTGCGCCTGCACCGGCAGAGGTCGAGCCAAAGGCGGAGGGCGGAGAAGCGTCCGCCGACGATGTCCGCCTTTCGATCATGGCGCGCATTCCCGATCTGGGCGGCGTGCGTACCTTGGGCGGCAAGCTGGCCATGCTCAACGGTGAACGCCGGCTCACTCATTACGTGGTCGGGCTGCTCGATGCGATCGGAGCCAAGCCGACGCAACGCGGCAAAGTCGTTCTGGTGACATCGGTCGCTGCCGGTGCGGGCAAGAGCTCGGTGGCCCGCGCATTGAATGCGATCGCGGTCGATCGGGGGTTGCTCAGCGTGGTGATCGAAGTCGCGGGGCAATCGCGGCCCGGCCTTTCGGCGCCGGTGCCAGATGCCGTGTCGAGTACCGGGCCACAGGTCCGGATACTGAAGACCACGATTCCGGCCGCCATCCGGCTGATTGCACCGGTTTCCGACGCGTCGGCTCAGAGCGATGTGCGCAGCGAGTTCGATCTGATCCTGATCGATGCGCCCGCCTTGGCCGAGCAGCCGGAAGTCGCCGACATCGCCGCCCACGCCGATCTCAGCTTGCTGGTAGTCGACCCCACTGTCACCGAGCGTGGCGCTACGGTTGAGGCGCAGGCGAAGTTGTCGCGTCGCGGCCGGATGCCTGTCGGGGTCGTGGTCAACAAGGCTGGCGCCCATCCGGTTTCGGCGTCGGCGACCATCGCCGCCCGGCTGGCGAGCTGATCGGCGTCGGGCGCATGGCGGCCGCAGGCGCGATCGCTCGCATCGTCGTCGGGATGACGGCGTTCGTCTGGGCCGTGCAGGCCGATGCCCAGAGTCGTTGCACCGGGCCGACATCCGGCGTCCCTGCGCAGGCGATTGCGGCGCTGGCCCGTGGTGTCAACGTGTCGAACTGGACGGAGAATGCGCGCCTGCAGGGACCGAGCCCTGAGCTGCTGCGGGCCGTGCGCGGCGCCGGCTTCACACATGTGCGTCTTCCGGTCGCCGGCGACTTGGTCATGCGTGCATTCAGTCCGCAAGCCACGATCGAACGGCAGCTCGCCGGCGTCGATCGGGCGCTTTCCGAGCTGATCGGCCTTGGGTTCCATGTTTCGGTCGACCTCCATCCGGGCGAACGTTTCGGCCGGCTGCACCGCGACGATCCGAAAGCCTCGATGGAGGCGCTGACCGACGCGTGGGGGAGCCTGGCGGCCGTCATTCGCAAGCATCCGGTCGAGCGAGTGTTTGCC
>NZ_QUMK01000130.1 GCF_010907035.1 Rhodopseudomonas sp. BR0M22
GGGTGCGGATGTGATGCCGCGGCAGGCGCTCCGCCGAGCATCGCAAAAGTTGCAGTGGCGTGCACCGCAAGCTTGCCGGTGCCGTCATAGACGAAGCCCTCGGTGTAGCTCGACTGCCGACCGAGTTTCACCACCCGCCCCTCGGCCACGATCGTGCCGGAGCGCACCGACAGCGGCCGCAGATAGCTGAGCTTCAGGTCCATCGTCACCGAGCCCTGCCCGGCCGGCTGGCGCGTCGAGATCGCACAGCCCATCGCGGTGTCGAGCAACGCAGCTGCAATCGCGCCGTGGAGCAGGCCCGCGGTGTTCTCCAGGCTCTGGTCCGGATCGAGCTGCATCACGATCCGGCCAGAATGCACTTCGGCCATCTTGAAGCCGATCAGCCGCGCGAGCGGCGGCGGCGGCAACCGGCCGTCGCGGATCGCCTGCATCACCTCGAGGCCGGACATCGCCATCGCGGCGCGGGCGACCGGCCCCGGCTCCTGCCAATCGACGGTGCGGCTGCGGCGCTGCGCCGGAGCGAACAAGCCGGCGAGATCGGGCGGTGCGGCAGCATCAATCATCGTCATCAGCGACCTCTCTTTTGGAATTATGATCATAATACAATTAATTCGCGGTCGCGGCAAGCGGAGCGGCCTGATGCAGCTTGACAGTCCCCCGGCGTCGCCGGACATGATGCCGGCCCCGCCCTCGACTTGCTGACGAGACCCACCATGCAGATGCTCAACACCCATTGCGGCGTCGACCGCGATTCCCGCGGCGTCGCACGCCTCACCATCTGCAATGCCGGGAAGCTCAACATCCTGAACACCGCGGTGATCACCGATGTGCGCGATGGGCTGCATCAGCTCGCAAGCGATGAGAGCCTGCGCGTGCTGATCGTCGCCGGCCAGAGCGAGCGCAGCATGATCGGCGGCGCCGATATCAACGAGATGGCGACGCTCGATCAGAGTTCCGCCGAGCGCTTCATCACCGGCCTTGCGGAACTGTGCGAGGCGGTGCGCGCCGTGCCCTATCCGGTGATCGCGCGGATTCCCGGCTGGTGCCTCGGCGGCGGCCTGGAATTCGCCGCCGCCTGTGATTTCCGCGTCGCCACGCACGATGCCAAATTCGGCATGCCCGAGGTGCGAGTCGGAATTCCGTCGGTGATCCACGCCGCCCTGCTACCGCGGCTGATCGGCTGGTCGCGGGCGCGCTTCCTGGTGATGGCCGCCGAGAACATCGACGCCGACACCGCGCTTGCCTGGGGCCTGATCGACAAGATCGCGCCACCGGGCGAGCTCGATGCGGCGGTCGAACATCTGGTCGGCGCACTGCTCGCCGGCGCGCCGCAGGCAATGCGGGCGCAGAAGGCGCTGATGGCGGCGTGGGAAGACATGCCGCTGCCGCAGGCGGTCGCACATTCGGTCAAGGTGTTCGGTCAGTCGTACCTTACCGGCGAACCGCAGGCGCTGATGGCGGATTTCATCAACCGCAAACGCTGAGCTGTTCACGCGATCTTGGGAATCCCCGAGTTGCGTTGCCGCCGGTAATTTATATGATGGCCATCATTTCCATTGAGCCGGCCGCCGCCGGCGCGCTCGCCGACAGGACCGCCGCATGATCTCCGACGCCCTCGCCGCCGCGCTGGCCCGCCGCAACATCCACTACGGCTGGGTGATGGTCGGCGTCACCTTCCTCACCGCTTTGGTCAATGCCGGTGCGGTCGGCGCACCCGGCGTGTTCATCGTGCCGCTGCAGCAGGAATTCGGCTGGAGCACTGCGGACATTTCATCCGCGCTGTCGATCCGCTTCGTGCTGTTCGGGCTGATGGCGCCGTTCGCCGCAGCGCTGATGAACCGGTTCGGCCTGCGTCAGGTGACGCTGACCGCGCTTGTGGTGGTCGTGATCGGGCTGGTCGCGTCGCTGGCGATGACGTCGCTGTGGCAATTGATGCTGCTGTGGGGCGTAGTGGTCGGCGTCGGCACCGGCCTAACCGCGCTGGTGCTCGGCGCCACGGTGGCGACGCGCTGGTTCGTCGCCCGCCGCGGCCTGGTGATCGGTCTGATGACCGCGAGCGTCGCCACCGGACAGCTTGTCTTCCTGCCGCTGCTCGCCGCGCTGACCGAGCGATACGGCTGGCGGATCGCGATGGCTTATGTCTGCGCGCTGATCGGCATCGCCGCAGTCGCGGTGCTGATCGCGATGCGCAACCGGCCGAGCGACGTCGGACTGCGCCCCTATGGCGACACCAGCACCGAGCCGGTGCCGCTGTCGGCCCAGGCTGCGCCGGGATCGATCGCCGCCGCCGCACTCGGCGCGCTGCGCGACGCTGCCAAGACGCGAGTGTTCTGGGTGCTGTTCGGCACATTCTTCATCTGCGGCGCGTCGACCAACGGCCTGGTGCAGGTTCACCTGATCCCGCTGTGCGCCGACTTCAACATCCCGCAGGTGCAGGCCGCGGGGCTGCTCGCCGCGATGGGTGTGTTCGATTTCATCGGCACCATCCTGTCGGGCTGGCTGGCGGACCGCTACGACAATCGCTGGCTGCTGTTCTGGTACTACGGCCTGCGCGGTCTTAGCCTGCTGGCGCTGCCGTTCACCGACTTCTCGTTCTACGGCCTGTCGCTGTTTGCGGTGTTCTACGGCCTCGACTGGGTCGCGACTGTGCCGCCGACGGTGCGGCTGACGGCGCAGAAATTCGGCCCCGAGCGAGCCAATCTGGTGTTCGGCTGGATCTTCGCTGGCCATCAGCTCGGCGCCGCCACCGCCGCGTTCGGCGCCGGCCTGTCGCGCGACCTGCTGGCGAGCTACCTGCCGGCCTTCTTCATCGCCGGCGCCCTGTGCGTGATCGCCGCCGCCGCGGCGCTGACGATCGGCAAGGCGGCCAAGCCGGCGGCGGCGTGAACAGAAGCGCTCCCCGCTCCCTCTCCCCGCCCTTCGCGGGGAGAGGGTTGGGGTGAGGGGCAAGGCACGGCCCTTCAGCGCGTCCAAATTATCAGGAAGACAAGTCATCAGGCCCGAGAGGCTGCGCGTTCGGCAACCTCAGTGCCTGGCCCCTCACCCGACCGGCTGCGCCGGTCGACCTCTCCCCGCGCTGCGGGGAGAGGTTGGAAGGCCTACGGCCGCATCCGCATGCCGGTCGCGACGCCGGGCGTGCGCAGCGGTTCGGCGAGGCGCGCGAATTCGCAGAGCAGCGAACGGGTCTTGCGCGGATCGATGATCTCTTCGACCCAGAACTTCTCGGCCGAACGGAACGGTGAACGCAGCTTGTTCAGCCGCTCCTCGAT
>NZ_QUMK01000131.1 GCF_010907035.1 Rhodopseudomonas sp. BR0M22
CCCCCCCCCCGGCCCCCCCCCCGTCCCGGGGGCGGGGGGGGCGGATGGTGTATAGGGGCCGGCGGTATCGGGTTCGGGGGGGCGGACGTAGTTGCGAATAAATTGCGTCCGTTGTCGTTCGACAACAACTCGAATTTAACAAGTCTCGGTTGCAATCGGGCCGATCGCTGATCCAACCAGCCCGGGAGCCACTCGTATGACTCAGCCGCGACGGTTTGCGCGCGTCCGCCCGAGCGGGCTCGTCTCTGGCAATGCCAGTCTGATCGTCGGCCCGAAACTGCCGGTGATCCCATGCCGTGTGGTCGATTACTCGGCCGGTGGCGCCTGTGTCGAGCTCAACGCCGATGCCAATCTGCCGCAGCGCTTCGAGATGCTGCACGGTGCGACCAGGAAGAAGTGCCGGATGGTGTGGAAGCGCGGACGCCGGATCGGGCTCTGCTTCTGAGCTTCAACCGCCGATCGACGTTTTCGGCTCGCTCCGAGTCAGCGCTGCAGATCCGGCGGCAGCGGCGGGTTCTCCCGCATCAAGGTGATGGTGACGCGGCGGTTGGCCGCCAGCGTCGGTGCATCCGGAAACAGGGGATCTCCATCCCCCTTGCCGACCAGCGACAGCACCTGACTGGTGGGCAAGCCCTCCTGCTTCAGGATCTGGCGCACGGCATTGGCGCGGCTGACGGACAGGCCGAGTGGATCGTCGTCGCCGGGCCGGACCACGGTCGCGGCGGTATGGCCGACGATGATCACCCGCAGACTGGTCGCGCGAAGCGGCGCAGCCAGCCGAGCGACCAGCTTGCGGGTCCGCTCGTAAGGCGTCGCCGAACCGTCAGGAAACATCGGCCGGCCGTCCTGATCGGTAAGTTCGAGGTTGAGCCCGACCGGCGTCTCCTCGAACACCACGTTCTTGGAGACCTCGGCCAGCTCCGGAACGTCCCGCAGCGCCTGACGCAGCGAGGCGGAGGCCAGCGCGAATTCGCGCTCGGCCTTGGCGTGCGATGCGGCACTGCCGGAGCCTCCGGACTCTTCCAGGTGCGGCGTGTTGCTGGCCTGGTCCGGCGCGACGTTGTTCTTGCTTTTGACTTTGCCCTGCACCGGAACGCCGTCGGTCTCCAGGACTCCAGCGAACCGCGAATTCTGCTGCACGCCGAACGCGTCGCGCATCGAACCGGCGACGATCTGCAGTTTGCGCAGGTCCTGGGTCGAGAACGACACCAGCATGACGAAGAAGCTGACCAGCAGCCCCATCAGGTCGGCGAAGGTGACGAACCAGCCGTGAGTGGCGTGAGCTTCCTCGACCTTCTTCTTGTTGTTGCCCGAGGACAGCCGACCACCACCGCCCTTCATCAGGATCGCCCCGACGCGGTCATGAGGTGCAACAAAACGGAACGCTCGTCGAAACGCATGTGCGGATGCCGTTGATCAAACTCGGCGCCGCGATACCGCACATGATGGAGAATGGTTGCAGAAAAAATGCGCTTCGCAGCATCGATGATCTTAGCGGCTGCGGATTACCAAACGGTTTCGTCAGTCTATAACATTCTTTAACCAAAATAAGCATGTGTCGACGTTTGCAAATCCCCTCTTCTCAGCGACAGGTTCCGCCATGACGACCGCTCTCACGCCCGGCGCCGCCGATGCGCTGCTGTTCGATCTCGGCCGCGTGGTGATCGATTTCGATCTGCGCCGCACACTGAAGGCATGGGCGGTCGAACTCGGCAGTGATCCGCAGGCGCTGATGAACGCGCTCGCGCAGAACGACACGTTCCACCGCTACGAGACCGGCCACGTCTCAGACGCCGAGTTCTTTGCCGCCGTGCGGAGCGCGCTCGGGCTGAAGCTCACCGACGAGCAATTGCGCGAGGGCTGGAACGCGATCTTCATCGGCGAGATGCCCGGCATCTCGCCGCTGCTCGACCGCGCCGCCAAGCGGCTGCCGCTTTACGCGCTGTCCAACACCAACGATGCGCATATCGCGCATTTCTCCGAGCACTACGCCTCGCTGCTGGTGCACTTCCGCGACATGTTTCTGTCGTCGCGAATCGGAATGCGCAAGCCGAACGGCGAAACCTACGATTTCGTCGTCAACGCGATCGGCGTCGCGCCGCAGCGCATTGTGTTCTTCGACGATCTGGCGGAAAACGTCGAAGCTGCGCGCGAGCGCGGTCTGCAAGCCGTGCAGGTGCATTCCAGCGACGATGTCGCCCGCACGCTCGATCAGCTCGGCTTGTGAACACGGCAACGAACCACCGACGAAACTGATGATGACAAGCGCTGCCGCCGATCTCCCTTGGGACCACCCCGCGCCATTCACGCTCCCGATGACGCCGGCGGCGACCGATATCGACGGTCTCCATCACACCAACAATTCGGTCTATGTGCGCTGGTGCGACAGCGTCGGCTGGGCGCATTCCGAAGCACTCGGCCTGTCGCTCGCCGACTGGCAGCGGATCGACCGTGCGATGGCGATCCGCCGCGGCGAATACGACTACCTGCTGCCGAGCCATCTCGGCGACGAGTTGCTGCTCGGCACCTGGATCTACGGCAGCGACGGCAAGCTGGTGATGGAGCGCCGCTTCCAGCTCATCCGGCTGCGCGACCGCGCCACCATCATGCGCGGACGCTGGCAGCTCGTCTGCATCGAGCTGAGCAGCGGCCGTCCCCGTCGCCTGCCGCCGGAATTCTCGAGCGTGTATCTGCCGGTGATGATCAAGGCCGACGACGCCTCGCCGTCGGCCTGATGTCTGGGCGCCGCCTCACTGCGGCGGGTTGCGGCAATCCATCGAATACACCAGCTCGCCCTTGGCGGTGCGACCAATCGGCTGGCACGGCACAAAAGCGCGGCCGGCCTGCGCGCTCGGCGCAGCAGCAGGCCGCGCGGCGTCGCTCGGAGCGGCCGCCGGCACGCTCGCCGGTGTCGAAGCTGCCGACGTCGTCACGGGCCTGGCTCGTATACACATCTGACCCTGCCG
>NZ_QUMK01000132.1 GCF_010907035.1 Rhodopseudomonas sp. BR0M22
AGGGGTATAAGAGACAGCCCCTCCCCCTTGCGGGGAGGGGTCGGGGGTGGGGGTCCACGGATGCAGACGTCAATGTTTGGATCGCCAGCGATGATCGACGATCGCCAGCGGTACTTCGCGCAGATGATGCGCCAGAATCCGACGGACGCCGAGCGCGTGCTGTGGCAGCGCTTGCGGCATGAGCTTGTGCTGGCGAATTCGCATTTTCGTCGGCAAGCGGTGATCGGGCCTTTCATCGTCGATTTCGCCAGCCGCGGAGCCAGGCTGGTGATCGAACTCGATGGCGGTCAGCACGATGAGCAGCGCGCCGCCGACGAAGTGCGTAGCCGCTACATCGAGGCTCAAGGCTATCGCGTGCTTCGCTTCTGGAACAACGACGTACTCGGCAACCTCGATGGAGTTCTCGCCGAGATTCAGTCTGCGTTGCCCCCCACCCCCAACCCCTCCCCGCAAGGGGGAGGGGAGCCAAAACCGCGCGCTCCCCGCAAGCCGCGCCGTTCTCGCAGCAGGATTTCAAACTAAATGCCCGACCTCCTCCTCGAACTGTTCTCCGAAGAAATCCCGGCGCGGATGCAGGGGAAGGCTGCTGATGATCTGAAGCGGCTGGTCACCGACAAGCTCGTCGCCGAAGGGCTGGTCTACGAGGGCGCCAAGGCGTTTGCGACGCCGCGGCGGCTGACGTTGACGGTGCATGGCATTCCGGCGCGGCAGCCGGATCTGAAGGGCGAGCGCAAGGGGCCGAAGGTCGGCGCGCCGGATGCGGCGGTGCAGGGCTTCCTCAAGGCTACCGGGCTCGCCTCGCTGGATGAGGCCAAGATCCAGCGCGATCCGAAGAAGGGCGACTTCTACGTCGCGCTGATCGAGAAGCCGGGCAGGCCGGCGATCGAGGTGATCGCCGAATTCCTGCCCGTCATCGTCCGCACCTTCCCGTGGCCGAAGTCGATGCGCTGGGGGGAACGCTCCCGCAAACCGGGCGCGCTGCAATGGGTGCGGCCGCTGCATTCGATCGTCGCCACCTTCGGTATCGACACCGAAGAGCCCGACGTGGTGCATTTCAACGTCGACGGCATCGAGGCCGGCCAGACCACGCGCGGCCATCGCTTCATGGCGCCGGATGCGTTCGAGGTGCGCCGCTTCGAGGACTACGAGGCCAAGCTGTTCGCCGCCAAGGTCGTGCTCGATCCGGCCCGGCGCAAGGACATCATCCTGGCCGATGCCAAGACGTTGGCTCAGGCGCAGAACTACGAACTGGTCGAGGACCAGGGCCTGCTCGACGAAGTCTCCGGCCTGGTCGAATGGCCGGTTCCGCTGATGGGCTCGTTCGACAAGGACTTCCTGACGATTCCGGATGAAGTGATCCGCGCCACCATCCGCGCCAACCAGAAGTGCTTCGTGGTCGCCGATCCCGCGACCGGCAAACTCGCCAACAAGTTCATCCTGACCGCGAACATCGAAGCCAGCGACGGCGGCGCCGCGATCACCGCCGGCAACGAGCGCGTGATCCGCGCGCGGCTCTCGGACGCGAAGTTCTTCTACGAAACCGATCTGAAGACCAAGCTGGAAGACCGGCTGCCGAAGTTCGACCAGATCGTGTTCCACGAAAAGCTCGGCACCCAGGCGGAGCGCATCGAACGCATCGAGCGCCTCGCCGCCGAGATCGCGCCGCTGGTCGGTGCCGATGTCGAAAAGACCAAGCGCGCGGCAAGGCTGTGTAAGGCTGATCTACTCACGGAAGTCGTCGGCGAATTCCCCGAGCTGCAGGGCCTGATGGGCAAGTACTACGCGCTCGCCCAGGGCGAAGACGCGTCGGTCGCCGCTGCCTGCGAGGAGCACTACAAGCCGCAAGGGCCGGCCGATCGCGTGCCGACCGATCCGGTCAGCATCGCGGTGGCGTTGGCCGACAAACTCGACACGCTGGTCGGGTTCTGGGCGATCGATGAGAAGCCGACCGGCAGCAAGGACCCGTATGCGCTGCGGCGTGCGGCGCTGGGAGTGATTAGGCTGTTGTTAGAGAGAGAACTGCGTATCAATCTTTGGCCGACTTATCTTCACGCGCTTTTGCCCATGACACGTCGATGGGTTCGCCAGCAGGCAATCGAGAATAAGCGTCCCTTTGACGAGCTTGGTGAGAAGATTGATCTTTCGCCGGTTTTGGCACATTGGGTCGAAAAGGTGCGCCAACAAGGTGAGTCGCTCGCGGACCAAGAGCGCGACAAGGCGGCCGCGCTCTGTAATGATCTCCTCTCCTTCTTTGCCGATCGCCTCAAAGTCCAGTTCCGAGATCAGGGCGCCCGCCACGACCTCGTCGACGCGGTGTTCGCGCTCGAAGGGCAGGACGACATTCTGATGATCGTTCGCCGCGTCGAGGCGCTGGCGGCGTTTCTTGCGACCGACGACGGCAAGAACCTGTTGGCCGGCACCAAGCGTGCCGCCAACATCCTGCGCATCGAGGAGAAGAAGGACGGCCGCGCCTATGATGGCGCGCCGGACGCGTCGCTGTATGCGCAGGACGAGGAGAAGGCGCTGGCGGCCGCGATCGATCGTGCCAAAGCCGACGCCGGCGCGGCGGTCGCGAAGGAAGACTTCGCCGCGGCGATGACCGCGATGGCGGGCTTGCGCCCGGCGGTCGATGCGTTCTTCGATAAGGTGACGGTCAACGCCGACGACAAGGCCGTCCGTGAAAACCGCCTGAAGTTACTGAACGAAATCCGCGCCGCGACGCGCGCGGTGGCGGATTTTTCGAAGATCCAGGACTAACGGCGGCTGTTGGTTCGCCGCGCCAGCCGCTGCCACGCCACGTCATTGCCGGGCTCGACCCTACGAGATTCACACATCTGGCCTTAGCTTCCAGCCTGCGAGCATGGCTCTGAGGGATTGGAGGCCGTGGAGGATCACGATGGGGCCTGGCTTGCCGTAGTAGCCGGTCCATCCGCCAAGGCGGG
>NZ_QUMK01000133.1 GCF_010907035.1 Rhodopseudomonas sp. BR0M22
GGAAAACCCGGAAAGGTCGCGCTCATCGCAATCGCCCGAAAACTGCTCGTCACAGCCAACGCACTCGTCAAAGCCGACACGCCATATCAAGGTAAGACCCTTGACACATGAGACAGTCGCCGGGTTCGCTCACTTCGCGAGCGCCCCGGAATGACGAAGGGGCGGGCTTACGGCTTCGCCGGATGAATGAACGGCCACGGGCTGGCTTCGCTGTCGCGCGGCACGTCGATCGCGATCAGTTGCGGGCCGCCGGCGGCCAGGGCCTTTTCCAGCGCGGGGCGGAAATGATCGGGCGAGGTGACGCGCGCCGCGCCGACGCCGAACGACTCGGCGAGCTTGACGAAATCCGGATTGACCAGATCGGACGCTACCACGCGGCCCTCGAAGCCGTGCAACTGGTCGCGGCGGACGTTGCCGTAGGCGGAATTGTCGAACACCAGCGTCACCACGCCGATGTTGTATTGGACTGCGGTGGCGAGTTCCTGCACGCCGAACATGAAGCCGCCGTCGCCGGTGATCGCCACCACCGGCTTGTCCGGGCACGCGACCTTGGCGCCGAGCGCGGTCGGGAAGCCGGAGCCGAGCGTGCCCTGATAGCCGGAGGTGAGGAAGGTGCGCGGCTGATAAATCGGGAAGCCGTACCAGGACGCGAAGCCGACCTGCGACAGCTCGTCGGTGACGATGGCATCGTCCGGCAGCACATCGCGCAGGATCTTCAAATACGACATCTGCGGCTGGATCGCCTGGATCGCTTCGTTGGTCTTCGCGGTGGCGGCTCTGGTCTCGTCGCGGCGGCCTTTCGTCTTGGAATAGCCCGCCTTGCTCACCGCATCGGCAAGCGCGCGGGCACCGGCCTTGGAGTCCGACACGATCGCCGCGTCGGGCGCGAACCGCCGCATCTCGGCCGGATCGATGTCGATCCGCACCGACTTCAGCCCCTCGGGGCGGAACGGCCAGCGGAAGGTGGTCGGCAGCTCCATCCGGGTGCCGATGCCGATGATCAGGTCGGTCTGCGGCCACAGCTGATAGGCGGCCGCGAACGTCAGCCCGAGCTCGTGACGGTTGCTGACGATGCCACGCCCCGACCGGAACGCCACCACCGGCGCGTCGATCATCTCGGCGAGTTCGAGAATCTCGTTACCGGCCTCCAGCGCACCGGCGCCGACGAAGATCATCGGCCGCTTGCTCGCGGCGATCAGCTTCGCCGCAGCGGCGACGCGATCCGGATCAGGCGCGGGCGGTGCGATCAGATCGAGTTTCTGCGCGGCGCCGGTTTCGGTGGCTTGTGTGAATACGTCCCACGGCATCTCCAGCGCCACCGGGCCGCGCCGTCCGCTCATCATCTCCTGAAACGCACGCGCCACCAGCGCCGGGGCGTTGCCGGGATATTCGATCCGCTCGGCCCATTTGATGAAGCTGCGCAGCGTCGCGAGCTGGTCGGGCATCTCGTGCAGATGGCCGCGGCCCTTGCCGAGATACGCGCTCGGCACCTGGCCGGTGAGACACATCACCGGCTCGTTGCAGCCGAATGCGGTGAGCAGCGCCGCCGAGGCATTCAGCACGCCGGGGCCGGGCACCACGCTGAACACGCCGGGTCGGCCGGATGCTCGGGCGTAGCCGAACGCCATATAGCCGCAGGCCTGCTCGTGCCGCGCGCCGATCACCTTCAACTGCGCTTTGGCGAAGCCGTCGAACAGGCCATAGATCTGCGCGCCGGGCAGGCCGAACACGGTGTCGACGCCGTGCGCGACGAGGCCCTGCACGATCGCTTCGCCGCCGGTCATGATGCTCATCTGATAATCCGCTGCTTGCTGGAAAGAACTACTCGGCTTCGTCGAC
This sequence comes from Rhodopseudomonas sp. BR0M22, assembly GCF_010907035.1. GTDB lineage: Bacteria > Pseudomonadota > Alphaproteobacteria > Rhizobiales > Xanthobacteraceae > Rhodopseudomonas. Next base: position 1,840 of record NZ_QUMK01000133.1, read on the forward strand.
GACGCCGTTGCGCAAGGTGCCGATGCCGTCGGCCTCGACCTCGATGACGTCGCCGGGCTTCAGATACACCGGCGGCTCGGCGCGTGCGCCGGCGCCGGCCGGGGTGCCGGTGACGATCAGATCGCCCGGCACCAGCGTGGTGAAGGTCGAGATGTAGGCGATCAGATAGCGGAAGCTGAAAATCATCCGCGAGGTGCGGTCGTCCTGCCGCGTCTCGCCGTTGACGCGCGTCGTCAGCCGGATGTCGGCGATCTGCGACTCATCGGTGTAGGGCACCAGCCACGGTCCCAGGCTGCCGGTGTGATCGAAGTTCTTGCCTTGGGTCACGTTGAACTTGGCGTGGCGCACCCAGTCGCGGATCGTGCCCTCGTTGCACAGCGTGATCGCGGCGACATGGTTCAGGGCGTCGGCTTCCTTGATGTGGCGGCCGCCCTGGCCGATCACCAGCGTCAGTTCGCCCTCATAGTCGAGCAGCTTCGACGCCTTCGGCCGCACCAGCGGCGCGCTATGGCCAACGAAGGAGCGCGGCGTGCGCATGAACATCGACGGGAATTTCGGCGCCTCGCTGCCGTCCTTGTATTCGGCGTTTCGGTCCGGATAGTTGACCCCGACGCAGATGATCTTTTCCGGCTGTGGGATCGGCGGCTGAAACACCACCGCGTCGCGGGCAAAGTCCGGCGCAGTGTGATCGGCCTCGTCGACGATCCGCTGCAGGGCGCCGGCCGCGATCACCTCGCGCAGCGTCGGATAGTCGTTGGCATGGCGGGCCGACAGATCGACCACCCCATGATCGCACACCGCGCCGTAGCGGGTGAGGCCGTTGACAGTGAAGGTGGCGAGGCGAGGGGTGGGCATGGGCGTGTTCCGTTCCAGTGGCGCAGCGGCTTGAGTT
>NZ_QUMK01000134.1 GCF_010907035.1 Rhodopseudomonas sp. BR0M22
CACTCTCTCCGGCGTCGGCAGCGTCAGATGTGTATAAGGGGACAGTCTACGAGCAGTACGACGAGGCCAACGAAGCCAACGTCGTCGAATTCCTGTCGATGTCGACCTCCAACCCCTCCTCGATCCGCAACTGCATCGAGGCGGCGCGGTTGAACGCGCGTTCAGTCCGCACCGCGCTGACCGGGGTGATGTGGGACACCATCAATTCGGCCTGGATCGAATTGCAGGAGAGCTGGAGCAAGGGCGCGAAAACCCGCGAGCAACTGACCCAGTTCCTACGCTTCGTGCAGGAGACCTCGCTGCGATTCGACGGTTCGGCCTATCGCACCATGCTGCGCAACGACGCTTATTGGTTCTCGCGGCTCGGCGTGCATCTGGAGCGCGCCGACAACACCGCGCGGATTCTCGACGTCAAATATCATTTGCTGCTCCCGGAAGAAGAGCACGTCGGCGGCCCGCTGGATTACTATCAGTGGTCGTCGATCCTGCGCTCGGTGTCGGCGCTCACTGCCTATCACTGGGTGTATCGCGAGACGCTCAAACCCTGGCTGATCGCAGACCTGTTGATCCTCAACGACAGCCTGCCGCGCTCGCTGGCGTCGTGCTATGGTAATCTCGTGCGCAATCTCGACCAGATCGGCGTCGCCTATGGCCGCCAGGGCCCGGCTCAACGCCACGCCCGCGCAATCCGCAACCGGCTCGAGCATTCCAACATGGACGATATCTTCCAGCGCGGCGTCCACGAGTTCATTCAGGAATTCATCGCCGACAACAGCCGGCTCGGCGAAATCGTCGCCAAGCAGTATCTCATCTGATCGGCCGAGGGCGCGCGACCGCGCGACCCGCCGCAACCGGACTTTGGACGCCATGCGCCTGCGCATCACGCACACCACCAACTATCGCTACGAGCCGCCCGCCACCGGCGTGATCCAGGTGCTGCGGATGACGCCGGGCAGCCACGACGGCCAATACGTCGCCGACTGGCAGATCGACATCTCCGCCGATACCCGCCTCGACATGCACTACGACGCGTTCGGCAACATCACCCATGTGCTCACGGTCGGCGCCACCGAGGATCTCACCGTGACTGCCGAAGGACTTATCGAGACCTCCGACACCGGCGGCGTGCTCAAGGGCACCGACGAGCGGTTTCCGCCGCAGCTGTTTCTGCGCCCGACCGAGCTGACCGAGCCGGCATCGCCGATGCTGGCGCTTGCGCGCGAGCTGCGCGGCGACGGCAGCGGCGATACGATCGGCTTTCTGCACGCGCTGATGACGGCGATCAACCAGCACATCACCTTCGACGACGATCCGACGCATTCCGGCACCACGGCGGCGGAGGCTTTCGCGTTGCGCCGCGGCGTCTGCCAGGACTACGCGCATGTGTTCATCGCCTGCGCCCGCGCCGGCGGGGTGCCGGCGCGGTTCGTCTCCGGACATTTCCTGCGCGCCGACGGCGTGGTGCACCAGCCCGCCGGCCACGCCTGGGCCGAAGCCCATGTGCCGGGTCTCGGCTGGGTCGGGTTCGATCCGGCCAACGGCATCTGCACCACCGACGCCCACGCCCGCGTCGCGATCGGGCTCGACTATCTCGGCGCCGCACCGGTGCGCGGCACCCGCTACGGCGGCGGCCTCGAGACGCTGACCGTGTCGGTCAAGGTCGATCAGGCCGGCCGGCAGTTTCAGTCGCAATAGTCGCCGTTTTCGGGGCTGGACGACCGGCGCGGATGGGCTAGTGTCCCGCGGCCGATCGGCGCTGCCGCGCCGGCACAATTCCTGTCAGACCTGTGAGCTCGAGGACGAGATGACCTATTGCTGTGGAGTGCTGGTGCGCGAGGGCCTGGTGATGGTCGCCGACACCCGCACCAATGCCGGGCTCGACAACATCTCGACCTTCCGCAAGCTGCACGTCTTCAGCAAGCCGGGCGACCGCATCATGGCGGTGGCGAGCGCCGGCAATCTGTCGATCAGCCAGTCGGTGCTGTCGACCCTGACCGAAGGCCTCGAAAACGCCGAGACCGGCGAGCGCGAGACCCTGATCGGCGCGTCCAGCATGTTTCAGGCCGCGCAACTGATCGGCCGCGTCATCCGCCACGTCAACGCGACCGAGGCGCAAGCGCTGAAGGCCGAGGAAATCAACTACGAGGTGTCGTTCCTGTTCGGCGGCCAGATCAAGGGCGAGCGGATGCGGCTGTTCATGATCTACCCGGCCGGCAATTTCATCGAATGCACCATCGACACGCCTTACTTGCAGATCGGCGAGCACAAATACGGCAAGCCGGTGCTCGACCGCGCGATTACTTACGACGTCGAATTGTACGAGGCACTGAAGACCAGCCTGATCTCGATGGATTCGACGATGCGCTCCAATCTCGGCGTCGGCCTGCCGATCGACGTCCTCGTCGTCCGCACCGACGTCTGCGACGCCGACCTCAATCACCGCATCGAGGCCGGCGAGCCGTATTTCCACGACCTCCGCTCGCGCTGGTCCGCGGCCTTGCGCGCCGCCCACAAGAACATCCCGCGCCCGCCCTACAAGAATCCGGCGTGAGGCATCGGGCGCGAGATCATGATGGCAAAGACCGCCACCTGGCGCGGCATGACGCCCGCCGATCTGCCCGCCGTCGACGCCATCGCGGCGGTGGTGCATGCGGCCTATCCTGAAGACGCCGCGGTGTTCGCCGAGCGGCTGGCGCTCCATCCGGACGGCTGCCTCGTCCCC
>NZ_QUMK01000135.1 GCF_010907035.1 Rhodopseudomonas sp. BR0M22
CCCAGCCCTCTCCCCGCAAGCGGGGAGAGGGAGCCCGCCCGCCGCGCGGCGAAGTATCGTTGTGCCAAAAGGACTTTGATCAAAATGCCTGCCGCCTCGATTGAACTCACCGACGCCCCGCTGTTCACCTATGCGCTGCGCCGCGCCGATGATGCGCTTGTGCTCGGGCATCGGCTGTCGGAATGGTGCGGGCATGCGCCGATGCTGGAAGAGGACATGGCGCTGTCGAACATCGCGCTCGACCTGATCGGACAGGCGCGTGAGCTTTACAGCTATGCGGGGCAGGTCGAAGGGCAGGGCCGCGGCGAGGATCAGCTCGCCTACCTGCGCGAGGAGCGGCAGTACCAGAACCTGCTGCTGGTCGAGCAGCCGAACGGGGACTTCGCCCGCACCATCGCGCGGCAACTGTTCTATTCGGCCTTCGCCGATCCGTATTGGCGGGCGATGATGCAATCGTCCGACGCCACGCTCGCCGCAATTGCCGCCAAGTCGGAAAAGGAAAGCGCCTATCACCTCCGCCACGCGGCCGAATGGATGATCCGGCTCGGCGACGGCACCGACGAAAGCCACCGCCGTGCGCAGGATGCGGTGGATGCGTTGTGGGCGTTCACCGGCGAGCTGTTCGAGACCGACGATGCCGAACGAAAGCTGATCGAGAGCGGCGTTGCGATCGATCCGGCGAGCCTGCGCGGCACCTGGCAGAGCACGATCGAGACCGTGCTGCGTGAAGCGACCCTGACGGTGCCGAGCAATTCGTGGATGCAGCAGGGTGGCCGGACCGGCCGCCACACCGAGCACCTCGGCCGGCTGCTCGCCGAGTTGCAGCACATGCAGCGGACCTATCCGGGGCAGACGTGGTGACGCCGACCGGCAGCGACGCCGAGCTGCGCCAGCGCGCCTGGGACGCCGCCGCCACGGTGTGCGATCCGGAAATTCCGGTGCTCAGCATCGCCGATCTCGGCGTGCTGCGCGAGGTGCGCGTCGAGCAAGGCCGCGTCGAGGTCGCGATTACCCCGACCTATTCCGGGTGTCCGGCGATGAACATGATTGCGCTGGAGATCGAGACCGCGCTGGCGCGCGCCGGCATCGCTCAGGCACGGGTGACGACCGTGCTGGCGCCGGCGTGGACCACCGACTGGATGAGCGAAGCCGGCCGCGCCAAGCTCAAGGACTATGGCATCGCGCCGCCGCAGGTGACCGGCTCGCGCCGCGCGCTGTTCGGTGACCTCGAGGTCGCGTGTCCGCAGTGCGGCGCGACCGACACCGAGCAGCTCTCCGAATTCGGCTCGACCTCGTGCAAGGCGCTGTGGCGCTGCAAGAGCTGCCGCGAACCGTTCGATTACTTCAAATGCCATTGAGCGCCGCCATGAACATATCCGCCAGCATTCCGCGCTTCCATCCGCTCACGATCGCCGACCTGCGCCGCGAGGGGCGGGATGCGATCTCGCTCAGCTTCACGATCCCGCCGGAGCTGGCGAGCGCCTATCAGTTCGTGCCTGGCCAGTATCTGACGCTGCGCACCACGATGGACGGCGAGGAGGTGCGGCGATCGTATTCGATCTGCTCCGGCCCGGACGACGGCGAGCTGCGGATCGCGGTGAAGAAGGTCGACGGCGGCGCGTTCTCGGTGTGGGCGACCGAGGAGCTGAAGGTGGGCGATACGCTCGACGTGATGACCCCGACCGGCCGGTTCGGCGCGATCCACGCGGCGGCGGAAGTTCGCACCTATGTCGGCTTCGCGGCCGGCAGCGGCATCACCCCGATTCTGTCGCTGATCAAATCGGTGCTGGCGCGCGAACCGGGCAGCCGTTTCTTCCTGTTCTACGGCAATCGCACCACCGACCAGATCCTGTTTCGCGACACGCTGGAGACGTTGAAGGACCGCTACCTCGACCGTCTCGCGGTGTTTCATGTGCTGTCGCAGGAGGAGCAGGACGTCCCGGTGATGCAGGGCCGGCTCGACCGCGACAAGGTGCGGCTGCTGCTCACCGCGATGGTGCCGGCGGCGAGCGTCGATCATGTCTTCATCTGCGGCCCGACCGGAATGAGCGACGACATCGAGCTCACCTGCCGCGACCTCGGCATTGCCGCCGAGCGGATCCATGTCGAGCGTTTCGTCTCGGGGCTCGGCGGCAAGCCGCGGCCGAAGACGGTGGTCGAGGCTGGCGCGCCGCCGAAGGCGATCGCATCGCTGATCATCGACGGCAAGCGCCGCGAAGTGCCGGTGGCGGAAGGTGAGGCGATTCTGGACGCCGCACTGCGCGCCGGCGTCGATCTGCCGTTCGCCTGCAAAGGCGGGATGTGCTCGACCTGCCGCGCCAAGCTGGTCGAGGGCGAGGCCAAGATGGATCTGAACTACTCGCTGGAGCCCTGGGAACTCGCCGCCGGTTTCGTGCTCACCTGCCAGGCCAAACCGACCACCGATCGCGTGGTGGTGGATTACGATCATCTGTGATCGGAGGAGGGGCGCACTCACGTCTCCACTCGTCATTCCGGGGCGCGCGTAGCGCGAGCCCGGAATCCAGAGGTTGTGGAACGATAAGGCTGAACAGCTCGAGATTCCTGTATCTGCGATGTGCTGGTGCATAGTCAGCGCGACAGAGGCCGCTCGGTAGATTCCCGGCCGATCATCTCGCCGTAACCC
>NZ_QUMK01000136.1 GCF_010907035.1 Rhodopseudomonas sp. BR0M22
CCTGCCACGCCCACCCGACCCGCTCCGAAGCCATCAAGGAAGCCGCCCTTTCGGTCGGCAAGCGCGCCATCCATATGTGACGGAGAGCCGGCGTTGGCCGGCGCGACCGACGGTGGCGTGATGAAAGGTCGATTGTGGCAGCCCCTGTGGGTGCTGCTGGCGGTTCTGTTCCTGATTGAGGCGTGGTTCTGGGACCACGTCGAGCCGCTGATCGCGCGGATCGTCGCGCTGATTCCGCTGCGCCAGCTCAAAGAGCGGCTGGCGCGGTGGGTCGACCATCTGTCCCCGGCGATGACGCTGCCGGTGTTTCTGGTGCCGGTGGCGCCGCTGTATCCGCTGAAGCTGTTCGCGTTGGCGCTGCTCGCCCAAGGTCACTGGATCGCCGGCCTCGGCATCTTTGCGGCCGCCCAGGTGTTCGGCCTCGGCGTCGCGGCCTTCATCTTCGACGTCACCAAGCCGAAGCTGCTGCAGCTTCGCTGGTTCGCCGCAACCTATCGCTGGGTGATCGAACTGCGCGCCAAGGCGCATGCCATCGTGGCGCCGATCATGGCCAACATCCGGGCCAAGCTCACCGAACTGCTGAAGGGTGACGGCGACGGATGGGGATCGAAGGTGCTGCGCCGGATCGGCGCGCTCCGCCGGCGCATCCGCACGGCACGATAGGTTCAGGATTCAAATCGTTTCATCGCGCGAACCGAGGCTCGGTCCACGCGATGTTCGTTTTGTCTCACATCAAATGCACGGCGTGCGGCGCGAACAGGCCGATCGCCATGAAGCCGAGGCCGGCGATGCCGAGCAGGCCCGATATCCAGGCCAGCACCATCATGCCGGTGATGATCGTCGCCGACGCCAGCACGATCCCGATCTGGAAGGCGGCGGAAGCGACTTCGTAGTGATGGTAGCGGGCCATCGCCAGGTCGCGCTCATGTTCAGCGTGCTTGGCGCGTTCGGCGAGCTGTTCGGAGCCTTCACCGGTCTCCGGCTCGGAGCGATAGCGCGCCGCGGTCTTTTGCCAGTCGTCGATCTGCTTCTGCAGCGCCGCCTTGGTGGCCTCGTCCGGCACGGTGCCGAGGCTGAGCTTGGCGTGCTCGGAAACCGCCTGCACGGTGGTCCGGCGAATGCTCTTGGCCTGGAAGAACGCCCACAGGTTCGAGGCTTCGACATTCTTGGCCAGCGCCTCGGTCTGGGCGCCCTTGCCGAGCGTTTCGGAGAACGCCAGGAACAGCGCGATCACCGAAATCAGCAGCGCGATGCCCTTGTTGGAGCCCGACGCATGCTCGGCATGCTCGGCGTGCTCCATGCTTTCGTGCGCCCCCATCGTCCGGACTCTCCTGTCACCACAACCATCGCGCCTGCGTCGAGCAGGCCTTGTAACACCGCGATCTTGTCAGTTGGATAAATGGCAGGGTCAAGGCCGTCGGCGCCGGACTAACAGCTTTGCCGGGTGCCGCCGCGCCGCTCAGGCCCGGGGATGGGCGCTGTTGTAGACTTCCAGCAGCCGTTCGGTGTCGATTCCGGTATAAACTTGCGTGGTCGAGAGCGAGGCGTGACCGAGTAATTCCTGGATGGCGCGCAGGTCGCCACCGCGGCTCAGCAAATGCGTCGCAAACGAATGCCGCAGCGCGTGGGGGGTGGCGCTGTCGGGCAGCCCGAGCCCACCGCGCAGCCGCTCCATCGCCAGCTGAATGATGCGCGGGCTGAGCGGTCCGCCGCGGGCGCCGACGAACATCGGGCCGTCCGGCGGCAGGTTGTAGGGACAGGCCGCCGCGTACTCTGCGATCTGCTCGAGCACGTTCTGCAGGACCGGCACCATCCGGGTCTTGTTGCCTTTGCCGAGCACGATCAGGGTGTCGCCCTTGCCGGGCGCCGGCACGTCACGGCGCTTCAGGCCGAGCGCTTCGGAGATGCGCAGGCCCGAGCCGTACAGCAGCGCCATCACGGCGGCATCCCGAATCAGCACCCAGGTCTCCCGGTCTTCGCCGGCGCGCTCGTCGGCGTCGGCAAGCCGCTTGGCGGCGGCGATCGGCAGCGGCTTCGGCAGGCTCTTCCTGATCTTCGGCGCCCGCACCGCGGCCAGCGCCCCGACCCGGCCCTTGCCTTCGCGTTCCAGAAAGCGCCCGAACGAACGCAAGCCTGCAAGCGCCCGCATCAAGGAACGGCCGGCAATCTCGTCCGCCCGCCGCGCCGCCATGAAGGCGCGAACGTCGGTCGCTTCCAGCC
>NZ_QUMK01000137.1 GCF_010907035.1 Rhodopseudomonas sp. BR0M22
GTTTCAACCAGCGTTGATCGATCGTTGCTCATGCCGCTCCGCCCGACCTCGTCCGCCACACCCGCACCGCCCCCGCCCCGCCGGCTGATCTGTGCCGGCTGCGGCGCGGAGTTTTCGTGCACGATGGACAAGGGTTGCTGGTGCGCGGCAGAGCCGGCAGCGCTGCCGCTGCCGTCGGACGCGACCGATTGTCTGTGCCCGGACTGCTTGCGCGCGATGGCGAAGGCGAGCCGTAAATCGTGAGGGCTGCACAGGACTGGCTGATCGCAGCGGTGCTGCTCGATATGGACGGCACGCTGGTCGACACCGAGCGGGTCTATCTGGAAAGCCTGACCGAGGTGCTGAACGGCTTCGGCCTGCCGGACGCGTTGCAAACCTGCGAGTCGATGATCGGACTGCCGGGGCCGGAATGTCAGGCGCTGCTGGTCGCGCGCTACGGCGAGACGCTGCCGCTCGCCGAGATCAACCGTGCGTTCGTCGAAAAGCGGGACGTGCGCTTCGCGCAGGGTCTCCCGGTGAAGCCCGGCACCAGCGAGCTGCTCGATACGCTGGCCGACGCGAACTGCCCGGTCGCGGTGGTGACCTCGTCGTCGCGCAAGACCGCCGACCTGCATCTGACGCTGGCGGGCATTCGCGGCCGGTTCGGCACCATCCTGACCCGCGACGACGTCGCCCACGGCAAGCCGGCGCCGGATCTGTATCTGCTCGCCGCCGACCGGCTCGGCGTGCCGCCGCAGAACTGCATCGCGGTCGAGGATTCCAGCGTCGGCGTCACCGCCGCATTCACCGCCGGCGCCATCACGCTGATGGTGCCGGACCTGCTGCAGCCCGACGACGCGACCCGCGGCAAATGCGCCGCAGTGCTGCCGGATCTCAATGCGGTGCGGAGTTTGCTCGAGACCCGCGGCCGGTTCGCGGCGCCGGACGCTTTGTCCGTGCCACGCTGACCGGGTGCGGCAAGGCTGCGGCCACCAGCCTGGCCGCCGCAGCGCCAGCGGTCTCCATGTAGCTCGCATCGCGATGCAGCAGCACCACGGCGAACGAGCCGTCGAGCAGCAGCAGCATCTGACGCGCCAGTTCGTCGGCGCCGGCGATGCCGGCTTCGGCGAACGTGTCGCGCAGCCAGCGCTCGAACTTCTTCTTGTGTGCGGCGCCGATCTTGATCGCCGGATGGCCCGGCAGATTGGCGAGCTCCGCCGAGGTGCGCAGGAAGCCGCAGCCCTTCCACTTCGGATGCCGCGCGGCGCGGGCGAGATTTAGAAAGATGCCCTCGACCTTGTCCGGCAGCGCGCCCGTCGTGCCCTCGAACCACTGCCGGAACAGCGCCAGATTCGGCTGGTCGCGGCCCTCGAGATACGCGGCGACCAGATCGTCCTTGCTGCGGAAGTGATAATACAGCGTCCGCTTGGTGACGCCGGCCTTCTCGGCCACCGCATCGACGCCGACGGCGCGGATGCCCTCGGCATAGAATAGCTTGGCGGCGGCGGCGACGATGCGCTCGCGCGTGGTATTGCCCTCGCGGGTCTTCGGAGATGCTGCGGATGTTGGGGCGGCCATCCCCTTATGTATACCGACCAGTGAATATACACAACGCGGCGGCCGCGGTAGCGATCGGACGACCCTATGGAGACCCGGACATGACCGAGCTGATACCGATGGAGCTGCGGGACGGCGTTGCGCTGCTGACGCTGAACCGCCCCGACAAACTGAATGCGCTGAACTACGCGCTGATCGACCGGCTGATGCAGCGGCTCGATGCGATCGAGGTCGATGACGCGATCCGCGCCGTGATCCTCACCGGCGCCGGCGAGCGGGCGTTTTCCACCGGCGCCGACATCGCCGAGTTCTCCGGCAGCGTCGCGCGCGGCGCGGATCATGCGGTGCGCGATTTCGTTCGCCGCGGCCAGACCATGACGGCGCGACTGGAGAGCTTTTCCAAGCCGGTGATCGCGGCGGTGAACGGCCTTGCTTACGGCGGCGGCTGCGAGATCACCGAGGCGGTGCATCTGGCGTTCGCCAGCGAACGCGCCCGGTTCGCCAAGCCCGAGATCAAGCTGGCGATGCCGCCGACCTTCGGCGGCACCCAGCGGCTGCCGCGCCTCGCCGGCCGCAAGCGCGGCCTGGAGCTGGTACTCACCGGCGAGCCGTTTTCGCCC
>NZ_QUMK01000138.1 GCF_010907035.1 Rhodopseudomonas sp. BR0M22
CCCCCGCCCCCTCCCCGCAAGGGGGAGGGGAGCAGAGGTGCCTGGCTCGCCGCATGCTACGTTGTCGTCATGACTGAACCTTCCCGTCTCGTCACACCCGAGCGCCGCGGTGATGACCTCGGCGATGCGGCGCTGCGACCGCAGAATCTGTCCGAGTTCGTCGGCCAGCAGCAGGCACGTGCGAATTTGCAGGTGTTCATCGATGCCGCGCGCAAGCGCAAAGAGGCGCTCGACCATGTGCTCTTCGTAGGTCCCCCGGGCCTCGGCAAGACCACACTGGCGCAGATCGTGGCGCGCGAACTCGGCGTCGGCTTTCGCGCGACGTCCGGGCCGGTCATCGCCAAGGCCGGCGACCTCGCCGCCCTCCTGACCAATCTCGAAGAACGCGACGTGCTGTTCATCGACGAGATCCACCGCCTCAGCCCGTCGGTCGAGGAAGTGCTGTATCCGGCGATGGAGGATTTTCAGCTCGACCTGATCATCGGCGAGGGCCCGGCGGCGCGCTCGGTGAAGATCGACCTGTCGAAGTTCACGCTGGTCGGCGCCACCACGCGCGCCGGCCTGCTCACCAATCCGCTGCGCGACCGCTTCGGCATCCCGGTGCGGCTGAACTTCTACACCATCGACGAACTGGAGAGCATCGTGCGCCGCGGCGCGCGCGTGCTCGGCACGCCGATCACCAACGATGGCGCCAACGAGATCGCTCGCCGTGCCCGTGGCACGCCGCGCATCGCCGGCCGCCTATTGCGCCGGGTTCGCGACTTTGCGTCCGCGGCCGATGCCGAAGCGATCGACCGGGCCATAGCAGACCACGCGCTGGGCGCGCTGGAAGTCGATAGTGCCGGCCTCGACGCGATGGACCGGCGCTACCTCACCACCATCGCGCTCAACTATGGCGGCGGCCCGGTCGGGGTCGAGACGATGGCGGCGGCGCTGTCCGAGCCGCGCGACGCGATCGAGGACATCATCGAACCGTATCTGATCCAGTGCGGCTACCTCCAGCGCACCCCGCGCGGCCGCCTGCTCACCGACCACGCCTTCCGCCACCTCGGCCTCGCCGCCCCGGCGCGCGACCCGGCGCAGTTCGGGTTGTTCGGTGAGACCGGGGACCAAGAGTAGCATCAACGATGACCGACGCTCGCTTGCATCATCATTCTCTCGACGGCGCCATCATCGATGGTGCTCATCATATGCACGTCCGGGTCTATTACGAAGACACCGACTTCTCCGGCATCGTCTATCACGCCAATTATCTGCGCTTCATGGAGCGAGGACGGACCAATTATCTGCGGCTGCTCGGCGCGGCGCAGAGCGAGTTGTTCGCCGAAGCCGAAAGCGAGACGCCGGGCTTTGCCTTCGTGGTGCGGTCGATGCAGCTCGACTTTCTCAAGTCGGCCAAGATGGACGACCTGCTCGAGGTGATCACCCGGCCGGTCGAAGTCCGCGGCGCGTCGATCACCATGCAGCAGCAGATCAAACGCGGCGATCTCGTGCTGATGGAGGCCAAGGTCAAGGTCGCGTTCGTCTCGGGTGGCCGGGCGAGGCCTATTCCTATACCGCTTCGGGTCGCCATGAAGGCGGACGTGGCCTGACCCCGCCCGGGCGGCCGTTGCCTGTTTCCCGAGCTAGGGCGCTCCGGATTTTGATGTTACAGGGGGCGAGCCGGAAGCTCGAACCCCTCGGACACCTTCATGAGCGATACGCCCCATAGGATTGTTATCGTCGGCGGCGGTGCCGGCGGCCTCGAACTCGCCACTGCGCTGGGCGACAAATACGGCAAGTCGGATGCCGTCCGCGTCACCCTGGTCGACCGCAGCCGAACCCACATCTGGAAGCCGCTGCTGCATGCGATTGCGGCCGGCTCGCTGCGCCGCTCCCAGCACGAGCTGAACTATCTGGCCCAGGCTCATTGGCACGGCTTTCACTACCGGCTCGGCGAGATGAGTGGGCTCGACCGCGCCCGCAAGGTGATCAAGCTCGCGCCGGTGATCGACGACGAGGGCCGCGAAATCAATCCGGAAAGCGAACTCGGCTACGATCTGTCCCTTATACCCATCCGACCCTGCCCAC
>NZ_QUMK01000139.1 GCF_010907035.1 Rhodopseudomonas sp. BR0M22
GGGGTGGGGGGCTGCGACGGGAGCCTCGTCTCGGGGCGCCCTCACCCCAACCCTCTCCCGCAAGCGGGAGAGGGAGCTCGCCCTGCAGCGGGAGAGGACAGTGGTTCTGAACTCAGCGCGACAACGACCCCAGGCCACAACAACCCTCCTCCTCCCACGCTCACCGAGATCGTCACCACGCTGCACAGTCTCGGCAAGGCGGAGCTGCCGGCGCAGTTGGCGCGATGGCTGGATGACCTCGACGAGACCGGTCGCTGGGCGCTGCTGAAGCTGGTGACCGGTGCCTTGCGGATCGGTGTGTCGGCCCGGCTGGCCAAGACCGCGGCTGCAGCGCTCGGCGACAAGGATCCGCACGACGTCGAGCTGGTGTGGCCGGGTCTCGAGCCGCCATACCACGAGCTGTTCGCCTGGCTCGAAGGCCGCGGCCCGCAGCCGGTCAATCGCGATCCGGCACCGTTCCGGCCGGTGATGCTGGCGCAAGCGATCGAAGACAGCGACTTTGCAGCCATGAATCCGACCGACTACATCGCCGAATGGAAATGGGACGGCATCCGTGTCCAGGCAGTCAGCGGCCTCAATGAGCAGGGCGACTGCGTTGTGCGGCTGTATTCGCGCAGCGGCGAAGACATCACCATGAGCTTCCCCGATCTGTTGCCCTCGCTGCGCCTGCCGGGTGCGATCGACGGCGAGCTGCTGGTGCTGCGCGATCGTCGCGTGCAGTCGTTCAACGTGCTGCAGCAGCGGCTGAACCGCAAATCGGTCACCCCGAAGCTGACCAAGGACTATCCGATCCATCTGCGCGCCTACGACCTGCTCGGCGACGGCGACGAGGATCTGCGGACGCTGCCGTTCGCCGAACGTCGCGCGCGGCTGGAGGGCTTCATCACCCGGCTCGACGACCCCAAGGTCGATCTGTCGCCGCGCGTCACCTTCGGCGATTGGGAGGGCCTCCGCGCCGCACGGCGCGATCCGGGGGCTGCCGGCGCCGGACCGGATGCCGACGCGGTCGAAGGCGTGATGCTGAAGCGGCGCGACGCGCCGTATCTGCCGGGCCGACCTAAGGGCCAGTGGTGGAAGTGGAAGCACGACCCGCACATCATCGACGCGGTGCTGATGTACGCACAGCGCGGCCACGGCAAGCGCTCGTCGTATTATTCCGACTACACGTTCGGGGTCTGGACTGAAGGCGACGGCGGCGATCAGCTCGTCCCGGTCGGCAAGGCGTATTTCGGCTTCACCGACGAAGAGCTGTTGCAGATCGATCGCTTCGTCCGTCGCAACACCACCGAGAAATTCGGCCCGGTTCGCCACGTCGTGCACGAGCCCGACAAAGGCCTGGTGCTGGAAGTCGCGTTCGAAGGGCTGCAGCGGTCGCCGCGCCACAAATCCGGCGTGGCGATGCGGTTTCCACGCATCAGCCGGCTGCGCTGGGACAAACCGCCGAAGGATGCAGACCGGCTGGAGACGCTGGAGCGGATGCTGAAGGCGGAAACCGTAAATCCGCCGGCAGCCGCCGGGCGCGGGCATTGACGGCACGGCGCCGGTTTCCCATCTGCCCTGCACCGAATATGATGCGCCAGCCACGCGCGCGAGGACCATGACGATGCGAGACGACATCCGGGATCTGCCGGCCAATGACGACAGAATGACCCGCTTTCTCGGCGGCTCGCCGATGGCCGTGGCGTTTCGCCTGATCCTGATGTCGGTCCTGGTCGGCGTCGTGCTGGCGACGATCGGCCTCGACCCGTGGAACATCCTCGTCAGCATCCGCCTGATGTTCGAACGGATCTGGGACCTCGGCTTCGACGCGATCAGCGGGCTGTGGCGTTACTTCCTGCTCGGTGCTGTAATCGTGATCCCGATCTGGCTGCTGAGCCGACTGTTCAGCACGCCACGCGGACGCTGAACCGACGCGACACGCCTGCCGTGGGATCCGCGAATTCGCCCGTAACCATCCGGCAGGTGTTCGCCATCGCCGGCCCGGCGATGGTCGCCAACCTGACCACGCCGCTGCTCGGCGT
>NZ_QUMK01000013.1 GCF_010907035.1 Rhodopseudomonas sp. BR0M22
GAGCTGCTGCGGTTTGGGCAACAAAAAAGCCGCGGCGAAGCGCGGCTTTTTCGTCCCGTTGAGGAGGCGCTGTCAGCGCCACTCGACCTTTTCGATCTCATAGGCCTTGGCGCCGCCGGGGGCGACGACCTCGACCGAGGAGCCGGCTTTCTTGCCGATCAGCGCCCGCGCCAGCGGCGAGGTGATCGAGATCTTGCCCTTCTTGGCGTCGGCTTCGGCCTCACCGACGATCTGCCACACCGCCTTCTTCTCGGTGTCCTCGTCGATCAGGGTGACGGTGGCGCCGAACTTGACGGTGTCGCCCGACAGCTTGCTGACGTCGATGATGTCCGCGCGCGCCAGCTTGTCCTCGAGTTCGTTGATCCGGCCTTCGTTGTGGGACTGCTCTTCCTTGGCGGCGTGGTACTCGGCGTTTTCCGAGAGGTCGCCATGGGAGCGCGCTTCGGCGATGTGCTCGATGATGCGCGGACGATCCACCGACTGGCGATGCTTCAACTCGTCCGAAAGTGCGGCATACCCGCCCGCAGTCATCGGTATCTTTTCGACCATCGTCTCTTCATCCTTCAAGAATTCATTGCGGATCGCCGAACCCTGCTCACCCGCAACGTCGTAGGCTGTTTACGGCGGCGCCGCGCCTGTGCGGCGTCCGAAGTCGGCTCAGATCGGCACCAGAGCTTTCCGGCAAATGCCGGAGAGAACAATTCCAATGCGGGCGGGTTCCCCGGCCTCGCGGCCTGTCGGTCGATAGCCGGCCGTTTAGGCCGGGCGACGATCAGCTTTCGGAAAAGTAGCTCTGCAGGGTCCGGACCTCAAGGTCCCCATCCAAATAGGCCCGGATGCCCTTTGCGGCGGCCACCGCGCCCGAAAGAGTGGTGTAATAGGGGACTTTATGCAAGAGGGCAGCGCGCCGCAGCGACCGGCTGTCGGCCAACGCCTGCGGTCCCTCGGTGGTGTTGAACACCAGTTGGACTTCGCCGTTCATGATGGCGTCGACGATGTGCGGACGGCCTTCCAGCACCTTGTTGATCTTCTCTGCCGGCACACCGTGGTCCGCCAGATAGCGCTGGGTGCCGGAGGTGGCGATCACCCTGAAGCCGACCGAGTGCAGCAGCTTCACGGCGTCGAGGATCCGCGCCTTGTCGCTTTCCCTGACCGAGACGAACACGGTGCCCTTGCGCGGCACGCGGGTGCCGCCGCCGAGCTGGCTTTTGGCGAACGCGACCTCGAACGAACGATCGAGCCCCATCACTTCGCCGGTCGAGCGCATCTCCGGGCCGAGCACGGTGTCGACGCCCGGGAAGCGGGCGAACGGGAACACCGATTCCTTGACGCCGACATGGTCGAGCGTGCGCTTTTTCAGGCCGAGATCCGCGATCTTCTCGCCGGCCATGATCCGCGCCGCGAGCTTGGCGACCGGCATACCGATCACCTTGGCGACGAACGGCACGGTACGGGAGGCGCGGGGATTGACCTCGAGCACGTAGATCTCGCCGTCCTTGATGGCGTACTGCACGTTCATCAGGCCGACGACGTCGAGGCCGAGCGCCAGTTCGCGCGTCTGACGTTCCAGCTCGGCGATGGTGTCCGCACTGAGCGAGTGCGGCGGCAGCGAGCAGGCCGAGTCGCCGGAGTGAATGCCGGCCTCTTCGATGTGCTCCATGATGCCGACGATGAAGGTGTCCTTGCCGTCCGACAGGCAGTCGACGTCGACCTCCGTGGCGTCCGACAGATAGCGGTCGAACAGCAGCGGATTGGTGCCGAGCACGGTGTTGATCTGACCGGTCTTGTCGTTCGGATAGCGGGACTTGACGTCGCCCGGCACCAGCTCGGGCAGGGTGCCGAGCAGGTAGTCGCTGAGCTGATTCTCCTCGCGGATGATCTGCATGGCGCGGCCGCCGAGCACGTAGGACGGACGCACAACCAGCGGCAGGCCGAGTTCGGCCGCGACCAAGCGGGCCTGCTCGACCGAATAGGCGATGCCGTTCTTCGGCTGCTTCAGCCGCAGCTTGTCGAGGATGCGCTTGAAGCGGTCGCGGTCCTCGGCGAGGTCGATCGCGTCCGGCGAAGTGCCAAGGATCGGCACGTCGGCGGCTTCCAGCGCGCGCGCCAGCTTCAGCGGCGTCTGGCCGCCGAACTGCACGATCACGCCTTTCAGACTGCCTTTGCTACGCTCGGTATCGATGATCTCGAGTACGTCTTCGCCCGTCAGCGGCTCGAAATACAGCCGGTCGGCGGTGTCGTAGTCGGTCGACACCGTTTCCGGATTGCAGTTGACCATGATCGATTCATAGCCGGCGTCGTGCAGCGCGAAGCAGGCATGGCAGCAGCAATAGTCGAACTCGATGCCCTGGCCGATCCGGTTCGGACCGCCGCCGAGGATGATCACTTTCTGCTTGTCCGACGGCTGGCTTTCGTCCGAAGCCGGGCCGGCGAACGGTGCCTCGTAGGTCGAGTACATATAGGCGGTCGGCGAGGCGAACTCTGCCGCGCAGGTGTCGATCCGCTTGAACACCGGGCGGACGCCGAGCGCACGGCGCTTGGTCTTCACCTCGGCTTCGGTGGTGTTGGCGAGCACGGCAAGACGAGCGTCGGAGAAGCCCATCGCCTTCAGACTGCGCATGCCGAACGCATGATCCGGCAGGCCCGCCTCGCGGACCCGAGCTTCCATGTCGACGATGCCGCGGAGCTGCGCCAGGAACCAGGGATCGATCTTGCAGGAGTTGAAGATCTCTTCGTCCGACCAGCCGAGCCGCATCGCCTGCGCGACCTGCAGCAGCCGGCTCGGCGTCGGGGTGCCGAGCGCCGCGCGAATCGCATTCTTGTCGTCGCCGCGGCCAAGACCGTCGATTTCGATCTCGTCGAGACCGGTGAGGCCGCTTTCGAGGCCGCGGAGCGCCTTCTGCAGGCTCTCCTGGAAGGTGCGGCCGATCGCCATCACCTCACCGACCGACTTCATTGCGGTGGTCAAGTTGGCCGAGGCGCCGGGGAATTTCTCGAAGGCGAAGCGCGGAATCTTGGTGACGACGTAGTCGATCGTCGGCTCGAACGACGCCGGCGTCGCGCCGCCTGTGATGTCGTTGGCGATTTCGTCGAGCGAATAGCCGACCGCCAGCTTGGCGGCGACCTTGGCGATCGGGAAGCCGGTGGCCTTCGAGGCCAGCGCCGACGAGCGCGACACTCGCGGGTTCATCTCGATCACAACCAGCCGGCCATCGGCCGGATTGACCGCGAACTGCACGTTCGAGCCGCCAGTCTCCACCCCGATCTCGCGCAGCACCGCCAGCGAGGCGTCGCGCATGATCTGGTATTCTTTGTCGGTCAGGGTCAGCGCCGGCGCGACGGTGATCGAATCGCCGGTGTGCACGCCCATCGGGTCGAGATTCTCGATCGAGCAGACGATGATGCAGTTGTCGTGCTTGTCGCGCACGACCTCCATCTCGTACTCCTTCCAGCCGAGGATCGATTCTTCGATCAGAACCTCGTTGGTCGGGGAGGCGTCGATGCCGCGTTCGACGATCTCGATGAACTCGGCCTTGGTGTAGGCGATGCCGCCGCCGGTGCCGCCCATCGTGAACGACGGCCGGATCAGCGCCGGAAAGCCGATCTCGTCGAGCGCGCGCAGCGCGTCGGGCAGGGTT
Source organism: Rhodopseudomonas sp. BR0M22 (assembly GCF_010907035.1). Taxonomy (GTDB): domain Bacteria; phylum Pseudomonadota; class Alphaproteobacteria; order Rhizobiales; family Xanthobacteraceae; genus Rhodopseudomonas. Next base: position 3,639 of record NZ_QUMK01000013.1, read on the forward strand.
TTGACCTGGCGTGAGTTCGGCGTTTCCAGTCCGATCTTGGTCATCGCGGTGCGGAACCGCTCGCGATCCTCGGCCTTGTCGATCGCGTCGGCGGTGGCGCCGATCATCTCGACGTCGAACTTCTCCAGCGTGCCGAGCTTGCGCAGGCTCAGTGCGCAATTCAGCGCAGTCTGGCCGCCCATCGTCGGCAGCAGCGCGAAGCCGCCGGGGATGACGTAGCGTTCCTTCTCGATGATCTTGGCGACGATCTCGGGGGTGATCGGCTCGATGTAGGTCGCATCCGCCAGCTCCGGATCGGTCATGATCGTCGCCGGGTTGGAATTGACCAGGACGACTCGATAGCCCTCCTGCTTCAGCGCCTTGACCGCCTGCGTGCCGGAATAGTCGAACTCACAGGCCTGGCCGATCACGATAGGACCGGCCCCGATGATGAGGATGGTGGAGATGTCGGTACGTTTGGGCATCAAATCTCGCTGACGCGGGCGGAAATCGCGGGCACAAAAAAAGGGCGCGCAGCCGCGCGTCCCTCAGGTCTTCAAGCGCCGGGCCGTCCCAGGCGCGCGGAGGTGTCTTAGACCAGTTTCCCGGACGGCGAAAGACCTTCGGCCGGCCGTCAACCACCAATTTGGTGGGTTTTGGAGGCCCAGCCTGGACTTGAACCAGGAAAAAGAGCGTTGCACCGCTCCTGCGTTGATCTTCCGCCACCGGGCCGCGTGCATCTTGGCATTTCACGAAGGGGTGATCCAGTCATGAACCCGTCTATCCTTAATGAAGACCGGGGGCGTGGCTGTCCTTGGTTTGCGGTTTCATGGCACCTCTGCGCCGCCTGGGCTGCCGCAGGGCAAATAGGCGTTCCCGACCATTCAGCGCTCTGGCTCTCAGGCTCTGCGGAAGGAAGACCTGCTTTCCGCGGGAATTGACGGAACCGAGGCCCGCCAGCCAGGGGGCTGGTTCTTTGGCGTGGCAACAAACGGGACGGACAGGTCACGAACTCGTGTCCGTATCCCGGTAACAACCCGGCGGCGGCTGCGTATCTTGAAGCGCAACAGCCAGCTGGCCGCGGCGTTGTCGCTGCCGCCGCTTCCCAAAATCGCGAGGATCATCCATGCGCGTATCGTTCGGTCGTCTTGCTCTCTGCGCTGCCACCGTTGGTGCGCTGGTCTGGTCGGTGGCGAGCGCGCCGTCCCGGGCCGCCGAGGAGGCGGTTGTGATTCCGCCGCCGAAGCTCGACGCCAAGGAGACTGGCGGCCTGCAGACTGCGGTCTTTGCCGGCGGCTGTTTCTGGGGCGTGCAGGGCGTGTTTCAGCATACCTCGGGCGTGGTGAATGCGTTGTCGGGCTATGCCGGCGGCAGCAGGGCGAGCGCGAGCTATCCGTTGGTCTCGACCGGAACGACAGGACATGCCGAGGCTGTCGAGGTCAAATACGATCCCAAGCGGATCTCCTACGGCAAGCTGCTGCAGATCTACTTCTCAGTCGCGCACGATCCGACCCAGCTCGACCGCCAGGGCCCCGACACCGGGCCGCAATATCGCTCGGCGATTTTCACAACCAGCGACGAGCAGAAGCAGATCGCCGACGCCTATATTGCGCAGCTCGACGCTGCCAAGGTGTTCAGCGCGCCGATCGTCACCAAGGTCGGACCGTTGAAAGGGTTTTATGCCGCGGAGGCCTATCACCAGGATTACCTGACGCTGCACCCCAATCAGCCCTATATTGCGTACAACGACCTGCCGAAGATCGAGGCCCTGAAGAAGTTGTTTCCGACGGAGTATCTCGACAAGCCGACGCTGGTGAGCAGCGTCAAGGCGACCAACTGACGGCAGGGAGCGACGATTCAGGAGGAAGGATGTCCGACATCAAGACCACCACTTCCGACAAGATCGAGAAGAGCGATGCGGAGTGGCGCAAGCAGTTGACGCCGATGCAGTACGCCGTGCTGCGCGAGAAGGCGACGGAGCGGCCGTTCACCGGGGAGTACGAGTTCGAGACCCGGCCAGGCAACTACGTCTGCGCCGGCTGTGGCCAGGTTCTGTTCGAGTCCGATGCCAAGTTCGATTCCGGCTGCGGCTGGCCGAGCTTCACCGCGCCGGCGGAAGCCGGCCATATCGACGAAGAGCGTGATGTCAGCCACGGCATGATCCGGACCGAGGTATTGTGCTCGCGCTGCAGCGGCCATCTCGGTCATGTGTTTCCGGACGGCCCGGGGCCGACCGGCCTGCGCTACTGCATCAACTCGGCTGCGCTCAAGCTCGAGCCGAAATAGCGGATCCGATCCGTCCGTCTGGATCATGAGCGGAAGCAGGTGCCCTTTTGGGGCCTGCTTTTCGCATCTCTTGAAACAAGAATTATCAGTAGATTCATCCGGTTAGCTTTGCTGCCGAGGGCGGCGGGTCGCAAATCCGCGCATCGTGCCTATATGAAGATGATCGGAATTGAAGCCGCCGGTGCCGATCATGATCGTGTCCCGCGTGGCGCATCCCCATCTTGAGGAGGCTATTTCGCCATGGCGTTCAGCTACGACACGTCCGCAGAACTGTTTCCCGCAGCGATCCGCAAGAAGCGCCGCACCGGCGTCGCCTATCGCCGCTTTAGCCGTGCGGCGGAAGCGGTGCGCTATGCGATGGAGGAGTTGCCGGCCGATTGTCTGAATGGCGCCTATTTGCAGGTCGACGAGGCCCGCTTCGACCACAAGGGCATCCGCACGCTGTACGACAGCGAGGACTATCCGCTCGAGCGCCGCGCGTCTTGACCGGCCGCCTCAGAACGATCTGAAGCTCTGCTGGTCGCAGCGATCGACGATGGCGGCGAATCGGTAGCTTTGAAGTTTGCCGCCCTTGTAGAACAGCGCGTAGGTCTGCCGGGCCTGATCCGGGGCGTTGCTCCGCAGGCAGACGATCCACGGTGTTACAGTCACGGGATCGGCCTCGATCGGGCCGGCGATCTGCCACGGCTGCGGCAACTTCGTCTCCTCGCCGACCTTCTTCAGATCGACCGACATCACGGCAGCTTTCGGCGCTTTCTCGCCGCCGTCTGGCAGAACATCCAGAATCGACGAGCAGCCCGCGAGGGCGAGACACGCCAGCGGGCCGACTGCCATCCAAGCAATGTCGCCGAAACGTCGAATAGGCCGGTCTCCGTCCGCTGGGGCTCGGGTCACTTCGGAGCGGCACGAGCTACAATGATAGTACCCATCTAGTCGATCTTGGTCGACAAATCAAAATGGGGGGCTACGCCGCTGGATAGCGCATTGCAGTCTCAAATCGTCTGGTTATATGCGCCGACTTCGGGCTTCTGGCTTCTGCCGTTTCGACAGGGCGGTAAATACTGAGCGCATCATCGGTGTTCGGCTTTAGTGCAAGCCGAGGTGGGGAAACCCTGTCCGTTGGTCCCGTCTTGCTTGCGGTTTAGAGAGTTCGGTCGTATGGCTTCGACTGTTTAGTTTAGATGTCGAGTTGATTTTCAGCAGCGCCGAGATACTCGGTGCCACCCTGGCGGTGGATCGGAACTTCGTGCATGGACGGGTCTGACGCCTCGACTCAACGAATCCTCGACGTGACGTCGGTCGCTCGGATTGCGCGACCGCGTCACGTTGGACGGTTGCGCCGCGCGGTTGCGCGAGTTGCGTGGCTGCCGTCGCTCGCCGCCGACCTCCTCGAGAAGCTCGGGCTGGCGATGCAGAAGGTTGCCAACACGCTTCGGTTCGAGAAGTTTTGGGCCGAGAAGGTCGCATCCGACGACCGCGTCACCATCGTGCCGACCTTCAATAAGACCGTTGGTAAGAAGCCGATCTGGAACGCGGCGCTGAACTGGATCACCGCGAACACATCGGGAGGGACGATTCTCGAATTCGGCACCAACAACGGCGGCTCGCTGAAGTACTTCGTTGATCATCTGCCGCGCAGCTATCATCTGGTAGGGTTCGATTGCTTCGAGGGACTGCCCGAGGCGTGGGACGGGTTGCCGGCGGGATCGATCAAGGGTTTTGGTGCGCCTGGCGAACTCTGGGCCGATGATCCACAGGCGCGCGCCAAGGTGATCGCGGACGCCGCCGCCGGCATCCGGTTTCCGGCGCCGCCGCAGCCGAATGTCAGCATCCAGTCGGGATTGTTCGCCGAAACGCTGACCCGCTATCTCAGCGGCGGCTGGCCGCACGACGTGCGGATGATCCATTTCGACGCCGATCTCTACATCTCGACGCGGCCGGTACTCGACACGTTGTGCGGGCTGTTGAAGCACCGCTATCTGATCTTGTTCGACGAGTTCTATTCGGTGAACCACGAATTCAAGGCGTGGAACGAGTTCCTTGCGCTGTACAAGCTGACCGACTGGCGCGTCGTCGCCAGCAGCGAGGATGGATCGCAGGTGCTGATCGAGGTCAATACGCGCGCGCCGCTAGACGTTCCGGCTGCTGCGAGCTGACACATAGCGGCAGGTCGCCGGCACCACCTACATCTTGTGATATTCGCGATACCACTGCGCGAACCGCGCGATGCCATCCTCGATCGAGGTTGCGGGGCGGAAATCGATGTCGTTCATCAGCTCGGTGACGTCGGCGTAGGTCGCCGGCACGTCGCCCGGCTGCATCGGCAGCATTTCCTTGGTGGCGGGCCCGAATTCCTTCTCCAGCAGCGCAATGACGTGGAGCAGTTCCTCGGGATTGTTGTTGCCGATGTTGTAGACCTTCCACGGCGCGGCGCTGCTCGACGGATCGGGATCGTCGCCCGACCAGTTCGGATTGCCCTGCGGCGGCTTGGCGGTGAGGCGGACGATCGCCTCGCTGACGTCGCTGACATAGGTGAAGTCGCGGCGCATGGCGCCGTGGTTGAACACCTTGATCGGACGCTTGGCGACGATCGCGTCAGCGAACAGGAACATCGCCATGTCGGGCCGGCCCCAGGGACCGTACACGGTGAAAAACCGAAGCCCGGTCGTCGGCAGCCGGTAGAGATGGCTGTAGGTGTGCGCCATCAGCTCGTTGGCCTTCTTGGTCGCGGCATACAGGCTGATCGGATGATCGACGTTGTGCTGCACCGAGAACGGCAGTGTGGTGTTGGCGCCGTATACCGAGGACGACGATGCGTAGATCAGGTGCCGGCAGCCATTGTGACGGCAGCCTTCGAGAATATTGACGAAGCCGACGAGGTTCGAGTCCACATAGGCATGCGGATTCTGGATCGAGTAGCGGACGCCGGCCTGCGCGGCGAGATGGACCACCACCGGAAACCGCTTTTGCGCGAACAGCGCCGCGATGCGGTCGCGGTCGGCGAGGTCGATCTTTTCGAACGAGAATCCGGGATAGCGGCGGAGAATTTCCAGCCGCGCTTCCTTCAGCCTCGGGTCGTAGTAGTCGTTGACGATGTCGAGGCCGACCACGCTGCGGCCGGCGTCGAGCAGTTGACGCGCGACGTGAAATCCGATGAAGCCGGCGGCCCCGGTGACCAACACCACATCGTCCTGCATGTTCCTGTCCCTCAGTGCGGGGCGATCACAACCGCCACAAATCGATGCCGTCCGGCTTGCCGGTGCGATCCAGCACTGCCTTGACGTCGAGCACCTGACCGCGACCGCCGCGCAGCAGCCGGCGGACCAGCGACCAGCCGTCCGCCAGGAAGCTCTCGTGCGACACCGCGAGCACCACCGCGTCGGCCGGCCGCAGTGCGTCGAGCTGCGTCAGCGCGATGCGGTGCTCGTGCAGGCTGTCGTCGTGGTCGGCCCACGGATCGCTGACCTGGACCTCGATACCGAACGACTCGAGCTCGCGGACGATATCGACGACCTTGGAGTTGCGCGTGTCGGGAACGTTTTCCTTGAAGGTCAGGCCGAGCACAGTGACGACGCCGTTGTGCACCTTGTTGCGCAGCAGCCCGCGGATGCACTCGCGCGCGATCGTCGCGCCCATACCGTCGTTGATGCGGCGTCCGGCGAGGATCACTTCGGGATGATAGCCGGCCTTGCCGGCGCGGAACGTCAGGTAGTACGGATCGACGCCGATGCAGTGGCCGCCGACCAGCCCGGGATGGAACGGCAGGAAGTTCCATTTGGTCCGCGCGGCGGCGAGCACGTCGCCGGTGTCGATATCGAGCGCCTGGAAAATCAGCGACAGCTCGTTCATGAACGCGATGTTGATGTCGCGCTGGGTGTTCTCGATCACCTTGGCTGCCTCGGCGACCTTGATAGACGGCGCGCGATGGATGCCAGCGGTCACCACCGACCCGTACACCTCGGCAACGATGTCGAGGCTGTCCGCGTCCTGCGCCGACACCACCTTGGTGATGGTCTCGAAACGGTGCGCCTTGTCGCCGGGATTGATCCGTTCCGGCGAGTAGCCGAGCTTGAAGTCGCGCCCGGCCTTCAACCCGGAGACCTTCTCCAGCACCGGGCTGCATTCCTCCTCGGTGACGCCGGGGTAAACTGTCGACTCGTACACCACGATGTCGCCGGGCTTCAGCACCCGACCGACGGTTTCGGACGCGGCCAGCACCGCGCCGAGATCTGGCGCGTTGGCGTCCGTGATCGGGGTCGGTACGGTGATGATGTAGAAGTCGCTGCGGGCCAGATCGGCGGCATCGTCGGTGAAGGTCAGCGATGACTGGCGGAGCTCGTCGGGCTGCACCTCGTTGGTGCGGTCGTGGCCGGCCTTGAGCTCGGCGACGCGGCTCTTGTTGATGTCGAAGCCGACCACGCCGGGCCAGCGCCTCGCGAAAGCGATGGCGACGGGTAGGCCGACATAGCCGAGGCCAACGACTGCAATTTGTCTCATCTTCCCGATACCTGCCCCGCGCGCCGGATCACGGACGTTTAGCCGCAATCGCGCGAGGGCCGCAATAGCAGGCGATTGCTATTGTCCTGACGGGTCGGAAAGGTTATCAGGGCGGTCCGATCGAGGCAGCGCCGGTGGTGGCGGACCGTTCCGCTGCGCACCCGCCGCGGCGCCGGATTCGGCGGGCCGTTGTCACCGACCGTTGGATTGCGCATGACCAAGCGAGCCCTGATCTTCGGCATCTCGGGCCAGGACGGCGCGCTGCTCGCGAGGCAATTGGTCGATCGTGGCTACGACGTGCACGGTACCTCGCGCGACAAGGAGGTGTCGGCGTTCGGCAATCTGGTCGCGGTCGGCGTGCACGATCGGGTCAAGCTGTACTCCGCGAGCCTCACCGACTTCCGCAGCATCTTCCAGGTGATATCGGATTCGATGCCGGACGAGATTTACAATCTCGCCGGGCAGTCGTCGGTCGGGCTGTCGTTCGGCCAGCCGGTCGAGACACTCGATTCGACCATCTTCGGCCCGCTCAACATCCTCGAGACGATGCGGCTGTTGAAGTTGAAGACCCGGCTGTACAACGCCTGTTCGAGCGAGTGCTTCGGCAATACCGAGGGTGCGGCGGCCGAGACCACGCCGTTCAATCCGCGCAGCCCCTATGGGGTCGGTAAGGCCGCGGCGTTCTGGACTGTGGCGAACTATCGTGAGGCATACGGTCTGTTCGCCTGCTCGGGGATCCTGTTCAATCACGATTCCGAGCTGCGACCGCGCCGGTTCGTCACCCGCAAGATCGTCACCGGGGCGGCCGACATCGCCGAGAAGAAGGCCGACAGCGTCCAACTCGGCAATTTGAAGATCGCGCGCGATTTCGGCTGGGCGAGCGAGCACGTCGACGCGATGACACGGATGTTGGCGGCGCCGTCGCCGGACGACTACGTGATCGCGACCGGCGAGACCAACACACTCGAGAGCTTCGTCGAACAGGCGTTCGCTTACTTCGGGCTGGACTGGCGGCGTCATGTCGAGATCAGCGAGGATCTGCTTCGGCCGACCGATATCATGCACAGCGCCGGCGATCCCGGGAAAGCCAGGCGGATGCTCGGCTGGCAGGCCGAGATCCGGATGAAGGGTGTTGTGCAGCGGCTGGCGGAAAGCGAACTGCGCGAGCGCCACGCGATGCGGTCGCCGTAGCGTGGCTGCGCTAAGTCTCCGGGCTGCGGTCGAGATACCACCGCGCGGTCCGTGCGAGCTGATCGTCGACGGAGTGCGGTGGTGTCCAGCCGAGCAGGCGACGCGCTTTGCCGATGTCGACCTGGAGCGAACTGCATAGCCGCTGCGCCGCGGCGGACTGGCCGAGTACGGTCGCGGCTGCGATCAGCAGCGCGGCCGGCGCCGGCAGCAGCCGCGCGCGGGTGCCCAGCGCCGCGGCGAGCCGACGCAGCAAATCCGGGGTCGACAGATCGTCGCCGTCGCTCGCGAAGAAGGTTTCGCCGGCGGCTGCTGGGTGATCGAGGCAGACGGCGATCAGGTCGACCAGATTGTCGGAACCGACCAGACTGCGCCGGTTGTCGATCGAAGCCAGAGGCAGCGGCACGCCGCGCTGCAGCCAGCGCATCATCGCCAGGAAGTTGGCGCGGACGCCGGGGCCGTACACCAGCGGCGGCCGCAAAATCGCGACCTCAATGCCGCCGGCCTGCGCCAGACTGCGCAATCCGGCTTCGGCTTCGGACTTCGATACGCCGTAGGGATCCTGCGGCGCCGGCGGATCGTCCTCGGTCAGCGGCCGTCCGCGTGGCGTGGCTTCGCCGCAGGCCTTGACCGAGCTGAGAAACACGAAGCGGCGGACGCCGACTTCGGCGGCCTGCCGTGCCAGCGACAGTGTGCCGTCGACATTGGCGCGGCGATACTCGGCGAGCGGGTCGCCGCTGTCGTCGCTCATCACATGCACGCGAGCCGCGAGGTGGACGACGGCGTCGCATCCGGTCAACGCCGGCCGCCAGTCGAAGCCCGGCTCCAGGCTGCCGCGCACGACGTCGATCCCGGCCGTGATGCCGGCCGTGTTGTGATGTACCGCAACGCGCAGGTCGCGCCGGTCGTCGCTCAGCCGGCGCAGCAGGTGGCGCCCGACGAAGCCTGATGCGCCGACCACGAGCGTCGTCATCGGCTCACTGTCTCTGCATAGGTCGCCAGGGTCTGTGCGAGAATGCGTTCCTGGGCGAACTCCGCTTCGACCCGCGCGCGACCGCGTTGGCCCATCGCGCCGCGCCGCGCCGGGTCGTCGAGCAAGCCGCCGAGCGCGGCGGCGAGACCCGCGATGTCGCCAGGTCGCACAAGTAGTCCGTTGTCGCCATCGGCGACGATCTCGCGGCAGCCGGCGACGTCGTAAGCGACGATGGCGCAGCCGGCGGCCGCCGCTTCGATCAGGATCTTCGGTATGCCCTCGCCATAGGTGGTTGGCAGGCAGACGATCGCGCTGCGCGCGAGAATGTCCGGCATGTCGTCGCGATGGCCCCACCAGGCGACGACACCGTCGCGGTCGTAGCCTTGCAGCTCGGCCTCGGGGATGGCGTGCGGATTGCCGATGTCGGGCGATCCGAGCAGCACGAAGCGCGCCTCTGCGCCGCCGTCGCGGCGTAGCTGCGTTGCCGCCGCGACGAAATCGGCGATGCCCTTGTCGCGGATCATCCGCGACGCCAGCACCACCAGCGGCGGGGCTTCCTCCTGATGCTGCGCCGGATAAAGCGACGGATCGACGCCGGAGCCCTTGATCAGCCGTAGCTGCGCCGGCGCAACGCCGATCGCGTCGGTCATCACCCGAGCGTCGTCGGAGTTCTGCACGATCGTCAGCGTCCGTGGCCGGTTCAGCGCCAGCGCCAGCAGTTGCCGTATCGCCGGGCGCAGCACGCGCGCCTTGGCGCTCTGCGACGAAAACACGAACCCGAGCCCGGCGAGATTGTTGACGATGCTCCGAACGCCGGCGATCCGCGCGGCGATCGAGCCGTACAACACGGGCTTCATCGCGATGTGATGGACGATGTCAGGACGATGGGCACGGTAGATGCCGACTAGCTCGGTCATCGCGCTCAGTTCGCTGAACGGATTGCGGCCGGTTCGGCGCATCTTCGTCAGGTCGATCACCGCGAAGCCTTCGCGCCGGATGGTGTCCGCCTTGTCGGCGAGCCGGGTCGCCACCAGCACTTCGTAGCCGGCATCGCGCGCCGCACGCGCCAACGGCAGCCGGTGCGAGACGAAGTACCAGTCCTCGGTGACGACGAACATCAGCCGTGGCCGGCCCGCCGGCGTCTTCAGCATCGCCCTACACCGGACGCATCACGACGCGGATTTCGCACACCATGAAATCCTCGTCGGCGAAAGTTGCGAATTGCGGCGCCATCCGATCGCGCGGCAGCGGCAGCGAGGGCCAGCGTTGCTGGTCGATCACGTCGACCGAAAAGCCGGCGGCTTGCATCAAGCCGATCATCTCGCGCGGGCGAATCCGGTTGGTGTAGAAGCCGCTATCGCGGAACTTCGGCTGCTCCCACAAATCATCGGCAAAGCGCAGATTGTTCAACCCGCCGCCAAGATGATCTCGGAAGTCGATGCTGTGCACCCCGATCGCGTCCGGCTTCATCACCCGGCGCAGCTCGCGCATTAAGGCTGGGAAATCCTCGCGGTAGATGTGTTCGAGCACGACCTGCGACCACGCAAAATCGATCGAGGCGTCGGGAATCTCGGCCATCGAGCGGGTGCCGTCGGTCAGGTACTCCACTTCGGCCTGCGCCATCGCCTGAGCCAGCGTGTCGCCGGTGATGCCGGGCAGCGGCTTGCCGCGAGCGGTCAGCAGCTCGATCAGTTCACGGCAGCCGTCGATGCCGGTCTCGGCGAACGGGCCGGCATCGACCAGCCACGCTTTGCCGGCGCCGAACGCTCGCGCGACGAAGCCAGACAGCACCGAGTCGCCGGGGCCGAGTTCGAGCGAGTGAAAGCCGGCCGGCATGGTGGCGCGGGCGGTCGCGTCGGCGAAGTGGCTCTCGAATGCCGAGACCGCGCGTTCCGGCACCATCATCTCGCCATGACGGAAGATGCCGAGCTTCTTCCAGAAGCCGTAGGGCACCGGAAGGCGGGCGAGGCCGAGCTTGGCGCCCATCTTCACCCACCACGGTAGCTGCGACATCACACCCATTGCCGCGCTCTCTGGAGCCAGGAATCGAACATCAACACCGTCCAGAGTTGTCCGCCGCGATCGATCCGGCCGCCGAGGTGTTCGCGCCAGGTGGCGTCAATCGCGGCGCGGTCGAACAGGTCGTGCACGGGATGATCGCTGTGCGACAGGTAGTTCGACGCCCAGCTTTTCAGCGGCCCGCGCAGCCAGCTATCGACCGGAATGCCGAAGCCCATCTTCGGCCGCTCGAACAGTTGACGAGGAACATAGCGTTCGAGCAAGCGCTTGAGAACATATTTGCCCGAGCCGTCGCGGAACTTCATCGACAGCGGAATCTCCCAGGCAAACTCGACCAGCCGGTGATCGAGCAGCGGCACCCGCGCCTCGAGGCCGACCCGCATCGTCGCGCGATCGACCTTGGTGAGAATGTCGTCGACCAGATAGGTGCTGGTGTCCCACGCCATCTGCTGCGCAGCCGAGGGAATCCCATCGACCTCGACCGGCGGCGGCAGCAGCGCTTCGGCGACGCTGCCCGCGCCCGATGCCAGTACGGCCTCGGGATGTGGCCATTGCGAGATCAGCCGGCTCTGTAGATCGTACAGCGTCGGCGCTGCAAGCACCGAGGCGATCTTCTGCATCTTCTGGCCGGGCAGCGCCGGGCGCAGCCGCTGTGGCAGCGCCGGTCCGAACAGCCGGAATGCGGAATCCCAGGTGGCCGGCGAGGCAGCGTTGATCCCGGCCGCCGCCAGGCTGCGCAGCGGGCGCGGAATCCGGTTCAGCTTGTCCCAATAGTTGGAGACGAAAGTGTAGCGGTTGTAGCCGCCGAACAATTCGTCGCCGCCGTCGCCCGACAGGCTCACGGTGACGCGCTCCCGCGCCAGCTTGGCCACCAGATAGGTCGGAATCTGCGAGATGTCGGCGAACGGCTCGTCGTAGATGTCGGGCAGCGACGGAATCACCGCCAGCGCATCCTGTTCGGAGACGTAGAGCTCGGTGTGGTCGGTCTTCAGATGTGCGGCGACTTCGGCGGCGTGTTTCGCCTCGTTGTAGGCGGGGTCTTCGAAGCCGATCGAGAACGTCTTCACCGGTTGGCTGCTGCCGGCCTGCATCAAGGCGGTGACGGTGCTGGAATCGATGCCGCCTGACAGGAACGCGCCGAGCGGAACGTCGGAGATCATGTGCTGCGACACGATCTCGCGCAGCCGTGCGTCGAGTTCGTCGAGCACCGCAGTCTCGTCTTGGCGCTGCCGAGCGAAGCCGCGGGCGACGGTTTCGCCGACGGACCAATAAGGTCTCGGTCCGGCCGTCTGGCCGTCGTGGAAGGTCAGCACCGTCGCCGGCGGTAGTTTGTGCACGCCTTCGAAGATGCTCAGCGGGGAGGGGACGTAGCCGAGCCGCAGGAATTCGGACAGGCCGCGCAGCGAAATCTCCGGCAGGCTGCCGCGCCACGCCACGATCGGGCGCAGTTCCGAGGCAAACGCCAGCGCGCCGTCCTTGACCGTGTAGTACAGCGGCTTGATGCCGATGCGGTCGCGGGCGAGCGACAGCGTCCGCTCCTGCTTGTCCCACAGCGCCAGCGCGAACATCCCGGCGAGCCGCGACAGGGTCTTCTCGAGCCCCCAATGCTGACAGCCGGCGACGATCACCTCGGTGTCGGAGTGACCGGCGAAACGATAGCCGAGTCCGGCCAGCTCATCGCGCAGTGACAGGTAGTTGTAGACCTCGCCGTTGTAGGACAGCACGAAGCGGCCCGAGGCCGATTCCATTGGCTGCGCTCCAAACGACGACAGGTCGATGATCGACAGTCGGCGATGGCCGAGGCCGACTGCGCCGTCATCGGCGATCCACAGACCCTCGCCGTCGGGGCCGCGATGCGCCAGCGCGTCGGTCATCCGTTTCAGCACGGTGCGATCGACCGGCGCGTGCCGCGCGGCGGTGGCTCCGGCGATCCCGCACATCAGGCACCCCCGCCGGGACGGCGCGGCGTCACGCTGCGCAGGATCGGCGAGAACTGCGCGGCGATCGACGCCCAGCTCAGCACGTCGGCTGCGTGCTGCCGCGCGCCTTCACCGCAGCGGCGGCGCAGCGCGTCGTCGTCGACCAGCCGGGTCACCGCTGCAGCGATCGCCTCTGGTGTCGCGGCGTCGGCGACGATGCCGGTCTGTTCGTGCAGCACCTGCTCGGCGAGGCCGCCGACCGGAGTCACAACGGCGGGGATTCCCGCCGCGCCCGAGGTGACCAGCACGCCCGACTGGCTGGCGCCGCGATACGGTGCGACCACGATGTCGATGTCGCGGAACACCGCGCCTACTTCTTCTTCGGGAATCCAGCGGATGTCGAGATCGACGTCGGCGAGGCCTGCGAGCTGCGCCTGATACGGGCCGATGTCGCCGGGGCCGGCGATCCGCAGTGCGACGTTCTTACCGGCCTGTTTCAGCATCCGGTAGGCGTCGAGCAGCAGATCGAGTCCCTTGTATGGCATCAGCCGGCCGAAGAACAAAAGCTGCAGCGGACGGTTCGCGGCCGTGGCCGGCGCAGCGGTGACGCTGTCCGCATAGGGAAACACCCCGAGCGGAATTACCCAGACCCGGTCGGACGGAAAGCGGTTGACCTCGGTGACGAGCTTTCGGGTGTGCTCGGTCAGCGCGACGATGCCGTCACTCTCGGAGATCTCGCGGTCCAGCATCCGCTTGCGGATCGGCACGTCGTCGCCGGAATGCGGCAAAGCGTCGTGCAGCACGAACACAAATGCGACATCGCGCGGTCTGCGCCACAGCACCGGTACGTCCCACAGATGGCTCATGGTGCAGACGACGACGGAAATGCCCTGCTCGCGGACGTAGCGCCAGAACCGGCTACGCACCAACGGTAGTCGCAGCAGCGCCGTCACGGCGGAGGGGATGTCGGTGTAGGTGTCGATGTGGAATCCGGGCAGGCCGAGCGCGTCGAGTTCGGTGAAGATGTCGCCCTGGCGCGACAGCGACAGATGAAGCTCGAGCGCCGGATCTTGGCGCAATTCCTTGACCAGTTCGTAGGTGTAGCGCACACCGCCGCCGCGCCGGCCCCAGTGCCAGATCAGTACCTTGCGGCGGCCGGCCGCCTGACTTGAAACAGCCGTTGTCGGCGCCGTCGCTGCCGTCACGTTTTGGTCCCGCAAGACAAGCTGCGGATGCGCAAAGGCGCCATCAGCGGTTCGATGCGGCGCGTCCCCGATAGGTTGAGGACGCCGACCAACGCCGGCTTCGATGCCAGTCCGGAACGGATCAGCTCGACGATGTTTGACAGACGGCGGCCGCAGGTGCGCCACAGATCGTCGGCAGAATTGGGCAACGCGTAGTGCTTCGGATAGTTACCGTGAAGCGGAATCCCGTTTGGCGCCCTGCGAAGGCGCGATTTGAAAAATTCCGTTGGAATGGTCAGGGCTACCGCCTCGGGGGAATGCATCTGAAATCCATCTTCCCGGAGGCAGGAATGGGCGCATCTCCTCAGCGCTGACCCTCTTGCCCCCGTCAGTCCGGCAAACCTATACGGCCAATCCCTTGCGCTAACAAGCTGCCGTGAAATCGGCAATCGACGGTCGCTCGCGGCGGCCGCGCTCAGGCCGGATGGAACCGGCCTCAGAGCTTGGGCGTCACCGCCCGGCAATCGAACATCGCGGTCGTGCCGAACAGCTTGCCATTCCCGAAGAGATAATCGATCGCAACGATTTCGAAGCCGGCGAGTCCGAGGAAGTAACGCACCAGGTGATGGTTAGGAATGAAGATGTGCTGATCGTGGAGCGGGTGGTTGTCGTTCCAGTTCGGGCCGAAAAAGCCACTGAATCTGCCGCCCAATGCGTAGCCGACGATGCTGCGCCAGTTGTGGACGTTGGGGAAGGTGAGGATCAGCCGGCCGCCCGGCTTGGTGAGCCGCCGCAGTTGGGTCAGGAATTCAAACGGATTGACGAGGTGCTCGAGCACTTCGGTGGCCGTCATAATGTCGAAGGTCGCGCCGTCGAGCTGATCGGCCCAGCCAGGGCGGCTCAGATCGACTTTCTCGACCTTGGGAATGCTCGGCGGCACGTTGACCTGCCAGCCGACCCCGGTGAGGTTGGTGTAGCCGAGTTCGGCGAGCCTGCCGAGCAGTTCGCCTTCGCCGCAGCCGATGTCGGCGATCGCCACGCCGCGATCCTTGGCGATTTCCAGGATCCGGCCGCTGACACCGGCGCGGATGGCGAGGCTGTTGGGATCGTTCATGCGGATCGTATCTTCCACCAGATTCGGCGAAATGCCGTGATCGCCGCCACCGCCGGTGTTGGCATGCCGTGCTTGTGCAGCACCCGACCGAATTCGCGCATGCTGAGATCGAGATTGGTAGCGGAGATGCCGGATTGCCGCATCACCGTCATTTCCACCGGAATGTGGTTGGCCGGGTAGTTTTCCACCAGCCGCAGGATCATGTCATGGTCGGCGGCGACGCGAAAGCTGGTGTCGTATTCGCCGAGCGCCCGATACTGCCGCGCCGACACGATCAGCGACGGATGCGGCAGATAGGCCGAGACGTACAGCGGCCATTTCCGGAACGGATAGCGCTGCGTTACCTGGCTGCCGTCGTCGTGGGCGCGGATCAGATCGCCGTAATTCACCGCATCCTCGACCAGACTCGGCATGACACGGCTGAGGACGTCGTCGGACGCGTAGTAATCGTCGGAGTTGAGGATATGGATCCAGCGCCCCCGCGACCGGCGGATTCCCTTGTTCATCGCGTCGTAGATGCCGGCATCGCGCTCCGACACCCACTTCACCGTATCGCCTGCCGCCTCGAGGATGTCGAGTGTGCCGTCGGTGGAGCCGCCGTCGACGACCACATGCTCGAAATCGCGCCAGCTCTGGTTGCGCACGCTACGCAGCGTGTCATCCAGAGTGGCCGCGCTGTTGTAGGTGACGGTTACAATCGAGAGGGTCGGCGGACGGTCCTGGTCGCGGGCCGGCGTTTGCGGCTCTGTCTCGGCTAGCATCTGTTCCAGGACCACTCGCAGCAGGATGGCGGCGCGGCCATCGCCATCCCATTCGCATTAATTAGCTGGGTGCTGAAGTTGCACTTTGGGCCGACCCGTGTCAAATCGGTCGCCCGCCGCGGTCGGACCACGCTGGCGGAACTTCCAAATCCGGCGCCGGGGCGGAAAGGCGCGGGACTTCGCTGTGCCGAGGGCCCGTCCGGAGCGTGTTTTCCTGTGGCCTCTGCTGGTGGGATTGGCTAAGCAACCACCGTGTTCGTGCCGTCCTAAGCGCATCACATTTCCGACGGCCGGGGCAGCCGGGAATGGCAGCCGAACTGCCGCGGCATCGCGGCTGGGTATTGGAGAAGAGATGTCTGCGAATGATTCGACCCGCCGGGTCGCCCTGATCACCGGGATCACCGGGCAGGACGGTGCCTATCTCGCCGAATACCTGCTCGGGCTCGGTTATGTCGTCCACGGCATCAAGCGGCGGTCGTCGTCGTTCAATACCGCTCGGATCGATCACCTGTATCAGGATCGGCATTCCGGCAACACGCCGTTCATGCTGCATTACGGCGATATGACGGACTCCACCAATCTGATCCGACTGGTGCAGCAGATCCGGCCGACGGAGATCTACAATCTGGCCGCCCAGAGCCACGTTGCGGTGAGTTTCGAGAGCCCCGAATATACAGCCAACGCCGATGCGATCGGCGTGCTGCGGCTGCTGGAGGCGATCCGCATCCTCGGCATGGAGAAGGAGACGCGGTTCTACCAGGCGTCGACCTCCGAGCTGTACGGCCTGGTGCAGGAAGTGCCGCAGCGAGAGACCACGCCGTTCTATCCGCGTTCGCCCTACGCGGTCGCCAAGCTTTACGGCTACTGGATCACCGTCAACTACCGCGAGGCCTACGGCATCTTCGCGTCGAACGGTATTCTGTTCAATCACGAGAGCCCGATCCGCGGCGAGACTTTCGTCACCCGCAAGATCACCCGCAGCGTGGCGCGGATCGAGACCGGTCTGGAGGACTGCCTTTATCTCGGTAATCTGGACGCCAAGCGCGACTGGGGCCACGCGCGCGACTACGTCGTCGGCATGCACAAGATCCTGCAGGCCGACGCGCCGGGCGACTACGTGCTCGCCACCGGCGAGACCCGCTCGGTGCGCGAATTCGTCGAGATTGCTTTCGCCGAGATCGGCCGCAGCATCGAATGGCGCGGCAAGGGTGTCGAGGAGACCGGCATCGATACCAAGTCCGGCAACACTGTGGTGCGGATCGATCCGGCCTATTTCCGGCCGACCGAGGTCGAGCTGCTGATCGGCGACGCCGCCAAGGCGCAGCGCGAACTCGGCTGGACGCCGACCACGTCGTTTGCCCAGCTGGTCAGCGAGATGGTCGCGGCCGATCTCGCGGAGGCCCGGCAGGAGGCTGCGCATGGCTCCGCTGCCGTTTGAGCTGGCGGGCAAGAAGGTCTTCGTCGCCGGGCACCGAGGCATGGTCGGTGGCGCGCTGGTGCGCCGGCTGGCACGCGAGAACGTCGAGCTGCTGACGGCGGGGCGCGACGCGGTCGACCTGCGCAACCAGGCGGCGGTCGACGCATGGTTTGCGGCGCATCGGCCGCAGGCGGTGTTCCTGGCCGCCGCCAAGGTCGGCGGTATCGTCGCCAACGACACGTTGCGCGGCGAATTCATCTACGACAATCTCGTGATCGCCGCCAACGTGATCCACGCCGCGCACGTCAACGGCGCCGAGAAGCTGATGTTTCTCGGCTCGTCCTGCATCTATCCGAAGCTGGCGGCGCAGCCGCTGCGCGAGGAGGCGATGCTGACCGGGCCGCTGGAGCCGACCAACGAGCCCTATGCGATTGCCAAGATCGCCGGCATCAAGCTGGCTGAGGCCTATCGCGACCAGTTCGGCGCCGACTTCATCAGCGTGATGCCGACCAATCTGTACGGCCCCGGCGACAATTATCACCCCGAATACAGCCATGTGGTGCCGGGGCTGATCCGCCGCTTCCACGAAGCCGAGACTTCCGGCGCCACCGAGGTGGCAGTGTGGGGTACCGGCCGGCCGCGCCGCGAACTCTTGTATGTCGACGATCTCGCCGACGCTTGCGTGCACCTGATGAAGACCTATTCGGAGCGCAGCCTGATCAACGTCGGCACCGGCGAGGACGTCACCATCGCCGAACTGGCGCGGATCGTCGCCGACGTCGTCGGCTATCGCGGCGCCATGACATTCGACGCCGGCCGCCCCGACGGCACCCCGCAAAAACTGCTCGACGTCGGCAAGCTCACGGCGACCGGCTGGCGGGCGCAGACTCCGCTGCGGGAGGGGATTCGGCTGGCGTATGAGGCGTTCTTGGACGATGTCGTCCAGAGTTGATCGGGGAGAGGCTCCCAAATCCATGCACGGTTTGATCCGGCAGCAAAACGAGGCGGCATCACAATGGCTGTAACTGCAATGCCTTTTGATCTTAGCGGGAGGCGCGTTTGGGTCGCCGGGCATCGCGGCATGCTGGGATCCGCGATCGCGCGGCGTCTGGCCTCGGAGCACTGTGAGATCATCACTGTGGATCGGGACGAACTGGATCTCCGCCGGCAGCAGCCTGTGGAGGATTGGATGCGCGCCAATCGTCCCGACGTTGTGATGCTAGCGGCTGCACGGGTCGGTGGTGTCCAGGCCAACAGCCGTTACCCTGCCAATTTCCTGTCAGATAATCTGGCGATCCAGAACAATGTCATCCGTGCTGCTGCCGAAGCCGGTGTTGCTAAGCTCGTTTTCGTCAGTTCATCTTGCGTCTATCCGCGGCTGGCCGATCAGCCAATCGACGAGGATGCATTGCTGACCGGGTTGCTCGAGCCGACCAACCGCTGGTACGGCATCGCCAAGATCGCCGGTATGCTCGAATGCGCGGCTTTTAGAGAGCAGCATGGCTGCGACTTCATTTCTGCGGTTCCCGGCAATTTGTTCGGGCCTGGCGACTATTTCGACACCGAGAACTCCCATGTGATCCCCGCATTCCTGCGTCGCTTCCATGACGCAACGGTATCCAAGGCGGATGTTGTCACCGTGTGGGGTTCAGGCAGTGCGCGGCGGGAATTTGTCTATGTCGACGAGTGTGCGGACGCGCTGGTCTTTCTGCTGAAGTCGTATTCTTCGGGCGAGATCGTCAACATTGGCAGCGGTGTTGACGTTTCGATCCGCGAACTTGCCGAACTCGTTGCCGAGGTTACTAGTTATCGTGGTCGTATCGAGTTCGACACGACGCGGCCCGAGGGCGCCCCGCGGCGCCTGCTCAGCACGGAGCGTCTATCGCAACTGGGGTGGCGCTCGCGCCTCAGCTTGCGCGAGGGCCTCGACCGAACCTACAAATGGTTCCTCGAAAGCCACGATGCGGGAGCCTTGCTGCGAGGCTACGGTGCCGACAGCGCCAGCCGCGATGTCGGCAAGCTCCAGTCGACTTAATTTAGGTGTCAGCCTGCGGCGGCGCCAGAAGCGCCTCCACTCGCGACAGGAAGTCCGCACCGGCTCGCCCCGGGTGAAATAGTTGCATGTAAGCGGTTCGCCCTGCCTCGCCGATTCTCTGGCTCCAGTCCGGATCGGCGAAAGCCCGCTCCATGCGCGCCACGAAAGACTTTCCGTCATGGCCTAACGCGCACGTCTCGCCGTCGATCAACGCCGGATTCCCGAGTGCGACATTGGCGTGCGCGATCACAAGGGCTCCTTGGCTGAGGGCGTACAGCACGCGCGTTCGGTTTCCCACTGGGACGTCGATCGGGACGAGGACGCCATGGCACCCGGCAAGCGTTGCGGGGAGATCCTCGACGAAACCGATCCTGACGAACTCCGGCTTGTCCGCAATCGCCACCGAGAACCATTCCGGCAAATGCCCTCGTCCGGCAATCAGGATCTGGAAACCACCCTGTCCCCAGAGGCCGATGAGTCGTCGATAAACTTCGGCGACCATGAAGTGCAAAGCGGAACGCGAACCCAGCCCGACCAGATTGCCGAAGAACATGAAGGTGGGCGTCGCCGGTTTCGGTGACGGATCGGATGGCGGGTCGTCTACCGGCCACGGATATGGGCGATAGCCGTGGTTTCGAAGGCCGAGCCCCGCGATCTGCGCGACCGACGATTCCGCCGAGACGATCACTTCGTCGTAGTCGGCCAGGACTTTCGCGTAGACGTGCCGCCAGTTACGCGCGGCGAGCCAGAATTTTGCGAATGACAGGAGTCGCCAGGGCCGCTCCTGCAGGCCGTACAGGCCATGATAGTAGGTGGTTTGGAAGTTCAGGTCACCGAGCCAAGCAAGCTTTCGGCGGGACGGAATTGATGCGGCGACCCACGCCGGGACAATATCGAAGGCGATTACCAAGTCCGCTCGGAATTTCGTGGCTCGCTCGATCGCGCGGGAGCAACCAGACAGATCGATCGTGTGTGCCCGTGGGCCCTGGTCGACGAATTTCCGTGTCGTTACCGTGACAATTTCGTAGTGCGGGCTCTCAACGGTGGTGCGGTAGCTCTCCAGGGCGGGCCCCGCCGCGGCCGAATCGCCCTCCAGCAGAACGATGTGAAGGATATCGAATCCGGCCCGCCGAAGCGGCTCGATAAAATTATAGATGATGACGAGACTTGCTCCTTCGCGGGGGTGCGGAACGCCCAGCGAACAAATCACGACACGCCGATGATTGGTCAAGCCGCGCCTCCAGCGCTCGAATTGCGGCCGGCCGCGCAGTCGGACCGAGCCCCCGAGGCGCAATTTGACTTGATGTCCGCGGGATTGTTTGCGAGGAACGGCGCCTCAAAACTCAATCTATCTGGTCCGGGTTCAATGAAGCAAGCGATTATCGTAACGTCGATTAATGCACCGAATCCGGTGATGAAAGCGATCGCGAAGGATGCGAACCCGGCCGGCTTTGATTTCATAGTCGTCGGCGACACCAAGTCGCCGAGCGGGTTTTCGATCGATGGGTGCTCATTCCTGAGTATTGCTGATCAACTTGCGTCCGGCCTGAAGTACGCGGAGATGGCGCCCACCGCGTGTTACGCGCGTAAGAATGTCGGCTACCTGACCGCGATCAGTCGCGGTGCCGAGATGATCACCGAAACCGACGATGACAACTATCCGAGGCCGCAATATTTTGCCGAACGCAGCCGCAAGCTGCGTGCGCGAGCGATGTCAAATGCCGGTTGGGTAAATGCCTACAGCTACTTCTCGGACAGCAACATCTGGCCGCGCGGTCTCCCGCTGGATCAAATTCTGAAGCCCGTTCCGCCGTGGGAGTCACTCGAACTGTCCGACATCGACAGCCCGATCCAACAGGGCCTCGCGGACGAAAATCCCGATGTTGATGCGGTGTATCGGCTGATTTTACCGCTACCACAGAATTTTCGCACCGATCGCGTGGTGGCGTTCGGACCGGGCTCTTGGTGCCCGTTCAATAGCCAGAATACGAGCTGGTGGCCCGACGCCTTCCCGCTGATGTACCTGCCTGCCTACTGCAACTTCCGAGTCACCGATATCTGGCGCAGCATGATTGCCCAGCGGATTGCCTGGGAAAACGGCTGGCACATTCTGTTTCACGGTCCCACGGTCTGGCAGGATCGTAACGAGCACGACCTGATGAAGGATTTCGAGGACGAGATCCCAGGGTATCTGCACAATCACCGCATACGGACGATGCTTGAGAACCTCCCGATCTCGGGCGGGCTGGACAATCTCGTTCACGATCTACATCGCTGCTATGAGGCGTTGGTGACCGCGGGGTTAGTGGGAGCACAGGAAATCCCACTGCTCGAAGCGTGGATCGCTGACATCGACCGGGTTCGTAAGGCGAAATGATAGCGTGCCGTCGACGGCGTAGTCCCTCGTCAGGGATTTGCAGGGGGTTTTAGAATGGGATCGCGCAGTTGGCAGGATCGCCTCCGGCAGGCTCTGCCGCCTCGCTACGAGAAGCTGCCCGAGCGCTACAAGATGATCGCGCGGCGGATCTTTGCGGTGCTGCAGGCGCCGTTGCTGTCGCCGCGGGCGCGGTGGGTTCGAGATTCCTATCTCGAGCACGTTGCCCAAGAGCGCAAGTTTCTGTTCCTGTGCATGGCCCGCTTCGCTAACGTCAATCGCCCGATCGACGGTTATTACATGGAGTTCGGCTGCTTCGGTGCGGGCACGATGAGGCTCGCCTACGACAACTTCCACTACCTAACCTGCTTGCTGGTGTCGTTTGTCTGCGTTGCCGCGCCCCGGCCCAGCGCAGCATGAATCTTCTCGCCGCAGTACGCGGTCACTTCGCAGGGCGCGTGCTGCTGTTTCTCGGGGCCACGGCGTTGCAGGCGCTGCTGGCGGTGGCGATTCTGCCGCTTACTACGCTCAAGCTGACGGCTGCCGATTTCGGCTATTTCGCTCTATTGATGTCGGTCACCGCATTCGCTAACGCGATCGGGGATGGCGGCGGGGCGCTCGCGCTGCCGGCGCATTACGGTGTCGAGTCGGCCGCCGAGCGGCGGCGGATGATCGCCAGCTTCTTTGTGGTCTCGCTGGGGCTGAGCACGGCGTTGGCGGTATTGTTTGTGGCGGCGTGGCCTTTGGTGGAACCCTATCTGATTGGCTCCGATGCGGGGGACTATTCGTGGCTTACCGAAATCCTGGCTGCGACGATCATCCCTCTGCGGTCGGTGACGATGCTGGCGACCACGGTGTTCTCGGTCAGCGGCCGCGGCAATGCGATCGCGGCGCAGATCGCCGCACAGGCAATCGGGACGTTTGCCGGCACGCTGGTCTGCCTGTTCGGTCTCGACCTTGGCCCGACATCACTGTTCGCCGGTGCGGTGATCGGGCAGCTCGCCTCGCTTGCAATTGCGGGGCTCGCGCTCGGCGTCCAGCCGTGGACACGGCCGAGCGCGCACTGGCTGGGGGTGGTCTGGCGTCATGCGCCGACGGCGGCGTTCACCGGCGTTACCGACGGCCTCCGTGGGGTCGGTGAGAACGCCGTGATTGCAGGAAATGTCGGCGTGGCGTCGGTCGGCTTCTACAACCACGCGCGTCTGTATTACGGACTGCAAATGAACGTCACCAATGCCTTCTCTCACAATCTTTGGTCCGTTTCACTGGCCGAGGCGCGAGACGCCGAGAGTGGGTTTCGCAGGACCGGTGAGGTCTGGATGTTGGTGCATATTCTGATCTCGCTGTTCGGAATCGGATTCGCCTTCTTCGGAAGGGAGTTTGTTGCCCTCCTGACGAATGATCGGCTGACCGCGGCAGCGCCGTTGGTGCCGTGGCTCGCGGTGCTGCTGCTGATTCATGTCTCGGGGCGCGCGCAGAACGCGTTGGTTTATGCGGAGGGGGCCGGCCCGGCTGTCAGCCGGGTTCGGGCCGGGCTGTCGCTGTTGGCGCTGGCCGCTCTACCGGTGGTGGTCGGCAAGGCGTTTGGCTACGGCCTTTCGCTGGGAATTTCTGGGGTGATCGCGGTCCTGATCGTCGAAGCCATCGCGTTCCGGCTGTATCTACGCTGGAAAAGCACAACATTCGGTCGCCGGATCGAGTTCCAGGACCGGTGGGTGATCGGCGGAATCGTGTTGACTATTGCTGTTTGGCTTCTTAACGCGGAGGCTTCCGTGAGCGTAGCGCTGCGTGGCGTAATTTTTGCGGTAATGGTTCTCGGTATTCTGGCGCTTGAACGCGCACGGTTCGCTGACCTGTTAAGGACACTTCGCCTTTAGCTGCCAACGATACCTATAGCTGCCAAATATACCTATCCGCCACGCGATCATGCTGTGGCTGTACCAGATTGTGAAATGGCGAGTCATTGATGACGGACATTCGGGAAGCAGCCGAAGCAGCGGCCGAGATTTTGCTCAACGGCGGCTATGTCGAGCGCTGGGTCGAGGGCGCAATCTTTCCGTGCGAGATGGCGTTCTTTATCGCTGTCTGCAGCTTGGCGGGCGTCGACCGGGTGATCGAGTCCGGCCGCCAGGACGGCTATTCGACCGAGATTCTCGGTGATTGGGCCAGCCAGAACGGCCGCCAGATCGCTTCGGTCGATCTGGAGCACGACGCAGCGCGCGCCGCCGCCTGCCGTCAACGGCTGGCACACCTGCCGATCCAGTTGGTCAAGGGCAGTGCTTATGAGGAGTTTGGCCGACTGGCGCGCGACGGTGTGGGGCGTCGGCTCGCGTTGATTACCGACGGTCCGAAGGGGTGGCCGGCGATTTCGATGATGGCTGCCGCAACCGACGATCGTGTCCAGGTCGTTGCTCTGCACAATCTCAATCCCGGCACTGGAGGGCGCGAACTTTTCGAACGGCTGGGAGGTCAGCAGTCGTTCCATGAAGCGGCTCTGAAGGATCCAGGTCCGCGGTGGCGGGAACTCAAGGCGAGGGAGATTGCGTTCGCCGGTGATACCGCCGCGCGCTCGCTGGAGACATCCTCGCTCGGCGTGCTTCGACTCGACGACACTAATCGGTCGCTTCTTAGGAATGCTTGGCGCAGCGAATTTGGGCTGCACCAGCCGGTAATGGTCAGAGCGCTGTGGCAACTCGGCGCCTATGCGGCTGCTACCAAGCTCTACGGACTGTCCTACCGGCTGCTGCGGCGCTGAGATGGAATGACGTCCGTCGGGGAGGCGTCTCACGCTCGACGGTGGCGTCTGTGGCCGTCCTTGATCAACCCTCCGCTCTTCGATATGTCACTGTGCTATCATCGATTTCTACCGCGAACGCGCGAGGTTGGATCGTGGGCCCCCAAGTTCCCTATGTGATTGCCGAGATCGGCTCCGTCCACGACGGCTCGTTCGGAAATGCCTGTCGGCTGATCGAGGCGGCGGCCGATTGCGGCGCCGACGCGGTGAAGTTCCAGACCCATATCGCCGAGGCCGAGACCCTGCTCGACGCGCCGTCGCCGTCATATTTCTCGGCCGAGCCGCGCGCGGATTACTTTCGCCGCACCGGGTTTTCAACCGAGCAGTGGCTGCGCCTTGCCGCGGTGGCTGCGGCCGCCAAGGTCGACTTTCTGTCGTCGCCGTTCTCGCTGGAGGCCGTCGATCTGCTCGAGCAGGTTGGGATCGGCGCCTACAAGGTGCCGTCCGGTGAAGTCAGCAACGTACCGCTACTGGAGCGGATCGCCCGCACCGGCAAGCCGATCTTCCTGTCGTCGGGAATGAGCAGCTGGGCTGAGCTCGACGCCGCGGTCGCCGCTTGCCACGGGGGTGGACAAGTCACCCTGCTGCAATGCACCTCGGCCTACCCCTGTCCGCCTGAGAAGGTCGGGCTCAACGTGATGGTCGAGATGGCGAGCCGCTACAAACTGCCTGTTGGTTATTCGGACCACACCATGGGCTTTGCGGCGCCGATCGCCGCGGTGGCGCTCGGTGCAACTGTGATCGAAAAGCACTTTACCTTCTCGCGGCTGATGTACGGTAGCGACGCCAAGCACAGCATGGAGCCGGATCAGTTCCGGCTGTTGTGCCGCGAGCTGAAGGACGCCGGTAGGATGATGGCGAGCGAGGTCGACAAGAATGATCTGTCGGCGGTCACCGACATGAAGCTGATCTTCGAAAAGAGCATCGTCGCCGCCGCCGAACTGCCCGCCGGCACCGAGATTGCCGAGAGCCATCTCGCCTTCAAGAAGCCGGGCGACGGCATTCCGGCTGCGAAATACCGCGACCTGATCGGTCGGCGGGTCGTCAACGCGGTTCCTCGGGACCACAAGTTTTCCCTGGAGGATTTCGCGTGAACAAGAAGAAGATCTGTGTCGTCGTTGGATCGCGCGCCAATTACAGTTCGATCAAATCGGCGATGCGGGCGATCAAGGAGCACCCGGCGCTCGAGCTGCAGCTGATCGTCGCCGCTTCGGCGGTACTCGACCGCTACGGCTCGGTGGTTAACCTGATCGAGAAGGACGGCTTCACCCCTCACGCCCGGGTCACCATGCTGATCGAGGGCGAGACCCCGGCGACGATGGCGAAATCCACCGGCCTCGGCCTCATCGAGCTGCCGACGCTTTTCGAGCAGCTCGCACCCGACGTCGTGCTGACCGTCGGCGACCGCTTCGAGACCATGGCCACCACGCTGGCCGCCGCCTACATGAATATTCCAGTCGCTCATACGATGGGCGGCGAGGTCAGCGGCACGATCGACGAGAGCATCCGCCACGCCGTCACCAAATTCGCGCACATCCATTTTCCGGCGAGCCCCGGCGCGCGCGACCGCATCATCAAGCTCGGCGAACTGCCGCAGCACGTCCACCTCGTCGGCTGCCCGCGCATCGATCTGGTCGCCGATATTCTGAAGAACTCGAACTGTACCATCAGCGAGCAATTGTTCGATATCGGCGTCGGCGAGCGGTTTCCGGTCGACGAACCGTTCGTGCTGATCTCGCAGCATCCCGTCACCACCGAGTACGGCAGCGGCGAGGCGCAGATCACCATGACGCTGGAAGCGGTGCGCGAGCAGGGCCTCGCCGCGATCGTGCTGTGGCCGAATGCAGACGCCGGCTCGGACGATATCTCGCGCGGCATCCGCAAATGGCGCGAGCGCAAGCTCGACGACCGCATGCACTTCTTCAAGAACCTGCCGATCGACGTCTACGTCAATTTGATGCGAGCGACCGCATGTCTGATCGGCAACTCCTCGAGCGGCATTCGGGAGGGCGCCTATATCGGCACGCCGGTGGTCAACATCGGCACCCGCCAGAACATGCGCGACCGCGGCGAGAACGTCATCGAGGTGCCTTACGACAAGAAGCAGATCAGCGACGCGATCGCCCGGCAGGTCAAGCACGGCCGCTACGCGATGAACCCGCTGTACGGCGACGGCAGCGCTGGCCGCAAGATCGCCGACCTGCTCGCGACCGAGCAGGTGGATGTCCAGAAGTGCATCACCTACTGACGATGAGAGCGCGACGATGACTCTTGCCGCGCTGATCCCGGCCCGAGGCGGCTCGAAAGGTATTCCGCGCAAGAATCTCGCGATGTGCGGCGATCGCTCGCTGCTCGGCTGGACTGCCGAAGCCGCGCTGAGTTCCGGCGTCATCGACCGCGCGATCCTCTCCACCGATGACGACGAGATCGCTGCGGCCGGCATCGCGCTCGGCCTCGAAGCCCCGTTCCGCCGCCCGGCCGAGCTGTCGAACGACGGCGCACTGATGCTCGGCGTGATGCAGCACGCGCTCGCCGCGCTGCGCGCCGACGGCGCCGAGGTCGAGGCGCTGGTACTGCTGCAGCCGACCTCGCCGTTCCGCCGGCCGCATCACGTCCGCGAGGCGGTCGAGAAGTTCCGGGCCAGCAGAGCGTCGACGCTGGTCAGCGTGGTGCGGGTGCCGCACCGCTTCGTGCCGGAAGGCCAGATGCGAGAGCAGGATGGCCGACTGGCGCCGTATTTCGGCGGTGAGGTCGGCAAGACCCGGCGCCAGGACAAGGAGACGCTGTTCGGCCGGAACGGCCCGGCGGTACTGATCGTGAGGAGTTCCGTGCTCGACGCCGGCGCACTCTATGGCGACCCGACCGTCGGCTACGAAATGGACGAGATCGCCTCGATCGACATCGACGCGCCCGAGGACTTGCGGCTGGCTGATCACCTGATGCGCACTGGATACGTCCCATGAAGGCGCTGCAGGATTGGGTTCGCCGCACGCCGCTCGCCGGACCGCTCGCGGATGCTGTTGTCCGGCTGCGGTCGCCGGATCTGTATCGTCGGCTGCGCGCAGACGAGGCGCGGACATGGGACGCGGTCGGCTTCGCGCGACAGCTACCGCCGCCTGCGGCAGATGCGCCGGTATTGCTGGTGCTCAGCATGACCAACAACACCTACGCGGCCAAGCTCGAATGCATGCAGGCACTGGCGCTGCGGCGCAAGGGGTGGCGGGTGAGGGTCCTGACGTCGAACGTCTACACCCACGCCCGTAACCTGTACCGCGCGTTCGGCATCGACGAATTCGTCGCCTTCGAGGACCTGATCGCGAGCCAGTCGGCGGAAGCCGCTGCGAATGAAGAGGGCGCGCGCCGCGCCGAGACGCCGATGGACTTCCAGTCGGTGCTGGAGTGGACCTATCGCGGTGCCTGGCTCGGTCCGCAGTTGCTGTCGTCGGTGTCGCGGCGGCGGTTCGACGGCGCGCCGGATCCGCGCAAGCCCGAGGTTCGCGAGGCGCTGCTGGAGCAGCTCGCCGAGTCGGTGCGCTTCGTCCACGCCGCCGAGCACTATCTCGAGCGCGCGCTGCCGACGCTGATCCTGGTCAACGAGCCGAACTACCACGTGATAGGCCCCTTCGTGGACGTTGCGATCGCGCGCGGCATCTCCACCATCCACTTCACCCAGCCGTCGCGCGAGGACGCGCTGGTGCAGAAGAAGCTGACACGCGAAACCCGGCGGGTGCATCCGAATTCGATCACCGCGGAGACGCTGGACCGGCTGATCGCGTCGCCCTGGGGCGAAGCACAGGAGCGGGAGCTCGATACCGAATTCGAACAGCGCTACGGTGGCGTCTGGAAGGTGCAGGCGCGCAACCAGCCCGGCACGGTCGACATGACGCCGGACGAAATCCGCGACTCTCTGAAGCTGAGCCCCGCGCGGCCGACCGCGGTTCTGTTCTCTCATGTGCTGTGGGACGCCAACCTGTTCTACGGCAAGGACGTGTTCGAGAACTACGGCGAGTGGTTCATCGAGACCGTCAAGGCCGCTGTCGCCAATCCGCGGCTGAACTGGCTGATCAAGCTGCACCCTGCGAACCTCTGGAAGCGCAAGATGTCCGGCGTCACCGACGAGTTCGGCGAGATGCGGCTGATCCGCGAGCAGATCGGCGAGCTGCCCGATCACGTCCGGATCCTGCTGCCCGACACCCAAATCAGCACGCTGTCGCTGTTCCGCATGGTCGACGTCGGCATCACCGTGCGCGGCAGTATCGGCTACGAACTGCCGTGCTTCGGTGTGCCGGTGGTGACCGCGGGCAGCGGCCGCTATTCCGGCTTCGGGTTCACCGAGGACCATGCCACGCGAGCCAGTTATCTGGCGCGGATGGCCTGCCTCGAACAGATCGAGCGGCTGCCACCCGACCGGGTGCACCGCGCCCGGGTGCACGCGCACGCGCTGTTCGCGTTGCGGCCCTGGATCTACCGGAGTTTTCGGACCGAGATCGGCACCGACGTGTCCGATCCTCTGTTCCAGAACCTCGTGCCCACGGTGGCGGACAATCGGCAGATCGGCCACAATGGCGACCTCGACGACTTCGCCGCCTGGGCGGCGAACCCCGAGGCGATCGATTATCTGGCGCGCTCCACGGCACGCGCGCCGCAGTCTGCCGGTTTGTGAGAGGCAAGGCGATGACCACATCTCAGCCGGCGATGCTGGAATGGAATGAGGAAACGCTTTCGCGTTTCTGGGGCTACCATTCGCAGTTTTCAGAGAATTACTTCAGTTATCAGAAAGGGCGTGCCGTCGTAGCTCACGTCAAGTCGAGGCTTCCCAGCGGCTTGACGGTTCTCGACTACGGCTGTGGGCCGGGCCATCTGCTGCCGCATCTGCTCGACGCAGGTTTCTCGGTGCAAGGAGCCGACCTCTCGCGCGAGACGATGGGGTCTGCTGTCAGCGTTTCGGGTCGGAAGGGGTTTCTCGGCTTCGCGACGATCGATGAGCTGTTGACCGAAGGCCGACGGTTCGATGCGGTATTCCTGCTCGAAGTTGTCGAACACCTCGACGATAACTGGCTGTCGAAGACGCTCAATCAGGCAAAGACTTTGCTGAAGCCCGGCGGCGCGCTTATCGTCACCACGCCGAACGAGGAGCAACTAGCCGACAGCATGGTGTATTGCCCGGTATCCAACGTGATCTTTCATCGCTGGCAACATGTCCGAAGTTGGTCGCAGTCCACTTTGGCGCAATGCCTCACCGCGCACGGCTTTCGCGATGTCCAGACCGAAGTGCGGACCTTTCCCGGGCAGAAGCCGGCGCACGTCTCGGCGCTGCGCTATCAACTCTCCGAGCTTTTGAATCGCTTCCGCAAGCCGCAATCCTTGATCGCTATCGCCCGGGCATGAATGCGCCATCCGATGCAGCCGCTCTCTGTCGCGCATCTTGCCCAATCGGACAGTGAAGGCGGCGCCAACAAGGCGGCGTTCCGGATCCATCGGACGCTGCTGGGGCTGGGGCTGAATTCGACGTTCCATGTCGGGCGGAGATCGAAGGACGACCCCACTGTGGTGCCGGCCCATTGGCCGGGCGTCGGGCGGTTCGGCAGTGATGTCGTCGCCTATCTCAATGCCCGCGCGCTGCGCCGCTATACCGGGCGGCCGCCGACCCCGTTCTCGCCGATGCGATTCAGCTACGGGCGGATTGATCGGCAGAGCTTCGCCTCGGCCGATGTGGTGTGCCTGCACTGGGTCGCCGGCGCGTTTCTCGACGCCCGCCGGCTCCGCGCCATCGGCAAGCCGATTGTGTGGCGGCTATCCGATATCTGGCCTTTCAGCGGGGGCTGCCACTATCCCGGTGCCTGCACCCGTTTCGAGCAGGCCTGCGGCGAGTGCCCGCAGCTAAACAGCGCTGATGCCGGCGATCTGTCGCGCGACGGGCATCGCCGGCGCGAGCAGGGGTACCGCGGACTCGACATCACGGTGGCGGCGCCGAGCCGCTGGATCGCAGATCTCGCCCGACGCTCCAGCCTGTTCGGCGGCCGGCGGATCGAGCACATTCCAACCGGCGTCGACCTGTCGGTGTTCCGTCCGCACGATCCGGCAGGCGCGCGCCACGCTCTCGGACTGCCCTCTGAAGGCCGGATTGTGCTATTCGGCGCGCTCGGGGCCACCGAAGACCCTCGCAAGGGATATCGCCATCTGCTGGGCACGATCGAGCGCCTCGCTGCGGCCGGACGGCGGGACCTGACCTGCGTGGTGTTCGGCGGCGCCGCCGCCGGCGAGATCGGCCAGCTCGGCGGATTCCCGCTCCACCATCTCGGACGGATCGACGGTGAGGCGGAACTGGCGCGGGTGTATTCCGCCGCCGACCTGCTGATCGCTCCGTTCCTCGAAGACAACCTGCCGAATGTCGTGCTGGAGTCGATCGCGTGTGGAACGCCGGTCGCCGCCTTTGCCGCCGGGGGGATTCCCGATGCGATCATTGGCGGCATCAACGGCGTCCTCGCGCCGGTCGGCGACGACGACGCTCTTGCACGCGGTGTGGCCGAGTTACTCGACCGGACCGACGTCGCCGCGCTGAGAGCGGCGACCCGCGCCGTTGCCGAACAGCGGTTCGACCTGATCGCTTGCGGCAAGCGCTATCACGATCTGTGCGGCGACCTTGCCGGCGCAGCGACGCGGCGGCTTCCGCAGGGCGTTGCGGTTTCGAACATGCTGACGATCTCACACTCGGACGATTAAGAGCGACATGCCAGTTTCCATTGCCCACGTATTGCGGACCTACGGCGTGCACGGCGGGGAGCGGCAACTGGCGCGGCTGTTCGCCGCCGAGGATGGCGTGAACTACCAGAACACGTTCTATTCGCTGTACGACAATCCCGACTGCACCGCGTATTTCGCGCGGATTCCGCAGTTGCGGCAGCGGATGGTATTTCCATTCCGCGCTCCGGTGTTTCCGTCACTGCGCAGCGAGATGCTGGTGCTGCTCGCGCTGCTGCCGATCCTGCAATTGCGCATGCTGTGGCTGCTGGCGACCGGCGGGCACCGGATCTGCGTCGTGCACGGCGTCCAGGCCGCTGCAGCGTGCTGGCCGGCGGCGTGGTTGCTGCGCGGCATGAAGTTCGTCTACGTGCATCGCGGAACCAAGTCGGAGGCGGGGTCGCATCCGATCTTCAAGCTGCTGTACCGGCCGTTCGACGCCGTCGCCGGTGTTTCGGTGGCGACCGCAGATTCTCTGACATCGCTGGTTCGCCGCGGCGAGGTCGTGACCCTCGAGAACGGCATAGACTGGCAGGCATTCGTCGCCGCCGCGGAGCGTTGCGAACGCACGCCTGCGGCGGGGGGCGTCAGGCTGATCTCTTCTGCACGGCTGCTGAAACACAAGGCGCAGGCGTTTCTGCTTGATGAGTTCGCGCGCGTGTTGCAGCAAAGACCCAGTGCTGAGCTAATTATTGCCGGCGACGGGCCGGAACATCAGAATCTGATCAATCAGGCTGCCAAGCTGGGTATCAATGAGAAGGTAAGATTCATCGGCCACGTTCCGGACATCACCTGCCGGCTGGTCGACAGCGACATCTTCGTCCACGCCTCGGAGATCGAGGGTATGAGCAACGCGGTCCTGGAAGCGATGACGCTTGGTCTGCCAAGCGTGGTGGTGGACGCACCTGGCGTGACCGAATGCCACCGCGAAGGCGAGACTGGATTCATCGTCGAACGCCGTCCGGGGGCAATGGTCGACCCACTGTTGAAACTGATCGACGATATCAATTTGCGACGCAAGCTCGGCGCCGCCGCGCGTCTGCGCGTCGAGCGCGAGTATTCGACTGAAGCAAATGCCGCGCGCTACCATGCGCTGTTCCGCCGACTCTTGGCCGACTCCTGATGTGCGGTCTGGTCGGAGGCGTGTGGCGACGGGCAAATCCTCTCGCGCCTGGGGTGGCGGCGGCCGCGCTCGGCGCGCTCGCGCATCGCGGCCCAGATGCCGAGGCTCAGCATCACGAGCCGGGCGTGTTTCTCGGGCACAGGCGACTGAGCATCATCGACCTCGATCCGCGCTCGACACAGCCGATGCATGCCGGTGCGCTCAGCATCGTGTTCAACGGCGAGATCTACAATTACCGCGACTTGCGCGATGATCTCGTCAAACGCGGCGTCACATTCCGCACCGAATCCGACACCGAGGTGCTGCTGGCATCGTTCGCGCTCGACGGGCTTGAATGCCTGCCGCGTCTGGAAGGCATGTTTTCGTTCGCGATCTGGGATCGCGACCGGCGGATGCTGACGCTGGCGCGCGACCGCTATGGCGAAAAGCCGATGGTGTATTACGCGGATGCCGACAGGCTGCTATTTGCATCCGAGATTCCGCCGATCGAGATCCTGGCGGGCGACGGGCTCGAGGTCGATCGCAGCACGCTGCCGTGGCTGTTCCGGTTTTCCTATCTGCCCGCGCCGGCATCGCCGTATCGCGGGATGCGACAGCTGCGCCCTGCCCATTGGCTGCAACTCGATCTCGACCGCTGGGAGACGCGCGAGGGCTGCTACTATCAGCTGCCGGCCGCGATGGCGCCGCAGCGTCGCAGCGGTGAGCCGAGTTTCGAGGGAGCGAAGGCAGAACTACGCCGCCGACTGACGGCGTCGGTCGAGCAGCGATTGGCCGCATCCGACGTGCCGATCGCGACCTTCCTCAGCGGCGGGCTGGATTCTTCGATCATATCGGCGATCGCCGCGCAATCATCGAGCGGCGGGATCGCCGCCTATTCGGTCGGGTTTCCGGAAGACCCGGCGTTCGACGAGTCGCAGTTCGCGCGTTCGCTGGCAGCGCGCTACCCGCAGATCGAGCATCACGTCATCGACGTGACGGAAGATCGCCTTGCGGGATTCATCGATCGCACGCTGGCGTTGCTGGGGGAGCCCTATGCCGATGCCTCGCTGATTCCAACCGCATTCCTGTGTGCGCAGGTCGACGAGAAGGTAATTCTCGGCGGCGACGGTGCCGACGAGCTCTTCGGTGGCTACGGCGTTTATTCTGCGATGCTGATGAGTGCTCGCATCCCGGGTTGGCTTAAAACGCTGGCCCAGTTAGTCCCGATTCATGGTAATCCCACTGCGATCGACAACGGTCTGCTTCGCGCTGCGGCGTTCTTTCGCATGCATTTGCGGCGCACGTCGGCGTCGGAGTATCTTTCGTGGCGGTCCTACGCGACGCCGGAACAGATCGAGCAGCTCGGCTTTTCGCGAGCTGAGGCCTCCGCGCTTCCGGAGCAGCTGGTCAATTTTGATCTAAGAACGCTCCGCGACATTCTCACGACAGACATCAGTTTCAACCTGTCTGCCGACATGCTGAAGAAAGTCGACCTCGCCAGCATGCAGTACGGCCTGGAAGTGCGTCTACCGTTCCTGGATTCTCACCTGGTCCAGTTCGCGCTTGATTTACCGCAGGAGTTCTTGATATCGGGGCGCTCGCGCAAGCACATTCTACGCGAGGCATTTTGTGATTTGCTGCCGGCCGACGTGCTCGGGCGCGGTAAAAAGGGCTTCTTGCTGCCTATCCGTAAATGGATGAAGTCAGGCAGGATGCGGGATGAACTGCTCGAACTGGCCCGGCAGCAGTCTGTCCTGAATACAAAGGCGATCGACGAGTTCGCGGAAGAGCATCGCTGCGGACGCGCCGACAGATCACAGTTGCTTTGGTCGTGTTACGTCTTGCTAAAATGGAATAGGCGGAAGCTGCAATCAAGGACTTAGCTCTAGGTCCATGCCAGGGAGGATCCAGCAGTGCGACAGGAGGGTGCATTTCCAGTTCCGATCGACGCCTCGCTAGTATCTGAGCCGAACCTGTCGTTTTTGGATCGAGGTGCTGGAAAGCTGATCCTTTGTTGCTGGCTCTTTGCGGCGGCCCTTGCGTGGTGCTTCCTAAGATCTTCCTACGCTGACTGGGGGAAGGATGGCGCCGCCGATCCGGTGCCTCTGATTCTTAGAATTCCAGTTATGTTGGCAATGGCGGTGCCGGCTCTGTTGCTCATCGGTAGAGATGACCGATTGGCTTGGCTGGCTGGCCTGTCGATCTCCTTGGGAACAGTTCCTCTACTGCCCTTCTTGCCGTTTCTGAGGGATTACACCCATCTGGTCGTGCTCGTCTGGTTGGTTTCCGTCTCGATTGGGGCGTTCCGGCTCGTCCCGTTGCGCTCAGTACCGCTCTGGGGAATGACTTTTCTGCTTTTTATTGCGGTCTGCGTGGTCTCGACGGTCGTTAGTTTCACGACTTTCCAGAATATATGGCAGCTCAAGGTAGGTGTCGCTTACCTGGTGTTGTTCGGCTCCTTTGCGCTTCTGTTGTACGCGATCTCGGTTGATCCGGAAAAATCCGAGAAGCGCTTTGTGGGCTTGCTGGACGGCTTTGTTTGGGGAATCGGTGGGCAGGCAATCGTTGCCTTGGTGGCGATTCCGCTGCTTTTCTACATTCCTGTCTCGGAGGGAAACGACACGGTTTTTGGGTTTGGCTACTATGACAAATACAAATCGCTGTTGTCGGGGCCGGTCTCGCTCGGAATGCTGTTTCTCATTTCCGTGCCGTTAGTATTGCTCTGGGCTTATCGAAACGCCGTATTGCCTTGTTCCAAGGGGGGGTGGTTGTTGCCGTCGGCGGCCATCGGTTGGGCTGTTGTTGTATATTTGCAGACGATGCCATGGCTGATGATGGCGACTGGAAGTAGAACCGCGCGACTGGTTTTCCCTGTTGTGTTGTTGGCTCTGGTGTTTGCGAGCCCGGCGACACGGCGGGTTGCTCTTTCAATGATACCATCGTCGGTCGCAGCCTACTTCGTCGGCTTTTTCTATCAATCGTTGCCGTCTGCCGTTGAAAGATTCTACACAACGCAGGTTGATCCGAGCAGGGACATTTCGGATCGGTTTCTGTCTGTCGCCGATCGAACGCCGCTCGCCATGGACACGATCAGGAAGATGAATCATTCATCGCCTATCGCTCAGCTAATTGGTCTCGGTCCTGGAACTGGAGGATATCGTACCAGTGGATTTCCGGAGCCGCATAATTTCCTCATGAATGTTTGGGCCGAAACGGGGTGGTTGGGTGCCGCCGTGTTGGTCGCTTTCTTCGTTTTGCTTGTGGGTGGCTTGCTCAGAAGCGCTGCAAGCGGGAGGCCGGATTCATTTGCGGCGAGAATGCTCTTGGTTGCGCTATTGGCGTTTGGCCCGGTGATTATTACTTATAATCCGTGGAATTGGGGTGTGGGTATGGGGCTTGTGCTGATGCTTTGCACGGCTGTTGTATGTTTTACGGCCCGTCGACCGCCCCTCCATATCGGAGCCAGATCATCTGCCGCACTTGGTTTGGCGGACGTCGCGCGTCGACCTTGAGGGAGGGAATTCAGGACGCGCGGTGGTGTTTCATGCGCGTCTGGACATGATCTTGTTCGTTTCTCGTCGCCTTGTACGGAATTGCCGATCCCACACGCGAATGATGGCCGGATCTTTGTGATTTAGATTTGTTCGCCTGCGATGGTCCTACGCCTTTATCGAGCTGAGGCCATCGTCGCTGGTTGAGAGCGGCGCGAGCGCGCCGGCTTGGCAACGGACGGTCGGCAGCATTCCCCAGAACAGCTATTGTTCAACCGGCGCGCCCGCCCCGATCGGAAATCCTGACTCTGGCCTCGGCTGGGTGAGTGAGTGGGGCCACACAAGTTTGAACGACCAGGATCGATCCGGTCGGCACCCCGTCACCATCCCCTCACAACCACCTCTTCCTCCGCTTGAAACTCTTCAAGTTCTTGAAGCTCTTGCGCTGGTCGCCGGCGCCGCCGAGGTAGAATTCCTTGACGTCTTCGTTGTCGCGGAGTTCGTCGGCGGTGCCGTCGAGGACGACCTTGCCTTGTTCCATGATGTAGCCGTGGCTGGCGACGGAGAGCGCAGCGCGGGCGTTTTGTTCGACCAGGAGGATGGTGACGCCGAGGTCGCGGTTGATCTGCTGGATGATCGAGAACACCTCCTTCACCAAGAGCGGGGAGAGGCCCATTGAGGGCTCGTCCATCAGAATCATCTTGGGCCGGGCCATCAGGGCGCGACCGATCGCCAGCATCTGCTGCTCGCCGCCCGACAGGTAGCCGGCGAGGCCGGTGCGCTCCTTCAGCCGCGGGAAATAATTGTAGACCATCTCGATGTCGCGGCCGACCTCGCGGTCGCTGCGGGTGAACGCGCCGAGCCGCAGGTTTTCCAGCGACGTCATGTCGGAGACGATGCGGCGGCCTTCCATCACCTGGAAGATGCCGCGGCGGACGATCTTGTCCGGATCGGTGCCGTCGATCCGCTCCCCATCGAACACGATCTCGCCGCGGGTGACCTCGCCGTCTTCGGTTTTCAAAAGACCGGAGATCGCTTTCAGCGTCGTCGACTTGCCGGCGCCGTTGGCGCCCAGCAGAGCCACGATCGAGCCCTGCGGGACGTCGAGGCTGAGTCCGCGCAGCACCAGGATGACGTCGTCATAGACGACCTCGATGTTGCGGACGCTCAGCAGCGGGGCTGGCGCCGTGGAGGCTCCGGCCTGCGGAGGGTGAAGTTCGGCGGCTTCGGTCATGGTGGTCCTACGTTCTCGAACTCGCTGAACTTGATGGTTGCGCAGTCTAAACCCCAACGACTGCCGTCATCGCCCGCGAAAGCGGGCAACCCAGTATTCCAGAGTGCCGATAATCCAAACGCGACGCTGCGGCGTACTGGGTCCCCGCATGCGCGGGGGATGACGGTTGTTTGTGGTGTGGCGCCGCGGCTTCAGGCGGACGCGGCACCAATGCTGTGCTCAGCCGCGGCGTCCGCCACGGCCGCGTTAGCTCACCACCCGGCCCATTCCGGCTTGCGCGGCAGGTCGACGGTCTTGACCTTTTCGAGCTTGATGGTGCCCTTGGCGATCAGGTCCTTGAGGTCGCCGTCGGTCGTGCCTGACACCTTGGCGCGGTAGAGGTCGATCTTCATGGTGCCGCGGTGGTCCTTGGCGGTCCAGGTCGACGGGTTGCAGACGCCGTCCATCCCGGCCGGCACCCAGTCGGTCTTCTGATAGAAGCCCTTGGCGACGTTCTCACCGGTGGCGCCGCCGTTGTTGGCGGCCCATTCGATCGCCTCCTTCATGTACAGCGCCGAGCACACGCCGGCGACGTAGTGCACCGGCCGATAGGCGCTGCCGCTGGGATCGGACATCTTTGAGATCGCCTCCACCGTCTTCATGCCGGGCGCGTTACCGCCCCAGGCCACGGCGGTGCGCAGCGGGAAGATCACGCCGTCGGCGGCATCGCCGGCGGTCTTGGCGGCGTTCTCGTCCATGCCCCAGACGTTGCTCATGAACTGGACGTCGACTCCGGCCGCCTTGCAGGCCTTCATCACCGAAATGTTGGAGGCTGCGGTGTTACCGAGATAGGCGTAGTTTGCGCCCGAGCTCTTGAGGCTGAGGCACTGCGCCGAGTAGTCGCCCGGCGCCAGCGCGAACACCAGCGGCGGCAGCACTTCGAAGCCGAGCTCCTTGGCCATCGCTTCGCCGGCGGCCTTCGGAGCGTTGGGGTAGGGATGGTTGGCGCCCATGTGGACGAATTTCGGCGCGCCGGATTTGCCCTTGGCCTTCCAGTCTTCCGCGGCCCACATCAGCTCGGCGCGCAGCGCGTCGGAATAGGACGGGCCGTAGAAGAAATTGTAGGGGGCAGGCTTGGCCTTGCCGCTGGTGCCTTCCGGATCGGTCAGCGCGGCCGCGTAAGAGCCGGACAGGTCGGGGATCTTGTCGTTGGCGAGAAAGCCGGTGAGCGCTTCGGTATCGGCGGTGCCCCATCCCATGATCGCCGCGACCTTGTCGCCGCCCGACCATTTCTTGTACAGCGCGATCGCGCGCGGCACCTGGTAGCCGTAATCGTTGGTGTCGACGTTCAGCTGCTTGCCGGCGACGCCGCCGTTCTTGTTGACCCAGGCGAAGGTGTCGGCGACCGCTTGGCCGTAGGGCGTACCCACGTCCGAGGTGCCGCCCGAATAATCGGCGAGGTGGCCGATCGCGATCTGCGCCTGCGCGGTCGCGGAGGCGCCGGCGATCACCAGCGCCAGCGCGG
This sequence comes from Rhodopseudomonas sp. BR0M22, assembly GCF_010907035.1. Taxonomy (GTDB): domain Bacteria; phylum Pseudomonadota; class Alphaproteobacteria; order Rhizobiales; family Xanthobacteraceae; genus Rhodopseudomonas. The sequence goes on from NZ_QUMK01000013.1 coordinate 42,251, forward strand.
CGCTGCTGAGCAGGGATTTCATCGTCATGGTGTTCTCCTCCAGTGTCGTTTTTATTGCCGTCTTGTGGTCCGTCCGTTCACGCGCTCAATGCGAGAACGGGTAGAGTTTCCAATACGCCTTGATCTGCCGCCAGCGGTGCGCCAGCCCATCGGGCTCGAACACCAGGAACAGGATGATGATCAAGCCGATTGCGATTTCGCGCAGGAAGGTCAGGTTGTTGTTCAGCCCCAGCGTCTGGTCGACCGCGCTGCCTTTCAGGCCGCTGCTGAGCCATTCCATCGTCTCCGGCAGCAGCACCACGAAGGCGGTGCCCATCAGCGTGCCCGAGATCGAGCCGATGCCGCCGATGATGATCATCGCCAGGAACAGGATCGAGCGCTCGATGCCGAAGCCTTCGTTGGAGACCACCAGCTGGTAGTGCGCGTACAGCGCGCCGGCGATGCCGGCGAAGAACGCCGCGAGCGCGAACGACAGCGTGCGATATTTGGTGAGGTTGATGCCCATGATCTCGGCCGAGAGATAATGGTCGCGCACCGCCACCAGCGCGCGGCCGTCGCGGGTCCGCATCAGGTTGGTCACCAGGATATAGCTGACCAGGAGATACGCCAGCACGACGTAGAAATACTGCTTGTCGCCCTGCAGGACGTAGCCGAACAGCGAGAACGGATTGGCCATCGCCGGCACCGAGCCGCCGGAGAACCATTCGGCGCGCGAGAAGAAGTCGATCAGGATGTATTGCGCCGCCAGCGTGGCGATGACGAGATACAGCCCCTTCAGCCGCGCTGCCGGCACGCCGAACACCAGCCCGACCAGCGCGGTGACGAGGCCGGCGAGCGGAATCGCGAAGAACACCGGGATCTGGAAGTGGTTGTTCAGATAAGCCGAGCTGTAGGCGCCGAGCAGGAAGAACGCGGCGTGGCCAATCGAAATCTGGCCGGTGAAGCCGACCAGGATGTTCAGCCCGAGCGCGGCGATGCCGAAGATGCCGATCTGGATCAGGATGGTCAGCCAATAGCCCGACAGCACCAGCGGCGCGAAGCACACCAGCACCACGCCCAGGATCGCCATGTTGCGGCTGGTCTTCGTCGGGAAAATCGTGGTGTCGGCGGCGTAGGAGGTGCGGAAATCGCCGGCGGGGATCAGGGAAGCATTCGCCATCTTTAGAAGCCTCCAGCCTTCCAAATCATCCTTCGACGCGCCCGGTTTCGCCCTCCGGGCTTCACCGGGCTCCTCGGGATGAGGCTGCCCTCATGGTGAGGAGCGCGGCGGCACGCCGCGCGTCTCGAACCATGAGCTGTTCTGTCTCGGTCCGCGCCTAAGCTCATATCCGCTCGATGTCCTTGGTGCCGAACAGGCCGTAGGGCTTGATCATCAGGATGATGATCAGCACGTAGAACGGCGCGATTTCGTAGAGATTGCCCCAGTGCAGATATTCGCTGTCGACGTACTGGGCGATGTTCTCAAGCAAGCCGATGATGATGCCGCCGAGCACCGCGCCACCGATCGAGTCGAGGCCGCCGAGGATCGCGGCCGGAAACACTTTGATGCCGTAGGCCGACAGGCCGGACGACACGCCGTTGACCACAGCGACGACGACGCCGGCGACCGCCGAAACGGTGGCCGAGATCGCCCAGGCCATCGCGAACACGCTCTTCACCGAAATGCCGAGCGACTGCGCGACCTGCTGGTTGAACGCGGTGGCGCGCATCGCGAGGCCGTATTTCGACACTTTGAAGAACCACGCCATGCCGATCATCATCGCGACAGAGACGACGAGGCTCATCACATAGACGGTCTGGATCTGCAGGCCGCCGATCGAGATCGATTGGGTGGTGAAGATCTGCGGGAAGGGCTGCGGGTTGACGCCGTAGATCCACTTCAGCGCCGCCTGGAACACGGTCGACAGCGCGATCGTCACCATGATCACCGAAATGATCGGCTCGCCGATCATCGGCCGCAGCACGATGATCTGCACCGCGATGCCAAAGATGAACATGAACACCAGCGTGATCGGCATGCCGACCGAGAACGGCAGCTGATATTTCGCCAGCAGCGTCCAGCATACCCACGCGCCGATCAGCAGCAGTTCGCCCTGCGCGAAGTTGACCACCTGGGTGGCCTTGTAGATCAGCACGAAACTCATCGCGACGACGCCGTACAGCGTGCCGACCACGAGGCCGTTGACGAGCAACTGGATCAGGAGGTGCGAGTTCATCTTGCGTGACCGCCAGCGAGGGATGCCATTCTTCCCTCTCCCCTTGTGGGAGAGGGTGCCCGAGCGAAGCGAGGGCGGGTGAGGGGGCGTCGAGGTCGCGCGCAACCCCTCATCCGGCCGTCAATCGGGCCGATGCCGAGGCTGCCCTCTCCCACAAGGGGAGAGGGCGCCGCCATCGGCGCCGGCGTGAGACTCACAGCGCTCATTCCGCCGCCTCCGCGTGCGCGGCGCTGCCGCCGAGGTCCACTACCTTCAACGACGTCCTGATCCGCTGCGTCGTGCCGTCCTGGAATTTGATGGTGGTGTCGACCGGGATGTCGCTCTTGCCGCCATAGATGCCGTCGATGATGTCGGCGTATTTGTCGCTGATCACGCTGCGGCGGACCTTGCGGGTGCGGGTCAGTTCGCCATCGTCGGCATCCAGTTCCTTGTAGAGCAGCAGGAAGCGGGCGATCCGCTGCGCCGGCGGCAGCGTGGCGTTGACGGTTTCGACCTCGCGGCGCAGCAGCTCGTACACTTCGGGACGGGAGGCGAGGTCCGAATAGGTGGTGAAGGCGATCCGCTTCTTCTCCGCCCATTTCGAGATGATCGAGTAGCGGATGCAGATCATCGCCGCCAGCATGTCGCGGCCGGCGCCGAGGATCACCGCCTCGGCGACGTAGGGCGAGAACTTCAGCTTGTTCTCGATGTATTGCGGTGAGAACCGTTCGCCATGCGACAGCTCGGCGAGGTCCTTGATGCGGTCGATGATGACGAGCTGGCCGGCGCCGTTGAAATAGCCGGCGTCGCCGGAATGCATCCAGCCGTCCTTGATGTCGGCGGTCGAGGCTTCCGGGTTCTTGTAGTAGCCGAGGAACATATTGGGGTGGCGTACCACCACTTCGCCGATGCCCTGGACATCCGGGTTCAGGACCTTGATCTCGATCTCGGCGCCCATCGGCACACCGGTGGTGTCGGGATCGACCGCGTCCGGCTTGTGCAGCGTGTAGGCGCCGAGCAGTTCGGTCTGCCCGTACAGCGTGCGCAGCGGCACCCCCATGGCGCGGAAGAACCGGAAGGTGTCCGGGCCGAGTGCGGCGCCGCCGGTTGCGGCTGAGCGCAGCCGCGTGAAGCCGAGCCGGTCGCGCAGCGCGCGGAACAGCACCGCGTCGGCGAACGCCGAATGCTGGCCCTGGTCGAGCGCAGCCAGCCCGGCCCTCATGCCGGCGTTGTAAAGTCGCTGCTTCAGCGGCGAGGCGTCCATCACCCGGGCACGGACGTCGGCGGCGATGCCTTCCCAGACCCTTGGCGCGAACAGCACGAAGGTGGGCGCGATCTCGCGGAAATCGTTCATCATCGTGTCGGGCTCTTCGACGAAGTTGACCTTCATCCGGCACAGCAGCCCTTTGCCGAGTGCATAGACCTGCTCCATGATCCAGGGCAGCGGCAGTACCGAGACGTATTCGTCGTTAGGCCCCTTCGGATCGAAACTGAGATAGGTCGCGCAATGCTTGAGCACGCGCCCCGCAGCCAGCATCGCCAGCTTGGGATGCGCGGTGGTGCCCGAGGTGGTGCAGAGGATCGCGACGTCCTCGCCTTGCGTGGCGTCGACCAGCCGGTCGTACAGGCCCGGCTCCCGGCCGGCGCGATCGCGACCCAGCTTGGCGAGCTGATCGGCCGGCAGCAGCCGCGGATCGTCGTATTTCCGCATCCCGCGCGGATCGGAATAGACGATGTGCTTCAGATGCGGCGCGCGGTCGGCGAGGCCGAGCAGTTTGTCGACCTGCTCCTCATCCTCGGCGAACACCAGCTTGGCCTCGCCGTAGTTGAGCAGATAGTCGGCCTCCTCATCGAGCACGTCGCGGTACAGACCGAGGCTGAGGCCGCCGATCGCATGCGCGGCGATTTCGGCCGCGACCCAGTCGGGCCGATTGTCGCCGATGATGCCGATCACGTCGCCGCGGTCGAGGCCGAGTTCGATCATGCCGAGCGCGAAGTCGTGCACGCGGGCCTGATAATCGGCCCAGGTGAACACCCGCCACAGCCCGAGATCCTTTTCGCGCAATGCGATATCGGTCCCGAATTCCTTTGCGTTGAGCCGCAGCAACTTCGGGAAGGTGTCGGCTGCCGCGACGCGGCCGGCATAGTCCATCATGCCACGCGCTCCGCCGCCGTCGGATGATCCGGCGCATCGTCAGGATCGACCAGCACCTCGTCCTCTTCGCCGAGATAAGCGCGCTTGACGTGCGGATCGGCCAGCACCTCGGCTGGATCGCCCTCGGCGATTTTGCGGCCGAAATCCAGCACCACGACGCGGTTGGAGATGTCCATCACCACGCCCATGTCGTGTTCGATCATCACCACCGTCATGCCGAACTCTTCGTTGAGGTCGACGATGTAGCGGGCCATGTCCTCCTTCTCTTCGAAGTTCATGCCGGCCATCGGCTCGTCGAGCAGGATCAGCGTTGGCTCCAGCGCCATCGCACGGGCGAGCTCGACACGCTTGCGCAGGCCGTAGGACAGGGTACCGGCGGTCGCCTTGCGCACCGACTGCAGGTCGAGAAAGTCGATGATCTCTTCGACCTTCTGGCGGTGAACGAGCTCCTCGCGGCGTGCGCCAAACCAGTACAGCGCGCCGGTCAGGAAGTTGTTTTTGAGGAGGTGGTGGCGCCCGACCATGATGTTGTCGAGCACGCTCATGTGGTGAAACAGCGCGAGATTCTGGAAGGTGCGACCGATGCCGAGCGACGCGCGGGCGTTCGGCTTCAGGCCGGTGATGTCGTGGCCATGGTAAAACAGTTGGCCTTCGCTCGGCTGGTAGCGGCCGGAAATGCAATTGACGACGGAGGTCTTGCCGGCGCCGTTCGGTCCAATGATCGAAAACAGCTCACCGTGATTCACGGCAAAGCTCACCTCGCTCAGCGCGCGGACGCCGCCAAAGCGCAAGGAGACATTGCGCACTTCCAATGCGTGTTCCAAGCCCGATTTCCTCCCGGACACCGGCCGGCGCGTTGCTCGCGCCTGGATCTGATGCCGCAGCGTTCTTTGAGGCTCGCCTTGTTGCCAGGCGATTCCGTCGCTCAGCTAAGCCTATTCTGGCGACCAGACCAACGATATTCGACTATTTGAGTTTTGGAAGAGAGACTCGACGCAAGCCTGCGGACAAAGACCGCTGTCGTTACCAGGGGACGCTGACGAATCGGCGGATGAGCGACCGGATGCCGCAGGGACTGCGGTACTTGTCGCGTTGCAGCAATCCGTTTGCTAACGGCGGCGCCAGATCGTGGCCGTCGCATCTCCGATCGGGAGCGCATAGCTGTTTCCACGAACATAGCGGGTCTGCTCAGCCATGGCGTCGATGATGCCGACCATGTTGGCATGAACCCATCCGAACGCAGGGCTTTCGTCGCGGCTGTGAGGCGCATCGATCGTCACGACGACATCGGCGGTCGCATGTCCGATACGGTCGGCCATCAACGCCCGCGCCGCCTCGCGCGAGGTGACGCCTGCAATAAACGGATCGTCGACGATGGTGTGGCAGCGGCAGTGCTCGCGGATCACCCAGGCGAACAGCTTGCTCATGCCAAATGTGGTGAACATCGCGACCTCATGCGCGCCGTCGAGTTCCGCCAGATAAGGGCGGATCAGTTCGAGATCGCTTGGGCCGGAGGCGTCCTGCAGAGCGTAGACCGCCGCCGCTCTCGGCGTCGGCCAGGCCAGGTTGACGGCGAGCAGCGCCGCAGCCAGCACGGCGGCTACCGCGCCGCGCCAAACCGGTGACAGCCACGCACGGGTCAGTGAGAGCAGGACGCCAGCGCCCGTACCGGCGCAGATCCACACCGCGAATACCCAGGTCGACATGAAACGGCCCTGGTGCTGCGGATGCACGATCACGCCGATCCAGGCCAGCAGGGCAAACAGGAACACGGCGCGTGCGCCGGGCGTCAGCTTCGGGATCGCGATCGCGCCGATCAATGCCAGCGCGATGACGATCGGCGCGAGCCAGGGCACCTGATGGAAGCCATCGGCAAACACGGTCCAATAGAATTGGACTCCCTTGATCAGGCTGTAATTGGGGTCGGCGTTGTTGGCCGGGCCGACGAACCATAGAAATTTCGATAGCCGATGCGGCAGCAGAAACGAGATCGCGATCGGCGTCAGGTGCCAATACAGTATTGCCCGTCCGGCGGTGCCGAGCGTGCGATCGATCGCGCCGCGATGCCGGAGCCAAGTGAGCGACCACCATAGAAACACCAGCGCGTAGGCCAGGGTGGTCAGGTTCTCCGGCGGATACAGCGATACCGAGCGGCCGAACAGGTCCAGCGCCATTGGCCCCCGCGCGTAGATCGTCGCCACCAAGACGGTCACCACGGCTGCCAGAATCAGCAGCGGCGAGCCGACAGTCGCTTTGAGTGCCGTCCTGGGATTTGTTGCCGCCCAGACCGTTCGAACCCCTGTGGCCATCTCCCGCCAATGGCTGGTGGCGTAGGCTACCGCCAGCGGTGCGATCAGCAGTCCCCAATAGTTGCCCTTGTGAAAGAACAGTACGGTCAGGATCAGTGCCAGAAGCCGCCAGCGTCCGGGCAAATCCGGCTTGGTCTCGGCGCGCAGATACGCCCACAGGCCGGCCGCCGACAGTCCGGCGCCGAGCCCTTCCAGCATGACGTCGGTGCTGATCAGGCGGAAGGTCGGGCTGGCAGCGGTGAAAATCACGGCGACCGCAGCGGCGAACAGGCCGCTTGAGCGGTCGGCGAACAGCCGGCGTGCGATCAGCCAGACGAAGGCGATCGTCATCACCCAGCCGATCAGGCTCGGCACGACGCCGAGGCGATGGTCGATGCCGCCGAGCAGCAATACCCCGGCGAGCACCAGTCCGTGGAAGGGGGGCCAGACCTTGGCCTTCTCGAGCTCGCTGAAGAACCATCCAGGCTCGAGGCCGCGGGTTGCCAGCGCCAGATCGAGCCCGAAACTGTAGTGCGAGTTGCGGTCGTGGTAGAAGCCACGCCATAGCAGGTCGGGCGCGTGATCGTAGCTTGCGTACATTGCCCCGGCGATGCCGATCGCCGCGGCGAGCACGATCAGGAATGCGGCTGTCTCGGGCCAACGGCGAGCCGTGCCGATCGCCGAAACCGGCGCGTCTGCCGGCCTATAGGTCGTTCCGTCGTCCTGCCGCCCAACATAGACCATCGATATCCCCAGCGATGGCGGCGCCGCTGCAATGTGGGCGGCCGCAATCATCTGATATCACGCCCGAGGCGACGGTGATAAGGCGGGGATGTTTCTCGAATTCTCTGTCAGTGGCGGGAGAATGGTGCGCTGGATGAGTGGCCGCTCGGTTCTGTGAACAGCCGCGAGAACACCATCCCGATGAAGATCGAGATCATCGCGGCGCTGAACGCGTTCATCGACAGCAGGCCGGCGTATTCGGCCGGTTGGTAGCTGTGCGGCGGCGGCTCGTAGCGATTGTGCAGGAACAGATAGGCCGCGACCGGCAGGCCCGCCAGCGGCAGCATCAACAGCCGTTCGCTGGGACGGAACAGGACGCTGGCGAGCATTGCGCAAGGCAGCAAAAACAACTCGACGCCCGAGGGCACGCCGAGCAGCCAGGTGCAGAAGATGGTGTTTCCGGTCGCGACCAAGGACAGCGTCACCCGTCCGAGCCGCGAATGGGCCCGCGCCAGGGCCGGCACGGCGAGGAACAGCGGAAACGACAACAGCGTCAGCAGCAGCCACGGCATTCCGCCGGTGCCGGCCACGAAGGCGACGTAGAGTGGATAGAACGGTCCGTTGCCGGCCAGCACCAGAGCTACCAGATTGCCGGCGGCAGCGAGCGGATCGGAATTGTCGGCGTAGGCGCGAAACCAGTCGGCGGCGCGCATCAGGGCAGGTGGCAGCATCAGGCTCACAATCGATCAGCGAGTGGGCCCAAATGGTAGCCTGGAAACCATCTGTCAGGAAGGTGACGCGCGAGAACGTGACACCCCGGCGTCATCGCGCCCGGTTGCTGGGCTGTCTCGCTGCATCCGCAATGACGGGGACTGTTGCCACGGGCGGTGTTGTCCGCCGGGCGACCACGGCATGACAGGGATCGATCAGGCTGGGGCGTCCTGGCCCGCCGCAGCGCGGGCGGCGAACACCTCCTTGGCGGCGAACAGACCGTTCAGCGCCGCCGGGAAGCCGGCATACACCGCCATCTGCATGATGATTTCGCTGATTTCGTCGCGGCTGAGCCCGACATTCAGGCCGGCCTGGATGTGAACCTTGAGCTGCGGCGTGGCGTTGCCCATCGCGGTCAGCGCGGCGATGGTCGCGATCTCGCGTGCGCGCAGGTCAAGTCCGGGGCGGCTGTAGATGTCGCCGAACGGAAACTCGATCAGATAGCGGGCGAAATCCGGCGCAATGTCGGCCAGTGAATCGACGACCTTGTGGCCGGCCTCGCCGTCAATCGTCGACAGCGCGCGCAGGCCGCGCTCGAATCTTTCGTGCTGGTCGGATAGCTGTTGCGTCATCGTCTGTCTCCACCTTGCTGGCGCCGGCCGCATAGCCGGCGATCTTGGTGTCGAGGACGGTCAGGCAGGCCTGAAGTTCGGCGACATGCGCCTGAACCTTGTCACGGTGCTGCTGCAGCAGGACGCGACGGGCGTCTTCGGTTGCAGCTCCGCGTGCGCGCAGTCTGGCGTAAGCCAGCATGTCCCGGATCGGCATCCCGGTAGTCTTGAGTCGACCAAGAAACTCGATCCAGATCAGGATCGACGCGTCGTAGTCGCGCTGGCCGGATGAATCGCGAGAGGCGCGGGGCAACAGCCCGATCCGCTCGTAATAACGCAGCGTGTGGGCCGACAGTCCGGTTCGCCTGGCGAGGTCTCCGATCTTCATGGCCCGCTCTGTCCGTCACGACGCTCCGTTGCTACAGGTTAGAGCGTGCTCTAAGTCAAGCGCAACCGCGAGCGGACGGAGTTGGCGTCAGGGACTCGGGGCTCAGACCTCCAGCCACTCCTTGCGGACGGCGGAGTTGGCCTTCAGATCGTCGGGGCTGCCTTCGAACACGATCTTGCCGTGGCCCATCACATAGACCCGATGCGAGATCCGCATTGCGATCGACAGCTTCTGCTCGACCAGCAGGATGGCGACGCCGCGGCGGGCGATTTCGGCGATCAGGTCGGGTTCCGCTTTAGCCTCCACAGACTCCTAGGGGGAGAGAGAAGGGCAATAGCTCTTTCCGAATTTAGGATTCTATCCCAAAATAGCCGATAACCAAATCTAAGAGATTGTGAGATTCTCTTGCAATTGTAAGAGGATTCGGGATGGCAAAGCTCTCTTCAATCGAGTGGACCGATTCGACGTTCAATCCGTGGGTCGGGTGCACGAAGATCGATCGACCACAAGGCGCTCCATCAGCGTGCGACTTCTGCTACGCGGAGAGTTGGTCGAAACGCAGCGGCCACGTCAAATGGGGCAATCATCCACGACGAAGGACCACGGAAGCCTACTGGAACGAGGCGAGAAAGTGGAATGCGCGAGGCGCTGACTTTCTAGCTGAGCGCGGTCGACGAAGGCGGGTTTTCTGCGCTTCTCTCGCCGACGTCTTCGATAATCAAGTTGATCCCGTCTGGCGTAGTGACCTTTGGCAATTGATTCGCGAGTGTGGCCAATTGGATTGGCAGCTTCTGACCAAACGGCCTCAAAATATCCAGAAGATGCTCCCTGCAGATTGGGGGATCGGCTACGAGAACGTTTGGTTGGGGACCACGGCAGAGGATGCAGCGGCGTACCAGCAGCGCGCTAAACATCTGCTGAGGATTCCGGCTGTCGTTCATTTTATAAGCTATGAACCTGCCATGGGGCCAATCGGGAGATTGTCCGTCCGTAATCAAGTGCCGGATTGGCTGATAATCGGCGGGGAAAGTGGAGTTGCGCTGGACCGCACACGGCCGACGAAGCCGGCATGGGTTCGAGAAGCAATCGCGGAATGTCAGAAATACGGTGTTGCCCCCTTCCTCAAACAGTGGGGGCGATACGCCAACAACCCGCTGGTTTTAGAAGACAATTTATCGGAGCGAGAGGCAATGCTCATTGACCCGCCTGAGAACGGTAAGGGGGGAGGAATGCTCGATGGACGCCTTTACCGCGTCTTCCCAGAATCTCGTGCGTTGTCGACAGAGGCTGCTTGACGGGAATTGATGTCGTTCCCCAATATTACTTATGAGCCGTCAATACGATCTTTTCGATAAGTTACCGATTACCGATAAGCCGATTAGATTTCGAACACCAGACCGCCCGATCTGGACCGAAAACAAGTCGAAGCTGATCGAGCGATATCTTTATTACTTCGTAATGATTACGAAGCATGGAGCCTACATCGACGGGTTTGCAGGCCCTCAATATCCGGACAAGCACGATGCTTGGGCCGCAAAGTTGGTTTTGGAATCGAAGCCGCCGTTTCTCCGAAAATTCTGGCTCTGTGAGCAGGATAGGGAAAAACTCCCTCAACTCTACCATCTGGCCGCAGCTTGCAAGCAAAAGGGGCGAGCAATCACGGTAGTTCCAGGTGATTTCAATCGGAACCTGGACGGCATTCTCGCCAATGGGGAAATAACCGAGAAAATGGCGACGTTTTGCTTGCTCGATCAGCATACGTTTGAGTGTGAATGGGTTTCGGTCCAGAAGCTTGCTGCTCACAAGAAGGGCAACAAGATCGAACTGTTCTACTTCCTGGCAACCGGGTGGCTGGAACGAGCTATAGCGGGCACCACCCGTAATATGCAGAATATTCGCAAGTGGTGGGGGCGCGACGATTGGGCGGTGCTAGCTACCATGCGATCTTTTGATCGTGCGCTTCTCTTCGCCGATCGATTTAAGGAGGAGCTAGGATACAAGCACGCTCATGCTTGGCCCATCTACAACAAGGAGGCCGGAGCCAAGCGTGTGATGTACCACATGATCCACGCATCGGATCATGACGAAGCGCCAAAACTGATGAGTCGAGCCTACCGAAAAGCAAATCAACCAAAGGAAGATTTGGCTGAGGTGCAGCAGGAAATGTTTGGCGTCACGACTTTCCAGAAGATTTAGAAGAAGATCACTGTCACGCAGAAGAATTGAGTCGGCTAGCAGTCTCTCCCTGAGAAATGCGCTTCGGCAGGCCTCACCTCAGACCTCCAACCATTCCTTGCGGACGGCGGAGTTGGCCTTGAGATCGTCGGGGCTGCCTTCGAACACGATCTTGCCGTGGCCCATGACATAGACCCGATGCGAGATCCGCATTGCGATCGACAGTTTCTGCTCGACCAGCAGGATGGCGACGCCGCGGCGGGCGATTTCGGCGATCAGGTCGCCGACCTGCTGGACGATGATTGGGGCCAGCCCTTCGGTCGGCTCGTCGATCATCACCAGCTCGGGATCCCCCATCAGCGTCCGGCAGATCGTCAGCATCTGCTTTTCGCCGCCCGACAGCACGCCAGCAGGAGTATCGGCACGGGCTTTGAGGTTGGAGAACATGTCGAGCATGTCCTCCAGCTTCCATTTGCCAGGATTGCGCGGGTTCTTGATGCCGAGCATCAGGTTCTGCCGGACCGTTAGGCCCGGGAAGATGTCGCGGTGCTCGGGGACGTAGCCGAGCCCGAGATGCGCGATCTTGTAGCTCGGCAGCCCGGCGATATTCTTGCCCTTGAACAGGATGTGGCCGTGTGGCGGCACCTCGCCCATGATCGCCTTGACGGTGGTGGAACGGCCGACGCCGTTGCGGCCGAGCAGGCTGACGACCTCGCCGGCGTCGATGTGCATATCGACGCCCTGCAGGATGTGGCTCTTGCCGTAATAGGCGTGGAGATCCTTGATCTCGAGCATCATCAGGCCGCTTCCTCGCCGAGATAGGCTTCCTTGACCTTCAGATTGCCGCGGATCTCGTCCGGCGTGCCCGAAGCGATGATCTGGCCGTAGACCAGCACCGAGATCCGGTCGGCGAGGCCGAACACCACGCTCATGTCGTGTTCGACGATCAGCAGCGTGCGGCCTTCGGTGAGGCGGCGGATCAGGGTCACGGCGCGTTCGGTCTCGGCGTTGCTCATGCCGGCGGTCGGCTCGTCGAGCAGGATCACGTCGGCGCCGCCGGCGATGGTGATGCCGATCTCGAGCGCGCGCTGCTCGGCATAGGTGAGCAGACCCGCCGGCACGTCGCGGCGCGAGGTGAGGTGGATGTCCTCGAGAATTTGCGCGGTACGCTCGCGGACCACCGGCAGGTTGTCGATGTTCTTCCAGAACGCGTAGCGGTGCCCGGTCGCCCACAGCACGGCGCAGCGGAGATTTTCCCACACCGTCATGTTGGCGAACACGTTGGTGACCTGGAACGAGCGGGACAGTCTGCGGCGGTTGATCTGGAACGGCTTCATGCCGGCGATCTCTTCGCCGCGCAGCAGGATACTGCCCGTGGTCGGGCGCATATAGCCGCTGATCAGGTTGAAGGTGGTCGATTTGCCGGCGCCGTTCGGGCCGATGAGGGCATGCCTCTCGCCCTGGGCGATCGTCAAATTGATGTTCTGGATGACCTTGGTGACGCCGAAGCTCTTTTCGACGCCGCGGAGTTCGATCGCGGTGCTCATAGGGCGTGAACCTTGGCGCGGGCGGCGGTGAGGGTGGTGTCCCAGGTCTCGCCGACCCGGCTCCAGGCCCGCCGCGCGAGCAGGAAGCCGCCGACGATCAGCACGGCCGCGGTCACCCAGGTTATCGGGCTGGCGGCGTCGAACGGGATGCCGAACGCCTGGATGTGCGGATCCTCGTTGGGATTGACCGTGTAGTGCACGATGGTCTCGATCATCAGCATCAAGCCGACGCACAGCGCCAGGGTCGGCAGCGCGGCCATCGCGTAACTCGGCAGCATCCGGCTCAGCATCCCGGCGCGGACCAGCGGCCGGTGCATCATCAACAGGCCGGTGATGCCGCCGGGAGCGAACAGCACCACGGCGATGAAGAACAGGCCGAAATAGAGCTGCCACACCTGTGTGAGGTCGGACAGGCCGAGCGACAGGACGGTGACGAAGATCGCACCAACGATCGGACCGATGAAGAATCCGATGCCGCCGATATAGGCGGCGAACAGCACGGTGCCGGACTGCACCGCGCCGAGATAGGCCGAATTGGCGATCTCGAAGTTGATCGCCGCCAGCGCACCGGCGATGCCGGCAAAGAAGCCGGAGAAGCAGAAGGCGATATAGCGCACAACATGCGGATCGTAGCCGACGAACTGCACCCGTTCCGGGTTGTCGCGCACCGCGTTGCACATCCGGCCCAGCGGGGTGCGGGTCAGTGCATACATCGCGATGATCGCGATCAGCGTCCAGGCGGCGATCAGATAATAGATCTGGATCTGAGGTCCGAACGACAGCCCGAACACCTTGAACAGTTTGGTGCGGTTGGCCGAAATGCCGGCTTCGCCGCCGAAGAAGCTGCGCAGGATCAATGCCGAGGAGGCGACCAGCTCGGCGAGGCCGAGCGAGATCATTGCAAACGCGGTGCCGGACCGCTGCGTCATCACCCAGCCGATCAGGGCGGCGAAGAACAATCCGGCCACCCCGCCGATCAGCGGCATCAGCGGCAGCGGGATCGGCCATTTGTGGAAGCCGACGATGTTGATGGCATGGATCGCGAGGAAGCCGCCGAGGCCGTAGTACACCGCGTGGCCGAACGACAGCATGCCGGTTTGGCCGAGCAGGATATTGTACGACAGCGCGAAGATGATCGATATGCCGACCAGGCTGAATGTCGTCATCGAGCCGCCGGAGGAGAACACCTTCGGCAACACCAGGAGCACCAGCCCGGTGAGGATCCAGATCCCGTAGAATTTCATGCGGTCGGACAGCGTCGGCCGGGGCGGCGCGACGCTGGATGAGGCGAGGTCGGTCATGTTTCGCGGGTTCCCAACAGCCCCATCGGCCGGAAGATCAGAATGAGCACGAGCAGCAGATACGGCATGATGGGCGCGATCTGCGCGATCGTGACGTTCCAGATGTCGTTGAGCCAGGTGGCCGCGAGGTCGGGACCGAGCGGGCCGAACAGCGAGGCGAGCGAGCCGTTGATCGAGACCGCGAAGGTCTGCAGCAGCCCGATCAGCAGCGAGGCGATGAACGCGCCGGGCAGCGAGCCGAGCCCGCCGACCACCACGACGACGAACAGGATCGGGCCGAGCAGTGCCGCCATGTTCGACTGCGTCACCAGCGACGGACCGGCGATTACGCCGGCGACGGCGGCGAGCGCGGTGCCGACCCCGAACACCAGCATGAAGATGCGTTCGACGTTGTGACCGAGATGGCCGACCATGTGCGGGTGGGTCAGCGCCGCCTGCACGATCAGACCGATCCGGGTTCTCTTCAGCGCCAGCAACAGCGCGATGAAGATCACGACCGACACCGCCAGCATGAACATCTTGTAGGCGGGATAGTTGGTCGAGAAGATCGTGAACGCCGGGAAGTCCAGAATATCGGGTTGCCGATAATCGACCGGAACCTTGCCCCAGATGATGCCGACGATTTCTTCGATCGCGAAAGCGAGGCCGAAGGTGAACAAGAGCTCGGCGACGTGGCCGTTCTTGTGGACGCGGCGCAGACCGAAGCGTTCGACGGCGGCGCCGATCGCACCGGCGAGCAGCGGGGCAATCAGCAGCGCGGGCCAGAACCCGAACCAGCGGCTGATCTGGAATCCGAAGAACGCGCCGAGCATGTAGAAGCTCGCATGCGCGAAGTTCAACACCCCGAGCATGCTGAAGATCACCGTCAGGCCGCTCGCCATCAGGAACAGCAGCATGCCGTACAGGACGCCGTTGAGGGTGGAGATGACGATCAGCTCGAGCACGTTTTTGCCTGCAACTGAGGGGATGGTCGAGGGTCACCTCTCCCCGCTGCGGGGAGAGGTCGAATTGCGCAGCAATCCGGGTGAGGGGGCGTCTCGACAGAGCGCGGACGTTGCGTCGTGTAGAGGCGCCCCCTCACCCCGCCCCTCTCCCCGCAAGCGGGGAGAGGGAGGAGCGACGTGCGAGCCTTACGGCCGGTCCATCTTGCAGGTGGTCGGCACGATGGTCTGCGGCGTGTCGACCTTCGCGACCTGGGTCCAGCCCCAGCCGGTGTTTTCTTCATCGAACTGGCCCGGCTTGATCTCGCCGAACGAGGAGATGTAGATCGGCTGGAAGAACTGGTGGTCGTCGGCACGCATGAAGCCTTCACCGCCGTCCAGAACTTCGAACTTCATGCCTTCCAGCGCCTTGCCGACCTTGATCGGGTCGAGCGACTTGGCCTTCTCGGCGGCCGCCGCGAACATCCGCATTTCATTGACCGCGCGCGGATACCAAAGGCTCAGGCCGACCTTGGCGCGGAATGCCTTCTCGTAATCCTGAGACGCCTTGTGGTCGACGTTGGCGAAGCCCTCGGTGATCTGAAACACCTTGTGGTCGAGGCCGGCCTGCTTGATCGCGGTCGGGCCGCCGGCGCCGCCGGCGTAGTAGGTGTACCAGTTGACCTTGAGACCGGCGTCGGCGGCCGCCTTCAGCAGCAGCGCGATGTCCTGGCCCCAGTTGCCGGTGACGACGGAGTCGGCGCCGGACGCCTGGATCTTGGCGATATAGGGTGCGAAGTCGGTGATCTTCAGCAGCGGATGCAGCTCGTCGCCGACGATCTGAATGTCCGGGCGCTTCTTCGCCAGCATCGCCCGTGCGGTCGAGCGCACCGACTGACCGAAGGAGTAGTCCTGATTGATCAGGTAGACCTTTTTGATCGCAGGCGTGTCCTTCATGTAGTTGGTTAGCGCCTCCATCTTGATGTCGGAGTTCGCATCCCAGCGGAAATGCGCAAAGCTGCATTTGTCGTTGGTCAGGATCGGATCGACCGCGGCGTAGTTGAAGTACAGCACTTCCTTGCCGGGATTGCGCTCGTTGTATTTGGTGATGAAGTCCGACAGGGCGCCCGCGACCGACGAGCCGTTGCCCTGGGTGACGTAACGCACGCCGGCGTCGATCGCTTTTTGGGCCTGAATCAGGCTTTCCTGCGGGTTCGTCTTGTTGTCGAGCGGAACGATCTCGACCTTCTTTCCGAGGATACCGCCCTTGGCGTTGAGTTCATCGGCGAGATACTGGAAGGTCTTCAGGCCGCCTTCACCAACGCTGGCGCCGCCGCCGGACAACGGATCGATGTAGCCGATCTTCACGGTCTCTTGCGCGGCCGCCACTGAGCCGAGCATCGGCAATGCGATGGCAACGGCTGCGAGCAGAGTCTTTCGCATCTTATTAGTCCTCCCTGGAGCTTGTTCGTTTGATCGTTGGTTTCGGTGTTAGCGCAGATCAGTCATGCGTTTCAACCGCCGTCTGGTGATTGGTGGAAATAAGTCGAATGTGGTGAGTGACAAAAAGCGGAGCGACTCGTGATCGGTAGCTAGTTGCTTAACCACGCGCCGTGCCGCCCGGAAGATGAACGTCGCCTCTCTTTTTCGAGTTCCGCCCTATGGAATGTTCAGGTGTCGAGATGTTGCGACATCTGGGGAAACGCGCGCGTCAACGTGCGGCAGCATCACGCGTCGTGCGACCTCCGAGGGTGACGATCATCGCGCTGATCAGCGGCTTCATGAAGAACGCCTCGTTGGCCGGCGTGATGGTCGGTGCAAAGCCGTGTGCGGCGAGCTCCTCCGTCACCACCGGGCCCACCGATGCGATCGGCGTGATGCGCAGAGCCTCGCGCAAGCGATCGTCGCAACGGTGCGCCCGCGCGACGTCGAACAGTCTGCGCACCTGTCCGGAGCTGGTCAGCGCCAGCGCATCGACACGGCCCTGCGCCATCTCCTCGATCGCCGTGACCACTGTGTGCTCGGCGGCGCGGGCGTCGTAGGCATAAGGCAGCACCGCATCGACAGTGGCGCCTTGGCCCGCGATGGCGTCGAGCAGTTCGGTGTGATCGCGTTCCGGATAAAGCTGCACGCCGACGCGGTGACCCGCCAGATCGTGACGCCTGAGTGTCGCGGCGACGCCGCCGGACGTCGGCGCTTCAGCCGTCACCTGCGGTTCGAGTCCGATCTCGCGGAGCGCACGGCCGGGCTTGGGGCCGCGAATGAAGGTTCGCGTGCGGCCGACGGCCGCGACGAAAGCGTGCTCGCGGCCGGTTGCACAAGCGAGCTTGGTCAGCCGACGCAGCCCTTCGCCGGTCAGCAGCACCAGATCGTCGAACGGTGCGGCGATCAGCCTGTCGATCCACGCCGACACCGGCGCCGGGTCCGGCGCATCGCAGATTTGGAACATCGGACACTGCAGGACATCGGCGCCCTGGTCGGTCAGTAGCCGGGCGAATTGGGCCTCTTCGCGCGTCTCCAGGATCAGGATACGGGTGCCTTGGAGCCGCTCGGCCATGGAATCTCTCGTCCTTCGCCCATTGTCTGGGCATCTTGCGCCGGTCGGCGGGATTGGCGCAAGCGATCCGGCGGTGCTACAGCAGGGCACCGCAACGAGTTCCAGCGCGCGCGGCGCTGCTACCAAGATCGCCATGCCCCATCATCAATATGTCCTGACCCTGTCCTGTCCGGATCGCGCCGGCATCGTGTCCGCCGTGAGCACGTTCCTGTTCGACAACGGGCAGAACATCCTCGACGCGCAGCAATACAACGATACCGAGAGCGGCCACTTCTTCATGCGGGTGGTGTTCAACGCCGCCGACAAGGTGATTCCGCTGGCGGCGCTGCGCACCGGTTTCGGCGTGATCGCGGCGAAGTTCACGATGGGCTGGCACATGCGGGACCGTGAGACCCGGCGCAAGGTAATGCTGCTGGTGTCGCAGTCCGACCATTGCCTGGCGGACATTCTGTATCGCTGGCGGGTCGGCGACCTGCACATGATCCCGACCGCGATCGTCTCCAACCACCCGCGCGAGACCTTCAGCGGGTTCGATTTCGGCGAGATCCCATTCTACCATTTCCCGGTGAACAAGGACACGCGGCGGCAGCAGGAGGCGGCGATCACCGCGCTGATCGCCCAGACCCACACCGATCTGGTGGTGCTGGCGCGCTACATGCAGATCCTGTCGGACGAGATGTCGGCGCGGCTGGCCGGCCGCTGCATCAACATTCATCACTCGTTCCTGCCGGGCTTCAAGGGTGCGAAACCGTACCACCAGGCATTCGATCGCGGCGTCAAGCTGATCGGCGCCACCGCCCATTACGTCACCAGTGCGCTCGACGAGGGGCCGATCATCGACCAGGACGTCGAGCGCATCAGCCATCGCGACACCCCAGCCGATCTGGTGCGCAAGGGCCGCGACATCGAGCGCCGGGTACTGTCCCGGGCACTGCATTATCACCTCGATGACCGGTTGATCCTCAACGGGCGGAAGACGGTGGTGTTCACGGATTGACGGTGTGCACCGCCGAGGCTGCATCGCGCAGCCTGGCGCCCCGTGGGCACCGCGCCGTCTACGACTTTCGTCTATTTGGTGTCTATCGGGTCTGCGCAGTCGGCGCCGGGTGCCCGGATTCAGCGGCCTTCGCCGCTTCGAGTTTTTCCCGCTCGGCCGCCGGCATCTTCCGGAGCCGTTCCTGCTCCTGCATATAGGCGTCGTACTTGGCGGTGCCGGGGCGCGGTGGAGCGTCCGGCGGCAGTCCCCCGGCCCACTGCGGCACATAGTCCGCCATGCCCACGGTCAGCGCGCTGTTGATGCTGCCGCAGCCTGCCAGGGTGCCCAACATCACGATAGCGCTGACAACGCGCAGTCCACTCGGCAACCCAATTCCCATCGACACTCTCGACCTCGCTCGCCGCCGGCCGCAGGGCGCCGACGCATCTGTTTACCGCGTCTGCCCGATCGGTCCAAACCGTCGCCCGCTATCGGATAGCGGCATACCTGTTATTGCGCCATCATTTCAGTTTCCGTGGCAATGATAAGGCGCCAGATGCGTCGGAACGATACGAGTCGGCGGTGGGATGGTTCGGCCCTTGCTCGACCGCATTCGCCGTCGGCACCGAAGACATCGCAGGGCGCGTAGGGGAGGCTTTCGCAAGTCGCCCCCGCGAGGCGACAGCGCAACGCGATGTCGGCTATGGTGGACGGACAAAGCCTCGAAAAAGAGGCGAGCAACAAAACTCAGAGGAAAAGGAAACATCCATGCGGATAGGCAGACGAACGTTGTTGCAGGCCGCCTGTGTCGCTCTGGCAGGCGCCGCGCCGATCGCTGTGGCACATGCCGAGGATACCGTGAAGATCGGCCTGATCGTGCCGATGACCAGCGGCCAGGCCTCGACCGGCAAACAGATCGACAACGCCGTCAAGCTGTACATGAAGCAGCATGGCGACACCGTCGCCGGCAAGAAGATCGAGGTCATCCTGAAAGACGACGCCGCGGTGCCGGACAACACCAAGCGGCTCGCGCAGGAACTGATCGTCAACGACAAGGTCAATGTCATCGCCGGCTTCGGCATCACTCCGGCGGCCCTGGCTGCGGCGCCGCTGGCGACGCAGGCCAAAGTGCCCGAGGTGGTGATGGCAGCCGGCACCTCGATCATCACCGAGCGCTCGCCCTACATCGTCCGCACCTCGTTCACGCTGCCGCAGTCCTCCACCGTGATCGGCGACTGGGCGGCCAAAAACGGCATCAAGAAGGTGGTGACGCTGACTTCCGACTACGCGCCGGGCAATGACGCGCTGAAGGCGTTCAAGGAGCATTTCATCGCCGGCGGCGGCCAGATCGTCGAAGAGGTCAAGGTGCCGCTCGCCAACCCGGATTTCGCCCCGTTCCTGCAGCGCGCCAAAGACGCCAAGCCGGATGCGATGTTCGTGTTCGTGCCGGCCGGGCAGGGCGGCAACTTCATGAAGCAGTTCGCCGAGCGCGGTCTCGACAAGTCGGGCATCAAGGTGATCGGCCCCGGCGACGTGATGGATGACGACCTGCTCAACAGCATGGGCGATGCCGCGATCGGCGTCGTCACCGCGCACATCTATTCCGCAGCGCATCCGTCGGAGCTGAACAAGCAATTCGTCGAAGCCTACAAGAAAGACTACGGCCAGCGGCCGGGCTTCATGGCGGTCGGCGGTTACGACGGCATTCACCTGATCTACGAAGCGCTGAAGAAGACCGGCGGCAAGGCCGACGGCGACTCGCTGATCGCCGCGATGAAGGGCATGGCCTGGGAAAGCCCGCGCGGGCCGATCTCGATCGACCCGGAAACCCGCGACATCGTCCAGAACGTTTACATCCGCAAGGTCGAGAAGGTCGACGGCGAGCTCTACAACGTCGAGTTCGACAAGGTCGACGCGGTCAAGGACCCGGGCAAGACGAAGAAGTAAGCGACTGCGCGCTCCGATTTGGCTTTGGTCATTTCGGGGCGCGCGCAGCGCGAGCCCGGAATCTCGCTCAACAACCTCTGGATTCCGGGTTCGCTCGCTGGCGCGATCGCCCCGAAATGACGATAGCGAAGTGATTGCGAGCCCATGACCCTGCTCACCATTCTGTTCGACGGTGTCGCCTATGGCATGCTGCTGTTCGTGCTCGCGTGCGGGCTGGCGGTGACGCTGGGGCTGATGAATTTCGTCAATCTCGCGCACGGCGCGTTCGCGATGGCCGGTGGCTATGTCTGTGCCGTGCTGGTCAATCAGGCGGGCTGGCCGTTCCTCGCAGCGTTGCCGCTCGCCTTCCTGGCCAGCGCCGTGATCGGCGCGGTCCTGGAGCGCCTGCTGTACCGGCATCTCTACGCGCGCTCTCACCTCGATCAGGTGCTGTTCAGCGTCGGGCTGGTGTTCATGTCGGTCGCCGCGGTCGACTACATCATGGGCTCGTCGCGGGTGTTCATGCAGCTGCCGGAGGCGCTGCAGGGCCAGATCGACCTGTTCGGCGTCGGCATCGGCCGCTACCGGCTGATGATCATCGTAATCTGCGGCCTGCTGACGGTCGGCCTGCAGCTGACCCTGGCGAAGACGCGGTTCGGCAGCCGGCTGCGTGCGGCGGTCGACGATCCGCGCGTCGCATCCGGCCTCGGCATCAACGTGCCGCAGGTGTTCGCGCTGACATTTGCGTTCGGCTGCGGGCTCGCCGGCTTCGGGGGGGCGCTCAGCGCCGAGATTCTCGGACTCGATCCGTATTTCCCGCTGAAGTTCATGATCTACTTCCTGATCGTCGTCACCGTCGGCGGCTCCTCTTCGATTACCGGGCCGTTCCTCGCCTCGCTGCTGCTCGGCATCGGCGATGTTGCCGGCAAATACTATCTGCCCAAGCTCGGGCCGTTCGTGATCTACACCATCATGATCGTGATCCTGATCTGGCGTCCCAACGGCCTGTTCGGCCGCACCGCGGCGCGCTGATGACCATGTCGACTCCTCCCGAAATCGTCGGCTTCCACGCTCGCCGCACGGCGCGCTGGCACTGGGCCGAGTTCGCGTTCTGGACCGTGCTGATCGGCTGCGGCCTGCTGTTTCCGTCGCGCTATCTGATCATGACCGAGATCGTCCGGCTCGGCCTGTTCGCGCTGTCGCTCGATCTGATCCTCGGCTATGCCGGCATCGTCTCGCTCGGCCATGCCGCCTTCTTCGGCGTCGGCGCCTACAGCGCCGGCCTCTTGGCGCTGCACGGCATCGTCGGCGAGCCGGTGCTGGCGCTGCTGGTCGCCGGCCTCGCCGCCGCGGTGCTCGGCTTTGCCACCAGCTTTCTCGTGATCCGCGGCGTCGATCTCACCCGGCTGATGGTGACGCTCGGCATCGCGCTGCTGCTGGAAGCGTTGGCCGAACGGTTCTCCGACATCACCGGAGGCACCGACGGCCTGCAGGGAATCGTGATGCAGCCGCTGCTCGGGCTGTTCGAGTTCGACATCTTCGGCAAGGTCGGGTTCTGGTACACCGTCGCGGTGTTGTTCGTGCTGTTCCTGCTGGCGCGCCGAGTGGTGCACTCGCCGTTCGGCCTGTCGCTGCGCGCGATCCGCAACAACCCGCTGCGGGCCTCGGCGGTAGGCATCCCGGTCAACGCCCGGCTTGTCGCGATCTACACCTTTGCGGCGTTCTATGCCGGCATCGCCGGCGCGCTGTTCACCCAGACCACCCAGCTCGCATCGCTCGACGTGTTTTCATTCGAACGTTCGGCCGATCTGATCCTGGTGCTGGTGCTCGGCGGCACCGGCTATCTGTACGGCGGGCTGATCGGCGCGCTGGTGTTCAAACTGCTGCAGGAGACGTTCTCGATCCTGACGCCGCAATATTGGCTGTTCTGGATCGGGCTGGTGCTGGTGGTGATCGTGATGATCGGCCGCGAGCGGCTGCATCGCTGGGTGTTGTTCCTGCCGCGCAGTATCGCGCGCGCAGTGCGGAGCGGCAAGACGGCGGCCGGAGGCGCGGAATGACCCTGGCGCTGCAGACCATTGGGCTGGAAAAGCAGTTCGGCGGTCTCGCCGTCACGCGCGATCTGTCGCTCAATGTCGAAGCTGGGGCACGCCATGCCCTGATCGGCCCTAACGGCGCCGGCAAGACCACGGTGATCAATCAACTCACCGGGGTGCTCAAGCCGAACGGCGGCCGCATCCTGCTCGAAGGCCACGACATCACCCACATGCCGGTGCACAAGCGGGTGCTGCGCGGGCTGTCGCGTACATTCCAGATCAACCAGCTTTATGCCGACCTGACGCCGCTCGAGACCATCGGTCTCGCGGTGTCGGAGCGCTCCGGCCACGGCAGCGACTGGTGGCGGCGGATGGGCACCCGCGCCGATATCAACGGCGAGATCGCCGAGAATCTCGAACGCTTCAAGCTGCTCGACGTGATGAACGAGCCGACCGGCACGCTCCCCTATGGCAAGCAGCGCCTGCTGGAGATCGCGGTGGCGATCGCCACCAAGCCGCGGGTGCTGCTGCTCGACGAGCCGGCCGCCGGCGTGCCGGAGAGCGAGCGCCATGACATTCTCGCCGCGGTCGCCGGCCTGCCGCGCGAGGTGACTGTGCTGCTGATCGAACACGACATGGACCTGGTGTTTTCGTTCGCCGACCGGATCTCGGTGCTGGTCTCGGGCGCGCTGCTCACCGAAGGTACGCCCGAAGAGGTTGCGCGCGATCCACAAGTGAAGGCGGTGTATCTCGGCGAGGATGCCGATGTCTGACCTGCTCGCGATCGACAAGCTCCGCGCCGGCTACGGCGAGGCGGTGGTGCTGCCGTCGATGTCGTTGCGCCTCGCCGAGGGCGAAGTGCTCGCGCTGCTCGGCCGCAACGGCACCGGCAAGACGACGCTGATCAATTCCATCGTCGGCGTTACCCGCCGCTTCTCCGGCACGATCGCGGTCGGCGGAATCGATGTCACTGCGTTGCGCCCCGATCAGCGGGCGCGGGCCGGCATCGGCTGGGTGCCGCAGGAGCGCAACATTTTCAAGTCGCTCACCGTCGAGGAAAACCTCACCGCCGTGGCGCAGCCCGGGCCGTGGACGGTGGCGCGGGTCTACGAGATGTTCCCGCGGCTGGAGGAGCGCCGCAGCAATTTCGGCAACCAGCTTTCCGGCGGCGAACAGCAGATGCTGGCGATCGGCCGTGCGCTGACGCTCAATCCGAAGGTGCTGCTGCTCGACGAGCCGACCGAAGGGCTGGCGCCGATCATCGTCGACGAATTGCTGTCCGCGCTCGGCAGCATCACCCGATCCGGCGGCATCTGCTCGATCATCGTCGAGCAGAATGCGCGAAAAATCCTCGGGCTCGCCGATCGGGTTGTGATATTGGAGCGCGGCGCGATCGTGCATGATGCGGCGAGCGCGGCGCTGAAGGACGACGCCGCAACGCTGGAGCGTTATCTGGGCGTTTCCGGCGGGGCAAAGAGCTGACCTTGGGGAGTGAACTGATGCAGAGAACAAAGCCACCGTTCCGCGCCGACGAGGTCGGCAGCCTATTGCGGCCGCAGAAGATCAAGGAAGCCCGCGCCAAGTTGGAGAAGGGCGAGATTACCGCCGCCAACCTCCGCGAAGTCGAGGACATGGAGATCGAGAAGGTCGTCCATAAGCAGTCGGCGATCGGGCTGAAGCTCGCCACCGATGGTGAGTTCCGCCGCTCGTGGTGGCACTTCGACTTCCTGAGCCATCTCACCGGTTGTGAGCTCTACCATCCCGACACCGGCATTCAGTTTGCCGGCGTGCAGACCCGCAACGATTCGATCCGCGTCGTCGGCAAGCTCGACTTCCCCGACGACCACCCGATGCTCGATCACTTCCGCTTCCTGAAGAAGCACGCCGAGATCGCGCACGTGACGCCGAAGATGACAATCCCGTCGCCGGCGGTGCTGCACTTCCGCGGCGGCCGCAAGGCTATCTCCAGCGAGGTCTATCCGGATCTCGACGGTTTCTTCGAGGACCTTGCCAAGACCTATCGCAAGGCGGTGAAGGCGTTCTACGACGCCGGCTGCCGCTATCTGCAGTTCGACGACACCGTGTGGGCCTATCTGTGCTCGCAGGACGAATTGCAGAAGGCGCGCGCCCGCGGCGACGATCCGGACAATCTACAGCAGATCTATGCGCGTGTGATCAACTACGCGATCGCCGACCGTCCGTCCGACATGGTGATCACCACCCACGTCTGCCGCGGCAATTTCCGCTCGACCTGGATTTCGTCTGGCGGCTACGAGCCGGTGGCCGAGACGCTGCTCGCCGGCATCAACTACGACGGCTACTTCCTGGAATACGATTCCGAGCGCGCCGGCGGCTTCGAACCGCTGCGCTTCCTGCCGAAGGGCAACAAGGTCGTGGTGGTCGGCGTCATCACCTCGAAGTTCGGCGAACTGGAGAGCAAGGATGCGATCAAGCGACGGCTCGAAGAGGCGTCGAAATTCGTGCCGCTCGAGCAGCTCGCGTTGTCGCCGCAGTGCGGCTTCGCCTCGACCGAAGAGGGCAACATCCTGTCCGAGCAGGAGCAGTGGGACAAGCTGCGCCTCGCCGTGGAAGTGTCCTGGGACGTCTGGGGGAAGTAAGCGCTTCGCTCGAGCTTATTGGATCTGCGTGATGGCCGGGCTTGTCCCGGCCATTTGCTTTTCGAACGAGCCCCGTCATTCCGGGGCGCTCGCGAAGCGAGCGAACCTGGAATCCAGATGTTGTTGTGATGCCGGGTGCGCCATAACGTCGAGATTCCGGGTTCGCGAGCTGGCGCTCGCGCCCCGGAATGACGGAGGAGAGTGCGACGTGCCGATCGCCTGCCTTCAATCAAGCCCGAGATACGCCGCCTTCACCTTCGGATCGGTGAGGAGTTCTGCGGCCGGTCCTGCGTGCACGATGCGGCCGGTTTCGATCACGTAGCCGCGGTCGGCGATTTCCAGCGCAGCGGCGGCGTTCTGTTCGACCAGCAGGATAGTGATGCCGCTGCTCCGCATCGCCACGACGGCGTCGAGGATCTGGTCGACCAGGATCGGCGAAAGCCCGAGCGAGGGCTCATCAAGGAGCAGCAGCTTCGGCTGCCCCATCAGGGCGCGGCCGATCGCGAGCATCTGCTGCTGGCCGCCGGACAGGCCGCTGGCCTGCTGGTCGCGCTTGTCCTTCAGGATCGGAAACATCGCATAGACGCGCTCGCGGTCGGCCTCGATGCCGTCGTCCTTGCGCAAATAAGCACCGAGCCTGAGATTGTCGGCGACACTGAGTGGGCCGAAGATCTGGCGCCCCTCGGGCGACTGGGTGATGCCGAGGCCGACGCGCTTGTGCGGCGCCAGCTTGTCGATGCGTTGGCCGAGAAACCGGATTTCTCCGCCGGACACAGGCTGCACGCCGGACAGCGCCCGCAGCAGCGTTGTCTTGCCGGCGCCGTTCGAGCCGATCAGCGCGACGACTTCACCGGCATGTACTTCGAGGCCGATGCCTTTGAGGACGTCGATCCGGCCGTAGCCGCTGTGCAGATCCTTCACCTCAAGCACGCGCCGCCTCCCGCGCGCCGTGGCGTCCGAGATAGGCTTCCGCCACCAGCGGATTGTGCCGCACCTCGTCGGGCGTGCCTTCGACCAGCATCCGGCCCTGATTGAGCACCAGGATACGATGCGAGATCTTCATCACCAGCTTCATGTCGTGTTCGACCAGCACCACCGCGATGCCCTGGTCGGCGACGCGGCAGATCAGGCGGTCGATTTCCTCGGTCTCGACCGAATTGCATCCGGCTGCCGGCTCGTCGAGCAGCAGCACCCGCGGTTCGGCGGCGAGCGCGCGGGCGATTTCCAGCCGCTTGCTGGCGCCGTAGGACAGGGAGCCGGCTGCCACGTCTGCATCGTCGCGCAGGCCGACCTGATCGAGCAGCGTGAGCGCAGCGGCGCGGGTGGCGCGGTTTTGCCGGGTCACCGAGGGCAGGCGCAGCAGATCGGCAAACAGGCTGCAGCGCTCCTGCAAATGCCGGCCGACCATGACGTTCTCGGCGGCGGTCATGCGGTGGAAGATCTGCAAATTCTGGAAGGTGCGCGACAGTCCGCGCGAGGCGAGTGCGTCCGGCGGCAGGCCGGTGACGTCACGGCCGTCCAGTTCGATGCGGCCGTGATCTGCGGCGTACATGCCGGAGACGACGTTGAACAACGTGGTCTTGCCGGCGCCGTTGGGGCCGATGATCGACAGGATTTCGCCGGGCGCGACCGAGAAACCAACGCCATCGATCGCCTTGACGCCGCCGAACGCGATGCCGACATCGCTGGCCTTCAGCAGACTCATGACCGTGCTCTCCTTGCCAGCTTCGCCAGCATCGGAACCATGCCGTCGCGCATGAAGATCATCGACACGATGATGATCAGACCGAGCAGAAAATGCTCATAATCCTGAAACACCGTCAGCAGTTGCGGCAGCACCACCAGCACCGCGGCGCCGACGATGCTGCCGACGATCGAGCCGAGGCCGCCGAGTACCACCATCGTCACCAGCTCGACCGAATGCAGAAAGCCGGCCTGGTCCGGATTGACGAAGCCGTTCATCATCGCCAGCGCCGAGCCGGCGACCGAGGCGTACACCGCGGCGATCACGAACGCCTGCAGCTTGAAGCGCTCGACATGCACGCCGGCGGTGCGCGCCGCGACCTCGCTGTCGTGCAGCGCGCGGAACGCGCGGCCGGTCGGGGTGTCGTCGAGATTGAGCGCGAACCAGGTGCCGATCAGCAGTAGCCCGGCCGTGATCCAGTACCAGGTGGTCGAGCCGGAGACGCGCCAGCCGAACAGGCTGAGCTTAGGCACCGGCATGCCGTCAGGGCCGCCGGTCCAGCCGCTTTCGGTGGTGATCACCATCGCCACCAGCACGCCGAGTCCGAGCGTGGCGATGGCGAGATAGTGCCCCTTCAGCCGCAGGATCGGCCGGCCGACCAGAAAGGCGAGCACGGCGGAGAGCAGGGCGCCGACCAGCACCGCGAGCAGCGCGTTGAGGCCTAAATGCGCCGGCCCGATCGCAACGGCGTAAGCGCCGATACCAAAGAATCCGGCATGGCCGAGGCTGACCTGGCCGGCCTTGCCCATCAGAATGTTGAGGCCGATCGCCGCCAGCGCCGACACCCAGACCAGCGAGGCGACGCGGAAGTAATAGCTGGACGGAAACAGCAGCGGCAGCACCGCCATCATCACAGCGAGCACAATGAGAATGACGGACCTTCGGCCGAGCAGATTCAGCATCACTCAGACCCGCTCGACTTTACGGCGGCCGACCAGCCCCTGCGGCGCCACGAACAACACGGCGAGGATGACGATGAAGGCGATGGCGTCCTTATAGGTCGACGACACGTAGCCGGCGCCGAACGATTCCAACAGGCCCAGAAACAGGCCGCCGATCACGGCGCCGAGCGGATTGCCCATGCCGCCGAGCATCGCGGCCGCAAAGCCTTTCAGCGCCAGCAGCGTGCCGACGTCGTAGCTGGTCAGGGTGATCGGGGTGATCAGGATTCCGGCGATGGCGCCGATCGCGGCCGAGCCGCCGAAGGCGAGCGCCATCACGGTGGCAACGTTGACGCCGACCAGCCGCGCCGCGAGCCGGTTGGCAGCGGTGGCGACCACCGCCTTGCCGATCAGCGTCCGCTCCATCACGTAGTACAGCGTCAGCACCACCAGCGCCGCGCCGCCGAGCACCCACAGGCTCTGCGGCTGGATCACCGCGCCGAACAGATGGATCGGCGCGTCGCCGGAGAAAGCCGGCAGCTTGTGGAACTGCTTGTCGAACACGATCTGCGCCGCTCCGCGCAGCAGGATCGAGGCGCCGATGGTGATGATGATCAGCGACACTGCGGAAGCGCCGCGGGCCGGCGCGATTGCCAGCCAATACAGCAGCAGCCCGACCACGACCGCGACAATCACCGCAAGTAACGCCGCCAGCGGCAGCGGCACGCCGGCCGCATAGGCGAACACGGTGACCATGCCGCCGAGCATGACGAATTCGCCCTGCGCGAAATTGACGACGTCGGCAGCGTGATAGACCAGCGTGAATCCGAGCGCGACCAGCGCATATACCGCGCCGACGGTCAGTCCCGAGATCAGGAATTGCAGAAGTTCGGACATGGCGCTTGAAGGGCTCTTTCGCAGGCGTTTGATCTGAGGCGCCATCAATCAGAGACGTCATTCCGGGGCGCCCGCATCGGCGAGCGAACCCGGAATCCAGAAGTTGTTAGGTCGAGATTCCGGGTTCGCGGGCTGGCGCCCGCGCCCCGGAATGACTCCCGACTTGCTCAGCTACCCGGCTGCACCAGCGTCCAATCGCCATTCTTGACTTCAAGCATCCGGAACGCCGACAGGTCGAGGCCGAGATGATCGGTCGGCGACATAGTGACGATGCCGCCGGTGCCGACGAAGCCCTTGGTCGTCTCGATCTCGTCGCGCACCTTCTTCGGATCGGTCGACTTCGCCCGCTTCATCGCATCGATCAGGATGTAGAGGCCGTCGTAAGCGTGGCCGCCGAAGGTCGAGACCGGCTGCTTGGTGGCGTCTTCGTAGGTCTTCTTGTAGTCGGTCACGACCTTCTTTTGCGGATCGTTGTCCGGCAGTTTGTCGGCGACCAGCAGCGCCGCGGCAGGCAGGCGGACGCCTTCGGCCGCGGGGCCTGCGAGCTCGATGAAACTCTTCGAGGCGACGCCGTGGCTCTGATAGAGCGGCGTCGACGACATGCCGAGCTGCGCGTAGTTGCGGGTGACGATCGCAGGCCCCTGGCCGAAGCCGGGATTGACCACCGCCTCGACGCCGGCGGTATTCTTGATCTTGGTGAGCTGAGCCGTCATGTCGCTGTCGCGCGGGCCGTAGGTTTCCTCGGCCACGATGCTGACGCCGTAGTTCGGCGCGACCTTGAGGCACTGCGCGCGCATCGACGAGCCGAAGCCGTCGGTGCCCGAGATCATCGCCACCTTGGTGAATTTGCGTGCCTTAATGTTCTCGAAGATTTTCTCGCACGCCATCTTGTCGGTGTGCGGGGTCTTGAACACGTATTTGCGGACCGGATCGATGATTTCGACCGCACCGGCAAACGAGATGAACGGGATCTGGGCTTCTTCGAACACCGGGATCATCGCCATCGTGGTGCCGGTGGTCGAGCCGCCGATCATCGCCACCACCTTGTCGTCCTCGACCAGCCGGGTGGCGAAGGTGCGCGCCTTGTTGGCGTCGCCGCCGTCGTCATAGACCACGAGTTCGATCTTCTGGCCGTCGACGCCGCCCGCCGCGTTGATCTTGTCGACATACATCTTCAGCGTCTTGTCCTCGGGATCGCCGAGAAACGACGCCGGGCCGGTAATCGACAGCACCGAGCCGAGCTTGATGGTCGAAGCCGCCAAAGCGGCGTGCATCAGCGAGAAGCTGGACAGCGCCAGAGCCGTCGCGCCAACGGCGACGCTGCGCAGGACATGCGTGTAGTGAGCCATGAATCCGTTTCCTCCGTTGCAGGCTCGCGCTTCTTCCGAGCGTCTTGGCCTGATCCCATCCCGTTGCTTTATACGACGCCGACCGCGCCGATCGCACCTTATGCTTTCTGATGATCGTAAAACTTAACCGATCGGTCGGTCAATAGTGTTGCGCGAAGGCGCGCAACAACCGCCGCTCGCGCGGCGCGCGGCCGGATCGGGGGGGGCGAGCGGCGTTGTGGTAGGGAACGGCTCTGCGGACTCGGCAGCGTTGATATGCGCGACTACGCGTCGCCGCGGCCGACGCTGTGATAGCTGAAGCCGTGCTCGGCCATTTCGGCGGGGCGGTAGATGTTGCGCAGGTCGACCACGATCGGCTGCGCCATTGCGTCTTTCAGCCGCGGCAGGTCGAGCGCGCGGAATTGCACCCACTCGGTGACGATCACCAGAGCGTCCGCGCCCTTGGCGCAGTCGTAGGCGTCTTCGCAATAAGTGATGTCCGGCAGCTCCGACTTGGCGTGGTCCATGCCGGCGGGATCGAACGCCTTCACCTTGGCGCCCATGTCGAGCAGGCTGGTCACGAGCGGGATCGATGGCGCCTCGCGCATGTCGTCGGTGTCCGGCTTGAAGGTGAGGCCGAGCACCGCGACGGTCTTGCCGCGCATGTTGCCGCCAAGCGCCGCCGACACCTTGCGGGCCATTGCGCGCTTGCGGTTATCGTTGACCGCCATCACCGCCTCGACGATGCGCAGCGGCGCTTCGTAATCGAGGCCGATCTTCACCAAGGCGCGGGTGTCCTTGGGGAAGCACGAGCCGCCGAAGCCGGGGCCGGCGTGCAGGAACTTGCTGCCGATCCGGTTGTCCATGCCGATGCCGCGGGCGACGTCCTGGACGTCGGCGCCGACCTTCTCGGCGAGGTCCGCCATTTCGTTGATGAAGGTGATCTTGGTCGCCAGGAACGCGTTCGCTGCGTATTTGATCAGCTCGGCGGTGCGCCGCGCGGTGTACATCAGCGGGCCCTGGTTCAGCGACAGCGGGCGGTAGATCTCGCCCATCACCTTGCGGGCGCGCTCGTCGGCTGTGCCGATCACGATGCGGTCGGGGAATTTGAAGTCGCGGATCGCCGCACCCTCGCGCAGGAATTCGGGGTTTGAAGCGACCGCCGCGTCGGCGGTGGGATTGGTCTCGCGGATCAGCCGCTCGACCTCGTCGCCAGTGCCGACCGGGACGGTCGACTTGGTGACGACGACCGTGAAGCCCTTCAGGGCTGCGGCGATTTCCTTTGCGGCGGCATGCACATAGGACAGGTCCGCGTGGCCGTCGCCGCGCCGCGACGGAGTTCCGACGGCGATGAACACCGCATCCGCTTCGCCCACCGGGGCGGTGAGGTCGGTGGTGAAGTCGAGCCGTCCGGCCTTGACGTTGGCCGCGACCAGCTCGTCAAGTCCCGGTTCGAAGATGGGAATTTTGCCCCGATGCAGGGCCGCGATCTTGCCGGCATCCTTGTCGACGCAGGTCACCTGGTGGCCGAAATCGGCAAAACACGCCCCCGATACCAGCCCGACATAACCCGTTCCGATCATCGTGATGCGCATGTCTGAAATCCGTTCCGTCAGCCGCCCGGATACTCCGGACTCGCGCGCCTCTTAGCAGATCGTTTTCGATTTCCCAATGACAGTTTGGCGGCCCCACATTGAAATTTGTCCCAAATTATCTGCCGTCTTCGTTCGAACGTTGCGCTTTCAGTAGTGGGAAATGCGTGCTAGGAAGCCGGACCGATCGGAAACTGCCCACCCGCCCGCATGAACAACGACCAGCTTCTCAGCCGGATTTCCGACTACTGCCGTCAGGCCGGGATGGCCGAGACGACGTTCGGCCGGCGTGCGGTCAATGACGGCAAGCTGGTGCATCGACTGCGCGAGGGCAAACGCATCACGCTGGATACGTTGGAGCGGATTGAGGCGTTTGTTGCTGCTGGGCTGGGCGTTGCGCCGCCGCCGCGGGGGCTGGTGGTGCCGCTGGAGCGGCGGGATCCGCGCAGCAACTTCCGCTTCTTCGAGAACCGGCAGAAATACCTGTTGTTCGTCCATACCTGCGGCGAGAAGCGGGTGGTGGCGGACCGCGTCGCGCTGGAGCTCGCCAACATCCACCCGCGGCCTCCGGCGCTGCGGGTATTCGATGCCGGCTGCGGTGATGGGACGGTGCTCGCGCGCGTGCTGCGGGCGATGCACGGGCGGTTTCCGCAGATGCCGTTCTATATCGCCGGCAAGGAACTCAGCCTCGAGGATCTGCGGCTGACGCTGGAGAAAGTGCCGGACCGGCTGTTCGAGCACCCGGCGTCGGTGTTCGTATTCACCAACATGAAATACGCCGAGGCGCCATGGCTGACGCCGTCCTCGCCGAGCGCCGCCGCCGGGATGATCTGGCACGAGGTGGCGCTGCGGGGGGCTTCGTCCGGCGAGTTCGAAACCCAGATCGCCGAGCTGGCGCCTTTCCTGCAGGACAACTGGCGCGCCAATGTCAGCCCGCGCACCGGGATGCCGGTGTACGAGCGCCCGGTCGCGATCGTGCTGTACCGCGAGGACCACCGCTTCCTGCTCGACGCGGTGATCCCGCGCGCCGGCCGCACCGAGGCGAATTTCGACCTGATCATCGCCTCGCAGCCCTACCGGGCGAAATCATCCGTCAACTTCCGGGCCAAGCGGATCATCGCGCCGCTGGCCCGGGCGCTCCGCGCCGGCGGACGGCTGATCGGAATCCACTCTCATGGTCGCGATCCGGGATTAGAAATCGTCCAGGCGATCTGGCCGGACGAGAACCCGTTCTCGGTCAGCCGCCACGAATTGTTGCGCGCGGTCAAATACGAGCTGGGCTCGGCTGGTAGAGACCTGAACTTCAACGCCTATGCCGATAGTCGCTCGATCTTTCGCTATGATATGGAGGCACTGCCCAATGAGGTCACCGGACCGATCGGCAATTCGACCGCCTTTGCCGCATGGAATGCCGCGGTGTATGTCGCGCAGATCGAGGACGACCGGCTCACCGAAGTGACCCGGGACGGCCAGTACTTGGAAGCCACCAGAGAAGTTCTGCGCAAGCACAGCGGTCTCTGGTTCAACGATGAATCCTACGTCATCTCGCGAAGGCGCGACTGACATCTATCAGGATAGTTATCTTTCACCAAAACACCGCCGAACGTCCGGCGGACAAGGGGTTACTGATGCGCGCGTCTTATATGTTCACCAGTGAGTCGGTGTCGGAAGGGCATCCGGACAAGGTCTGCGACCGGATCTCCGACGAGATCGTCGATCTGTTCTATCGCGAAGGGCCGAAGGCCGGCATCGATCCGTGGGCGATCCGCGCCGCCTGCGAGACGCTGGCGACCACCAACAAGGTGGTGATCGCCGGTGAGACCCGCGGCCCGGCCTCGGTTACCAACGAGCAGATCGAACACGTCGTCCGCGAAGCCATCAAGGACATCGGCTACGAGCAGGACGGCTTCCACTGGAAGACTTGCGACATCGAAATCCTGCTGCATCCGCAGTCGGCCGACATCGCGCAGGGCGTCGACGCGCTGCAGCCCGGCACCAACAAGGAAGAGGGCGCCGGCGACCAGGGCATCATGTTCGGCTACGCCACCAACGAGACCCCCGACCTGATGCCGGCGCCGATCTTCTACGCCCACAAGATCCTGCGCCTGATCTCGGAAGCCCGCCACTCCGGCAAGGAGAAGATTCTCGGGCCCGACTCCAAGAGCCAGGTGACGATCCAGTACGAGAACGGCAAGCCGCAATATGTCCGCGAGATCGTGGTGTCGCATCAGCATCTGGTCGAGGATCTGACCTCGAACCAGGTTCGCGACTGCGTCGAGCCCTATGTGCGTCAGGCGCTGCCCGACGGCTGGATCACCGACAAGACGATCTGGCACATCAACCCGACCGGCAAGTTCTTCATCGGCGGCCCGGACGGCGACTCCGGCCTGACCGGCCGTAAGATCATCGTCGATACTTACGGCGGCGCGGCCCCGCATGGCGGCGGTGCGTTCTCCGGCAAGGATCCGACCAAGGTCGACCGCTCGGCGGCCTATGCGGCGCGCTACCTCGCCAAGAACGTCGTCGCCGCCGGCCTCGCCGACAAGTGCACCCTGCAGCTCGCCTACGCGATCGGCGTGGCGCGCCCGCTGTCGATCTACATCGACACCCACGGCACCGGAAAGGTTGCCGAGGACAAGCTCGAGACCATCGTGGCCGAGGTGATGGACCTGACCCCGCGCGGCATCCGCACCCACCTCGACCTCAACAAGCCGATCTACGCCCGGACCTCGTCCTACGGCCATTTCGGCCGCACCCCGGACGCCGACGGCGGCTTCTCCTGGGAGAAGACCGATCTTGCCGACGCCATGAAGCGTGCGGTGTAAGTGAGAAAGTAAGCCCAAAGCCGGCGTCTTCACCTCTCCCCGCGCGCGGGGAGAGGTCGGCCCGGCGAAGCGCAGCGAAGTCGGGTCGGGTGAGGGGGCGCTTCAGCGCAGCCGAGCCTCGCGGCCTCGCGGCGACGCCCCCTCACCCCGGCCCTCTCCCCGCAAGAGCGGGGCGAGGGAGACGAGGCACACTGCCTCAAACTGCCCGATTCAGTTCGTAGTGCTCAGTTCGACTGACACAGACATCAGGAACCCCATCCGCATGACCGCCAAGTTCACCGATTACATCGTCAAGGACATCGGCCTCGCCGATTTCGGCCGCAAGGAGATCTCGCTGGCCGAGACCGAAATGCCCGGCCTGATGGCGACCCGCGAGGAATACGGCCCCAAGCAACCCTTGAAGGGCGCCCGCATCGCCGGCTCGCTGCACATGACGATCCAGACCGCGGTGCTGATCGAGACGCTGGTGGCGCTCGGCGCCGACGTCCGCTGGGTGTCGTGCAACATCTACTCGACCCAGGACCACGCCGCCGCCGCGATCGCCGCCGCCGGCATTCCGGTGTTCGCCGTCAAGGGCGAGACGCTGAAGGATTACTGGGACTACACCGCCAAGCTGTTCGACTGGTCGGACGGCGGCACCCCGAACATGATCCTCGACGACGGCGGCGACGCGACCATGTTCGTGCATCAGGGCCTGCGTGCCGAGAACGGCGACACCATGTTCCTCGATCAGCACAATTCGGAAGAAGAAGAGATCTTCTTCGCGCTGATCAAGCGCATCCTCAAGGAGAAGCCGAAGGGCTACTTCGCCACGCTCGCCAAGAACATCAAGGGCGTGTCGGAAGAGACCACCACGGGCGTGCATCGTCTGTACGACATGGAGAAGGCCGGCAAGCTGCTGTTCCCGGCGATCAACGTCAACGACTCGGTCACCAAGTCGAAGTTCGACAACCTCTATGGCTGCCGTGAATCGCTGGTCGACGGCATCCGCCGCGGCACCGACGTGATGATGTCCGGCAAGGTCGCGATGGTGGCCGGCTTCGGCGACGTCGGCAAGGGCTCGGCGGCGTCGCTGCGCCAGGCCGGCGCCCGCGTCATGGTGTCGGAAGTCGATCCGATCTGCGCGCTGCAGGCGGCGATGGAAGGCTATCAGGTGGTGACCATGGAAGATGCGGCTCCGATCGCCGACATCTTCGTCACCGCCACGGGCAACAAGGACATCATCACCATCGACCACATGCGCGCGATGAAGGATCGCGCCATCGTCTGCAACATCGGCCACTTCGACAACGAAATTCAGATCGCGCATCTGAAGAACCTGAAGTGGGACAACATCAAGCCGCAGG
Organism: Rhodopseudomonas sp. BR0M22; assembly: GCF_010907035.1. GTDB lineage: Bacteria > Pseudomonadota > Alphaproteobacteria > Rhizobiales > Xanthobacteraceae > Rhodopseudomonas. The sequence goes on from NZ_QUMK01000013.1 coordinate 77,991, forward strand.
TCGACGAGATCACCTTCCCGGACGGCAAGCGCATCGTGCTGCTGTCGGAAGGCCGCCTCGTCAACCTCGGCAACGCCACCGGCCATCCGTCCTTCGTGATGTCGGCGTCGTTCACCAACCAGACGCTGGCGCAGATCGAGCTGTTCCAGAACCAGGGCAAGTACGACAGGAAGGTCTACGTGCTGCCCAAGACCCTGGACGAAAAGGTCGCCCGCCTGCACCTCGCCAAGATCGGCGTCAAGCTCACCGAGCTGCGCAAGGACCAGGCCGACTACATCGGCGTCAAGGTCGAAGGCCCGTTCAAGGCGGATCACTATCGGTACTGATAGTTCAAGTCGTCATGGCCGGGCTCGACCCGGCCATCCATCGCGCGCGAAGCGCGCCCTTGCGCGTGATTTGTCGCGAAAAATATGGATTGCCGGGTCAAGCCCGGCAATGACGGTTCGAGGGGCGCTCACCCCTCGGAAAACAATGAAGCCCCGGAGCGATGCTCCGGGGCTTTGTCTATTGCGCTGTCCCTGCTCGACCCACTGCCATGCTTAATGGAAAACGGCGCAAATCGGCGGGTCTATTGCTCGCATCAAAATGGCAAGCTCAAACTTGTGAATGAATACCAACTCATCGTCCAGGCGGTCTCCCCCACATATCAACGCGACGATCAAAGTAACTGTAAGCTCTATGAAGTAAAACTTGCTCCCACGATCTCCTCGGAGTGGACGCCGCTTTCGAGTTTATAGGTGCGGAACAGTTCGGCGTAATTTCGTCTTTCCTGCGGTCCAAGCACCTTGACGAGCTTCGACTCCATCTCTCGCACGTCGCTTAAAGGGCCTTCCAATTCGAGGAAGAATCCGAGTTCAGGAATTTCATCCACCGCAGCAACAAGCGACCTTCTCGATGTCAGGTAGGTAGTACGCCGCTTCTCCATATACCAAGTTGCTTCAAATCCGCTTCGATGAAGGGAGTCCCGAACCGCGCTCTCCGATCCTGCGGGAACCTCCAATTCGATCCGAGAGTATGTTCTTCCGACCCAATGCCGAGGTCCCTTTAGTGCTACCGCAAGCAGACCGCCTTCTTGGCGGAGTCGTACGACATAATCCAGTCGTTTAGCGAAACGCTCGGCCGTGTCAAAATACTCGTCCCGCTGAAACTTGGCGCCTCCACTGGCCTGAAAGCCAAACTCCGCAAGCAGCGCTTCTAAGGTTGCAACATCCAAAATTGGGTACTTAGCCTCTGTTTCAACTGGATTTGCTTGAGTAGTGAGCTCAGAAGTTTCGGGTACTGGTACATCGTAACAGATCGTTTCCAAGCTGCGCCCTTCGAAAAACCAAGGATTCCAGTTCAGATAGCGCCGTGCGTGTCCGAATCGATCTAGATGTGGCCACAGAGCTTGAATCAGATCGGGTCGTGCGTCTCCAATTCTGTATAGGCATACTTTGCCCTTGTGTGCGTATCCCTCTGTGTACAGATCTCCCTTGCTGCCAATGAGTAGAACGGAATTGGGTGTTGTGTCAGTGTCCGTGCAGCGGATATCTATAGGAAGGCGTCTTTTGATCGTCTCGTCAACTAATCGCCAGAGCTTAGTGTAGATATAAGAACTTGGTACGATTGTTGTTCTTTTGCCTTTTGAAGCTTCTTCAATGCGGCGAGCGGCGCCACCCTTCACTACCACGTGGATGACCCAATTTCGAACTCCTCTGGCGACCAGCCAGTCTCGAAGATCCCGCCATTCGTCAGCATTCTCATTTAGCGATGTAATTACAGTCTGTACCGTGAGCGGAATTCCCTCCGCATGACAGATGTCGATTGTTCGAATTGCCCCCAGCGATGACGATTCGCCGTTCTTGACGTATTGCCTGTTTGTTGGGCGAAGTTTCCGATTCTGATTAGAAATCGTATCGAGCGACACTCTGACGTGTACGTTGTTCTCTTTAAGTAGCGGAACAAGTGTAGTGATGTCTCCGACGCCTGACGTGTCTAAAACAAGAGCCTTTTCGGCTGCTAAGCGCTCGATCAGGGCCTTCGCTCGGCGTGGGCGAGTCAACGGGTCGCCACCAGTGATGACTGCGACCATCGCTGGCAGCATATTTGCCGTTGCGGCAACATTGTCAATGTCGTCATCGGATTCCGTGTCTCGAAACTGCTTCATCAAATCATCGGCGTGACAGTAGATGCACGAGAGTGGACAATGGGCTGTACAAAAGCAATTGACTACCAGCGGCATTGAAACGGATGGGAGCTCTAAGAAGCTGCCAAGAAAGGACGGGCCGCAATACGCCTTCTCTGTTATCTTGGGACTTCTTGTCTCACAAATGCCAAGCGCAGCCAGTGCTGTCACAGCTTCCTTGTCTGTGGTAGCGACTTTCGTCCAGGTATCTGGAAGAGATTTCAGATAAAGGAAGATCTTTTGATTGGCAGCAAAAAAGTCATCGCGTTGAGGCACATAGCAGATGCCACCAAAGACGTCTTCGCGCAATCGAACCCCGGGGCGAATGCGAGTTTCCATTATTTGCCCTTGCGAAACGCTAGCCACCATTCCTGCTGGCCTATGCCGTACAGTCCAGTAGTTCCCGCTCGTCGCCTCAAACCGACGTGCCTCTTAACAATCTTTCGTTCTTTCCCAAAAATGGTGCATCCCTCGTTCTCAAGAACTCTCTCGATTAAGAGTCCTGTGGGAAAAAGTATGTCCTTTCTGACTGTGTCGCGTACAAAAAAGACTAGTAGCCCTCCTTCCTTCGTTCTTTCGGAGAGCTTGCGAACTGATTGTGCGAGAGTGACTGCATAGTTTCGAAAGAATGGATAGTAATACCCCTCACTTGCATACCCGTCATCGTTCTTAATTGCCCGCAGTGCGCCGACAACTTCCATGGGTAAACCCTGCTCTTCAATTGAAAGAGGGGGGGTGCCCCTTACAACGTTTGACCCTATTTGGCGACTTTGGATTTCCCGAATATTGGCTCCCCAGATAGATGCGGAAACGTGCGACTCTGGCCCCCACATTCTAGTGTAGTCGAGTCGGTTTGCGTAGGGCGGCGAGGTGATAACTACATCTACTCGCGGCGAGCTGCCAAAATCACCGCGCGCTGCGTCCATCGGGGTTGCCGTCAACCGTCCCCAAGCCTTGGAGTTGTTGTATGTCTCAGCTATATCATCCGCAAACTTTAACCAGGAAGATGCGGCTCGTTGAAGAGACGTATTGATCTCAGATGAGCGTTGCAGTCCGCCTGGCTTGATCCAAGTGTGGTTGTCGCTAGACCGGTAGCATGCGATCTCTCTCGCTGCGAGGAGAGGGATTGCCGCAGCAAAGCGCTTCCTAAGAGACATTCGTGCGAAGTCGCTTGGCGAGTGGAACGGATCGTCCGTTAGGTCAAACAATTCTCGATATTGACGCAGCTGAACCTTGATTCCTTCAGGGAGCCAGTCGTCGACATACTCGAAGCGCAAATGCCTCTTGCGAAAGGAGACGGTGCTGAGTTTATCAGTAAACCAATCGACTAGCGCGTGGCGGCTTTTCACGATCTCTGGTGACCTGAGTGATGCCATCAGACCCATCGTCGGGTTGATGTCGCCTAACCACACCGTTGCGCCTTCAAACGCGACATTTGCCAAAAGAAAGCCCTGTCCACTCATCGGGTCGAGGATCGTCTTGTTGCTCGGGTTGCCAAGGTGAGCGAGGTAGAAATGTTGCTGGTTCGTTGTATAGCCGCCGTAAGCTCTCGAAAAGAACGGTGACCTCGATGGGGGCGCCTCGTGACTACCTTGTGGTTGTGATTCGTTGTTTGACTTGATCAATTTAGCCATTTCGCCAACTCATTAATGAGAGGCGCAGACAATTTGTCGGAGCCGATGGAATCGAGGTGTGTATCAAGCTGAAGCGTAGTAGTTGGACAGCGCAAACAGGTATCTTCGCCCGCTACGAACTGTGGTAAGAAAATGCAGCATTTCATGGACCAGGGAACTAGTCGATCCGGCTGAGACCAGCCTGTTGTATTAAATTCAGATTGTAGGGCCATGCGGATGTCGTCGCGGCTGTCCCAATCCAGAGAATAGCTTTTGGGCTCTTCCATATGGAGCGCTTCACTTCCGTGTTGACTATCTACTTCACCTAAAAGAGGCAGGAAAAGGTGTCCCACACTCAGGGAAGGGGCAATTGGTTGCGTCTTCCAAACGTTCCAGAGTACTGTTTCGTCATATCCTGCCAGTGTAATGATTGATTCGTTGCCGATCTGTGCGCCTAAGTATGAAAGGCATGTCCATACCATGGCCGGTGTTAGTAGTCGCCGTGGGCGTTGGGAGTTCAGCAATGCCAAATCGACCGAAGTGGCGTTTGGCTTTATCAATTTCGATACCTTGAGGATTACGTTTAAGCGAAAGTCGGTTTCTCCGAGCCATTTGCGTACGGCTGTCCATGGGTCCGCTTCGGGAGCTTTGCCGCTATATGCTCCGTCAATCACTTGGCTAAACGTGACGACATTGACGGCCTCAGCGTCGCCTCCGACTCTACTGACCCACGCGAGTAGTCTCTCTCGAAACCGGCTCACCTCGAAATTCGTCTCTCCAAGGTCATCGATAAATAAATTGATTGTAGCCCCTTTTTTTTGAAGGCCGGCAGCTGCGAAGCATTGCGCTGCGTGGATTGGCGTCGGGTGACGTAGTCGTACTGGCCAATAAATGTGGCAGGGCGCTTTTCGAGAATTGAATGTACTCGGGTCCCATCTAAAGTAGAACTCGCTGTCAAAAAGGCTGATTAGGTCCAAAATGTTTGATGCGTGCAAAATTGATATCAAAGGTCGATGTTCGTTCGCAGGTGTTGTCTTTGGAGAGGACAGTGATGTAAGAAAGGATTTAACGCTTTGGTATATCAGTTCGTCGCGATTGCGTGGTTTGCTTATGCTAATGTGGTCCTCGTGAAGTGGGACCGCTACTGTTTGGGGGACGCCTGGCTCGGCGGTTGCTTGGTCCACGACGATTCCGATGTGCGAAATTGGTAGCGTCTCTGCGAAGGCGCGGGTCTCGAATCTTTTGCCTCGATACCAATTATATGTCTCTCGAAGAGTGTCGTTATTGGCTTCGAGTTCTACCCCGAGTTTTGTCATTTTGAATAAGCTTCGAAGGATTTGGAGTGTTGGAACGCGGCTGGACCCCTGGTGAGGTGTGGCAACAAAAACGACACCCCTCGTGGCTTCTAGGACTCGCCTATATCGTTCAACGCCAAGGCTCTCCGCGTTCTGCAGCAGCTTCTTAATAATCAGGCCTCCCAGACTGTGTCCAACAAAGACGATTGGCTTACTTCCGAAGCCTTTGCTGCAAAGAAGTTCCAGCAGATTATTCGCGCGATCGTAGATTGGCATTGCATCGGGACCGAGCCATGCTGTTGCGGATGATTCGTATTCGATTGAATGAATGTTTATAGTAGGAAGGTCTTCATCGAGCCAATTGAGCCATCCGTGTCCGGTGAGATCATTAGTCCACGTGGACCTCGGGTCTCCGCCAATCCCGTGGATAAAAATCACGTCGATCTGGCCTTCCTTGTTCACATTCGATATCGGGTGCAATTGGGTAGACAACTGAATCCCCTAGAAGAATCGTTTGTTGCGTGCGCAGGCTAAGCTCAATTCGAAGAGCGAAGATAGCGAGATGGGCAAAATGCAATCTTCAATATTGGGGATAAACGCTTTTTGGGGTACTCGTTTGGTCGTCCGCCGTGGACAGAACTGCAAAACAAGTACTCTTCACGGCAGTGATCCGCCGTGGCCGACACAAGCAAGCGTAGCCCGGGTGAGCGGAGCGACACCCGGGATTTTTGAATGAAGCGCTCGCTTTCTCGGATATCGCTGCGCTCATCCGGGCGACCCCTTTGCTACGCCTTTCCGAACGGATCAACCGCCGCCACACCCGTCGGTGCAAAATCCGAAACGTTTCGCGTCACCACGGTCAGTCCGTGCT